>JBHELB010000033.1:0-65309 GCA_041859045.1 Candidatus Hydrogenedentales bacterium | reverse complement strand
ACACCGTCCACCAACGCGTCCTGTCCCTAGCCCGCATCGGAAGCTACTGCATCCAAATCGCTGACCTCTACCCACTCAACCACGCCATCAACGTACTCAAGGCAATTCCAGATTAATTAGGAAACTGGGGATTGATGAGTGTGAAGTTGTCCAAAATCGCGGCATTACGGCGAGAAGCAACGAAAAAGAATAGCCGGGGAATCCTCGGCGTGGAATTCCCCGGCCAAAAGATACAGAAGGGGTTACACCTTCGGGATCGCCGCTTCGGCCGCCTGGATCACTTCGTCGGAAAGCTCGTGGTCGACGAGTTGTCCCGCGAGATAGCCTTCGTACGCGGTCATGTCGAAGTTGCCGTGGCCGCTGAGGTTGAACAGGATCGTCTTGACCTCGCCGGACTCTTTGCACTTCAGCGCTTCGTCGATGGCGACGCGGATGGCGTGTCCGGACTCTGGCGCGGGCACGATGCCTTCGGCGCGCGCAAAGGTAAGGCACGCGTCGAACACGGGATTCTGATGTACCGCGAGTGCGCGCATGTTGCCGTGTTTCACGAGGTGCGCGATCTGGGTCGCGACGCCGTGGTAGCGAAGGCCGCCCGCGTGGATACTATCCGGCACGAAATTGTGGCCGAGGGTATACTGCTTGAGCAATGGCGTCATCTGGCCGGTGTCGCCGAAGTCATAGGCGTAGATGCCGCGGGTGAGCGTCGGGCACGAGGCCGGCTCGACCGCGACGAGGTCCACCTTCTTGCCGTTGCGGATTTTGTCGCGCGCGAACGAGAAGGCTATGCCGCCCAGATTGGAGCCGCCGCCGCAGCACCCAATGACGGTGTCGGGATATTCGCCGATGGACTCCAACTGGAGCTTGGCTTCTTCGCCGATGATGGTTTGGTGCAGCAGGACGTGATTCAACACGCTGCCCAAACTGTACTTGATGCGGCCGCCGCTGGTCGCGGCGACTTCGACGGCTTCGGAAATGGCCATGCCCAGGCTGCCGGTGGTGTTCGGGTCTTTGGCCAGGAAACTGCGCCCGGCGTTAGTCGTGTCGCTCGGGCTGGCGATGACGTGCCCGCCGTAGGTCTGCATGAGGGTACGGCGGTAAGGCTTCTGGGTAAAGCTGACGCGGACCATGTAGATCGTGCACTTCATGCCGAACATGCTCGTGGCGATGGAAAGGGCCGATCCCCACTGCCCCGCGCCGGTCTCGGTGCTGATTTCGGTAATGCCCGCCTGCTTGTTGTAGTAAGCCTGCGCGATAGCGGTATTGATCTTGTGGCTGCCGCCCGGGTTTACGCTTTCGTTCTTGTAGAAAATCTTGGCGGGCGTGCCCAGAGCCTTCTCAAGGCGGTAGGCGCGGCGCAACGGCGTGGGCCGGTAAAGACGGTAGATGTCCATGATCTCGCCGGGGATGGAGACCATCGGCGCGGCCGACATTTCCTGCTCGATGAGGCTCATCGGGAAGATGGGCTCCATATCGCTGGGCTGAATCGGCTGTTTTGTGCCGGGGTGAAGCGGCGGCTCAAGCGCGGGCGACAGGTCCGGCGTGAGGTTGAGCCAAGCATCGGGCATACGGGCGGGATCGAGATGAATCTGGTAGGCGTTCATAACCAACTTTCCCCTGTGATAAGTACTGCGTGCCGGGCTTCGTCCGCAGAAAGCCCGTCCCCTCATCTCTTCCTCTCCGGTTTGAGTCTATCCCCGCCGACAGGGCGAAGGTTTTGCAGATTCGGAGAGACCGAGCGCGGACCGCGCGTCAATAAGGTTTACATCGTGGCGGGGGCCGCGATCAAGCCCGAAGCGATTCCCAAGGGATTGTCCGGACGGAACCGAGGCGTCAGGACCTCGGTATCCCCCACCGCCTGGCGCGCAATAAACAGCACTCCGGCGGGATGGAGACAAGCCAATTCCTTGAGATACTGCCACCACTCGCCTTCCGGAATCGCCCGGCCCAGCAAGTGAATCATCAATTCGGCGGGATCGGCCTCGCGCTGGGCGGCGATTTCATCCGCCAGACTCAGAGACTGCCGCCGGGTGTCTTGAGCGAGGCGTTGTCCCAGGTTTTCCGCCATGGCGACGGCCTCACGGTAGCGTTGAGCAAAGGTGTCCCATTCGGGATCGCCTAAGCGAACCAGTTCGGCGGCCAGAGCGGTTTTTAGTGGAAGTGGATATTTCTCGGTCCGCGCGGCCATGGCCGGGTCGAGCAAGAGGTAGGCCAGAGCGTTGTTAACAAACGGCTCGGCCTCTTGCGCGGCGAGACAATCGCTGGGAGTCTGCGGATATTCGCCGTGAATCATGAGCGCGCGTATCTGAAAGTCCGGCACCTGCGGTCCGGGTTCTGGAAACGCTGCGTAGTTATAGGCCAGCCCGCTGGCAATGGAAAAGGCGCGCGCCGCCGTGGGTACGTCGCCCGCATCCAATGCGCACGTGGCTTGGGTGAGGAATTCTTCCTGCATACGCCCGCGAATGCGCAAGGTTTCGTAGGCCCTGGCGGCGCTGGAATACTTCCCTAAGGCCACTGCACGGTCCCCAAGCGCCATCAAAAGTTCCCAAGGGAGCTGCGCAGGCCGATCGGCCTCCAGTTCCCGCTGGATGTGGGCCCACGCGGATCCACGCCGGACCAATTCCAGCGCTGCGGAGTATTCAGGGGTTGCCATCTGCTCCGGGGCGGGCTGAAGGTACAGATACTTAGGCTGGTCAAAGCGCTCGCTGGAGTTGCGGCGCGCTGGCGAAAACGGCGCAAACAACAGGCGAAGATTCACAATGTCGCCGTTACATATCGCCCATGCCATTGCCCGCGCAACGGTTTCCAGGTCCACCGCTTTGCCTTGATCCGCAGTCGTTGAAGCGCGCGCCATGTGCTAACTCCTTTTCCCGGCCAGGAGCGCGGCCACGGCACGGCTTCGCTCGTTCCAGTCCACCTCGGGCCGGGTTACTTCCGCATACGGCAAGCGCTCGAGAATCTCCTGGAAGAGCATATGACGATACTCGCGCAACAGGCGTGAGGCGTGGCGTTCGTGCGCCGAATCCCAGTGACTGGCTTCCACCGCTTCCTTATCCCGGCCCGCCAGGAGCATCGCCTCTTCCACGTATTTGGACAGGAAATCGCGCAACTGGGCGTCATATCGACGGCGCAGGAGATCGGTTTCCTGGGAACCGGACGCATCGGCCTGCCGGTATTCCTCCTCGAGCGCCATCAGGTTTTGGCGTGTCTCCCAATAGCGGTCGCGTTCATCCTGATCGCGCAGTACGCAGAGCGCCGCGTTCAGTTTGGCGATCTCAAGCAGGTAACGCCCGCGTCGTTCCGGAGTGATTTCCACCCGGGCGATCTCCGCCACGAGATCCTTCATTCTGCGGCGATATTCCTTGCGGACTTCGCCGGGCTTAGCGCCGGGCTCCAAACCCAGCACCTCAAAATAGTCCACGTAACCCGAATTTGCTGCTGTCATGCGTAACCTCCAGAAAGCACGGCATTCTACTCTGCAGGAGCGGCACGACACAACATCTTGGGCGGCGCATCTTGGGCGGGCGCATCAAGGTTTGGGAGCGGATTGAATGCTCGCTCTAGGACGATGATAATGCGCCGGGGGCGGTTTGTTGCCGCTGGGTGGAGGCCTATGGGACGAAGTCTGTTAACGCGATTAATGTCTTTCGCACTGGGTGTGCTGATTTTCGTATTGGTTACGGCGCGGGTTCCGTATTGGTGGTGTGCGCGCTCGGGGGAACACTGGTATGACGGCGATTTTGCGCTTCAAACCCGTCTCGCGGCGGGCGTTGAAGAGTGGGTGTCGCCTGGCGCAGACGGATTGGACCGCGGGGCGTTCGCAACGGGATCGTCCCAACTGGACGGAGAGTGGCTTTTCGGCACGTATCTAATGAGCGGGATAGGCTTCGCCCAGTTGGCTGCGGCGCATCCAGAAATGCGAGAGCGCTATCTCCCGCTCGTGGACCGTTGCATCGAGCGGATGCTATCGCCGGAAGTTCGCGCCCACGACCGCGAGTCTTGGGGCGATGCCGACCCAATTGATGCGATAGACGGCGACGAGTTCGGCCACCTCGGCTATCTTGGGTATGTCAATGTATTGTTGGGGTTACGGCGCTGCCTAGGGGATATGTCGCATGCGGATCTGAACGACCAGATTACGGAGTACTTGACGCGCGCGTTCGAACAGAGTCCCTCGGGATTGTTATTGACGTATCCCGACGAGGTCTATGCCCTTGACAACACGACGGTCGCCGCCTCGCTGGCCCTCCATCAGCGCGCAACCGGCGCTGATCATAGTGCAACCCTGCGGCGATGGATGGAGAGGTTTCGTGAGCATTGTATAGATCCACGCACGGGCCTGCTTTTCCAGGCGGAAGTCTATGATACTGGGGAGCCATCGGACGAGCCGCGCGGTTCCGGTACGGCATTCGGGGCCTATTTCCTCTCCTTTGCGGACAAGGCGCTTTCACGCGAATTGTACGACGCGGTCAAACGGGAATTGGCGGATCGACGCTTGGGCTTTGGGGTGATGCGCGAATATCCTCGAGGCGCTGTTCAGGGGCCGGGAGATATTGACAGCGGTCCTGTGGTTTTCGGATACGCAATCTCGCCCACAGGATTCTCAATTGCGAACGCGCGCATTCACGGCGATCGCGAGATGTTTGTCCAGCTCTACGCCACTGCGCACGCGTTCGGCGCGCCAATCGATAAGGGGAGACGACTTCATTTCGTAACGGGCGGTCCGCTCGGCGACGCGATCATGTTCGCGATGCTTACCGCGCAGTCGGATTTGTTTGGAGATGCAAAGGGGGAAGGGAAATGAAGCTGAGGCGATACCCACTTTTCAGCGCGGAAGGCCTCTTGCTGCGTGCATTCATTCTTGTTGCGGCGCAGATTTTCCTGATGTGGTTTCTTGCAGGCGAAAATGTTGTCGCGGTGTTGCTTGCGCCGAGTACTCAAAGTGGATATCTCAAGACCGTTCTCGCGATGTTATTCATGATGACGCGCCTCTTCTCGATCTATATTGCCCCGGGGCTTATCGGAAGTTGCTTGGCCCTTCTCTTGATGCGCGGGCTCCAGACGAGGCGTAAGCGCGCGTTGAATCCGCGAAGCGGATGATAGAACGTAGCCCAGGGTGGAGCGAAGCGGAACCCTGGGGTAGCGCCTTCCAACAGAGAACCCGCGCAGCGGGTGTGAGAATCGCCTTCTTGGAGGAATGCCCCATTTTCTGACGCCCCGTTCCGGGGTTCTTTGCTTTGGGAGAGCATCCCCCGGGTTCCACTCCGCGGCGGCGCCGCTCCGTTCCACCCGAGGCTACGCTCTGTCATCCGCTTCGCGGATTAGAGGCAAGATATTTCCACGACACAACGCCCCTGACGCTCTTTCTGAAAGTTATCCGGCGATTTGGGTTTCTGACGCCTCTTGACGCTACGAGGTTGTTCTGATAGAAAGAGAGAGTAAGGAAACAGTTTTTCCCTGCCCTGTTCGAGACGGGTCTTAAACGTTAAACCTTAGTATTGAGCCGGGAGTCCAACATTCGCGTGGCCAACGACATGCCTCCTCGAGGGGAAGTCGAACGGCCATCGTGAGGGCACCCACTTGTTGAGATAGGTTCAATACGTTTTCGACCTGACGGCAATGGCGGGGAATCGAGTGGCGGGACGCAAGTCCCGCCTTCTTTTATTCCAGCAGGCGGAGCACGTCTGAAAGGCTCTTGATCACGGGCCCATCCCAGGAATCGGGGTCGATGACGTGGGGATCGGTGTGGTTTGCGTGTGGAGCGGCGATCCGGATCGGCCGCATGCCCACGGCAGCGGCACCGGAGAGTTCCTGGCTTCCCCCATCGCCTACATAGAGGCAGTCCGCGGGGGTTACGCTAAGTCCCCTGCACACGCAGTGGTAGATTTCCGGATTGGGCTTCTTCATCTTCACGTCGCAGGAAAACACGGCAAAATGAACCAACGGGGCCATCGCTGTCTTGCGCCAGATACCGGGACCTTCCACCGAGAAATCGCTCAGCAAGCCCACACGCATTCCCCGGGCCCGCAAGGCGCTAAGCGTGCTGCAAGCATCCGGGCGTGGAGTCAGGCAACGTTGCGTGAGCGCGACACGAAAGGCCGCGCACGCCTGGGCGGTTTCAAGCGACACTTCATTGCCAAGCGCCTGGCATAGTTCGATGATGTGCTCGGGCAGGGTCTCGAAACGCCCCAACGCCCGCTCATTGGTTGTTGCATTCCAAAGGGCGATGAATTTCTCCTCGTCCACCCCGGCTCGCTCCGCCATTTGCCGCAATACCGCCAGGTGCTCGCGCGTCGAAAAACTGTCCACTAGGGTGCCAAATAAATCGAAAATCACCGCACGCAACATTTGGGGCTACTCCACGGTAAACGTCCACTGAATTTCCAGGAATTTGTCCCGATACGTCTCCGGCACACTGAACGGAAACGCAGGAAAGGGTCCTGCCCGTTCGATCGCGTCCTTGCACAACGGCGCGTACGTGGGAGACGCGCCCGGCTCGACGACAGACACCGCGATCAAGCGTCCGTCGGGCGCGATCGCGCAGTTCAGAACCGCCTCGACCCGCCCAACGCCTTTGAAGCGCAACTGTAGCATTGCACGCCACTCGCGTTCGACACGGTCCCGCACGTCCTTGAGATACGGCGCGAGCTGGTCTCGCATGGCCTCAAACGCGCCGATGCCGCGCGTGCGTACTCCCCCGCGCTCGCGGGCTACCGTTTCGCGCGACACCAGGCCCGGTGGTTCGGGCGGGGCGTCTGCTTGGGCCACGACGACAGTCTCCTGAGGCGGGGCTGGCGGCGTCGCCGGAGGCGGTGTGTCTTTGGGGCGGTCCGAGGCGATGGTACGTTCCGGGACCGGTGTTGGCGCGCTATTTTGCGGCGGCGGAGCGGGAATCGAGGCCGCCGCGCCCAACTGGTCATACGCCGCCATCCGCTGAGTGGCGGGCCCGAGATGTTCGCCTTGCGCGGGATCTGGGCTCGCCGCGTTGGAGTCCTGTACCGCGATCAGATCTGTCTCCCCCACTGGACGTTCGGCGGGACGGGTGACGTCGATTAGGTTCTTTTCAACACGCTCCGGCGGACGTTGGAGGCGCACACGCACCGGGCGCTCTGGATCGGGACCCCAGAAGCCCAGGGGGACGGCTGCCGCGTAGAGAAGCAGTCCGAACATCGCCAGCGCGTGCAAGGTTAGCGAGAGCATCGCTGCCGTCAGGCCGCGCCGCCGGTCGTCTATCAGGAACCAGCGTAGCTTCACGTGGGGATTGTAGCAGAGGCAAATTGCGGAACAGAACTTGCGCGAATGCGGCATCGCGCGCACAGCGAGTCTCATTGCGTTTGCTTTTCCTTGGACTTTTGGATAATTCCCCTTTGGTATGCTACGATTTGGCGCGTTTTGGCCAAAGAATGAAGGAAGAGGAGTCATGCCCAAACTCAGCAAGGCCGATGTTGACTACGTGGCGCGTCTTGCGCAACTGACCGTCAGCGACGAAACAAAGGAGCGCTTGGTGAATGAACTGGGCGAGATCCTGGCGTATATGGACAAGCTCAACGAACTGAACACAGACGGCATCGAGCCGATGATGCACGTTCTGGATATGACCAACGTGTACCGCGAGGACGTTGTCGAGCCGTCGTTGGAGCGCGAGGCCGCGCTGCAGAACGCGCCAAGGACCGACGGGGTCTATTTCATGGTCCCGCGTATTCTGGATACGGAGTAACCCATGAGTCGTGAATGGTTTCGCTGTACTGCCCACGAGATCCGCGACGCGTTGCGTGCGGGTGAAGCGACTGCCGTGGAGATCGCGCAGAGTTTTTACGATCGCATCGATGCGGTGGACGCTAAGGTCAAGGCGTATGTCGATGTCTGGCGCGACGAAGGTCTACGTCAGGCCGAGGCGGTTGATGGTGCCCTGAAACACGGGCAAGATCTCGGGCCGTTGGCCGGTGTGCCCGCCTCACTCAAAGACGTTCTTTGCACGCAGACCGGGACGACCGAATGTTGCAGCAAGATTCTGAAGGGATATCGCAGTCCCTTTGACGCTACTGTTGTGGAACGCCTCCAGACGGCAGGTACGGTGTTCCTCGGCAAAGTCAACATGGACGAATTCGCGATGGGGTCGAGCACGGAGAATTCTTCCGTACAGACGACCCGGAACCCGTGGAACACCAAATGCGTGCCGGGCGGTTCCAGCGGAGGTTCGGCGGCGTCGGTCGCTGCGGATGAATGCGTCTTTTCGTTGGGCAGCGACACCGGCGGTTCGATTCGCCAACCCGCGGCGCTGTGCGGCTGTCTCGGGCTGAAGCCCACCTACGGCCGCGTGTCTCGGTATGGCCTTGTCGCGTTCGCTTCGTCCCTGGACCAGATCGGGCCCTTCACAAAGGATGCCGAGGATATGGCGCTCGTGATGAATGCCATCAGCGGCCATGATCGCCGGGATTCGACCTCGGCCAATCTGCCCGTGCCGGACTACACAACGGCCCTGCGTGACGATGTCGCTGGCTTGACCTTTGGATTGCCGAAGGAATACTTCACGGATGCCCTGAACGCGGAGATGCGCGCGAAGATAGAGACCGCCATCGACGCCCTGAAAGCACGGGGCGCGAAGGTTGTGGAGGTCTCGCTTCCCCATACCGAATACGCGATCGCGGTCTACTATATCATTTGTACCGCCGAGGCCAGCGCCAACCTGGCGCGTTTCGATGGCGTCCGCTATGGTCGCCGCGCGGAAGGGGTTGCGGACGTTGCCGAACTTTACCACCGCACCAAGAGTGAAGGCTTCGGACCGGAAGTGCAACGCCGTATCTTGCTAGGCACGTACGTGCTTTCGAGCGGGTACTACGACGCGTATTACCTCAAGGCGCAGAAAGTGCGTTCGCTGATTCGGAAGGATTTTCAAGATGCCTTCCAGAAATGCGACGTGATCATTACGCCGACGGCGCCGACGGCGGCGTTCGAGATCGGCGCGAAGACCGCGGATCCGCTCGAGATGTACCTGAGCGACATCTATACGATTTCCCTGAATCTCGCGGGCATGCCGGGGATGTCTGTGCCGTGTGGCCTGACGGAGGCTGGACTGCCCGCGGGCCTGCAATTGCTGGGTAAACCTTTTGACGAAGAGACACTCATTCGTGTGGCGTATGCCTATGAGCGCCACCGAGGGTTTGACATGGGGCGGCCGTCCATCGCCTAAGGGCGAGGAATAACGCCAAGGGAGAGCCATGGAGTACGAAGCGGTTATTGGCATGGAAGTCCACGTGGAACTCGCCACGAAGGCGAAAGTGTTCTGCGCGTGCAGTACGAATTTCCACGCCCCCCCGAACACCAACGTTTGCCCGGTGTGCTTGGGCATGCCCGGTGTGCTGCCGGTTATTAGCCGAGCGGCTGTCGAAATGTCTGTGGCGGCCGGCCTCGCGCTGAACTGCACGATCTCGCGCTGGTCGAAGATGGACCGAAAGAACTACTTCTATCCGGACCTCGCAAAGAATTACCAAATTAGCCAGTACGATCTGCCTCTCTGCCATGGCGGCTGGCTGGAGATTCACGTCAACGGTAAGCCCAAGCGCATTGGAATTACCCGCGCACACCTGGAAGAGGACACCGCTCGGAACACGCATACCATCGGCGGTGGGGAAAGCGGCGTCGATTTCAACCGGTGCGGCGTCCCGCTGCTCGAGATCGTAACGGAACCGGACATTCGTAGCGCGGAGGAAGCCTTCGCTTATCTTACCGCCCTCAAGCAGATTCTGCAGTATCTCGAAGTTAGCGACTGCAACATGGAAGAGGGCTCGCTGCGCGCCGAGGCGAACATCAGCATCCGGCCTGTAGGCACGGAGAAGTTCGGGGTGAAGACCGAGGTAAAGAATGTCGCCTCGTTCAGCGGCACGCAGAAGGCGATTGACTTTGAAATCGCCCGCCAGAAGCAGGTGCTTTCCGAAGGCGGCACGATCGTGCAGGAAACACGCGGCTGGGACGCCGATCGCGGTGTCACGTTTGCCCAGCGCACCAAGGAATCGGCGCACGACTACCGCTATTTCCCCGATCCTGACCTCGTACCGTTGTGCGTGGATGAGGCGTGGGAAACGCGGATTCGAGAGACGCTGCCGGAATTGCCGCGGGCGCGGTGCGACCGCTTTATGGCGGAATATGGACTCTCCGAGTACGACGCCGGTGTATTGACTGCAACGCGCGCGATGGCGGACTACTATGAAGCCGTCGTGAAGGCGGGGGCGGCGCCCAAACCGGCGGCGAATTGGGTTATGGTTGAGTTGCAGGGACTGCTTGTCGAGCAAAAACTCGACATTGCGCAGTCACCGGTGAAGCCCGAAGCCTTGGCGGAGCTGTTGGTGTTGATCGACAATGCGACGATCAGCGGGAAGATCGCCAAGGACCTGTTGCCTGATATGTTTAAGACCGGCCGTTCGCCGAAGTCGTTGGTGGAAGAGCATGGCCTGGTGCAGATTACCGACACGGATGCACTGGCGCAGATCGCGCGCGAAGTAATCGCGGCGAACCCAGGGCCGGTGGCCGATTTCGAGGCTGGTAAGGAACGCGCCATGGGGTTCTTGGTGGGGCAGATGATGAAGGCGACCAAGGGGCGGGGCAATCCGCAGCTTGTAAACGAGATTTTGCGTCGCGAATTGGGTGCGCGGAGTTCCTAGTGACGGTATTCGAGCAGGAGAAGTTCCTTGGCTAAACTAGTTCCCAAATCGCGCGAGGCGGCTCCGGACTTCATCGTAGCCACGTTGCGTATCGCCGAACTCGCCGCCGACCATAAGGCGCAGAACATCAAGGCGTACGACGTGCGCGGTTTGACCGTGATAGCCGACGTGTTCGTGCTGTGCAGCGCCTCGAGTGAACCCCAATTGCGCGCGGTGTACAACGCGGTGCGCGAGGGCATGAAAGAGGCGGGAACCGCGCCGTTGCGCAGCGAAGGCTCGGTGAGCGGCGCGTGGCTAATTCTCGACTACGGTCACACCGTGTTTCACGTATTTCGAACTGAGGCGCGCGCTTTTTACGATCTCGATGGGCTCTGGGGCGATGCGCCCGAGATTGAACTGGAGCTGTGAGGGCCGCGGCGCGGCCCTCGTGTTCAGGACGCAGGCATGACTCACGAACTGCCCGATCGAACAAGACTCTATCATTTTAAGCTGGACCGTCTGTTGGGACGCGGCGGCACGGGAACCGTCTACCGTGGACTCGACACGCGCGACGGGAAAGTAGTCGCGGTTAAGCTTTTCAACGCGAACTTCTTCCGCGGAGCGCTGCACCTGCGCGAACTGGCGCGCAGCGTCGCAAAGTTCGCCAAATTCGATCACCCCAATATTACGCGCGTGTTCGAGTTGATTGAAGGCGAAGATGGCGTCTGTTTGGTTCAGGAGTACGTGGACGGTCCGGATCTGCGCTGGTATATTGCCAACCGTTCCTGGGATTTGCAGGAGCGGTTGGTGATTGTGGCTCAGGTTTGCAACGGGCTTCAGTATATTCACGACCAAGGCTTCACTCACCACGACCTGAAGCCCGCCAATATTTTGTTTACTCGCAAGGGAATGGTTAAATTGTCCGACTACTCCCTTTCCGCCGGTGGGTTTGTGGCGATTTTCGAGGGTGCTATCCACGAGCAGGTCACCCCGATGTTTGTGGCGCCGGAGCTGATCGAGAAAAAGAAGGCCACACCCCAAAGCGACATTTATTCGCTCGGCGTGACTCTTTACACGATGTTTGCAGGCCGGGTTCCGTTCGAAGTGGACAATCTACAGGCGCTGTATCAGTGCCACCTGTTGGCGACCCCGATCCACCCCTCGGAGGTCAATCGCCGTTGTCCTCACGATCTTGGCGATCTGATTATGAAAGCCATGAATAAGCGTCCGGAAGACCGCTTTGAGAGCTGCGATCAGTTCCGTATTGCGCTCGCCCAGGTGGGGCGTAGCCGCATCTGAGCCAGTTCCTCGGCTCGTAACATGTCAGCGAATTGCGGGCGGCGCGCGTTAAGAAGACACAGGGTTGTCATTTCTCTGGAGGCTGCCTAGAATGAGGCCGAGATTCCAACGAGACGTGGAAATCCGAGGAAAGGTGGGGCGCATGCGTGTGGCGTGTTTGACGATCTGCTGTGCGTTGGTGGCGTGGATGGGAGTCGTAAGCGCGGACACCGCCCCGAAGCCCGCCGAGGCGGCGGCGGTAGTCGTCGCGCCTGAACTCCGCCTGTGGGTGGAACAAAGCGAGTCCACCACGTCCCCCTTAGCCTCGTTGGCGGTAACGGTGCCGCAAGGACAGACGCTTGATACTCCTGTGACGTTCAAGGTCAGTGTTGATGCCAGCCACGACGTCTACAAGATGCATGTTGCACTGCGTATCTCCAGCAGTGCTGGCGTTCCGCTGTACGACGCTTCGCTGGAGATGCCGCTTGCGAAGGGCGAGAACCCTTGTGAGATGCTCTGGAAGCCTTCCGCCCTCGCTCCTGGCGATTACCGCGCGGAGCTTGCGCTTCAGCGCCGTTCCGACGAGCAGGACGCTCGGCTTGTGCTCCGTTTGCGTGTGCTCGACCGCGCGGCCGTGCAGGCGGAGGTGGATAGTGCGGCCGCACGGGCAGCGGAGCTGGCGGCGGCCGTTTCAGGCCTGTTGCCGGATTCGCCTGCTCGAGCCTACGGGGATTTGAAGGCAGCGACGGCACACGATACGGCGAAGCTGGCGGCGCGTCGGATGAATGAGATCCGCTGGAACGAGGCTGCCGATTTGGCGGCGTTCGTGTCGGCGGTTCATGATGCCTGGCGGGCACGACAGGTCTTCGCCGAGACGGCAAAGAGCGACGAACCGCCCTGCAAACTGCAAACCAACCTCTCACAGGTGGAGGTGGCGAACGGCGGGTTTGTGGCCGAGGGACACCCCGTATTTCTGTTCGGTGAGTATCTGGGGGCTGACGCCAAGGCCGATGCCGAGCGCCTATCGCGATACCGGCTCAATCTATTGAGCGCTTCCTTCCCAGGACCTTCGGCGGACTCCGCACTGCGAGTGCAGGAGTCGGATCCTGGTGCCTGGGGGCTACTGCTGAATCTCGCTCCCAGCGATGGAGAGGCGCGGACGCTTAACTATGCCGCTGCGATCAAGGTCCTACGCACCCGTCTGGCCGCCGTTCACAGCATCGTGGGCGAACGCTCCGCGGCCGCGCGATTCGCCGTGCTGGAACCGCCGCGCATTCTGCCCTTGGCCGAGGAAGACCGCCTGGCGTTCATCGAAAGCCTGCAGGAGTTCTACAAAGATCGCAACACCCTGAACCAGACGTGGCGCACGCATTTTCGAGAGTTTAGCGACGTTTCCATTGACTGGGGGATTAGCAAGAAGACATATGCCTATGACTTGCGCTCGTTTCATCTGAATCAAACGGCAGCGGTCTACGAGAAGGTCATGCTCGACGCCAGCCGAACTGCGGGGATTCCCTGCGGAATCGAGATGCCGGACACGCTGTTGTCGGTGGACGATGTGCTTTCTGGTATCGATCCGGAGCGCTTGGGCGGTCTGGGAATCGTCTATGCAGTGCGTTCAACCGTGACGCTCGCCCATCCCAGGTACGCGGTGGGCTACCCGATGCCCGGCGTGTTGTTTGCCCTGCACCGTTCCCTTTCCCCCGACAGCGCGTTGATCGCGTCGCAATGGACTGTGGATGGAGATTTGGCCGTTCCGACAGTCAGGACTGCGCGGCAAGTGGCTGCGACGCTCTGGGAGACGGTGCTGGAGGGGGCGAACGGCGTTGCGCTGTCACGTACTGAAGAGGGACGAGCGCTTCTCGAACACCCGATATTTGCGGATGGTTTTTCCGCTACGGCTCTCGACATTCGGCGGTTGGCCCCGGTCGTAGCCGCGTTGCAGCGACGTCCGGCGGAGGTGGGGATTCTCTGGACGCCCACCTCGCGCATTTTTGACGGCGGCGATCCCTATCTGGCGTCGCTCCGGGATGCGTACGAGGGAGCCGGTTTTGCTGGATTTTCGGTGCGTTTTGTGACGGCGGCCCAATGCCGGGCCGGTGCGCTCAACCAACTGAAGGTGCTGGTCATTCCGGATGCCCCGGCGATGGACGACGAGACTTTCACCGCCATACAGAGTTACATTCGCGAAGGCGGCGCGGTGGTGCGCACGGAAAGTCCGGGCATTTACAACGAGCGCGGCGGCGCGCGCCGGGATCTCTTCGAGTATACGGCGCACACGGTGTTGGTGCGCGGCGACAGTTTGCCGGTGAAATACATGCACGCATTGGATGCGGCATATGAGTTTGGGTCCCTCCCCCCCGTTCCGCGCGCGGTCAACTCGGACGGTTACCCGATTGAGGGGTTGCGTACACGCTATGCGGTGTACGAGGGCAAACCCTGCCTGTACCTGCTGAACCTGCGCAAAGAACCGGTGTCTGTGAGCCTGTTCGGGGAATACTCCAAGGGGCGTGACCTTATCTCCGGGCGTGAAGTGTCGTTTCCGACGAGGATTGACTCCTTGGAACCGCTTTTGATTCTGTTGGAGGGGGCCCCTATCCCCGAAAACGCCCCGAGCGCTGTTCAATCCATTATCCACCAGGCGCCTGTGGTGGAGCTTCAGCCAGTTCCGGAACCGGTCAAACCCGGGCCGCGCGCCCCTCAGCATGGCCCTGGGCGCTGAAATGGCGGCGACTGCCGGAGTGTTAAGGATAGCGGTCCGTTGCTCAGGCAGCGCGGGTGTGGTACGATCTCTTCCGGAGGAGTGAAGAAATGTCGGTGTTGAGTGTAGTCTATTATCCCGATTCTCCCTTGACCCAGGTTGCCGCCCCGATCGCGGCCGTGACGCCGGAAATTCAGCGTCTAGCCGAGGATATGCTGGATACCATGTACCACTACGAAGGCGTGGGGCTTGCCGGGCCGCAAGTGGCTGAATCCAAACGGATTATCGTGTTGCATGAGCCGGATCAAGAACCGATGTGTCTCATCAACCCGGAGATTTCGGAGGCGGAAGGCAGTGAGTTCGGCGAAGAGGGCTGCCTAAGCATTCCGAGAGTATATGGTCCGGTGCCGCGGGCGACCCGCATCCGTGTGCGTGCCCTCAGTATCGACGGGACCCCTCTCGATTTCGAGTCGCTGGGGTTCCAGGCGCGCATTATTCAGCACGAAATGGACCACTTGGACGGCAAAGTTTTCCTGGATCGCGTTGACCTGATGACCCGCCAGGCCCTGCTCGACGAGTGGCGCGAGGAACGCGAACGGCTGCTTGCCGATGTGCTTCGGGGCTAACCGCGAATGCTCATCGACGCACCCTCGGTGGAACGTCTGGTGGAAGCTTTCCGCCGCCTTCCCGGAATTGGCAAACGCACGGCCGAACGCCTTGCGCTGCACCTGCTATCCGCGCCCGAGGAAGACGCTCATTTCCTGAGTCAGGCCGTTGAAGAAGCCCGCAGACGCGTGCGGCGCTGTTCGGTCTGCTGCAACCTCACCGAAAACGACCCGTGCGCGGTGTGTTCCGACCCGCGACGCGACAAGTCCATTGTGTGCGTGACGGAACGGCCTGCGGGTGTGCTGGCGATCGAGAAAGGCGGCACCTACCGCGGTACCTACCACGTGTTGCACGGCGCGCTGAACCCGCTCGAGGGGATGGGACCGGACGAACTGACCGCCGGGGCTTTAATGCGGCGGTTAAGCTCGGGCGAGGTGCGCGAACTCATCCTCGCCACCAACACCACGGCCGAGGGAGAAGCCACTGCGCTCTACATCTCCCGCCAAGCGGCTCCCTTCCACATCACTGTCTCCCGCATTGCCCACGGCGTACCCATGGGCGGCGGCCCCGAATTCGCCGACGACGTCACCCTCTCTCGCGCCATCGAGGGAAGAACAAGGCTGTAGAAAAAAGAATCGGGGAAACCTTTTTGTGAACAAAAAGGCTTCCCCGGACCCCTTCCAAAAAGACTTCCGTTTAGTATACCGGCGTGCACCAGGAGCGGTATTTTGCGACCTTGCCCATGACGACGTCGAAGTAGAGTTTTTGGAGCTGCCGTGCGATGAGGCCAGGTTCCCCTTTACCGACGAGGCGGCGATCGACGCTGCGGACAGGGGCGACCTGCGCGCCGGTGCCGGTGAAGAAAACTTCGTCGCAGACGTAGAGTTCGGTGCGGGCAATGGGGCGTTCCTCGACCTTGAGGCCGAGTTCGGCGGCGGCAAGCTCTAGGACCGTGTTGCGCGTGATGCCAACGAGGATGTCGGCGGTCGACGGCGTGGTGACGAGCGTGTTGTTCGTGACGATGAAGAGGTTCATCGCGCTGCCTTCGGCAACGCTGCCGTCTTCGCGCAGGAAAATGGCCTCGTCAAACCCGGCGTCCTTGGCTTCGCTCGAGGCCAGGGCGGAGTTAATGTAGCTGCCGGTGCTTTTCACGCGGCTGGGGATGGCGTTGTCGGACAACCGCCGCCAGGACGTGACGGCAACGTCGAGGCCGGTGGTGATGTCGCAGTAATCGCCGAGTTTGATGACGTAGCAGCAGCAACTGCTTTGAACACCGCTCAGGCGAGGCCCAAGGGAGAGTTCGTTCTTGTAGACGATAGGACGGATGTAAACGCCTTCCTTGAAGCCGCTCTTCCGCACGACCTCGATGCAGACCCGCTCGAGGTCTTCCAGCTTTTCGGGGATGTCCATGCACATGACGTTGCAGTTGCGCACCAGGCGATCGATGTGCTCGCGCAGACGGAAGATCAGGATGTTGTCCTCGTCTTTGCTGTAGTACCCGCGAATACCTTCGAACAGGCCCGTGCCGTAATTGAAGGCGTGCGTCATAATGCTGACGTTGGCCTGCTCGACAGGAACGAACTCGCCTTCGAAGTATGCGTATGCGCCCGGCTGCATCGTAATGCCCATTATCGAACCTCCCGCCTGCCGAGCGCATTTCATGCCCGGAGAGCTGTTGTCGCTTGTTTAGATCGTTTCCATGCGTACTGGATTTTGAGTCGAGAACGCAGAGAAACGGGGACAGTGTGCCCCATGCGGCCCGCCGATGCAAATCGTTTCCGGCGACGCGAATGCATCCATCGTGAAAATGCGCTAGAATCGCGCGGACATCACAAGCGGAGGGAGACGTCCATGTTGGATCCCGTGCTGAACAATCCTTGGGTGCGTGCGTTGTTGGGGTTGCTGCTGCTGGCGGGCGTTGGGCTCTTGGGGTATTTCCTGAGTCCGGTGCTTGTGCCCCTATTCTTGGCGTTTATGGTGGCGTACGCCCTGGACCCCGTGGTGGATGCGTTTGAGCGCCGAGGACTGCGGCGGACGGTCGCGATCATGGTGCTGGCGGTGCTGGGGTTGTTGCTGTTGTTGGCGGTGCCGGTGTGGGTGCTGCCGAGTTTGTATGCGCAGGCGCATGATCTGGTCGCCGCTGTAGCCAGTTGGGCGCAGGGCAGCGTCGCTAGTGCGGACGGCCGTGTGGTGCAGTGGCTGAACGAGGCGCTGACCCGGCTTGGAGTGGCGAACGCGTTGCGCGAACTGGGCTGGGCCCCGGCAACGGGCGACTTCAACGTCATCGGCGTGTTGGGGCAGAAAGCGGCGGAGTACGCGCAGGAGAACGCCGGGCATCTCGCACAGGCGTATGCCTCGGATATGGCGACCGCCGGGGCTGCGGCGGGCCAGACATTGGCGCACGTGCTGTCCGTCTCCGGGCGGTATCTGGTCGGCGTGATCATCTTCCTGGCCAACTTTGCTCTGTTCTCGTTTGTGACCGGTTATCTTCTGAACGACTATGACGGAATCGTGCGCGCGCTGGGAGAATTGGTGCCGCCGCGCTGGCGGGAAACGGCGTTTCGTATCGTCGAGCGTATCGACGACCAACTGCGCAGTTTTCTGCGCGGACAGTTGGCCGTGTGTGCGTGCCTGGGGGTGATGTACGCGATAGGGTTGCTTATTTGCCGTGTGCCCTTCGCGCTACCCATCGCATTGCTCGGGGCGTTTGCCGGGTTTGTGCCTTACATCGGTATGGTGTTAACAGTGGCGGTGGCGGTGGTCTTGACGCTGGTGCGCCACGGCGTCGATTGGCACATCGTAGGCGTTCTCGTTACGTTTACGATCGCTCAAATGCTCGAAGGGAACGTGTTGACTCCGCGGATTGTAGGCGGGAAAGTCGGCTTGCACCCGGTATGGGTAATTCTCGCGATTCTCGTGTTTAGTCAGGCGTTTGGTCTTGTTGGAATGGTGATTGCTGTGCCCGCGGCTGCCGTACTGAAGGTGTTTGCTGAAGAAGCTATCCAGCGCTACCGCGAGTCGGTGGTCTTTAAGGGCGATTCTCCGGGGGCGGAGTAGTATTCGGGTGCGACGGGATGTTGCGCCGCCAAACGCGGTTATAGATCTCGAACGCGATGCCGAACAACACATAGGCCGCCGCTGCGGGGAAAAGGACCGTCGCCGGTGATTTGTCCATCGCAAAGCGCAAGACACTGAGCATCGCCGCGAACACGACCAACAAGCGGAACGCGTTGCGCGGTGCGAGCGCGAACTTCTTCATCTTCTCTTTTGGGTAACGCACGGTGCTGACCATGAGATAGCTTAGGCCGAGCGTCATCGGTCCGAGCGCCCAGAACGCGACATGCAGTTCGAAATAATGGGCGAACAGCACGAACGCCGCGACGGTGCCGCCCGCTGCGGGAATCGGAAGCCCAATGAAGTACTCGCGCATTTCGCTCTGGAAGGTGTTGAAGCGCGCCAGTCTCAATGCGCCGCAGATGACGAAGATGATGGCAATCACCGCGCCGACGTGACTCGCGGCGGTGCTGTAGCCTTTGGATTCGATGATGTAGTCGGTATACAGCAATACCGCTGGGGCGGCGCCGAACGACACGATATCGCACAGGCTGTCCAACTGTTTTCCGAACTCGGAGACGCTGTGCGTAATGCGCGCGACGGAGCCGTCAAGCATGTCCATAATGATCGCGATGAGGATGTAGTATGCCGCTTTCGTGTAGTCCTGGTTGACGCTGGCGAAAATGCTGGCGATGCCGAAGTAAATGTTCAGCAACGTAATGGCGCTGGCCAATACGTTGATGGGATTGCGCGGCAGCCGCCTGCGCCTGCGCCGAATCCGAAACTTCTGAACGTTCATGGCATCCTCGCGACGATGGTTTCGCCCGCTTTGACTTTTTGACGCATTCCAACGCAGGGCTCGGCGGTGGCGGGCAGGTAGAGTTCCGTGCGCGAGCCGAAACGGATCATGCCGAACTTCTCCCCTTTGCTGAGTTTTGCGCCGGGTTTCACCGGGCACACAATGCGGCGTGCGATAAGGCCGGCGATCTGGCGAACGGTCATGGGACCGTGCGGGGTATCCAGACGCACGGTGTTGGCCTCGTTGCGTGTTGAGCTTGCCGTGTCCGCCGCATTCAGGAATTCACCAGGCTTATACGTAATGTCAACGATCGTGCCGTTGTCGGGGGCGCGGTTAACATGCACATTGAACAACGAGAGAAAAATCGAGATGCGTTTGCAGGGCCCGTCGTAAAACGGCGATTCGGGCAGGGTCTCGATGCCGACTATTGTGCCGTCGGCCGGACTGACGATCTCGTTCTCAGCGGCCTGAATAACGCGGTGCGGGTCGCGGAAAAAGAACAGAGCGTAGACGCCGAGCAGCAATATGACAGCGCCCGCTGCCCGCAGCCAGCCGTAACGCGTGAAGATTAGAAGCAACAGCCCCAACAGCATGGGAATACTGTAAAATGGCGCACCTACGCGCCAGGCACTGAATTCTGGAGTCACAGTAACTTTCTCTCCTTAAGGCTGACGTAGCGTCCGTCGCCAAAAATCACATGATCCAACAACCTTAGTCCGAGCACCTCGGCGGCATGGGCCAGACGATCCGTGAGGTGGATATCGTCTTTGCTGGGCTCAGGGTCGCCGCTGGGGTGGTTGTGACACACGATCACCCCCGTCGCGCCTTCGCGCACCGCCATCCTGAATACGTCTCTGGGCAATGCCAAGGTGGCGTCGAGCCCGCCGTCGGAGACGTCCACGACTCGGCAGACTTCGTTTTTCGTGTTCAGCAGCAGACTCTTAAACTGTTCCGTTTCGCAGTCCTTGAACCGCACCATGAGCAAACTCGCCACATCCGCCGCGCTCGAAATTTTCGGGCGTCCGCGATGCGAATGCGCGGCGAGGCGCTTGCCAAGCTCGAGGGCGGCCTTGATCTCGATGGCCTTGACCTTGCCGAGCCCGCGAACCTGGCACAGTTCGTCTATCGACGCCTGGGCCACCCGACGCAGGTCGCCAAAATGACGCAACACCTGCTCGGCGAGCGCCACCGCGCCGTGTTCACGGGTACCCGTACGAAACAACACGGCCAGAAGCTCGGCATCGCGCAAGGCCTCGGGGCCCAACCGGTCTAAGCGTTCCCGCGGACGCTCTTCGGGAGGCAGTTCGCGCATCGCGGATGACCAAACGGGAGTTTCCATTACTCTGAGCTTCCTGCCCCCAGTTTGCCCGAATCGGATAGCGCGGTCATATTGCCGCATTGGAAGATGAAACGCAACCGCTCTTCGGAATATATCTCAGGTTGTTGGACAGTCCCGAGCCGTTGTAGTAGATTGTCGGTGCTGAAGTGAAACATAGCGGGAGGCGACTATGAAGACAAATCGGAGAGCTTTCCTGAGAACGGCGGGAATGGCGGCGCTGGGCGCGATCGCGGCCCCTGCCGCATTCGCGCAAACCGCCAGGCCACGGGACTTCAAGATTTCTTTGGCGGCATGGTCGCTTCACCGCATGGTTGGGTCGAAGCCAGGCCAGATTTCCCTCCTTGATCTGCCTCGGTATGCGCGCGAGACGCTTGGCATCGAAGCGCTTGAACTGGTGAGCTACGCGTTTCAAGGCGGAGATAAGGCGTTTAGCGAGATGAAACCCTGGCTGAAGACGCTGTCGAAGAACGCCGAGGCCCAAGGGGTCAAGATTCTCTTGGTGATGGTGGACGGACAGGGCGAGATTGGCTCCGTCGACGAGGCAAAACGGCTTGATGCGGTGGAACGCCACAAGAAGTGGATTGACGTCACGCACTACCTCGGGGGGCACTCCATGCGCATGAACTGGACCGGTGCCCCGGAGACTGTCGTGGAAGACCCGGTGGCGTTACGGGCATTCGTCGAGCGGTCCGTGCCGGGTTTCCATGCCCTATGCGAGTATGGCGAGAAGCGAGATACGAACGTGATCATCGAGAATCACGGCGGGGCATCGTCGCGGCCCGAGGCTTTGGTTCAACTCATAGAATCCGTGGACCATCCCAGGATGGGCACGCTTCCGGATTTCGGGAACTTTCCCCCCGCCGTCGATCGGTACATGGCCATAGATCTAATGATGAATTACGCGCACGCGGTGAGCGCGAAGTGCTATGATTTCGATCCGAACACGGGCGACGAGACGAAGCTGGACTATGCACGCCTCATTGACATAGTGACGCTCAAGCACGGATATCACGGTTACATTGGCATCGAGTTTGAGGGGGATCGGCTTTCGGAAAAGGATGGCGTCTTGGCGTGCAAGGCCCTTCTCGAGCGGTTGCGCGACAAAGCGTAACTTTCGATACCTGGAAGGAGTATGTAATGGAGCGGGTGCGTATCGCGTTGGTGGGGGTGGGCGGTTTTGGACGCACCCATGAGAACGCGGCGCTGCGCCTGGTCGAGGAAGGGCTTGTCGAAATCGTTGCGTTTGCCGAGCCCAACGACCGAAGCGTTGCGGAATCTCTCCTCCCATCGCGCCACGTGCGTCATTATCGCGACTACAGCGAGATGCTGGCGGCTGAGCGTACGCTCGACCTCGTATGTATCGCGACGCCGATTCCGTTTCACTACGCCATGGCCCAAACCGCTTTCGAGCGCGGGCTGCATGTCTTCTTGGAAAAGCCGCCGGTGGTGTGTATTCAGTTGCTCCGCGAGCTTATGCGTGCGCAGGAAAAGGCGGGGCGGTTTTGTGCGGTGGGCTTCCACGACATGGCGCGTCCTTCGGTGGTTACCTTAAAACGACTGCTCTGCGAAGGCGCGGTTGGCAAGGTTCAGTCCATTCGTGCGGAAGCCCGCTGGCTGCGCACGGACGCTTACTATACGCGCAGTGGCTGGGCGGGACGCCTGCGTCTGGGGGACCAGTGGATACTCGACGGCCCCATGATGAACTCCTGTGCCCATGTGCTGAACATGGCGTGTTACCTTGCGTCCCCTGAGATTCATGAGTTTTCCCGCCCGCGGTGGGTCCAGGCGGAACTTTACCGCGCGGCGGACATCGAGGGAGAGGATACGAACTGTTTGCGCGCGGAGATGGACTCGGGAGTCGAGGTTTGTGTTCACCTCACTCATTGCGTCGAGACCCCGTGCCCGCGCGCTTGGGCCATCCAGGGTACGGAGGGGGCCGCCGAGTTGCGTGATGACCGAGGCGTGACGGTTCCAGGAGTGAAAGTGCCTCCCGATGCGCAGGCGTGTCCCACGGAGACCTTGCTCCGGAGACTCGTTGAGGTGGTTCAGGGGAGTGACGAACCGTTGCTGATGCCGCTGGCCGAGGCCGAGGCCTGGCTTCTGCTGGTCAACGGGGCTTACGAGTCGGGCCGGCGGATTGTATCGATACCGCCGGAGTTCACCACCCGTCAGCAGGTGGGCGAATCGTACGCGACGGTAGTAAATAACCTTTCCGATGTCATTTCTGTTGCCACAAAGGAAGGCAAACTGCTTTCCGAGTGCGGCCTGCCTTGGGCTCAAAGGTCTGATCCTTTTTTCTTGGAAAACTACAGCAAATTTCCTGTTCGTTGGGGAATGTAACGGGGTTTCGGAGTGTGGCGGACAGCGCATCCCACCTCTTTTGTTGCATCAAGCCCTCCCCCTTTTCCACCGTGGAAAGTCCGGTTGAAAACGCCGGGGGAAGGGTCTATAATACCGCTACTGCTTGAACACATGACTTCCTTCAGGTTGTTCCTGATATTGAACCTGCTCCAGGCTCGGGGGCGTTTTATGCCTCATGGGCCGGAGCGCGTCGACGCCATCTATGCGTTATCTGATGGCTCCATAAGGGGTTACAGGCATGCAGAGTATTGGAATGACCCTTCTGGTGGGGGGCGGACTCATGGCCACGCTTGGCCTGTTGCTCGCCGCTATTCTTGCATTTGCCTATAGAAAGCTCTATGTCTACGAGGATCCTCGCATTGACGCAGTGGAAGACATGCTGCCGCGCGCCAATTGCGGCGCTTGCGGAGAAGCGGGCTGCCGCGCGTTTGCCGAGGCGTTGGTCGAGGGCCGCTCTGCTCCTGCGAAATGCGTGGTGAGTTCCGGGGAGACGGTGTCCGCCATCGCGGAATACCTCGGTGTTGCCGCGGGCAGTCAGGAAAAGCGTGTGGCGCGGCTGGCCTGCGCGGGCGGCACGCACGTCGCGCGGATGCGCGCTCGCTATGAGGGCATTCCCTCTTGCCGTGCGGCGGTGATCGTATCGGGCGGCGGCAAGGCCTGCGTATGGGGTTGCCTGGGCTTGGGCGATTGCGAGACGGCCTGCACCTTTGGTGCGATTTCGATGAGCCGGTATGGCTTGCCGGTGGTGGACGAGGCGAAATGCACCTCGTGTGGGGCGTGCGTGGATGCGTGCCCGAAGAAGCTGTTCTCGATTCATCCGATTAGTCATCGCTTGTGGGTGGCATGTAAGAGCAAAGCGCGCGGAGAAGAGGCCGAGGCGCTGTGCGAGGTGGCATGTACGGGGTGCGGCCGCTGCGCGCAGGATGCCCCGGCGAATCTGATTGCCATTAAGGATAATCTGGCTGTAGTGAACTATGAGCTGAATTCGCAGGCTTCTTCGGCCGTTATCCAGCGCTGCCCGACCGGGGCGATTGTATGGATAGACGACGCAAAAGGCGTAATTAAAGGGGCTGCCGCGCGCAAGGTACTGCGCAAAGAGCCCCTGCCTGTAGGTAGGTGAATCCAAGGGACCCGCCTCTGCGGGTCCCGAGTTGTTAGGCGTGGGAGTTCAAAGCGTTCGAGGGGCGATGGCCCTGTTGGCGCCGAGGTAAACCGGTTGACGACGCAGTAGTGCGCAACCCGTGATGAGGACGGACCATGAAAGACGAGAAGACGAAGGCGAAGTATCCAGGCATCCGCGAAGCGATGGACGGCAACACGGCGGTGATCTGCTGTGAGCGAGAGTCGAGCGACGCGGCAGGCGCATATCCGATTACGCCCTCGACCCAGATGGGTGAGTACTGGGCGGAAGCGGCGGCCGCGGGGCATATCAACATTTCCGACCGTCCGTTGATCTTCATCGAGCCGGAAGGCGAGCACGCGGCGGCGGCGGTGACGGCAGGCCTGTCGATGACAGGGCTTCGCGCCACGAATTTCTCTTCGGGCCAAGGTATCGTGTACATGCACGAGTCGCTGTATGCGGCGGTTGGCAAGCGCTTGACCTATGTGCTGAACATGGGGTGCCGCGCCATTACAAAGGCGACGCTGAACGTTCACGCCGGCCACGACGACTATCACGCGGTCGATGACGCGGGTTTCTTCCAGCTTATGGCCAAGAACGTGCAGGAAGCCTGTGACCTGAATATCATCTCGCATCGAATCGCCGAGCTGGCGCTGAATCCCGGTATCGTGGGTCAGGACGGCTTCCTGACGACCCACCTGATCGAATCGCTGATGCTGCCGGAACGCGAATTGATCGCCGAGTACCTGGGCCGTCCGGACGACATCATTGAGACGCCGACGCCCGCGCAGCGGATCATTTATGGCGATACCCGCCGCCGTATCCCCGAGCTGTGGACGGTGGACAACCCGGTCATGGCGGGTATTGTGCAGAATCAGGATTCGTATATGCAGAGCGTCGCCGCCCAGCGACCGTTCTTCTTCGATCATATTGCGGCGCTGACGGACCAGGCGATGGACGAGTTCTATGCGCTGACCGGCCGCCGTTATCACCGGGTAATGCCGTACCGCATGGATGATGCTGAGTACGTGATCGTTGGTCAGGGTAGTCTTCTGCCCAATGCGGAGGCCGTGGCGGATTACCTGCGCGAAACGCGCGGGCTCAAGGTGGGCGTGGTGAATATGACCATGTTCCGGCCGTTCCCGGGCGAAATGCTGGGCGAAATGCTGCGCGGCAAGAAGGGCGTGGCTGTGCTCGAGCGCACGGATCAGCCGCTGGCCGAAGATCAGCCGCTGATTCGCGAAGTCCGCGCGGCGCTGAGCCGTTGCGTCGAGAACGCGCAGTCGGCCAAGGGCAAGCCTTACCCCGAGTACGCGACGTACAACAAGCCGGGCGATCTGCCCGCGCTCTACTCGGGATGCTATGGTATGGGCAGCCGCGACCTTCAGCCCGAGGCGCTCATTGGCACGATCGAGAACATGCTTCCGGAAGGCCGGCAGCAGAAGGTTTTCTACCTGTCGATTGACTTCATCCGCGACAAGTCGTATTCGCCCAAGCAGGAAGTGCATCAGCAGGACATCGTGGCCAAGTACCCGAAGGTGAAAGACCTTTCGGTGCGCGGTTCGGAAAATCCGAACCTGATGCCCAAGGGCAGCATCACGGTCCGCTTCCACTCCGTAGGCGGCTGGGGCGCGATCACGACCGGTAAGAATCTGGCGATGACGCTGTTCGACCTGCTGGGCTACCACATCAAGGCGAATCCCAAGTACGGTTCGGAGAAGAAGGGCCAGCCGACGACATACTATCTGTCGGCGGCGCCGGAGCCCATTCGCGTCAACAGCGAATATTTCTACGTGGACGTGGTGCTGTCTCCCGATCCCAACGTGTTTGCACACTCGAATCCGCTGGCCGGTCTGAAGAAGGGCGGCGTGTTCATTGTGCAGTCCGACCATGAGACTCCGGAAGCGGTGTGGGCGAGCATTCCACGACGCTTCCAGCAGATCATCATTGAGAATGAAATTCGTTTCTTCGCGCTGGATGCGTTCAAGATTGCCCGCGACGAAGCCAGCGATGCCGAACTTCAGTTCCGCATGCAGGGTATTGCGTTCCAGGGCGCGTTCTTCGCGGCGTCGAACGTCATGCAGGCCGCCAACCTGTCGGATCAGAAGCTCTTCGAGGCGATCGAGTTGCAGCTTAAGCATAAGTTTGGCGGTAAGGGCGCGCGCGTGGTCGAAGACAATATGCGCGTTGTGCGCCGCGGTTTCCTGGAATGCAAGGAAATCACGACGAAGACCCTCAGCGCGATTGAAGATGCCCCCGCGCGCAAGGAAGTTGCGCTGCCGATTATGCTCAAGCGCACCCCGCAGAGCGAGACGGCGACGACGGATATTCACCGTTTCTGGGAGCAGACCGGTAACTTCTACATGAGCGGAAAAGGCGGGGACAACCTGACGGATCCGTTCATTGGGATGAGCCTGATTCCCGCAGCGACGGGTATTTTCCGCGATATGACCGCGATTCGTTTCTATCACCCCGAGTGGCTCGCCGATAAGTGTACGGCATGCGGTTCGTGCTGGACGGTCTGCCCCGATTCGGCCATTCCTGGGTTGGTCAACTCCATTAGCGATGTCTTTGAGACGGCCATTAAGCGTCTGGAGAACGCGGGCGAAAAGCCGAAGTTCTTGCGTCGTGCGGTGGTGACGTTGGAGCGCAAGCTGCGCGAGATGATCGACCAGCACAACGGCAAGTGCGCCGTAACGGGCGACACCATCGGCTCGGCGATCAAGATGGTTTTGGCGGACAGCAATGTCGCCGAGTCCGAACGCGCCGATCTGGAGAAGGAACTGGGCCTTTTTCATCAGCAGTTGAAGGATTTCTCCTTCGCCGCGACGACGCCCTATTGGGGGCTTCGCGAGAAGGAAGAGAAGGGTTCCGGCGCGTTGCTGTCGATCACGCTCGATCCGTACACCTGCAAAGGCTGTATGGAATGCGTGCGCGTGTGCGAAGACGGCGCGTTGCAGCCGATTCTTCAGACGACGGAAACGGTGGCCACGCTCCGCAAGAATTGGGAACTGTGGTTGGATCTGCCGACGACGAAGCCCGAGTATATGCGCATTGATAGTCTGGAGGAAGGGATCGGCGCGCTTGAGACCCTGTTGCTCGACAAGGCCGCGTACAAGAGCATCGTGGGCGGCGACGGCGCGTGTGTAGGTTGCGGCGAGAAGACCGCGATTCACCTGTTCACTGCCGCGGCGACGGCGTTGATGGCCCCGCGCGTGAAGAAGCACTTGCTCGAACTGGATGACCTCATCGCGCGTCTCGAACGGCATATTCGCTTGAAGTTGGCGGAGTCGATGGACGTGAGCGACACGTCGGCGGTTTCGGCGGCGGTGACGGCGCTGAAGGACAAGGACCTGACGCTGGCGAATCTGAGCGCGGCTTTGGATGCGCACAAGGGGACGACGCCGATTGACAGCGAGTGGCTCAAACGCGTGACGCAAGTCCTCGCGAAGCTGAAACACCTGAAGTGGCAGTACACGCATGGCGCGACCGGCAACGGCCGCTCGGCGATGGGTATGATCAACAGCACCGGGTGCACCTCGGTGTGGGCGTCGACCTATCCCTTCAATCCGTATCCGTTCCCGTGGACGAACCACCTGTTCCAGGATTCGACCTCGGTGGCGATGGGTATCTTCGAAGGGCACATGGCGAAGATGGCGGAAGGCTTCAAGGCCATTCGCACGGCGGAACTCGAGATCGCCGGGAAGTACAACCCCGCGAAGCATGAGGAGTACTTCCGCTACTTCGACTGGCGCAAGTTCACGGACGAAGAGTTCCTGCTGTGCCCGCCGGTGGTTGCCGTGGGCGGCGACGGCTCGATGTACGACATCGGTTTCCAGAACCTGTCGCGCATGATGATGTCG
The DNA here is from genome assembly GCA_041859045.1 of Candidatus Hydrogenedentales bacterium. Classification (GTDB taxonomy): domain Bacteria; phylum Hydrogenedentota; class Hydrogenedentia; order Hydrogenedentales; family SLHB01; genus JBHELB01. The sequence goes on along the minus strand of JBHELB010000033.1, from coordinate 37,554 downwards.
GGCAAGCCGATCAAGGTGATCATTGTCGACACGCAGGTGTACTCGAACACCGGCGGCCAGGCCTGCACCTCGGGCTTTATCGGCCAGGTGAGCGACATGGCGCAGTTCGGCAAGGCGCAGAAGGGTAAGGAAGAAGTCCGCAAGGAAATCGGCCTTATCGGCATGGCGCACCGCACGTCCTACATTCTGCAGGGCTCGGTGGCGAATACGACGCAATTGCTTGAAGGTTACATCCAGGGCCTGATGAGCCGCCGTCCGGCGCTCTTCAACGTCTACTGCCCGTGCATGCCCGAACACGGCATCGCGGACGACTTGGCACGTCATCAGGCGCGTATCGCGCTTGAGTCGCGCGCCTACCCGATCTTCCGCTACGACCCGGATCGCGGGAAGGTGCCGTCGGAGTGTTTCGACCTCGAAGGCAATCCGTCGGTTGACAGCGATTGGCCGACGTATACCCTTAACTACACGACGGAAGACGGCAAGCCCGAGTCGATGACGCTTCCGTTGACGTTCGCCGATTTCGCGGTGACCGAAGGCCGCTTCCGCAAGCACTTCAAGAAGGCTCCGCGCGACACCTGGAACGAAGACATGGTGCACGTGGCCGAGTTCATTGAACTGTCCCCGGAAGATCGCGAAGGCAAGTTCCCGTACATTCTCGCGGTGGATCGCAACAACCGCCTGTCGCGCGTTATCGTGTCGCAGACGATTGTGCAGTCCTGCGAAGAGCGTAAGGACTTCTGGGTGATGCTGCGTTCGCTGGCGGGCGTGACGAAAACCGTCGACGTGGACGCGATTGTGACGCAGACGCGCGCGGAAGTGATGCAGCGCCTTACGGCGGGTCTCTTGGAATTGGCCAGCGGCGGCGATGCGAGTCTCGCGAAGTTGGCCAACCTGGCCAGCGCTCCGGTCGGTGTTTCCGCCGCGCCTCAGGCGGCTTCGGCGGGCGGCAACGGTTCAGCCCCTGCGGGTGCGGGCGAGGGATATGTCCCCCCCACGCTGGATTCGAGCCTATGCTCGGCATGCGGCGAGTGCATTCAGGTGAACCCGGCGATCTTCGCCTACAACGATAAGAAGCAGGCGTTTATCACGAACCCGAAGGGTGGGCCCTACAAGGATCTCGTGAAGGCGGCGGAAAAGTGCGTGGCGGCGGCGATTCGCCCCGGCATGCCGTCTGACCGTTCCGAGAAGGGCGTGGATAAGCTCATCAAGCGCGCGGAAAAGTTCAACAAGTAGCTTGATGTTCTGTATGCGGCGAGGCATGCAGGCCGGGCAATCCGGCCTGCATGCACGCCAGAAGAGCGACAAGGAAAATCAAGGGGGAGACGGCCGGCCTAATGTAGTTCGTGGGCCGGAGACGCCACGGCGCCCGGAGATGCCATGAAGACATTTGCGCATGGAGTGCACCCGCAGGAGTTTAAGGAGGCGACGGCTCTCAAGCCTATTCGCCGAATGGCCTTCCCTCCAGAGGTCATCGTTCCTTTGCAGCAGCACACGGGCGCGCCCGCCAAGGCGATCGTCCGCGAGGGACAGGAAGTCGTCCGCGGCGAGCCGATTGCGGAGCCGGGCGGTTTTGTCTCGGTCCCTATGCACGCTCCGGTATCCGGCGTTGTCGAGCGCATTGCGACGGTCATGACGCCTGGCGGCATCAAAGTCCCCGCGATTTACATCAAGTCCTATCCCGGCGCGAGCCAGGAAGTGCTATACGGGAAGCCTCAGGATATCGAGCGGATGACGCAGGCCGATCTGATCAAGGCCATCCAGGCGACGGGCGTGGTGGGTTTGGGCGGCGCAGCCTTTCCGACGCACGTGAAGCTGGCGCTTCCTGAAGGCAAGAAGGTCGATACGGTCGTTATCAACGGCTGCGAATGCGAGCCCTACCTCACGACGGACCACCGCATCATGCTGGAGTATCCAGAGGCGGTGATCATGGGCGCGCGCATCATCATGAAAGCGATCGGCGCGCAGCGCGTGATTATCGGCACGGAAGATAACAAGCGGGATGCGGCGCATGCCTTGCGTCAGGCCATTCATGCCGACGATCCGATCTCCGTTGAAGTTGTACACACCAAGTATCCGCAGGGCGCGGAGAAAATGCTTGTTAAGTCCTTGCTGAACCGCGAAGTGCCTTCCGGCGGTCTTCCGCTTGAAGCGGGCGTGGGCGTGTTCAATGTCGCGACGTTGGCGCAATTGGGCGCATTGTTGCCGCACAGTCAAGGCCTGATCGAACGCGTTGTGACCATTACCGGTCCCGGTGTGAGTGAGCCGGGCAATTTTATGGCGTGTTTGGGAACACCGCTGCGATTTGCGCTGGCGCAGGCTGGATTCACCGGCGAGGCGGCTCAGGTGATTTTGGGCGGTCCGATGATGGGCATTAGCGCGGCGACGCTGGAGCTTCCGCTGACGAAGGGCATTACCGGAATCGTCGTTCTTACCGCGGAAGAGGTGGCGCGAAATCGAAACCGACGCGAATTTCCCTGTATCAAATGTGGGACCTGCCTTTCCGCATGTCCCATGCACTTAAATCCCTCGATGCTCGGGCTTCTTGCGCGTAAGCGCGAGTTCGAAGCGATGGGAAAGCAGTATCATCTCATGGACTGTTTCGAATGTGGGTCGTGCTCGTATGCATGCCCTTCGAATATTCCGCTCGTGCAGCAGTTTCGCGTGGCAAAGAGTCTCATTCGGGAAAGGAAGGCCGCAGCGTGTCCGTAATCTCTCCCCCACTCGAACTTCGCACCTCGCCGCACATCAAGAGCCCGGTGGATACCGTGGCGATCATGCGGAACGTGGTGTATGCGCTCATCCCGGTATGCCTTTTTGCCGTCTACTCCTTCGGATGGAGCGCGTTACTGCTCATTCTGGTCACCACGGCCGCATGCGTGTTGAGCGAGCACGTGGTATGTCTGTTGACTCGCAAGCCCACGACCGTCGGCGATTGGAGCGCGGTGATCACGGGGATTCTCCTGGCGTTGACTCTGCCTCCCGGATTTCCGCTATGGATGGCCGTAGTGGGCGCAGTGTTTGCAATTGTCGTGGGGAAACTTCTTTTCGGCGGTTTGGGTTACAACACGTTTAACCCCGCGCTCATCGGACGCGCTTTTCTTCAGGCGACCTTTCCCGCGGCGATCACCACTTGGTCACCGGCGTTCGATCCCCACCGCTTTCTGGCGTGTCTCCCGAGCACGTTGACTGCGCCGTTCATGCGGCCGTTGCCCGCGTATTTCGGCGCGGACGCGTTCAGCGGCGCGACGCCGCTGGCGAGTTGGAAATTCGAGCACACGATCAACGCAACTACATCAAGCCTCTTTCTCGGCACGACGGCGGGTTCGGCGGGTGAGACTTCCGCCCTGCTTATTCTGATCGGGGGCATTTACCTGATTTCCCGACGGATGATGGACTGGCGCATTCCTGCCGGAATTTTCGTTTCGACCGCGGTCGTATCGGGCGCGTTTTGGTTCAGCAATATGGACAAATACCCAAGCCCGATTTTCATGTTGTTCAGTGGCGGGCTCATGCTCGGCGCGGTGTTTATGGCCACGGACATGGTGGGGTCGCCCGTAACGCCGCTCGGCGTCTGGATCTACGGAGCGTTGATCGGCGCGGTCACGGTGATTATTCGGCTCATGGGCGGCCTGCCCGAGGGGATGATGTATGCCATCCTGCTGGGTAATGCGCTTACGCCGCTCATCGATCCCCTGACGCAACCCCGGGTGTTCGGCGCCCGGAAGACGGAGTCCAAGAAATGACATCTGTGGCTGAATCGACCGGTGCCCCCGAAGTGAAAATGCCTAGCAGCGCGTACATGATCGCCGTCATGACCCTCGTGGCGACGATCTGCGGACTGCTCATCGTTGGCACCTATCAGATGACGAAGAATGCCATCGCCCATAACAAGGCGCAGATGGTGCGCGAGGCGATTCAGGACAAAGAAACCGGTGTCATACCGACGGCCACGAAGCTGGTGACGTACGCTTTGGGCGCCGATGGGCAGAGCATAGAGAAGGTGGACGAGTCTGCGGCTCCGGCCAAGAAGTTCATCGCGGCGTATGACGACTCCAATGCGCTGGTGGGAATCGCGATTGAAGGCAGCGCGCGGGGCTACGGCGGTCCGATTAGCGCGGTCTGCGCGTTTTCTCCCGACAAAAAGGCGATTACCAAGCTACGCGTGATTGACCAAAAAGAAACGCCGGGCTTGGGTGACAAGATCCTGAAGGACAAGGATTTCCTGGCGAATTTTGATGCGCTTTCGGTTACCTATGACGAGCAGACCAAGAAGATTACGCAACCTATCGTGGCCGTTCGTCATGGCAAAAAGAAGGACGCATGGCAGGTGGATGCGATCTCCGGCGCGACGATTTCGTCGAAAGCGGTCGCGCGTTTGTTAGCGGAAAGCACGCAGGAAATGGTGCCCGTGATCATGGCAAATCTCGATCAGATTAAGAGGGGCGAGTAATGGATCTGGAAAAGGCAAAGGGGCCAAGCGACCTGGAGACCTTCACAAATGGCTTTCTGAAGGAAAATCCGGTGTTTGTGCAGGTGCTTGGCACATGTCCGGTCTTGGCGGTTACGACAAGCATGGTCAACGCGTTGGCGATGGGAGTGGCCACCACCTTCGTGTTGGTGTTTTCCAATCTGTTTATCGCGTCGATCCGGCATATCGTTCCTAAGCAGGTGCGGATCGCGGTCTACATTCTCGTTATCGCCACGTTTGTGACGATGGTGCAATACTTCATCGACGCGATTAGTGTCGAGATTTCCAAGGCCCTTGGTGCATTCATTGCGCTCATCGTCGTGAACTGCATAATCTTGGGCCGCGCCGAAGCGTTTGCGTCGAAAAACACCATCCGTAAGTCTGTTCTAGACGGAATTGGCATGGGGATAGGTTTTACCTTTGCGCTCGTATGCCTGGGTTCCGTCCGCGAGATACTGGGAAGCGGGCGTCTCCTGGGGTTCGACCTCTTTGGACCAAAGTTCGAGCCGTGGGTCACCTTCGCGCTACCCAGCGGCGGCTTCTTTGTATTTGGCGGGTGGCTCCTGCTGTTTAGTTGGATCAAGTCGCGCCAACAGGCCAAGGCTCAGGCGTAGGGGAAATATCCAATGAATTCCATGTCATTGCCCTTTATCTTCATCGACTCGTTGCTGATCAATAATTTCGTGCTCAGCGTGTTCCTGGGTATCTGTCCATTTCTTGGGGTTTCGAATAAGGTAGACACCGCCTGGCGCATGGGCAGCGCTGTCGTATTTGTCATCTTCGTTAGTTCGCTCTTGTCTTTCGGCGCGAACACCTTGCTCATTTGGGCCGATGCGGAATATCTGCGGATCATCGCGTTTATCACCATCATCGCGAGCACCGTGCAATTGGTGGAGATGTTCATCAAGAAGACCAGCCCGGGGCTGTTTCGCGCCCTTGGCATCTACCTTCCCTTGATTACGACGAACTGCGCCGTGCTTGGTGTGGCGTTGCTCCAAACCACGCGAGAGTATTCCCTTGTTCAGAGCGCCGTGTTCAGTGTTGGCTCGGGGCTTGGGTTCACGCTCGCGATCGTGATCATGGCGGGTATCCGCGAAAAGCTCGATCTCGCTGACGTCCCGGCAGTGATTCGCAATACCGGATTCATCCTCATCATTGCGGGATTGCTCTCCCTGTCGTTCATGGGCTTCGCGGGGCTGGGCGGAGGCGAGTAGCCATGCTGCGCGACCTGCTGACTGCCGTATGCGGCATGGTCGTCATCGGATTGGCGTGGCTTGGCGTACAACTCCTCATCCGCCGAAACACGCCCGGACTTCGCCCGGATCAAGATGTCTTAGAGGATCGTGTCCACGGTTGCCACAACTGCCCCAAAGAGGCGGAATGCCATGTGGATCCCACCCAATGCCCTTCCGCAAAGGATGAACATCCGCGCTGAGCTGTGTTAGGCTCAGGACATGGAACAACCAACCCAACAGCGCTCATGGATGACCATCTTGGCGCATGCCTGCCTGGTGCTCACATTTCTGGTCATTCTCGCGGGCAGCGTCGTGCGTGCTTCGGGAGCAGGCATGGGGTGTCCTGACTGGCCGAAGTGCTTTGGGCAATGGATCCCCCCCACGGATGCTAGTCAGCTTCCCGCGAACTACCGCGAAATCTATGCGGCGCGCGGCTACGACACGACCGAGTTCAACGCGCTCAAGACCTGGACGGAGTACGTGAATCGTCTGCTGGGGGCTACCCTCGGTCTCGTGATCCTTGCGACAGCCCTCGTATCGTTGCGCGTCTTGCGAAGCGACAAGAAAGTGCCCCTACTCGCGTTTGGCGCGCTGTTCCTGGTGGGGTTTCAAGGATGGCTTGGTGCGCGGGTGGTCGCCAGTAACCTCACGCCAACCGTGATTACGGTTCATATGGCCGCGGCTCTTCTGTTGGTAGCCGTATTGGTGAATCTGTCCTTAGTCACGGCGAAGGGACGCTGCAACGTTGGTGCCCTTACCGCGGGCTCCATGGTGTACTGGATGCTCGGGGTCGTTCTATTGATCACGTTGCTTCAGTTCTTTATTGGAACGCAGGTTCGCGAGCAGGTCGATTTTTTCTCCACCGGGGTGAATACCGACCGCTATTCCTGGTTGGCGCGTCTTGACACTCTTTATCTTGTCCATCGTCTCCTCTCCCCCATCGTTGTTCTCTCTAACCTCTTGCTCGCCTCGGTCATTGCGAAAGCGACTGTTGCGCGAGGCCTTGTGAATAGGCTCGTCTGGGCGTTGCTACTTCTTCTTGCCGTTGAAGTCGTCGCCGGGGCGGGGCTGGCAATTTTGGGTCTTCCACCAGTGCTTCAACCCGTACATCTTCTCGTCGCCGCCGGCATCTTTGCGGTGCAGGTCGCTCTCGTGACGGCATGTTCTTGGGCGCGGCGAACTTCTTGCTGAGAATAGGCGCTTCTTTGCTTGCAGCCATCCTAGCCTCCTGATATTCTGAGTAGGTGCTGTGGGGACGTGACAGGAGGGTGGGGCGTGCAGGTCAAGAAAGCAGTGATAACAGCGGCGGGACGCGGCGGCCGGATGTACCCCGCGGCGAGTCCTGTCCAGCGGGCGATGTTGCCGATTGCCGACCGCGACGGCATTACTAAACCAGCCATTCAGATCATCGCCGAAGAAGCCCTTGAGAGTGGAATTGAAGAGGTCTGTGTCGTCTGCGCGCCAGGCGATGAAGACCAGTATCGTTCGCGCTTCGTGTCTTTGCGAGAGAACCTGCTCGAGGCGCATCGCGGCGTTGCATGGGCGATGGACCAGGCAAAACGGATAGAACACCTATCCCGACGGTTAAAGTTCGCGGTTCAGCGCGAGCCGCGCGGCTATGGACATGCCGTCTCGATGGCGCGCGAATTCGTGGGCGGCGATTCGTTTCTATTGCTCTTGAGCGATCATTTGTACCTTTCCCATCGCAGCGGTCACCGTTGCGCGGCGCAGCTCATCGAAGCGGCGGGGCGCGAGGCCTGCTCAGTCGCCGCGGTCAAACCTACGCGAGAGCATCTGATCGGACGGTATGGCACTGTGAGTGGGCGTCGGGTACCCGACACGCCGAACCTCTACCAGATCGAGCGCATTATTGAGAAGCCCTCGCTGAGTCGCGCTGAACTGGAACTACCGACGCCGGGGCTGCGGGCGGGATATTACCTGTGCTTTTTCGGTATGCACGTGCTTGCGCCGGCGATATTCGACATTCTTGACGAACAGCTTGCCGCTGCGTCGGCCAGCGTGGATGTTCAACTCACCCCTGCGCTCGATCAGCTTGCGCGGCAAGAGCGTTACCTCGCGTTGGAGGTCCAGGGCAGCCGCTACGACATCGGTGCGCAGTTTGGTCTATTGCAGGCGGAGATTGCGCTTGCGCTCGCGGGACCGAAGCACGATGAAGTGCTGACGGCTATCGTCGAACTCTTGGCGGAAACGCGCGATCGGCGCAATGCCGAACAGGACTAGCGCCGTGGACCGCTTTATAGAAACCATCACGAGCCAAGATCCTGCACTGCGCAATCGGTCGTTTGAGTCTCTGTGCTCCGGGCTGACTCCTGAACAGCGGCTGGTGTCATGTGATGCATTGGAGGCGTTTCGTCTTAAGGCTGAGAACCTCTACGATCGCGTGCGCGCCACGATCTTCTTGTATGCCTTGCATCGTTTCGCTCTCATGGAAGCCCCCCATTTCCCTGCGACGGGGCATGTGCCGTTCGACGGATATGAGGCCCTTTTGGGACGCCGTTTCGAACAGGCCATCACGCGGTTCAGAGAGGTGCAGGCGAAGGAAGGCCCGAATTCCGCATTGTTTAGCGCCTTGGCGGAAGGCTACCGGCACCTGGGGTTCCAAACGCTGTTCGATCAGGTTCGCCGCAGTGTCCGCGCGAGCAGCGGCAACCGCTGGATGTTCCGTGTCGGGCATCCCGACGAGCATCCGCTCCGGCTTCGCCCCGAGTTGACTCAGCGACGTGAAGGCACTCTCCTCTACCCCGTCCTCGCCGAGTCAACGCCCGTTCGACTCGACCTCAGCCACAGCGGGTGGTCCGACATCTTCTTTCTAGGCATGGACTACCCCGAGGGCGCGCGCGTGCTGAACATCAGCGTGGACCTTGGCGTGCATGGACGCGACAACGCCGAGCGTCCGCCTGTGCAGGCCTTTGTGCGCGTGATTCCGGAACCCCTGTTGCGCCTCACGAGTGTGGACCTTGCCACCACCAAAGACGTTACCGAGCTGCGTGACTTGTTTAATTTTGGCAATGACTACCTCAGCTTGCTTAAGGGCGGCGTGATTGCTTCGGGACTGATTCCGCCATCCTTTGAAGGACTTCCCCACTCGGTGGGCGACATTCTGGAGCGCGTCGTGGGACCGGGGATGGGCCTCGAACTCGTGACTGAGGTGAACGACATTCCGAAGGGGTCGCGCCTCGCGGTCTCCACAAACCTCCTCGCGGGGATCGTCAGCGTGCTCATGCGCGCGACCGGCCAGGCCGCCTCGCTGGAAGGCCCGCATGACGAACCCACCCGGCGTTTGATTGCCGCGCGCGCGATTCTCGGCGAATGGCTGGGCGGTTCCGGCGGCGGTTGGCAGGATTCCGGCGGCGTATGGCCGGGGCTCAAGGTGATCGAGGGAGCGCTCGCCGGGGAAACCGATCCCGAATGGGGCGTCAGCAGGGGCACCTTGCTTCCGCGGCATCGCGTGCTTGGCGAAGACGATCTGCACCCGGATATTCGTAAACGCCTGAGCCAATCGCTTGTGTTGATGCACGGCGGTATGGCGCAGAACGTCGGCCCGATCCTCGAAATGGTGACGGAGAAATACCTGCTGCGCGGCGAGAGCGAGTGGCATGCCCGCGCGGACATGCGCGGCATTTTTGACGGCATTCTCGCGGCGTTGCGCGGCGGCGATATGCGTGCGCTGGGCAATTGCACGCAGCGGAACTGGGACGGTCCGCTAAAGACGATCATTCCCTGGGTGTCGAACCACTTTACCGAGACGTTGATCGCCCGCATGCGTGAGGCGCTGGGTAACAAGTTTTGGGGCTTCCTGATGTTGGGCGGCATGTCCGGCGGCGGAATGGCGGCCTTGGTCGATCCTGAAGCGCACGACGCGTTTCGCGATCGGTTGCTCGAAATCCTGCGCGCGACGAAGCGCGAATGGGAGGATGCGCTTCCCTTTGCAATGGATCCCGTGGTCTACCGCTTCCGGATTAACGAGGTCGGAACGGACGCGCAGCTCCATGAAGGTGCGTCTGCACTCATGCCGGCGCGTTACTACGCCGTGCAAATTCCCCATCTCGTGCGGCAGGACGCGAAGAGCATTCCGTACTTGCGCAGAGTCGAGTTGGATGCTTTTACGGCGAGGTCCAACGACCCCGCCGAGACCTATTCGCTGCTGCGCTCCGTAGTGGGCAATCTGTTCCGCGTGTCCGACGCCGCCGACCAAACCGATCGCGAGGCGTGGGACGCAGAATCCGAGCGGATTCGCGAGGCGTGTGGTTTGGACGCCGTGCAACACGAACAAATCCGCGCGGATCTTCGCGCCGGACGCATCGGGCTCGCACATAACCGGTTGCCGGTGGAAACCGACGTCGATGACGTTCAGGACGGCGATGTGGCGCTGCTCGAGAATCTCTCCGAGCATCGTCGCCGCGGCGAAGAAGCCTTGCGCGAAGGGCGCGTCGCGGTGTTGAGTTTGGCGGGCGGCGTAGGCAGTCGTTGGACTACCGGTGCGGGCGTGATCAAGGCCGTGAATCCTTTTGTGCGCATGGGCGGGCGTCACCGTAGTTTTCTTGAAATCCACCTCGCCAAGACGCGGCGCACAAGTGAGCGCTACGGCGCGGCGGTGCCGCACCTGGTCTCAACGAGTTTCCTGACCCACGAACCGATCACCCGGCATTTACAGAGTGAGCAGAACTACGGCTATGCCGGCCCCGTGCACCTCTCCCCCGGCCGTTCGATTTGCCAGCGTCTGGTACCCATGGCGCGCGATCTGGTGTTCCTCTGGGAAGAGATGCCCCAGGAGCAGCTCGACGAGCAGAAACAGAAGGTGCGTGAGGCCGTGCGTGGCGCGCTGATCGAATGGGCGCGCGCGAAGGGCGAGGGTAGCGACTATACGGACAACGTGCCGATTCAGCGCTTTAGCCCGCCCGGGCACTGGTACGAATTCGCCAATCTCCTGCGCAATGGCGTGCTCGCCCAGGCGTTGGCGGAACGTCCACAGCTCGAGACGTTGATGCTGCACAACATCGATACGCTCGGCGCGGATCTCGACCCCTGCGCTTTGGGGTATCACCTCGATACCGGCCGCACGCTGACGTTTGAAGTCGTGCCGCGCCGCATCGATGACAAGGGCGGCGGCTTGGCTCGTATCAACGGGCGCGTGCGATTGCTCGAGGGCCTTGCGCAACCGCGTGAGGAGGACGAGTTCAAGCTGCGCTACTACAACTCAATGACGACCTGGGTGAACATCGACGCGCTGCTCGAACGGTTTGGCCTGACCCGAGACGACCTCAACGGACCGGAAGAACACATCGCCCAGGCCGTTCGCGCGATGGCGCACCGCGTGCCCGTGTACGTTACGATCAAGGACGTGAAGCGTCGCTGGGGCCACGGACAGGAGGACGTGTATCCTGTCGTCCAGTTCGAACGCCTGTGGAGCGACATGACCGCGCTGCCCGACGTCTCCTGTGGATTTGTCGGCGTGCCGCGATTCCGCGGCCAACAACTCAAAGCCCCCTACCAACTCGATTCCTGGTCCAACGACGGCAGCCGCGCACACGTCGCCGGGCTGTGCGGGTTTGAAGAATAGGTAGCCGGGGAAACTTCTCAGAGCAGAAATGTTTCCCCGGTCTCCTTCAAAGAGACTTCAGTGATGGCGCGGCTCGATATCACACAATCGTGGGCTTGAATACGATGGTGCCGGTGCCTTCGAAGGTTTCGAGGAGACGCTGGTAGGTTGCTTCGGTGTCGTAGGCACCGAGGATGGCGCCGCCGGAGCCGGTGAAGTGGGCTGAGGCCCCGGTAGCGCGGGCGCGTGTGACCATCTCGACAAGCGCGGGGTCGAGGTTGTAGATGGAGCGGCGGCGGTCGAAGTTGCGGTCGATCCAGGGGCCAATCTCCTCCCCTCTGCCCGCGCCGAGCAAGGCCCGGACTTCTTCGGCGCATTGTGCAAAATCCTGCATGGCCTGGACGACCTCCGGATCGCCCTTTTGCCAGCGCCCACGGATGTCGTTGTGGAATACTTCGGAGCCTTCAGCCAAGGTGGTGCGATACGCGATATAGAGCGGGGGCAGTTGCGCGGGATCGAGTTCGATATATTCGCCAAAGCCGCGCGATTCGAGAAGGCCGCGGTCGAAATTCATGTAGACCAGGCCTTCATAGACCTGCGCGACGCGGTCCTGTAGCCCAGCGCCAATTCCCAACTCGTCTTTCTCTACGCTCAGTGCGAGGTTAGCCAGCAGCGGCAGCGGGATCTCGACGTCGTAATACTCCATCAGGCATCGCAACGTCGCCACCACGAGCGCACTCGATCCGGCCAACCCGACGCGGCGCGGGATGCTGGAGCGGTAGCGGATCGAGAACGGCTGGTCGTGCAGGGAAGTCCCGTGCCGATCGCAGTAGTCGACGAACTTCCGAATCGCCGCCTTCATGAGGCGAATGCCGCCGTAGTAGCCCTGCGATTTCACATCCTGCACAAGGTCGCGCAAAGTGGCATAACGTGACCGGTCTTGAAAACTCGGGACGATCTCGAGTTCTGGACTTTCATACAGACTTACCTTCGCGGCGAATTCCTTGAAAGTGAAGCTGATGGTCTTCCCGAAGTAGCCGTCCGATGGATTGCCCACCAGCGCCGCCCGCGCATATGCACTCGCCTCGACTGCCATGAATGCCTTTCTATCGTAAGGGAGAAACCACCTACTGGACCGGATTTTCGAGGACGCCAATTCCCGAGATCGTCACGCGCACAACATCTACGCTCTTGAGGGTGCGCCGGGGCGTGCGCGACCAGCCCACGCCTTCCGGGGTTCCGGTCAAGAGGACCGTGCCTGCCAGGAGCGTCGTGTCTTGCGACAGAAACGCAATCAGTTCCGCCACGCTGAACAGCATCTGCTGCGTTGAGCAGTCTTGCAGCACTTCCCCAGAGACTTCCGTTGTGATTTGCAGGTTTTGCGGATCGCCAAGTTCGTCTGGCGTGACCAGGACCGGGCCTAACGGCGCAAACGTGTCGAAACTCTTCGCGCGGCACCATTGCCCGCCGCCGCGTTGCGATTGCCAGACGCGCGCCGAAACGTCGTTCGCGATGGTGTAGCCCCACACGGCGCTGAGCGCGTCGGTTTGGGAAATGTTCTTGACGTCTTGTCCCAGGACGACCGCCAATTCCCCTTCGTAGTCCACCTCGTCTTCGCAGACCGACGGAATCATAATTGGCTCAAGGTGGCCTGTGACGGTGGAGGGATTCTTCATGAACACCACGGGCTCGGAGGGAATTTCCTCGCCGCGCTCCCGCGCGTGTCCCGCATAATTTCGGCCAATGCAGAGCATCGCGCGCGGGTCTATGATAGGCAGCCAGCGTGCTGGCACTGCCGCCTTGCCCGTCCGCGCCAGGGAACCAAGGGTACTTCCTTCCAGCCACTCAAAACGCCCCGGCGCGACTTCCTCGGCGTAGCTCTGGCGTCCGTTCGAATCCACAATATGCGCAATACGCATGGTTCTCTTCTCCCCTAGCCGTTATCTTGTCCCGTGGACTCCGGATTGTACTTTAATGTTGGGGCAGAGCCCAAATATAAGGCGGCGTCCCGTTTCCGAGACGCCGCCAATCAACCAGTCCTGTGTGCGTTCGGGCGCCACAGTCCTACCTTGCAAACGTAGCTACGTCTTCAGGTCCTCCAAAGAAGCACGAACCTCCCTGGAATGTCCAACCATGGCACCGCGAGACGTACTAGGACTTTCCATAGCCGGACCACCTCCTTTCCGACGCATCCGCGTTTCCCGGGCACCCCCCACTGGGGCCCATCGCCGCTTTTAGGTCTGAGCGGATTATACCATAACTTCAGGAATACAAGGGGGCCTTGCGCCTTCCTGCTTGGGTGGGGATAATGGGAATAGAGAGCAAAACATCAACTCCGGAGAGGCCAGGATGGAGTCCCCAAAAAATCTGACGCTTAACACGATGACGCGCGATAATCCTTTCTTTACGCACGTGCTGGACGGCGTTTTCGATGGGGTGTACATCGTGGACCGAGACCGGAAGATCGTCTACTGGAACCGGGGCGCTCAGGAGATTACCGGCTACAGCGCCGACGACGTGGATGGACGCTGCTGCGCAAACAATATTCTCTGTCACCTGGACGAGCAGGGCGTGGAACTGTGTCGGACGGCCTGTCCGTTGCTCCGGGCCATCGAGCAGGATATCAACGTTCGCGCCAAGGTGTATCCCCTGCGCAAGAATGGGGGACGCATCCCTGTGGAGACCCACATCTCTCCCATTCACGACGTGGCGGGAAAGGTTATTGGCGCGATCGAGGTGTTCCGTGACATCACCGCACAGGAGGAGTACCGAATCCTGCAGGAGAAATTCGCCCGGCTCATCCGACGCTACGTTTCCCAGACGACGTATGACGACGTTTTGGTTCAGGCGCAGACGGAAGAGCAGAGCGGGGCCGCCCGGCGTGAACTAACGGTGTTCTTTGCCGATGTCGTCGGGTTTACCTCGATCTCGGAGTCGAGCCCGCCCGACGTCGTCTTGGCGCTCTTGAACGATTTCTTCGCCGTGTGCGAGGTGGTCACCGCCAAGCATCATGGGGATATAGATAAGTTCATGGGCGATGCCGCGCTGGCGGTGTTTTTCGACGCGAACGACGCGGTAAACGCCGCAAAGGGCATTCTCGGCGCGTTGGTGGAAGTGAATAGCCGTCGTGCGGCCGCCGGAGCACCGCGTTTTCAAATCCGCATTGGAATTAACAGCGGGCCTGTTGTGCAAGGCGACGTGGGCGGTGCGGAGCGAAAAGACCTCACGGTGATTGGCGATGCCGTCAACACGGCGGCACGAATCGAGAAGCTATGCACGCCCGGCGCGATTCGGATTTCCGAGGCGACGTGGTCGCGTTTGCGGGAGTCCGACGGCTTTGTGCCGTGTGGGCATATCGCCCTGCGAGGGAAGACGGCGGAAATTGCGCTGTTCGAGTTGAATTCCGCCTAAATATCCCAAGAATTCAGCGGCTTAGTGCGCTTACCTCAAAACGCACCGAGTGGATAGCGCCGTTTGGACCGAGACACGTGAGTTTGTGTTGGCCGACACTCAGCGGTAGGAACCGAGGTTGGTCTACCGAGGAAGTGCCGAGGTAGCGTTCGTCCAGATACCAGTGCAAGCCGCCTTCCGCGTCAAGAGACGTTTCCAGCCGTATCCTGTCCGCGTTCGTCTCGCCGGTGAGTACATATTTCGCGTCGTTTGCAGGGGCCAGGATGCGCAGCGCCTCATCCCGCACAGCGCCTTCCGTCGTCTCACCATTTGCCCCAGCAGAAGCGCTTCCTCGTAGCTTGGCCAAATCCCAGTCATTTGCACTTGCGGGCCAGGTTTCCCGAATACCGCCGTTTGCATTGCCCCAGGCAATCGCCGAGTCAGGGCGATGCAGCGCGCACGTACGTTGCAGGAGTTCCTCGCGGGGCACGCGCGCGTTGCGCGTCACGGGGCAACTGGTCGAAACGGGCAGGCCGCTCACTGCGCAGACCACTACTGTGCGCAGGTCGTCCCCCGCAGCGGGCCACGTGGCAGAGTTGGAATCCACCACTGACAAAAAAATCTCCGCGGCAAGCGGCAAAGCGGCATACGCACCGACGAGTTGCCGGGAGGATTTGCCATCGCTATTGCCCATCCACACGCCCACAACCCGGGAATCGTTGAACATGAAGGCCCAGGCATCGTGAAGCCCCGTGGAGGTCCCCGTTTTCCAGCAGACTCGCGGGGGGGCAAATCCCGCCGGAACCAGGCTTTTGTCCAGCATACCTGGAAACGGCTGTTCGAGCATGTCGAACAACGCCAGACAGACGCCTCGCGAGAGCACACGGTGTTCTTCCGTTGCGGCGCCGAGGACGGTGGTGAGCGGACGGTACAGGCCCAGGCGCGCAAGCGCCGTGTACGCTGCGGCGGCTTCCTCAAGTCTCACTTCACAGTTGCCGATCACGAGTCCGAGACCATACTCCTCGGGCCGTCGCGTCAACGTGGAAAGGCCGAGGTCCTTTAGAAGTCTGTAGAACCCAGGGACGCCCACCCGGTTCGTCACGAGTACCGCAGGGATGTTGAGCGAATGACGCAATGCGGCATCCGCGGTGATGAGGCCCCGCTTCCGCCCGTCAAAGTTCACCGGTTGATAGCGTCCGTAGTCGAGGGTGTTATCGAGGAGAAGTTCGGTTGGGTAGAGCAGACTCATTTCGAGCGCCAAGGCGTATGCAAAAGGCTTGAGCGCGGAGCCAGGCGATCGGGGGGCTCGGCAGATGTCTACTTGACCGCTGGGGGCAGTGAAGAATCCGGCCGAACCCACTCTCGCCAGGATTTCGCCCGAACGCACATCCACCACGATAGCCGCGCCGTTGGATATCCCAGGGGAAAACCTGGCGACATGACGCGCGACGGTTTGCTCAACGCGATCTTGAAGTGAAAAGTCGAGCGTAGTGCGGAGCGCGGTGTTTGGACGCAAGCGTTGCGCTAGGTGGGGCGCATAGCGCGGAAACTCATGCCGTTGAACGCTGAGAGGCTCTTTGACGGCGGCTTGATATTCCTCGTGGCTGATCATTCCCCCCGCGCGCATGCGGCCAAGCACATAGTCTCTGCGTTCAAGCGCGCGCTGCGGGTGCGCCAACGGCATGAAGAGGGAAGGCGCCTTGGGAAGTCCAGCAAGTAGCGCCGCCTCGGCAAGCGTCAGTTCCTTGGCTGTTTTGCCGAAGTAACGTCGAGCGGCAGCTTCACACCCGATGCTGTTAAGTCCGAACGGTACGCCGTTGACGTAGGCGCGCAGGATTTCATTCTTGGAGGCGGAGTGTTCGAGGCGTAGCGCTCGGAGCATCTCCCCTGCTTTTGTGAGCATAGTTGGCCGGCCGTCGCGAGTGCGCTTGACCACTTGCATGGTCAGGGTGGAGGCACCGGACTTTACGCGCATGTGACGGATATTTTGTCCTATCGCGCGCGCGACGGCTAGTAGGTCGACGCCGGGATGTTCAGCAAAGCGTTGGTCCTCGGCGGCGACGATTGCCGCAAGGAACCGGGGGGAAATCTGTTCCAATTCGCGGGGAAAACACCACGCCCCTGCCGCATTGGGAAAAGGATACAAGAGGCGGCCATTTCGATCCTGCATTTCTGGAGATGGTTCTAGCGCGAGGTACGGTACGGCGTCGATAGGCGTACGCAGCCAGATGAACAGACTCACGACGCCTATCAGCGCAATCACACTGAGCGGGACGAGGATGTGCCTTCGCGTCTTGAAGAACAACGTTCTTCCCGAATTACTCAGTGGCATACACGTAACGGAACCGGGCGTTTGGCGCGGTGTCACCGTTGAGCAAGAAGGCGTCAGGGTTGTCCTCGATCTGATAGTTGTCCGCCCATTTGAAGGTGAACCTCAGCGGCGCGTCTCCCTCGGGCAATCCGAGCGTCTTGCGCGGAACGGCGAGCATTAGCTCGTTGTCTTCCACGCGAAATGTGGCCTCGCCTGCGGGAGTCCAGTTCCATCCGCTCTTCGTAAGCTCGACATGGGTTGTCTTGGCGTCTTTGCCCCGGCGATTCAGCGCATAGTCGTATCCCAACCAGCCCGTCGCGGGATTGTTGTCGGCATCGACAAACAACACCATCCAGTCGGGATCGGTGCAGGGGGTTAGAGCCCCCAACGTCTTTGCGTAGAAGTAAATGTTCTGGGCGTCGCGGGCGACTTTTATGGTGTACAGATCGTTACGGCCGGTGCGATTGACATACCGCGTGTCCGTGTTGTATCCGGGATGGTCGCGACGCCACACGTCCTTGATGTCGTCCCGGAATTCCGGCTTCACGTCTTCCCACTGTTCAAAGCTGCTGTCGATCGCAATGGTTTTGGGCAACGAAGCCGCGGGCGGTTTGTGAACGCCCTTATACCTGCGCACGTTGTCGATGAGTTGGTAATAGTAATTGTCGCCGTGCCCGCCCTTCATTGGCTCGATATCGCGGCTGTGCTCCTGGTCGAATTGGTCTACAAACATCACAGGAAGTTTCTTGCCGTTAAACTCCTCGAATCGTCCGGCGATCCATTCGTTCCAGCCCGTCACGAATACCGCGCGCGGGTCTTCGCGTAACGCACGTTCCCACTGTTCAGCAAAGTTGTGGCCGTACAGGACCGCGTTCGGATCTTTGTCGTAACGTCCTTTGTGGTAGCTGCGCCCAAAGGCGGTGGGTTCCGACATCGTACCGAGTCGATTGCCCCGTTCGTCCACAACGGCGTTTTGCGCGACCCCCACGGACATTTGCTCTTTCTCGCCGCGGCTGTTGCGGAACACGTGCTGCGGGTAAACCTCGAGCCAACTCCACATATCCGGTTGCACAGGGCCCTGGAAATAGTCAGGCTGTGGACGGCGAAACGTGAAGAAGTCATGCAGATCCGCGTCGACCTGCTCTTTGTTGGCTAGGATCAGAGGTTTGCCTTCCCACATGAACCATAGGTCCTTGTAGAGTCCTTTGCTATAGAGCTTGTCATACAGCTCTCGCACCGTCTTGCCGGGCATCCAAAAGGGGGTGAGGAACGCGACCTGCGGCGCGCGATTGCCCGCTTCGCGCACGCTGAGGAATGCCTTCATTAGGGCTGTGTAGTCTTGCTCGTAGATGACTTGATTGCTCGTGTCGAAGATTACTGCGTCCACACCGGCATCTGAGAGCATCTGGGCGTGTCGTTTGAGTACCCACGGATCATCTGAACGGTAGTAACCGAACACCGATTCGCCCCAATGGTGAGGCGCTCCGAGCGCTCCCCAGAGCGGACTATCGGGTTTCTCCATCGCGCCGGGATCGGTCTTCAGAATCTTGGTGATATCGTACGGCCCGCCATTGACGTGCGCGCCGAGCCACAGAAAATAGAACATACACACATAGCGGCCTGGGCTGTAGGGCCTCGCATCACCGTACATTGCGACGCTGCGTCCCAGTGCGTCGGTCGCCGCCCAAGTGTCGCTGGCGGTGTCCCATGCTGGCTCGGGCGGTGGTTCGGCAACGGCTGTCGCGGCAGTCAAACTACCCAGAAGTCCAAACGCGAAGGCTGCAACGTTGAGCGAACGCATGGCACTATCTCCTGAATTACCCCCACGCCTCATCTTCTGGGTAACAGTTGCTGTATTTTACGCTATACCGCGGTTCCGCCATCATGTCCGCCACGGTGTCGCGCCATTGCGCGTAATGCGCCGTTTCCTTATGCGCGGCGGCGGCTTCTGTGGAACGATACGCCTCGATCAGGACGAAACGGGCGGGATCGTCCAACTGTTGCACCACGTCGAACCGCGCGATGCCTGGTTCCTGAATGCTCTTTTTGCTGTTCGCGACCGAGGCTGCTTTGAACGCCTCGACGCACTCCGGTTTGACGTGCACATGAACCAATACCACGAGCATGTTTTTTCTCCTTCTAGAGCGATAGCGTCTTTTTTACGACCGTTCCTTCTTCGCGGGTCAGCACGGTCACCGTCTTTACGCCGTTCTCAAGCAAGTACGCGCGCGCTTCCGGAATCCCTGCGCCCACGTCTTCGATGGAATGACTGTCGTCGCCAAAGCAAAACCCGATGCCCATCTCGTGCGCCCGGCGTAGAAGCCACGGCGCAGGATACGGCGCTCCAAGGCCCTTGCGCCAGCCCGCCGTGTTTAGATCCAGGATAGCATTGCTTTCGCGCACGGCCTCAAGCGCGCGCCGCGCTGCCCCGATGATCGCAGGACTTTCCAGCACGGCGTCCCGGGGGGCGTTGCGGCGGATAAGGTCGAGATGCCCAACCACCTCAGGCTTGAGCGCCGAGACCAACTCCGCGACCTGCTCATAGTACCGCACAGCAAGAGGCTCGAGTCCACCAAATTTCTCCACCGCTCGTTCGAATTCCTCGGGCGTGCCATCAATTTGAATGTCTTCGACGTGGTGGACAGAGCCGACAACGTAGTCAAAGTGAAATCGCGATCTGAACGATTGCATGATCTCGCGGTAGGCTGCATACGGCACGGCTTCAGTCTCGAAACCACGCAGGACCGTAATGCGACCCTCAAAACGGTCCGCGATTTCGTGCACTTCCCGCGCGTATCGCTCGAAGTCGGCAGCGATTTTCGCGACGTTCCACCCCATCTCGATCTCACTGGGGTAAAGGAACTGCGTACCGAGACGCGGAGCATGCTCGCTAACGCCAAAGGTGTGATATCCGGCGGCTACCGCCGCCTCAAGCGTCTCCTCCAGGGTGTGCTTTGCATGGTCGCAATATAGACGGCTATGCCCGCCGTGCAGGGACACTTTCCAAGGCTCGCGTTGGTGAGTCATCTCCGCTCCTGTCTTGTGGCCACCGGGCCGGATGCTTTTTCATTCGGCATTTTGCTATACTCCGAGGACTCTGAGTCCATTTCACGCGAAAATCCCTGTATTGGGGATTGGTGCGCCGCCTTCTTGGGTCAAAACTGTAAGGACGTAGTCGCATGGCGAAGCAACTGATGGTAGTTCCCGAAAAAGCCCGCCAACCTGAAACGATCGAGTTGGGCTCTATTCCCGTCAACACGTACAACCGTACGATCAAGCAGGAGTTGAAGTCCAATCCGGACCTCTCCCCCACGCGTTTACTTCGAATCTATCGCGACATGGCTATTATCCGCGAATTCGAGACCATGCTGGACCGCATAAAGAAACTGGGGGAATACGAGGGAATCGCCTACAAGCATGCCGGCCCCGCCCATCTCTCCATCGGACAGGAAGGCGCGGCGGTTGGTGAATGCTTGCATCTCGACGTTGAAGACCACATCTACGGCAGTCACCGCAGCCATGGCGAGATCATCGCCAAGGGCCTGAGGGCGGTCGAAGACCTGAAAGGGCCGCGCCTTGAGACCATCATGCGCGAGTATTTCGAAGGCGTCATTCTGAAGATCGCTGAGAGCGGCGGCGCGACGGCATCTCTGCGTGTGGCGGGGAAAGACAACGGCAAGGCGCTTTTCTCCACCGAGGCCGACGAGGAGTTGGGGATCGATTACCTGCTCTACGGACTTCTTGCGGAAGTTTTTGGGCGTGAAACCGGGTTTAACAAGGGCATGGGCGGCTCGATGCATGCCTTTTTCACGCCTTTCGGCATTTTCCCGAATAATGCTATCGTGGGCGGCAGCGCTGACATCGCCACGGGCGCCGCGCTCTTCAAGAAAGTTCAGAAGGCCAAGGGGATTGTCGTTGCCAACATCGGCGATGCGTCCCTGGGCTGCGGTCCGGTATGGGAGGCCATTTGCTTCGCGTCGATGGGCCAGTACAAGAACCTCTGGGACGAAGATCATCGCGGCGGCGTGCCTATTCTGTTCAACTTCATGAACAACTTCTACGGCATGGGCGGGCAACCCATCGGCGAGACAATGGGCTTCGAGCGCCTGGCGCGTACCGGCGCGGGCGTCAATCCCGACAAAATGCATGCGGAGTGCGTGGACGGCAATAACCCTCTCTCGCTTGCGGAGGCGTACAAGCGCAAGAAGGAAATACTGACCACGGGCAAGGGCCCGGTCTTGCTCGAGGTTGTCTGCTATCGTCAGACCGGCCATTCACCCAGCGACCAGTCCTCGTACCGTGAGAAGGAAGAGATCGACGCCTGGCGTAAAGTCGATCCGCTGACGGAATTTGCGGAAAAGTTGGTCGAGGCCGGCGTCGCATCCGACGGCGATCTCGAGAATATTCGCGCGTATGCCACGGCGAAGGTCACGAAGGCCTGCCGCTTGGCGACGAACGACGCCGTTTCGCCGCGTATGGTGCTGCGGCCGCACCAGACTCTCGACACGTTTATGTTCTCCAATGAGATCATGGAGACGTTGCCTGGCCTCGAGCATCCCAGCGATGTGAAGATGCCTTTCGAACAGAACGCCCGCGTTCAACAGATCGCCAAGAAGTCACGTGTGGGGCTTGATGCCGACGGAAAGATTCTCAAAGAGGGCAAGGCGGTCAGTTTCCGCGACGGCGTTTTTGAAGCGCTGATGCACCACTTTTATAACGACTCGCGCGTCATCGCGTACGGTGAAGAGAATCGCGATTGGGGCGGCGCGTTTGCCGTCTACCGCGGCATGACCGAGGCCCTGCCCTATCACCGCCTGTTTAACTCGCCGATCAGCGAAGGGGCCATTGTCGGTACGTCCGTTGGCTACGCGCTGGAAGGCGGACGCCCGGTGGTGGAACTGATGTACTGCGATTTCATGGGCCGCGCGGGCGACGAGCTTTTCAACCAACTTGCCAAGTGGCAGGCGATGTCCGGCGGCTACTGCCGCATGCCGGTCGTGCTGCGCGTGTCGGTGGGCAGCAAGTACGGCGCGCAACATTCGCAGGACTGGACGGCGCTGTGCGCGCACATTCCGGGGCTGAAGGTCGTATTCCCCGCGACCCCCTATTCCGCGAAGGGGCTTATGGCTACCGCGCTGAGCGGCAGCGATCCGGTCGTTTTCTTTGAAAGTCAGCGCCTTTATGACGCGACGGAGATTTTCAACCCGGCCGGCGTGCCCGCAGAGTACTATCGCTTGCCCATCGGCGTGCCGAATGTCATCAAGCCGGGTAAGGACCTCACGATTCTGACCTTTGGCGCCACACTCTACCGCGCCTGGGACGCGGTCAAGGTCTTTGAAGAAAAATATGGCCTGTCTGTCGAGCTTATCGACGGTCAGTCGCTCGTGCCGTTCGACTACGAGATTCTGGTGAACTCGGTGAAAAAGACAGGTAAGCTGATTCTTGCCAGTGACGCCTGCGAGCGTGGCAGCTTCCTACATACCGTCGCGTCAAACGTCACCCAGATGGCCTTCGATTACCTCGATGCGCCTCCTGTGGTGATTGGCGCGAAGAACTGGATTGTGCCTCCGGCGGAACTGGAGGACGACTACTATCCGCAGCCCGGCTGGTTCTTGGATGCCTACCACGCGCACCTTAAGCCGCTGCCGGGGCACGTGCCGACCGTCGACTTCACCGCCGCAGAACTGTTGGCGCTGTCCAAGTACGGTGTTCGCTGAACTCCCCACAAAAGCAGATGGGGGAAGCACTCTGTGAAGAGCGTTTCCCCCATTTTTCTTTACAGAACTACCGGCGACGCATTGCCCTCAGCACTCCTGCCCCGCCCAAGACCCCAAGTGGCCAGAGCAAGTTCCACCCTGGAAATAGCGGCAGCGAATACGCCGCCACAATATAGTTTCCTCGCATCGCGGTCGCGGTCTGGTTTGGTGTCGTCGTTGTCAGCGTGACCGTATACTGTCCTTCATCGAGATACTCATGCACCGGATTCTGCTGGCCGTCCAGCGTCGTCCCATCGCCAAAGTCCCAGTGCCACGAAACGGGTTCGCCTAAGTCTCCCGTCGCCGTTCCGTAGAACTGAACCTGGTGAGGAAGCTCACCCCACGCGGCGTCCACCTGGAAATCACACACGAGCCGTTCGGTGCCGAGCGCGAAGGCCATGTCTCCCGTCTGGGGGAAGAAATCGCCAATTCCGTAATAGTCCACACCGCTGAATCCATCCCCCTGATTCGAGGAAAGCCACAGCGATACGGTACCACTGGAGAGGACATGCTCAATGCTTACCCATCCCGCGCTCAGGTTTACGGGAGAAGCAAACGCTGCATTGAAGCGCATGAGGGGATAGTTGTTCAGGTACTGTCCCGGAAGCTCGGTGGCTGTTGCCGTGACTGTTTCCTCGCGAAACAAGTCCCCCGCCTCCGTGTAGAAACGCACGGTATACGTGTTTGAAGCCAGCGGAGCAGGAAGCCAATACCCACCCGCATAGGAATCGTACTTTCCGGCCAGTCCCCACCACTCGATACGGGTGATCGGCCGCGTGACTCCCTCGAAGTTGTCCGCGAGGAGTTCCCCGGATAGGCTATCGCTTCGTCCAGTAAACCACGAGTCATGTGTGGGGGGCGAGGGGAGTTGCGCAAAGGAACTCCAAAGCGTTGTGTTCACTGGCGGAAGATTCGCGTTGAGGTCCTTCTCCGCGTTTTCGTTCAGCCAGCGTGCTGCAGCCGCCACCTGCGCGGTCGGCGGCCATACGTGGCCCGCATTATACGTTTCCACGCGGCACGCGATTCCTGCTTGGGTAAGTCTCCCCTGGGTATTGGGGATATCGTAAAGGTAATTGCTGTCCTGGGTGCCAATCAGTATTTTCACCATAAGTCGGTCTGTACTTGGTTCAAGACTGGTGTTCACCGGCCAGCCCGCGCCAAGACACAGCACCCCGCAAACCTTCTCCGGGTAGCGGAACGCCAATGCAAGCGAGGCTCGCGCGCCGCCAGAAAATCCGGTCGCAAACCGGCGCGTGGGATGAAGACTCAGCCGCGCCTCGGTGTCGCGAATCATCGCGTCTTGTGCGGCGAAGATATCAGCCCAAGGACCATTCTTCGAATTGTTGGAGACCGCTAAGATCCACCCATTCTCTGCCGCGACACTGGTCAAGAGTTGGGCCGTACCCAAGCCGTTGCCGCCTGGATCAAAGCCATACAGAATGGGACTCGCTGTTGCGGAAGCGGAGGCCGGCACGTAGAGCATATAACTTTGTGCAGGAGCGTCGGCGCACACGATCCGCGTCAGCCCCATCGGGGTGTTTGTAACGGCTGCCGCATTCCAAGAGGCCATGAGAACCGCCGAAATTGCCATCCACCCGCGCCATCCAAAAGTTGTCCGCTTTCGCCCTGCCATTCCCTATTTCCTTCCAGTGGTTCAGAATCCCCTGCTCCGGACCTCCCCTGACTTCGGGACGAAGTATATATGCGTAGGAACTACATTTTCACTCATGTAGGTCATTTGTTGTGGGGCTTGGAGCGCTGTGAGGCGACAGCGAGCGAGGGGCGCAGCCCAACAAAGAGGCGTGCTCTGGAATTCTTGGCGCAAAACTTTTCCTCTTGACTTTTGCCGATAAATAAGATACATTATGTCTACGTTTGGCGCATGCCTAACGAGAAATAGACCAAACGTCCCTGGTCTCCGGGGACAGGGGGACAGAAACTGCCGCAGACCGATGCGCGGGCGCGTAGCGGGGGCGGTCAACCGCAACGGAGGTAGTAGAGATGCAACAGATGTACTGCGATCAGTGTGAACAGACCAAGGGCGGCGTGGCGTGCACCGAAATGGGCGTCTGTGGAAAGAATCCCGATATCGAGTCGCTACAGAAGATCCTGCTGTATGGTCTGAAAGGCATGGCGGCGTATAAGCACCACGCCCGGCGCTTGGGCAAGACCGACCCCGAAGCGGATGCGTTCGTGGAGGACGCCCTGTTCGCGACGGTGACGAACGTCAATTTCGATATGGACTCGCTGCTCGGGCTCATCTTGAAGTGCGGCGAGGTTAACCTGCGCACGATGCAGATGCTCAACGACGGGCACGTTGAGACCTTTGGCGCGCCGTCGCCGGTAGAGATCAAGGAAGGCATCCAGCCCGGTCCCGGAATTTTGGTTACGGGGCATGACCTGATCGACCTCAAAGACCTCTTGGAGCAAACCGAGGGCACGGGTATCAACATTTATACCCACGGGGAGATGTTGCCCGCGCACATGTACCCCGAACTGCGCAAATACAAACACCTCGTAGGCAACTACGGTGGGGCATGGCAGCGTCAATTGCGCGAGTTTGAGGAGTTCGGCGGTCCGATCCTGGCCACGACGAACTGCGTGCTGATTCCAAATCCGGCGGTGAACACCTATCTCGACCGTCTGTACACGACGCGCGTAACGGCGGTGCCCGGCGCGACGTGCATCACGGGGAACGACTTCAGTGCGGTGATCAAGCGCGCTAAGGAAATTGGCCCGCTTAAGCCGACAGAGATTAAGACGAGCACGATCGGCTTCCATTACACCGCCATCTTGGGCCTGGCGGACAAAGTCGTCGAAGCGGTGAAGTCGGGCGCGGTCAAGCGGTTCTTTGTCATCGGCGGTTGCGATGGCGCGGAGCCGGGCCGCAATTACTTCCGCGATTTCGCGTACAGCGCGCCGCAGGACAGCATCATCTTGACCCTGGGTTGCGGGAAGTACCGAATCCGCGACCATGAATACGGTACCGTGGCGGGTCTGCCGCGTCTGCTCGATATGGGACAGTGCAACGATGCCTACGGCGCGATCCAGGTGGCGCTGGCGCTGGCGAACGCCTTCAAGTGCGGCGTGAACGACCTGCCACTGACGCTGGTGATCTCCTGGTTCGAGCAGAAGGCCGTGGCGGTGTTGCTCACGCTGCTCTTCCTGGGTGTGAAGGGCATTCGGCTCGGCCCGGCGCTGCCCGCGTTCGTTACCCCGAACGTGCTGAAGGTCTTGGTCGACAAGTTCGAGCTTCAACCGATTGGCACCGACGCCAAGGCCGACGTTGAGAAGGTCATGGCGGCTGTGTAAGCGCGCCCGCGCGGTTCCGGGGAGGCTCCTTGCGAACTCCCCGGACCCAATTCTCCAAGCTCCCGCCACATAGCCGGTTCCCCCAGCCGGCAAGATAGGGGCGTTGCGGCAGCGGTTTCGACCGAGTGCTCAACGCCCCACCCCATTTTCTACCGGGAAAGGCTAGGGGTGGCCAGTTTGACCTCTTTACCCAATGCCATCGATTTCGCCGAACGAAGGGCCTCAAACCCATGACGTCCACGAACCTTGTCCACACTTTCGAGTACGCGTTGCCAACGTTCGGAACGTTCCCGGCCGAACAGATATAACTGGTGCTGGTTGTAGCTGAGTAAGGAAAGCGAGACTCCAATTAGCCGAACACGAGCCCGTCGCTCCTTCCCTTTCGGAATGAGTTCTCGTAACACTTCGGCCACCTCGGTATCCACGCATATCGGCTCGGGAAGGGTCTTGGAAAAGGTCATCGTTTCGAAGTCCGAATAACGGACCTTCAGTGTCACGCAGCGTGCCTCCATCCCCTGCTCGCGAAGGGCAAACATCGAACGTTCCATCAGGTACGTCAACACCTGCTCGATATGTTTCCAGTCCGCGAGGTCTTGCGGAAAGGTGGTCTCGCGTCCAATAGACTTAGGTATGGACTCGACGAGCACCGGCGCGTTCGAATTGCCCCGGGCCGCGCGTTGGAGCCCTACTCCCGCCAAACCGAAGGAGCGAAGGAGCTTCTGTGCGGGCAAGCGGGCCAACTCTCCGACGGTCCGTAATCCCGCGCGTTGAAGGGTCTCACAGGTGCGAGGTCCAATGCCGGGAAGTTTCCCAAGGGGCAACGGCGCGAGGAACTCCGCCTCTCCCCCAGGTTCGACACGCCGGTAGCCGTCCGGTTTCGCAAACTCCGTCGCCACCTTTGCCACGAGCTTGTTAGCGGCAATGCCAACTGAGCACGGAAGCTGGGTGCGCTGTCGAATTTCGTCTTTGATATAGCGCGCAATTGCGTCGTCGCCGCCGAAAAGTTTCTGAGAGCCGGTGATATCGACATAGGCTTCGTCTATCGAGGCCGCCTCGACCAACGGAGACACCGTATCCAGCACGGCGCGCACTTTCTCCGAGGCCTCGCGGTAGTGCTGGAAGTTCCCGCGCATAAAAATGCCGTGGGGACAAAGCCGAACGGCTTGGGCTAGCGGCATGGCGGAATGAATGCCGTATTTCCGCGCCTCGTACGACGCCGTCGAGACGACGCCGCGGGGATCCCCTTTCTGCCCCCCGATGATGAGCGGCTTCCCCCTCAACGACGGGTTCAGCACTTGCTCGACCGAGGCGAAAAACGCGTCCATGTCGATATGTAATACGCGGCGGCTCATGGCGATACCTGCATTTAAATTCAGTATACTCTGAGCCGCCGCAAAAGGCAATACCGGTTTAGGCTATCCGCTCTTCGCGACGCCTTCCCGGGCGATCTGGAGTCCTTGATACAGAAGTGCGATCGCGGAATCGTAGTCGCCATTGTGCAGGGCGTCGTCGCCTTTATCCATGAACCCGGCCGATCGCGGATGCCACTCGGGAACGGGCAAGCCCTTTCCGCCGAATTCCAGGGAGGTCGCCGTGAAAAGGTTCACGAATTCCTCGTAGATGGCGTGGACCTTCTCGAAGACCGCAGGCGCGAGCGGCCATCGGTCCTTCATGGGCGGCAGCTTCGGGAACGGACCGTGGGGTTCGAGCTGATACCAATAGACAACGCTGGAGTAGTCGTTCGCGAAATCATTCGCGTGCCCATGTTCAATGGTCATGCGAACCTTCTCATGAAACCGGATCGGGTCTGTGACATACCAACGGTACATCGCGGTCTTTCCCTTGAAGATTTCGCCATCTTTGTTCTCGACAAGGTGGAAACCTGTGTACGGGCCGGCGTACTCTTTATCCGGGCACGCACCGCCGCCAAAGATCTCTTCCGTGCCGGTGCCGTGCTGCGAGGGCGGCCAGGTATCGCCGTCGATAAAGATCATGTCGTCGCCTTCGCCGTACCAGCCCCCCTGGACGTTGTTTACTTCCAGGTGCAATCCGGCGATATGTCCCTTGCCTTGCGCCTCCAGGATCACGTAATTCTCGTCGCCGGTTACGTTCAGCCCTTGGTTCTCGGCAGGGTCTATGCGCTTGGTCAGGTTCTCGCGCCGCCACTGCGCATGGAAGCGGCCTGCATCGGGTGGCGGTGGCGCATCGAGTTCCTCATAGTCGATGTGATACCAGACGCCGCCGTGAATGCCGCCGAACTTGCGGCTGCTCTCGTTAACCAATTCAATCCGTGCGCGCGTGGCGAAAGGCATCTGGAAATAGCAGTTGTAGCCGTTGTTATGGTGAAGCGGGCCGACCCCACGGTTAACCGACATCTTGAGCGAGGCGAACGCGCGAATGGTGCAATTGCTCACGCAGAAGAAATCGCCAAAGGGAACCTCGACGCTGGGCGTCGGCTCATCGTCCCAGTACATGCGCAGAATCGCGTCGCGGTAATCCGTGAATGCGGGACGAATCATCGTGAAATAGATGTGATTGATTACCCCCGGGCCTTTGATGTCCGCCAAGACTGCCGTCGCGCCCGGTTCGATCACGATCCAGTCCGCATTGCCGCCCGTACGGTCCCAACTGGACACTCGCTTCGTCCGTCCCGAGCGCACCCGGCACTCGTCGTACCACAAACTCCCTTCCATAAGAATGCCCCCTATCTCGTATTGTGCGTTACCCGAATTGGTCCAACAAACCCGGACACTCTGGCACGCTGCCTCGCGAAATGCAACTGGCTTGAATAAGGAGGGTGGTCAAGGGAGGCTCTCTACGAAATTTATCTGATATTACAGGCGGTTGAATAGAATCACCACGAACCATACAACAGTTGCTCACAAGTGAGAATAAAGCTATCACGCATGGATGAGTTCGCATGCAATTTTTGTGCGCGAAAAGAGGCGCTTCGACCGCTTCTATATGTAAGTGCTTCAACAAATTGACTTAGGGATTTCCGCAAGGAGTGGGTGTGAAAAATGCTTGTATTCCAGAGAGGAGAAACAATCCGAAAGGAGGGTCTGCTATGTGTTGGAGAGTTGTTGCCGTATTGCTGAGCACCGTCGTGTTGGCAGCGTGTCAGACCACCGGACGAGGCGTGCACAATGTCCCAGTGACCAGGGACTACAGCAACCTCGAGTCGGTAAAGGTTCATGACGCGGCCCCGATTGTGGAGAAGGCTCATCGGGTGGGCGCGGAGGCGTTTGCCCCATATGAGTACTCCTCCGCCAAAGGCTTCCTAAAGACAGCAAAGGAGGAAAAGGCAGAAGGAGATCGCAAGGGAGAGAAGGATTTCTCCGCGTTGGCAAAGAAGGCGGGCAACGAAGCCATTCAGAAGGGTTCGGGCATTTCGGACAAGGGGCCGATGGTAATGCCCAAGGACAAGGAGGACTGCAAGGCACAGTTTGATGCCCTGGTGGCGCGTTACCGGGCGTTGGACCGCTGCAAGGCAAGTTTGGTTGCCCCGGTCCTCTATGCCCACATAGAGGCGGCGCTCAGTGCCGCTGAGCATGAACTCCTGGAAATGAACCAGTATCCGCAGGCCGCGCGGTACATGGCGACGGTCGATGCGGACATTGAGGCGATTCTGGCGCATGACGCGGATGGGGACGGAATCGTTGACATGAAGGACGGCGATCCCTGGGTGCCGGAGGACAAAGATGGTTTCCAGGACGAGGACGGAATCCCTGAACCCAAGCCGTATCCGCAGTTGGAGTCTGTGCATTTCGCCTCGGGTAAGGCGATGCTGTCGCACGACGCCAAGGGGTATCTACGAGGCATAGGGGACATGATGGCTCACCAGGGGTTCAACGACGCCACGCTGTATGTTGTGGGTCATACGGACAGCGTGGGTGGCGACAACCCGAATGAGGACTTGTCGAAGCGGCGCGCCGAAACCGTGCAGCAGTATTTGGTTGAGTACGGTGCGGCGGCGGCCAAGATATCGGTGTCGTTCAAGGGTGAGACGAAGCCGGTGGCGGACAACTCGAGCGAGGCAGGACGCGCCAAGAATCGTCGTGTCGACCTCATGTTCGATTCCCCGGATGTCGTCTCCAAATACTGCGGACCGACCGCCAAATAGATCCAAACGACACTGAGCAAAAGAAGGCGGGTGAGAGAATATCTCGCCCGTCTCTTTTTTCAATTGGCTGAGGAGCACGCGCATTGACACAACGAAAGCCTCTGGCTAGCATAACTCCGGGGAGAGCGCGGGAAGGACGCTATGACGGATTCTGTTCTGTACGCTTTTTTGAGCGGAAGCATGTTCTTTGTTGGAATAGCGCTCACCTGTCTCTGCGTGTGTGTGCGGCTGTGGACGCGAAAAGGGCGAGTCGGCTTCGTCGCTAACGTAGGCATTGCTTCGGGGAGTGTGCTGCTCGTGTCATCGGGCACTCCTCTTGCCATGTGGCTCTATGCCGCATGGGGCGCGGCGCTGTTCGCTACCGTACTGCCCTGGAAACACTCGGGCAGGGCAAAGCTCATGACAGGGATCTTCTGCGGGGCTTCAGCAATACCAATAGGTCTGGAATTGCCGCACCACCTTTCCTCACGAATCGCAATTGAAGGGTGCGATGGACTCTATGTGGTGGGAGACTCGCTTAGTCTCGGGGCTGAGTCGCCCGGAAAAAACTGGCCGGAGATATTGGGTGAAGAGATCGGGCTCGTCGCGTCAAACCTCTCTGTACCTGGGGCAACCGTGGACAGTGCCCTGCAGAATGCCGAACGTATTGATTCGCAAACTCCCTTGATTATCTTGGAAATAGGCGGTAACGACCTTCTGAGTGGAACGCGGAACTTCGAGGAAAGCCTTGACCGATTATTGCGGGCGGTTTGTAAGGAAGGACGGCGAGTAGTGATGTTTGAACTGCCACTGCCGCCGTTCTCCAACCGATATGGAGCGGCGCAGCGGCGGCTTGCCCAGCAATATGGCGTCGCTTTGATTCCCAAGCACTGTCTTGCCGGTGTGCTCACTGCGCCTGGGGCCACTGTAGATGGGCTCCACCTTTCCAACACAGGTCACGACCTGCTAGCGCGCGCAGTGTCGAAACTTGTGATGAAATAGAGTGTCTGCGCGGTTTGCTCTTCCAGCCGCTCCGCTTTACACTCACAAGATGCAGATGCAACGTCATGAAACACTAAATACGCGCCAGAAGCCTGAACTCCTGGCTCCTGCAGGGCGGATGGAGACCTTTTTCGCGGCGCTTGAGGCGGGTGCGGACGCGGTGTACGTGGGCGCACATGCGTTCAATGCGCGGCTGCGTGCGCGCAATTTCACCCCGGAAGAGTTGGCGTCGATGGCGGCGTATGCGCACGCGCGGGGACGGAGACTCTACGTTACCCTGAATACGTTGGTGAAAGAGCAGGAGCTTCCGGAACTCGTTCGGACATTGGATGTACTGCGGCGTGTGGGCCCCGACGCGCTGATCATCCAGGATTTTGGGGTATACCGCCTTGCGCGTCGGCTTGCGCCGGAGCTTCCGCTGCATGCCTCAACCCAGATGACCATCCACAACCTCGACGGCGCGCTGCAGGCGCAGCGTATGGGATTCGAGCGGGTGATCTTGGCGCGCGAACTGACGCTGGATGAAATCCGCGCGATTCGCGCGTCGAGCACGATCGAATTGGAGACGTTTGTCCACGGCGCGCTGTGCTTTTCCATTTCGGGCCAATGCTTGTTCAGCAGCTACGTGCACGGAAAGAGCGCTAATCGCGGGCGTTGCATGCAGCCGTGCCGTCGCGCGTTCGAATTCCACGACGCATCTGGACATGTCCAAAGCGCCACCGCATTTTCCACACGCGATCTGAGCGCTGCGCCGTTTCTCTCGCAGCTCATTGCTGCTGGAATTCGGTCGTTCAAGATCGAAGGTCGACTGAAGCCCGCCCAGACCATCGCGCAGATCGTGGGCGCGTACCGTGTGTTGATTGACGCCTATCCAAACCTCACGCACGAGGCCGTATCCGAGGCGCGCACGCGGCTCGATCGGGCTGTCGGCCGGGACACGTGCAGCGGGTACTACCTCTCCCCCACGCCTGCGGACCTCATTGATCCGGAGGCGTTGTCGCATTCAGGACGACGTCTTGGGATTGCGCAGCGTGGCGAGGGACGCCACTTTTCGCTGATGCCGGAGGCGGCGGTAAAAACAGGCGATCGCCTTCGAGTGCAGATTTCCGAGCATGAGCCGCCGCGCGCGTTTATGGTGCGCCGACTCTTCGCCGACGGTCGTGAATGCAAACGGTGTCGTCCGCGACAGCGTATTGAACTCGACGCGGGCTTTGAAGTGCCGGTGGGCGCACTGGTTTTCAAGGTTGCCGATGCCGATGCCCTCGAGAAAGGCGCTGAGCGCGGCTATGAACGCTTCCTCGCCGATCTGCCGCAAGGGAGAAAGACGTTTCCCTGCACGGTTAGGGAAAGCGGTCCGACGGCGATCTCCCTCGAAATTTGCGTGGGGAAAGAACGACTCGCGTTGACGCATGGGCTCACTTGGAATGGCGAAATGACACGCTCGCAGTTTGCGGCACGGTTGTCCGCTGCATCGGAAGCGGATGGGTTGGCGCTGGATGTGCCAGCGGTGGAAGTCGACGAGCCTTTGGCGCTTTCCGAGGTAGACGTCGATGCGTTGCGAGGAAAGGCCCTTGCGCGGGTAGCGCGGCTGCTGGACCGCCAGCGAGAGGCCGCTCTTGCCGGACTGACCGCTCCCCTCGTCAGTGCGCCATCTCCCGATTTTCCACGCCATCTGATCCGGGTGCGCACGGTAGAAGACGCGGGCGTTGCTGCTGAGGAAATGCGCGGTATGGACGGCGTGTGTCTTATTGTGCCTTTGCATGAAGCGCGGCGTCCGGAGTTCCGAGAGCAATTGAAAAGAACCGATGTCCACATCCGGTGGGCAGTGGCGCTTCCAGAGTTCAGTTTTGATGTGTCGAGGCGTGAGCATCTGAAGCAAGGATTCTTAGAGGTGCTCGAATTGGGCGTGCGCAACATCGCCGTTTCCAATCCCGCGCATCTTCACCTTTTGCATACGACCGGACGAAAAGGAATCGCGACATTCGCGCTGCCGAGTTTTGGATGCATGAACCGCGCGTTCGCCGAGGAATTGCTCGAGCAGGGCGTCCACCGTGTGACCTTTGCGCTTGAGGGGGATATCGTCACGTTGCGCGCGTTGACGGAGCACTTCCCCCCGGCACGCCTCGCAGTGCAGCTCTACGGCCATATTCCGTTGTTTCAAACGCGATCGGCTACAGACATTCCGTTAGGGGAAACCCTAAAACTCCTCGATCCGGCGAGGAGAGTGCGTGTAGAGCAAAATGGGGACGTTACATCGGTGGTTTCACATCGCGCGGTGTCCTGGGCAAAGTATCGCGCGGTGTTTGAGGAGCTTTCCATCGCGACCTTCCTTTACGATTGCCGTTTCACGGCCGATCTAAGGCGAACGCTGCGACGCCTCTTTTCAACGGAAGCGCAGGACACTTCGCGGGAAAGCGATTTCAATTTCGAAACGGGGCTTGAATAAGGCGTTGCAGAGGGGAAACTCTCGGGGAAAGACACTGGGGAGACCTCTCCTGTAAAAGGTCTCCCCAGACGGAATCGCTCTTCGTACTACACGCCCGCCTTTTCGCGAAGCGTCTTGGCCTGATCGGTCATTTCCCAACGGAAGCCCTGATTCTCACGGCCAAAGTGACCGTAAGCGACGGTGCGCTGGTAGATCGGCTTGCGAAGCTCGAGGGTCTCGATGATCGCTGCCGGGCGGCAGTCGAAGTGGTCCATCACGATGCTGCCGATCTTCTCATCGGCGATCTTGCCCGTGCCAAAGGTCATCACGTTGATCGACACCGGACGCGCTACACCAATGGCATAAGCCAACTGGACTTCGCACCGTTCCGCCAGTTCGGCGGCGACGATATTCTTGGCAATGTAGCGCGCCATGTACGCGGCGGAACGATCCACCTTGCTCGGATCCTTGCCGCTGAACGCGCCGCCACCGTGACGGCCCATGCCGCCGTAGGTATCGACGATAATCTTGCGGCCGGTCAGACCGCAGTCGCCCACGGGACCGCCGACGACGAAGCGGCCGGTCGGGTTGATGTGATACTTCACCTCGCCCTGAATCATGTGCTTGGGCACGATCGGCTCGCACACCTGCTTGATCACCTGAGCGCGGATGTCTTCTTGGGAAATGTCAGGAGAGTGTTGGTTAGAAATCACGACCGTGTCGATGCGCACGGGCTTGCCGTCGATGTACTCAACGGTCACCTGGCTCTTGCCGTCGGGCTGGAGCCAAGGCAACGTGCCATCCTTGCGGAGTTTCGAAAGCTGAAGTCCAAGCTGATGGGCTATCTGGATCGGCATCGGCATCAGTTCGGGAGTCTCGTTACAGGCATAACCGAACATCATGCCCTGATCGCCAGCGCCTTGCTCGCGTGCATCGGTCGCCGTCACGCCCATCGAGATATCCGGCGATTGCTTATCGAGCGCAACCATGACCGCACAGGAATTGCCATCGTAACCGGAATCACCGCCGACGTAGCCGATGTCCGTGATGGCGCGGCGCGCAATTGCCGGAATGTCCACCACCGCCTTCGACGTGATCTCGCCGGCAACCACGCACAGACCGGTCGTCACCATCGTCTCGCAGGCGACACGGCTCATCGGGTCCTGCTCGATCATTGAATCAAGCACCGCATCCGAGACGCGATCGGCTACCTTATCCGGGTGCCCCTCGGTTACGGACTCGGACGTAAACAAAATGCCGCGCTTACTGATTGCCATCTCGTTGATTCCTCTCTATTCAGCGCGAAGGCCGGCCCCTTGCGGCGGCCGGCCTTGCGAGTTGCCTACAGTACGCGATACCGCGACGACAGGGCTCCAACATCGAGCCGGAATCCCGGCCCCATGGTGCTGCTGAGCGTGCAGGACTTCAGGTAGGTGCCCTTGGCGGCCGGGGGACGAGCCTTGACGACCGCTTCGATAACCGCTGCCGCATTCTCTTCAATCTGCTCGAGAGAGAAGGAGGCCTTGCCAACCGGAATATGCATGTTCGCGTTCTTGTCGACGCGGAAGTCAATCTTACCCTTGCGGATTTCCTCGACCGCCTGACCCACGTTCGGGGTTACCGTGCCCGCCTTCGGACTCGGCATCAAGCCGCGCGGACCCAGGATTTTACCCAACTTACCGACCTGGCCCATCATGTCCGGCGTGGCCACCGCGACGTCGAAGTCGGTGTAACCGCCTTGAACCTTGGTCACCAGTTCATCGCCGCCCGCCTCGATCGCACCGGCGTCCATCGCGGCCTTTTGCTGAGCCTCTTGCTTGCAGAACACCACCACGCGAACGCTCTTACCCGTGCCGTGCGGCAGGGCAACGGATCCTCGCACCATTTGTTCGGCGTGACGCGGATCGACGCCCAAGAAAAAGGCCAGCTCCACGGTCTCATCGAATTTGGCGGTGGCGCATTCCTTGACGCCCTTGGTGGCATCGGTGAGGGAGTGGAAGACGCCCTTGGGGGCCTTCTCACTAAGAGTCTTCATACGCTTGCTAAGACGGGCCATGTGCATTCTCCTGTGGTCAACGGACCCGAAGGCCCTCCCACGCTGTGCGTCCTTCAGGACGCCCCATGTGTATGGAAACGGGCGAGGTTTACCCCTCGACCGTGATTCCCATGCTGCGCGCTGTGCCGGCGATCATACTCATCGCGGCCTCAATGCTTCCCGCGTTCAGATCGTTCATCTTGATCTGCGCGATTTCCTTGAGGTGCGCCTGGGTTACCTTACCAACCTTGGTCTTGTTCGGAGTGCCCGAACCGCTGGCCAACTGCGCCGAACGCTTGAGCAACACCGCCGCGGGCGGGCTCTTCGTAATGAACGAGAACGTACGATCGTCGTACACCTCGATCACGACCGGAATGATAAGACCTTCCTGGTCGCGCGTGCGGTCATTAAACTGCTTGCAGAACTCCATGATGTTGACGCCGTGCTGACCCAACGCGGGGCCGACCGGCGGCGCGGGATTCGCTTTACCCGCCGGGCACTGCAACTTCACTTTCGCGACTAGATTCTTTCTCTTACCCTTAGCCATCGGACTCCGCTCCATTTCGTGGGGCACAGCCCCAAGGCCTTCACTTCGGCCCGGAGCGTACCCAAAGGGGGGTGATTATATCTTCTCGACCTGCCAGAATTCCACTTCGACGCTGGTCAGGCGTTCGAATATTTCCACCAACACCTTCAAGGTGCCGCGCTCAGCATTAATTTCGTCAATATTGCCCAGGAAATTCGAGAACGGGCCGTCGATGATCTTCACCCGCTCACCCTGCTCGAATCTCACTTTGGGCTTCGGACGCTCACGTTCTCCGCGAACCTCCTCAATGATCGCCTGCACTTCCGCATCGTCCAGCGGGACCGGAATATTCCG
Source organism: Candidatus Hydrogenedentales bacterium (assembly GCA_041859045.1). Classification (GTDB taxonomy): domain Bacteria; phylum Hydrogenedentota; class Hydrogenedentia; order Hydrogenedentales; family SLHB01; genus JBHELB01. Next base: position 1,078 of record JBHELB010000033.1, on the reverse strand, counting down.
GGAACCGATGAACCCGCTGACGCCCGGGGTCTCTTTGATCATGTGCCACAGGCCTGCATGACGCTCCGGATGCTCCGGCAAACGCACCAAGACATACCCGGGGAAAAATTTCCGGCGGGAAATCTTCTTTTCGCCCGACTTGATCTCCGCAACTTCTTCCATCGGAACGAGGATCTCGCCCAACAGATCAAGAAGGCCGCCTTGCTCCGCGTGCTTCAGCAGATTACGCTTAACGTTTGCCTCTTGGCCCGAATACGCATGGATCGCGTACCAGCGACGAACAATACCATCGTCTACCGGCGCGGGAGTTGGGGTCTCGGCCACGTCCTGCTCTTCGGGATTCTCAGGGAACGTATCGTTGGTCACCGTGCTCGCTTCCTAGGGGTTAGCCAAGTTTCAGGAAAAAGATGATCGCTTGCTGGAAGACAAAATCAAATACGAACATGACGCCCCCGAGGAGCAGCAAGAGAACGCTGACAATCCAGGTCGAAGCCTTGACTTCTTCCCGGGTGGGCCACGCCACTTTTTGCATCTCGATCTTCACCTCTTGGATGAATTCCTTGATGCGCACGAAAAGATTCGGCTTTGACGTCGCGGCCACTGCTTGTTTTGCCATTTCCTCACCTCATGCGGCCTTGTCGTGCCGCCGCTCCATAGTCTCCAACATCACGACCCTGTGACGGTTACGTACGCAACCCCTATTCGTCCGCCCAGGGAAATTTTTCGCCCGGTATCCGGAACGCACCGCCTGTTTTCTTCTATTCTAGCCTATTCCGGGAACAATTCCCGAAAAAAGAGAATGGCAGGGCTGGAGGGACTCGAACCCCCAACCTTCGGCTTTGGAGGCCGCTGCTCTAGCCATTGAGCTACAGCCCTGCACGAAGAAAACTGGGTAATTCGGGGCGCCGACTCGCAGCGCCCCGCTCGAAATCGTTGCTATTTGAGGATCTTCGTGACCACGCCGGCGCCGACGGTGCGGCCGCCTTCGCGGATAGCGAAGCGCAAGTTCTCGTTCATGGCGATCGGCGTGATCAGCTTCACCCGCATCTTCACGTTGTCGCCCGGCATTATCATCTCG
>JBHELB010000009.1:0-3436 GCA_041859045.1 Candidatus Hydrogenedentales bacterium | reverse complement strand
CAAACGATGAACAAAGTGTTTCTTCCACTCGCGCTCACGCTGTTGTCCGGCGTTCAGGAAGCTCCAATATGGCTGGATCAATTTGGTCTCGGGGCGGAGGAGTTCCTGAGCCGCGCTTCGCAAATGGGCCTCAAGGAGGAGAGTATTCGCGATGTGATGACCGAAATCGACCGGTCGGGCCCTCCCTGTGCGGCGTCCCTGACCAAGCTCGCCGAATCCTGGCGAGCTGAAGGAGTGGATCTCTTCGCTTTCTTACGTCAGCTCGTTGAAGACGACGTACTTCCTGAAGCTTGGCATGGTCGCTTCGGCAGGGGTATCACGTGGGTTAAGGTATTGGGAGCCCTTGCTGACGTAAACAATGTGGGCATGAGCGACTGGGTTCTTTGTTATGCACGAGATAGGTTAACCGAGCGGTTCAAAGCTGGCATAAGGTCTCGCGATGATGATCGCTGCATAAGCGATCTGCTGTGGGTACTCGGAAGGACAAAACGTAACGAAGCGATAGAGTTTTTGCTTAAAGTGCAATCCGACTCTTTCTGGAATAGCGAAGAAGCACCAAAAATCGACATGGAGCCATTACTTGGAGGAGAAATTACGTCTGAGATGGAGAATGTGCGAGTAGTGGATGCAATCCGTGAGGGGGCTATTCAAGCGATGGCCGAATCTGGCACGGAACGCGCAATAGAAATTTTGGCGACAGGAGAGCAGATCGCCTCTGAGCTTCACACTATCGGCTATCTGGACGGGGTAATCGTCCGGTGAAGTGCATCTTCCGCGTTTTCCCATTTATTGAGACAATCCCGCCGTGGCACGAGACGGAGGAGAGGTGCGATGGCGGAAATGAGTCGGGAGGCATTTTGGCGGGGGCATGTGGAACGGTGGCGTGCAAGCGGGGACTCGATTCGGGGGTATTGCCGTGGGCAGGGGATTTCGGAGCCGGGGTTTCATTTCTGGAAACGGGAGCTCCAGCGCCGTGATGCGCGTCGCGCGGCGCGGGAACAGGGCCCCGCGTTCGCGGAGGTGCGGTTGACGGCTTCGCCGGAGGCGCTGCTCGAGGTGGTGTGCGATACGCCGCGGCGCATCCTGGTACATCCGGGGTTCGATGCGGAAACGCTGGCGCGTGTGGTCGCGGCGCTTGAGGGCGGCGGTGCGCCGGGGGCATGCCCGTGTTGAGGTGGCCTTCGGCGGTTCGGGTGTTTGTGTGTTTGTATCCGGTGGACATGCGGCGTTCGTTTGACGGCCTGGCGGCGGAGGCGGAGCACGTGATGCGGCTGGATCCGTTGTCGGGTCATCTGTTTGTGTTTCGCGGCAAGCGGGGCGACCGGGTGAAGATTCTGTATTGGGATCGCGACGGATACGCGCTGTGGTACAAGCGGCTCGAGGCGGGGGTGGTGAGATTTCCCGAGGGGACGTCGGCGAGCCGGGAGGTGAGCGCGGCGGAACTGGCGTGCATGCTCGAGGGTCTGGACCTGACGCGGGCGAAGCGGCGCAAGCGCTACGCGCGGTAAGCGAACCGGCAATACGCGTGTAACGTTTGGCGTGATCGGTTGTATCTATAGCAGCAACCTGGGGAAGGACGCTGCACCGCCGATGAAGCCCGCCGATGTGACCGCGAACCTGCCGAACGATATCGCGCAATGCCACGCGCTGATTACGCATCTCGACGCGCACAATCGCGAGCTCTCGTCCACCCTTCAGGAACAGCAGCGGCTCACGGCGCGACTCCAACAGCAGGTCGAGGTATTGCTGCGGCGGATATACGGTCCGCGCTCGGAACGCGTCGACCCCGGCCAACTGGTATTGTTCGGCGAAGAAGTCGCGGCGGCGCAGGAAACCGAGGCGGTTCCCGAAGACGATGCGGCTTCTGTGAAACCGGCGGCAAAGAAAGGCCACGGCCGCAAACCGCTTCCCAAGGAACTCCCGCGCAAACGCATCGTGCACGACGTGCCCGCCGAAGACAAGCTGTGCCCCGAGTGCGGCGCGGAGAAGAAACGCATCGGCGAAGACGTGAGCGAACAGCTCGAGTATGTGCCGGCGTCGTTCCTCATCCTCGAACACGTACGCCCCAAATACGCGTGCCCCTGCTGCCAGGAGCACGTGTCGGTGGCGGAAAAGCCCCCCAAGGTGATCGCGAAAGGTTTGCCGGGGCCGGGGCTCATCGCGCACATCCTCACGAGCAAATACTGCGACCACCTCCCGCTGTACCGGCAGGAGTTCATGCTGGCGCGCCACGGCGTCGACCTTTCCCGCAAGACCCTGTGCGGCTGGGTGCTCACGATGGCGGACAAACTCGAGCCGCTGGCCGAGGCGATGAAGCGCGAGGTGCTCGCCTCGAAGGTGATTCACACCGACGACACGCCCGTGCGCGTGCAGGGCGACGGCAAGGACGGCCCGTTCACGGGACGCTTCTGGGTCTACGCGGGAGACGACGCGCATCCGTACACGGTCTACCACTACACGCCCAGCCGCAAACGCGACGGCCCGGCGGCATTTCTGGACAAGTACAAGGGCTACCTGCAAGCGGACGCCTTTGGTGGGTACGACGGAATTTATGCCAGCGGCGACGTGATCGAAGTCGCGTGCTGGGCGCACGCCCGGCGCAAATTCTACGACGTGCGCTCGACCGACCCCGATCGCGCTCACCGCGCCCTCGCGTGGATTCGCCAGCTCTACGACATCGAGAAAGACGCCAGGAAACTCGACGCCGACGAACGCCGCGCGTTACGCCAGGAGAAATCCAAACCGGTCTTCGAAGGGACCGAAGACGCCACGGGGTTCAAGATCTGGCTTGATGAGGAACGGTCCCGCGTCTTACCCAAGAGTCCCATCGGCGAAGCCGTGAACTACGCGCTGAACAACTGGACCGCGCTCATCCGCTACCTCGACGACGGCGATCTCGACATCGACAACAACACCGCCGAACAGGCTCTGCGAGGAATCGCTATTGGCCGCAAAAACTGGCTCTTCCTGGGAAACGACCGCGGAGGCCGCGCCGCCGCCATCCACTACACCCTTATCCAGAGCGCCAAACGCCACGGCATCGACCCCTTCGCCTACCTCCGCGATGCGCTCCTTCGAATCACCACCGAACCCGACGTCGACCCGCGCCAACTCCTCCCCGATCGCTGGAAGGCCTCCCTGAAATCCTGACACCCGTTCCCTGCGCGCCGTCAACCACCTGTGCTTCACCGGACGCTTACGATGCCGCGAACTAACCCATGTCGTGCACGGTCCGGACATCCAGCCATCTCGTGCGCGTTAGAATGGCCAATTCAGTCCCCGGTCAATTGGTGCTTCAATTCAGATACTGGCGTGGCAGTGACTTGAAGAGCCTTCACGATATGCCATCCCGTATCTTGCTCCGCAAACCACGTTTCAAACTCATCCCAAGTTTCAAATGAGACGTCCTTTGCAAGCGCACGTGTTTCGAGTACCC
>JBHELB010000068.1:0-76515 GCA_041859045.1 Candidatus Hydrogenedentales bacterium | reverse complement strand
GTCGTTCCTCGCGTCCTTACACGATTGGAAAGGCCCAAGTCTATTCCGATTCCCATATCGATCACTCCCAAAACCGTCTATAACACATTGGCAAAACTCAAATTACAACCCACAACCTCAAAAACAACCGGACAGCAGTGGGAAAGGGTCGCGTTAGTATTTATCGGTGGCGGGCTCGGGGCGATAACGCGTTACGGAACCGCGTTGTTGGCGAGTCGCCTATGGGGAGCGGCGTTTCCCTGGGGCACACTGGCGGTGAACCTGGCGGGTTGCCTTCTGATCGGGGTCTGCTTCGCCTTGGCGGATCAGAAGAATGTCCTTGGCCCTTCCCTCCGGCTGTTTCTCATGACCGGATTTCTCGGCGGACTGACCACCTTTTCCTCTTTCGGTCTTGAAAGCGTGAATCTTGCGCGAACCGAAGCGGCGTCGGCCGCCGTGATGAATGTGGCTATCAACAACGTGGGCGGTCTTGTGTTGGTTCTTGTGGGCATGTGGCTTGTTCGGATGCTCTACTAAGGAGGTGCAAGATGGCGTTGATATACAACGTTATCGAGATTTTCACAAGCGAAAGCGCGCGCGTCCATGGCAAATCGATTGCCGACGCCGTTATCCAGCATGTGCGCGCGCAGAAAGTCGCCGCTCGTTGCATCGTGACGCGTGGTATCGCGGGTTGCTACGAAAACGGCGAAATCGCCACGCAAAAGCTTGTGGAAATCTCATATAACATGCCACTGAAGATCGAAGTGATCTTGCCCGCCGCAGAGCTTGATCGCGTGCTGCCCGGTATCGAGGAAATGGTGACGGATGGCATTGTCGTGGTGGAGGAGATGCGGCTCCGCACCCATCGCACGGGAAAGCGCCTTATTCCATCGCACCTCCGCGTCAGGGATGCGATGACGTCCTCTCCGACGACTGTTCACGCCGTCACACCCGTGCGCGAGGTTATCCGAATACTGATTTCGTCAAATTACAATAGTCTTCCGGTAGTGGATGAACGTGAGCAGCCCATCGGGATGATTACCCAGGGCGATCTGATTGAACGGGCGGGAATGCCCATTCGGCTTGGCTTGCTCGCCGAGTTCGGGACGCATCAGGTCGATGCTTGGCTCGACTCGCTCCCGAGCAAGACGGCGGAAGAAGTGATGTCCCGCCCTGTCGTCACAATAACGGAAGATAAACCGCTGTCCGGCGCTGTTGGCATCATGCTGCGGAGCAAACTCAAGCGCTTGCCTGTGGTCGATGCGCAGGGAAAGATCGCCGGAATTCTGTCCCGCTTTGACATTTTCCGGACGATCAGTGTGGAAACGCCCGACTGGGAGGCGCTGGCACGTCATAGTGTCGAGCTGCGCGACGCGCGCTTTGTTCGCGATATTATGCAACGGGACACGTATTCGGTTCTTCCGGACACGCCGATCGAGGAGAGCGCGAAGATTATTGACACAAACGCCGTCCAACGGGTGGCCGTGGTCGATCCGAACGGAAAACTGTTGGGCCTTATTTCGGATCGCGACCTCCTTTCCAAATTCTCCGAGCATCGCGGCAGCATGTGGAACTACCTTCTCAGCAAGGTGACCTTTGGGGAAACGGCACAGTTTTATAGGGAGCTTTTCGCGCAAAGCCGCGTGCACACCGGCGCGGAGGTGATGAAAAAGGACCTTGTCACGGTGCGGGAAGAAACCCCTATCGAGGAGGCGGTGCGACTTATGGTCACGCACAGACTGAAGCGTTTGCCTGTTGTGAACCAAGAGGACCGGTTCCAAGGCATGGTGAGCCGCGACTCGCTTTTGCGTGTGGAAGTCGTCGAATAGCGTGGCGCGATACGTGTCAGGAAGAAATCGCCGCCGCATTCCTGAGCACGGCGAATTATAGATTGGCGTTAGGGGCGGGGCATTGTGCTACACTGCGCCTCTATGCGAGACCAAGCCGACAAACCGTTAATCGTTCAATCCGACCGTTCGATGTTGCTGGAGACCGATGGACCGGTGTTTGAGGACGCACGCGATTGCATCGCCGCGTTCGCCGAACTGGTGAAATCGCCCGAGCACATTCATACCTATCAAATTACGCCGTTGTCCCTCTGGAACGCGGCGGCGGCCGGTATGACCGCCGAAGAAATCATCGAAGGGGTATTCCGGTACAGCAAGTACGAAATCCCCCAGAATGTGCTCGTGGACATCCGCGACAATGTCGCGCGCTACGGGCGGATCAAGCTCTTCAAGAAAGAAGACGGACAACTGGTCCTCTTCTCCGAAGATTCGCTGCTCATCATGCAATTGCAGAACCAGAAGGCGATCCAGCCCTACGTAACCGGCTCGCCCGATGGGCATCACCTGTTCGTCAAGCCGGACGAGCGCGGCAATATCAAGAACGCGCTGATCAAGGTCGGCTATCCTGTGGAGGACCTCGCGGGTTACGTCGAAGGTGCGCCGTTGCCGCTCGAACTCCGCGAAACGACGTTGTCGGGCCGTCCCTTTGGCTTGCGCAAGTATCAGCGTGAGTCGGTGGACGCATTCTACATGCGCGGTTCGAACCACGGCGGCAGCGGCGTGGTCGTGTTGCCTTGCGGAGCGGGAAAGACGGTCGTGGGAATTGGAGCGATTCACGCCCTACAGACGCAGACCCTCGTGCTTACGACCAATACTGTCGCGCTGCGGCAGTGGAAGAACGAACTGCTCGACAAGACGACGCTGCAAAACGAGCAGATCGGCGAATACAGCGGCGACTCGAAGGAAATCCGCCCGGTCACTATCGCGACATACCAGGTGCTGACCTACCGCAAGGCGAAGGACAGCCCCTTTGTCCATTTCAGCCTGTTCGACGAAGCGAACTGGGGCCTGATTATCTATGACGAAGTGCACCTGCTGCCCGCGCCGGTGTTTCGCGCCACCGCGAGTTTGCAGGCGCGCCGCCGCCTGGGGTTGACGGCCACGCTCGTGCGCGAGGATGCCCGCGAGGACGACGTGTTCTCGCTCATCGGCCCGAAGAAGTACGACGTGCCCTGGAAAGTCCTCGAGAAGCAGGGATGGATCGCGCAGGCGCTTTGCAGCGAGTTGCGCGTGCCGTTGCCCGAGGAAGAACGCTATCGCTACGCAGTATCCGATAAGCGCGGCAAGTTCCGCATCGCCTCGACAAATCCGGTGAAAGAGCACATCGTCGAAGCACTTATTCAGCGCCATAAAGACGATAACGTACTGATCATTGGTCAGTACCTTGACCAGCTCAAGCGCGTCGCCAAGCGGTTCAAGGCGCCGATCATCACCGGCCAAACCCCCAACCGCCAGCGCGAAGAGCTCTACACCGCGTTCCGTAGCGGCAAGGAAAAGCTGCTGATTGTGTCGAAGGTCGCCAATTTCGCCATCGATCTTCCCGATGCGAACATCGCGATCCAGATCTCGGGCACCTTCGGTTCGCGCCAGGAAGAAGCTCAACGGCTTGGACGCATCCTGCGTCCCAAGGGCACGGACACCATCGCACGATTCTATTCGCTTGTGTCGCGCGACACCTGCGACCAGGATTACAGCGTTAAGCGCCAGCTTTTCCTCACCGAGCAGGGTTATCGCTACGAGATTCATAACGCCGAGGAGGTGTGACCTATGGCGCGCGTGACGGTCTGCTGCGGTCCCGACCGCTCGGGCCGCGCCGCTGCGATGGACGCACGTCTGGCCGGGTGTTGGAGGCAGTCGCGTCTCATTCTGCCCGCGCCACGGCATGTCGGACCGCGCCTCGCGCACTTTCTCGACACACAAAATTTTCCAGGAGCCTGCGGGAAACCGATCGTTGCGTTCCAGGATTTCGTCGAAGAACTGCTCGCGGCCGAAGGACTGCACGCGCGCGCGGTGGAGTCGCTCGAACGCGAACTGCTTCTGCAGCAAGCCGCCGCTCTGCTTGAGGCGGAAGGCCGATTAAACTGTCTCGGCGACGCCGCCGGTTCGCAGGGATTCCGCGCGCACGCGCTTCAGATCATCACGCGCCTCAAGCAGAGCGCCATCGAGCCCGCGGAGTTCCGTCGTCGTATCGCGCAACGCAGCGAGAAGAGCCCGCTCGACGAGGTGATCGCCGATCTCTATGAGGCTTACCAGACCGCGTTGCACGCCGCTGGAGCCTACGACACCGTGGGCCTTTTCTGGAGCGCACACGAAATCGCCTCGCGGCGACGTCCCAAATCGATAGAAGGTGTTCGCGCACTGTATCTCGATGGCTTCGACGATTTCACCGCGTCGGAGTTTCGCGTGCTGGCCGCGCTCGAACCACATCTCGAAGAACTCGCGTTCGGCATCCGCGCGGATCTGGAGCGCCCCAGCGCCGCCGACCTCTATGCGTTGCCGAGCCGCACCGTGGAGGCGCTTCAGCGCTTGTTTCCGGCCGCGCGCGTCGAACATTTTCCCGAGCCCGCCGCGGAGAGCGCCATCGCGTTCGCCACGCGCGAACTCTTCTGGCGGAATGCGCCCGGCGAGCCGCCAAAGGATGCCACGGATATTGTCGTCCACGCCGCCGACTCCGCGCGGCAGGAAGCCGCATATATTGGTCAACGCATCAAAACGCTTGTAATCGAGTACGGCGCGGCGTTGGAAGAAATCGCGGTTGTCTATCGCGATTTGACAGATTCCCTGTCCCTTTTGCGCAGCGTGCTTGATGAATACGGAATTCCCTATGACTCCCGCCACCCGCAACCGTTGGCGGCCAGCACGGCGGGCGCGTTTGCTGTGTCGTTTATCGACGCGGTGAATACGTGCGCGCCCGATGCCTGCGCCGACCTCGTGGCGTCGCCGTGGTTCGCGCCAGACGGCCCCGCGAACCCTGAGTTGTTGCGCTTGTTCGCCGCGCTGATCCCAATCGCGGGCGTGGCCGTAGGGTTTGACGAATGGCGCGCGGGCCTCACGCGCCTACACCGCGCGTTCGAGCATGCGCGCAGCGGCATGCTGCACGATGTCGCCAGCCATCAACCGCGTTTGACCGAGGCGCTGGCGCTATTGACGCAGCGAGTTGAACGCCTCGCCGCGATCGCCAATGACTTACCGAAGAACGCGCCCCTCGCCACGCATGTGGACGCGTTTGCGAACGCCTTGCGCGCAGCGGGATTTCCGCCCGCCGCATTTGAGCAGACCACCGATCGCGATGCGTGGCAGGCCGTGGACGCGTTGCTCGGGAAACTCGCCTATTGGCGCGGCGGCGACGACACCTCTATGAAGCGCGAGGACTTCCTCTCGCTATTGCGCACGATGGCGCTACGAGAAGGCGTGACACCCACATCGCGTGCGCGGGGCGTGGCGTTGCTGGACGCCGAAAGCGTCCGTGGGCGCCGCTTCGACTACGTTTTCTTTGCGGGATTGTGCGAGGGCGTTGTCCCGCGGCCTCCGGCGGTGAACGCGATCTATTCCGACGACGACATCAGCGATCTGTGTAGGGCGGGGATAGAACTCGAAGGGCGGGAAGAGCACAATCAACGCGAAATGCTGCTGTTTCATCAGGTCCTCTCGTCTCCCCGCAAGCAACTCATCGCCGTCTGGCCCGCGCAGAACGCCAAAGGCCGCGCGCAACTGCCCAGTCCCTACCTGCGCGATTTGCTCGCGCTGTTTCCAGGGATGACGCCTCAACCCGCCGCCGAACGGCCGGCGTGTCCGCGAGAAGCCGCGAATGCGGTGTTCATGCACGCAGCCATGGCGGACGCAATTGCGCCGGAGACTGCGGCGCTCATTTCTGAAGCGGCAGCGATCGACCGACGACGATCGGGCCGGACTCGCTGTGACGTATACGACGGACAGCTCGAGGATGCGGAAGTCGTTGCGTTCGTCGCGGACAAATTCGGTGCGCGCCACGAGTTCAGCGTTGGTCAACTCGAGACCTATATCGCATGTCCATTTCAATTTTGGACCCAACGCGTGATGAATCTCGCCGAGATGGAAGAGCCCGCGGCCGGGCTCGAAGCGCGTTTGCGCGGCGTTATCGTGCATGCGGCACTGCAATCCTTTCACGAACATTACCGCGGGCGCGCGGTGAGCGAACTCGCGCTCGACGAGGCGCTTCGCTCCATGGACGACGCGCTTGATAGCGCGTTCTCACGCATCGCGCCGCAGAGCATGCACACGCCGCCCGCGGTCCTGGCCGCCGAGCGCGAAGGCCTCGGCCGCATGCTCGCGCGGTACGTGACGATTGAGCACGCGCGCGACGATGCCTCGTGGAAACCCTCTCACTTTGAAGTAACCTTCGGCGCGGGGATGCGCGAGTCAAGCGACCCTCTATATACGGCAAAGCCATTTGCTATCGAGCGAGACGGCTCGACGATTTTGTTGAACGGCCGCATCGATCGCATCGATCTTGACGCGCAGGACAGGGCGCGGATCATCGATTACAAGAGTGGTCTTTCGGCCATGCCCACAAATCCCGATATCGACAACGGACTCGCGATTCAACTCGGGTGCTACGCCGTCGTTCTGGAGGAACACCTCAAGCCAGGCACGCAATGCGCCGAGGCGCTGCTGCTTGCACCTGGCCGCAAAAAGACGGTAGAGGCGCTGGGACGCACGAAAGACAAATGGCCTGCGCGTCGCGAAGCCGCATTGGACGCAGCAGTAAACGCAGCACGCGCGATCCGTGGCGGAACCTTTACGCCAACTCCGCGCAAGGATGCCTGCCTTTATTGTCCATTCCGCCGTGCCTGCCGCTACGAGGCCTGGCGCATCGACGCCAAACTTGGCAATTCAGGCGACGGCGAGGACGGTGAGGAATCATGAACTTCACCCCGGAACAAGAACGCGCCATTACCGCGCGCGCTAAGCGTGTCTGCGTCGATGCGGGCGCAGGTTCCGGAAAGACGCGCGTATTGGTCGAGCGCGTTCTGCAATTGATCGAGCGCGACCGCGTCCCCCTCGAGCGGATCGCCGCGATCACGTTCACGGACAATGCCGCGAGCGAGATGAAAGATCGCTTGCGGATGGCGTTTCGCAAGCGCGGCGACGAAGCGGCGGATTCTCGGCAGCAAAGCCATTGGCGTCAGCTCGAGCGGCGGCTGGACGGCGCGCGCATCTCGACGTTTCACGGCTTCTGCATGGCCCTGCTCAAACAGAACGCGCTCTTGCAGGGCATGGATCCCGATTTCGAGATCCTGCCCGATCCCGAAACGATGCTCCTGCGTGAAGAAACCGTCGAGGCGGTTGTGAACCGCTTGCTTGAGTCAGCCGACACTGCGGCGCGCCTGCTCGCCGCCGAGCACGGTCCGCGAGCGGTCTATCAAGCCGTCGAGAGCCTTCTTCACAAACGCCATCTATTTGATCGTCTCGCCCCGGAAGACTACGCGACGCCTGAGGCGTTGCTGGCGTCGTGGGAACTGAAGCGCGTAAACGCCACGCCGACTCTGATGCGTTGGCTGAGCGTTTGTCCTGACGCGGCGCAATTGCACGCGCGCCTTGTGGCACTGGACGGTTGTTGCGCGGACTCCTCGGAAGGTCGCGAGACGCGACGGCGGGCGTTGATCGACGTGTTGGCCGGCTGCCGTCCGGACGCGGACGTAAAGCAACTCGCGAAAGCGGTCGCGTACTATTTTGCGCAAAGGTTCAAAGTGGCTTCAAAGAAGCCGTGGAGTGACGAAGACGCCTACACGCTCGCGGGAAAGCTCATCAAAGAGGCCGTCACCCTGCTCGAGCGCTTCACTCTCCAGCCTCCCGATCCCGAAACCGATGCCCGCGCCGCGGAGTTTACATGCGCGTTGTATCGCGTGTGCCGAGAGGCCAAGGCCGCGCACGACCTTGCGCGGCGCGCGCGAAACGCCTGTGATTTCGATGACCTTATCGACTCGGCGCTGGATCTGCTGCGGCGCGATGCCCGCATGCGTCAGCAGACTGCACGAGGCATTCGTCATCTGCTCGTCGATGAATTCCAGGACACGGACGCACGTCAGCTTGAGATCGCGGAGCTTCTGGCGAGCGAAGACGGCGGGCCTGAGTTGTTCATCGTCGGCGATGCAAAGCAGTCGATCTACCTTTTTCGCGGCGCGGAGGTCGAGGTCTTCCGACGCGCGCAAGCGCTCGCCGGTCCGGACAACGTGCTGCCCCTGAAAAAAAACTTCCGCAGCCGGCCCGAGATTCTGGCGTTTGTCAACGACTTCTTCGCGCGGAGCGGCCTCCTTGCGGCGGTGAGCGCGGAGTATTCCGCGTTGGAGCCCGCTCTGCCCGCCGCAGAAGGCCCGTGTGGCGAGTTTCTGATCGAGTCGGCATCGGCGAACGCCTCAAGCGGTGAGCGCCGCAAACAAGAGGCGGCCCTGATCGCACGGCGGTTACTCGAACTGACCGAAGGCCCTGAGCCTTTGCGTGTGCGCGGCGAGAACGACGGCACGCGGCGCCCGGTCCGCTACTCCGACATCGCCATCCTGTTTCGCTCCTTGCCGGACGTGCATCTCTACACCCAGGCGCTGAAGGATGCCGGAATCCCGTATACGGTCACGGGCGGAAGGGGCTTCTACACGCGCCCCGAGATTCTCGACTTGCGCAACCTCCTTGCCGTGGTGATTGACCCTTGCGACGAGGTAGCGCTGCTTGGTTTTCTTCGCGGTCCGCTGGGCTGCCTGAGCGACGACTCGCTCACCCGTCTGGCGCGGCAGGGCAAGGGTCTGCCTCAGGTTTTTTCCACCGAAACGGATCCCCCCGATTTTCCGCAGGCGGCGGAGCTTTCCGCCGCGCGGGTGCTGATCGCCGATCTGCGCGCGCACCGCCATCTGCCGCTTCACGACTTTCTGACCTATGTGCTTGCGCGGACGCAACTCGAGGCGATCGAGGTGGGGCTGTTTGCGGGCGAGCGACGTGTGGCGAATCTTCGCAAGCTGCTCGACCTGGCACTCGATTTCGCGCGATCGCGTCCACCGCGGCTCGAGGCCTTCTTGCGGTACCTCTCGGAGATTCAGGCCGACGACCTGCGCGAGACCGAGGCCGCCTTACCGCTTGAAAGCGGCGGCGCGGTGTCCATTCTCACGATCCACCAGGCCAAGGGCCTTGAGTTTCCGGTCGTGGTGGTGCCCGATATCGCGCGCAAGCCCGCAAACGGGCGCGCCTCGAGTATAGCGAGTATCCACCCAGAACTCGGTTTGTTCGCGTCGTTTGTCGGTGAAGGCGGAGAACTAACGCATTCCTCGACCAAAGAGATTGTGAAGATTGACCAAAGCGAGCGAGAACGCGCCGAACATGCGCGCATCTTGTACGTGGCCATGACGCGCGCCGAGGACTATCTTGTGCTGTCGGGTTCACTGGCGAAAAGCGTCAAAGGCAGTTGGTTCGCCGCGTTCGACTCCCTCCATGCGCTCAGCGGCGCGCAGAACTCGCACGGCGCGATGTTGTGCGGCGAGGACGCTACGCGGCCGTGGGAATTTCGCGTACTCAGGGAAGCGGACGGATGCGTCCAGGAAAGCCGCTCGCGGAAGCTGCAGCCGCCAGTTCACACAAGCGACCTGCTGCGTCAACGCGCGCTGCCGCTGGCCGTCGGCGCGAATCCTCAACTCCGTTGTTCTGCGACGACTCTTGCCCATGCGATCGCAGCGCCGGACGAAGCGCGTAAACCAGCGCCCGCGTCCCCACCGCCTACCTCACGACTCGACCCACGAATTCGCGGAACGCTTGTACATCGGTTCATCGAACTCTGGAACGGCGAAGACGATCCACAACCCTTGATACGCCGGGTGATCGCCGAGATTGCGCCGGGCTATTCAACCCGGACGGAGTGGGCGACGGTGTTGAGTGAACTCGCGCCGCGTTTGCACACGGCGGGTCTGTTCACGCCCTCCGGCGCATCCCCGCCCGAACGCGAAGTGCCTTTCGTGCTGCGTATTGGCGACGCGCTGATTTCCGGCGCGATCGACGCCCTGCTTCCGGACGGTCCTTTGCTCGATTACAAGACCGGGCGGCCTCGTCCCGAGAGCCAGCCCACGTATGAAGCGCAGGTGTTATTGTATGCCGCTGCGATGCGGGCCCTTCGCGGGACAGCGCCGTCTGAAGCGCACTTGGTTTATGTCGATACCGGCGACCTCCATCGCGTGTCGATCACCCCAGACCGCTTGGGCGATGTGTTGGTCCGCGCCCAGGCGGCGTTGCCGCTCGTGGCGAAAATTCGCGACGCGGAGGTGTTCTCATGAAACTTCTATGGACGGTGCTAGCGCCGCTTCTGCTCTTGGTGTGCCTCCCCGTCGCCGAGGCGTCCGTGCTCAAGCGCGGCGTCTTCGAGATCGATTACCCGGAAGGAAAAGAGGCGCTGGCCAAGCACACCGCCGACGTGCTCGAGGAAACCGCGCGAGAGCACAGCGCGTACCTTCCCACGGGTGACGCCCCGATCCGCTTCGTGCTGTGCGGAACGATTTTCCAGTTCTCCGCGTACGCCGGACCCTATCCGCAAAAGAGCGTGTCGGGCGTCGCGGTCTCTGAACAAGGCTTGGTGGCCGTCAAGACGCCGGATATCGTCGATGGGCCCGCGGGCTTCGAGGGCGTGCTTCGCCACGAACTGCTGCATGTGCTCCTTGCGCGCAACACCGATCGCGATAACCTCCCGCGCTGGTTTAACGAAGGCATCTGCATGCTGTTTTCGCGCGAGTACCGCTGGGAGAGCAGTTTCCAGGTTGGCCAAATGTATCTGCAAGGCGCGATCATTTCCTACTTTGAACTGGGCATCGTGCTCGATTACCAGCGCGGCGAGATCGCCTTCGGCAATGCCTACGCGCAGAGCTACGCGATGACCAAATTTCTCTTGGACCGACTGGGCGAGGAAAAATTCTGGGCGCTGGTGGTTTCGTTGCAACATCAAAGTTTCGGCGACGCCCTCCGGCAGCACTATGGCGCGCCCCCGTCGGTGTTCTATGACGACTGGCGCGCCTCGCTGTGGAAGCTTGCCCTTGTCTTCGCGCTTGTGTCAGGATTTGGCATATTCCAGTTGGCGGCGTTGCTGACGCTGCTCGGTTGGTGGCGTCGACGCAAGCAACGCGAACAGAAGTTCGAGGAGTGGGACGAGGAAGACGAACTCTTCGGGGTAGACGAAACCCCGGTGGAGTTCGAGGACGATTATCCCGAGCCGCTGGATGTGTTTCACGACGACGAGGACGATCCGGACTTCTATCAGCCTTGGGAATGGGAAGACGACGAGCCGGAGACCCCAGATCAACGTCCTCGGGGGCCGCGATCGGGCCGTCGCCGCCGTGGCGGACGACCTCGGTAAAGTTTGGCCGACGTAACGACAGGAATACTCATACGCATGCCGGATTTCTCGAACTTAAGCGTCCTTCCGGGCCGGGCCTTTCCGCTTGGCGCCTATGTCGGCGAAAACGGCGTTCGATTCGCCGTCGTGAGCCGGCATGCCACGAAGGTATGGCTCGCACTGTATGCCGACGCAAATCAGTCCAAGCCGTCAAAGGTGATCGAGTTCGACCCCCAGCGCCATCGAGTTGGCGACGTGTGGAGCATTTTTGTGCAGGGGTTGGGGTCCGGCGCGCTCTATCTCTATCGCATGGAAGGTCCGCAGGGCAACGGCCACTGCTTCGATTCTTCGCTATATCTGCTTGACCCCTACGCCAAGGCGATCATCGGCGATGTGGCCATGCGCACAGCCAAATGCGTGGTGGTGGACGAAGCGGCCGACTGGGTCGACGACGTGCGCCCGGCCATTCCAATGTCCAAGACGATCATCTACGAAACCCACGTGCGCGGGCTGACCATTCACCCCAGCGCGGGCGTCGATTTCGGCGGAACATACCGAGCGTTGAAAGAGAAGATCCCCTATCTCAAAGACCTCGGCGTGACCGCGGTCGAACTGTTGCCCGTCCAGGAAATCGGCGAGAGCCAATTGCCTCTGCGCGATCCGGAAACGGGCGAGCGTCTTTCGAACTACTGGGGCTACAGTCCCATCGGCTTCTTCGCGCCCGCCGCGCGCTACGCAAGCGAGGATGGCCTGGGCGGGCAACTGCGCGAGTTTCGCGCCATGGTTGCCGCGCTGCACGAAGCCGGCATCGAAGTCATCATGGACGTCGTGTTCAACCACACCGCCGAGGGCAACGAGGACGGCCCGACGCTGTGCTTCCGCGGCATCGACAACAGTCTCTATTACATGCTCGACGACAAGGGGGATTACGCCAACTACACCGGTTGCGGCAATACCCTGAACTGCAATCATCCCCTCGTGCGCGATCTCATCATGGACTCGCTGCGCTACTGGGCCGCCGTGATGCACGTGGACGGCTTCCGTTTCGATCTTGCCTCGGTGCTTGGTCGCGACCGTCGTGGGCGCATTGTCGAGAACGCGCCCACCATCGAACGTATCGCCGAGGACCCCGTGTTGCGCGACGTGAAGCTGATCGCCGAGGCCTGGGACGCCGCGGGCGCATATCAGGTGGGGTCGTTTGGCGATTCGCGCTGGGCGGAGTGGAACGGCCGTTACCGCGACGACGTGCGGCGCTATTGGCGCGGCGATGCGGCGCTCAAAGGGGCGTTTGCCACACGCCTCACCGGCAGCGCCGATCTCTACCAACACGCCGGACGCAATCCGATGCACAGCATCAACTTCATTACGGCCCACGACGGGTTTACCCTGCGCGACCTCGTGTCGTACAACCGCAAGCACAACCGCGCCAACGGCGAAAACGATCGTGACGGCACCGACGAAAACTACAGTTGGAACTGCGGCGTGGAAGGTCCCACCGCCTCCCCCGAGATCAACGCGTTGCGCTTGCGTGCGCAGAAAAATTTCCTGGCTACGTTGTTCCTCTCCCTGGGCGTGCCGATGCTGCTGGGCGGCGACGAGTTCGGACGTACCCAGCAAGGCAATAACAACGCCTACTGCCAAGACAACGAGATCTCCTGGTACGACTGGTCCTTGCTCGATACGAACCGCGAACTGTTCGCCTTTGTTCAAGGCCTGATCCGGTTTCGGAAAGAAAACCCCGCATTTCAACGCGAGGAGTACTTTTCCGGACGTCCCTTGCGCTCGGGAGGCGACCCGGATTTGCTCTGGTTTGGCGTGAAGGGAGAACGGCAAGACTGGGCCGAGGACGACCCGCGTCTGGCCGCGCGCATCGATGCTTCCGCGAACGACGGCGTCGCGTTGTACCTCATGTTCAATCCGACGCCCAAACGCGCCGTGTTCCGTCTGCCCGACGACGACTGGGTGCTGCGTCTCGACACTTCGCTCATTTCGCCCGGCGACGTCCGCACGCGCGAGGAAGCGGTGCCCGTGATCGAAAGCCAGATCGTCGTCGAGGCTCGCTCGCTCGCGGTGCTCAGCGCGGGGAAACCGATTCGAAAATCGTAATAGGAATGTAATATGGCGCGCACGGCTCGCGTGTGCTAGTGTCATTGCGTAGGTTGCTGACGCGTCTCGAACGTCAGGGATCGACTTGCAGAGTGGATATCTGAACGCGAAGAATGCTGCCACGCGGCCGGGGTGCGCGCGTCACGCAGCGAAACAGTAGGGGTTGTACGTCATGCACACTCGTCGATTGCTCTCCATAGCCTTGTCACTTGCGGTCGCGTTTGGAGTTGGTTGCTCCAAGCAGGCCCCCACCCCCGCCGACCAATCCGCCGCGCCGCAGGCGAGTCCCGCGGCCGCCGCGGCGCCAGAAAAAGCTGCCCCGACAGGTCCGCTCGCCGTTAAGGTGCCCATGCGCGACGGCGTGGAGCTTGCCACGGACGTCTACAAGCCCGAAACCGGCGGCCCTGCGTGGCCCGTGGTATTGACACGCAGCACCTACGGGCGCGGCGACGACAACATGGCCAGCAAGTTCACGGAGAAGGGCTATGTCGCGGTGTTCCAGGACGTGCGCGGCCTGGGGGACAGCGGCGGCAAGTTCGACGGATTCCGCAGCGACGGGTGGGGTCCCGATTTCTTTGACGCGGCCGACACCGTGAAGTGGATCAAGGAACAGCCGTGGTGCAACGGCAAGATCGGCACCGCCGGACAGTCGGCGCTGGGCATTGTTCAAACCCGCATGGCCCCCGGCGTTCAAGGGTTGGCCTGCCAGTTCATGGAAGCGGCGGCGAGCGATTTTTACACCACGCTTTCCTATGAGGGCGGCGTGTTTCACAAAAGCACCGCCGAGGGCTGGCTCGGAATGTTCAAAGACAAAGGCGGTCTCGATGTCCTCAAGACCTGGCAGAGCCACCCCAGCAAAGACGACTACTGGACCTGGTACGACTGCAGCGCCAAGGCGGCCGATGTCACCGCTCCAGGGCTTCACGTCGGCGGATGGTTCGACCTCTTCCTGCGCGGTACGCTCGACGCTTTCATGTCGCGCCAGCACAACGGCGGCGAAGGCGCAAAGGGCACCCAGAAACTCATCATCAAACCCACCGCGCACGGCGATTTCGCAGGCGATCTGCCGTATACGTTGAGCTCCAATTTCCAGGAAGTCAAAATCTCGGCAAACAGAAACCAGTTCATGGACTACTACCTGAAGGGCGCGGGCGACATCAGCACGATGCCTACGGTGCAGTACTACACCCTCGGCGATGACAAAGACCCCAGCGCCCCCGGAAACAAGTGGAATACGGCGGACGACTGGCCCCCCTTCACGACGGCTGGAACCGCCTTCTATCTGACCCCGGCCGGCGGGCTCGTCAAAGAGCGGCTCGAGAATAAGAACGCCGAACTCTCGTTCACCTACGATCCCAAGAACCCTTTCCCGACCAAGGGCGGCAACAACCTCGTCATCGCCTCTGGTCCCTATGATCAACGCGAGGTCAACAAGGACCGCACGGACCTGCTGACGTTTTCCACTGCGGCGTTGGCAGAGCCGCTCGAGGTTACCGGCCGCGTGGTTGTGCGCTTGTACGTATCGAGCGACGCCCCGGATACCGATTTCACAGCCAAAGTCGTGGACATTTGCCCCGACGGCCGTGAGTTGCTGGTTATGGACTGCATCCAGCGCGTGAAATACCGCCACGGCTTCGAAAAGGCGGAGCCGCTGCCCATCGGCCAGACCGGCATGATCGAGATCGACCTTGCGAGCACGAGCTGGGCCTTCAACAAGGGCCACCGCATCGGGCTGCAGATTTCGAGCAGCAACTTCCCGCGCTTCGAGATCAACCCGAACACCGGCGACGACTTCCCGAAGGAAGGCGCCCTGCGCGAGGCCAAGAACACGCTGCACATGGGCAAACTCTACCCCGCAGCCCTGCTGCTGCCCACGAAGGCTGATGCCGCCGACTACGACTACGACGGCATCTCCGACGCCGAGGAGGCTACCCTGGGCACGAACCCGAACGTCGCCGACACCGATCGCGACGACGTGACCGACGGCGACGAGGTGAATATCTTCAAGACGGACCCCAAACAGCCCGAGCCCAAGCAGCCCGAGGCAAAAGGACCTGCCGCCTAGAGTGACGACGCTCCGGCCGGGCCGAGGTTTTCGCCTCGGCCCGGTTTTTTTTGGCCGTCACGGGGAAGGAAAGTTCTGTAAATAGTTTCTGGCGGTTTGGGCGAGGGTGTGGTATCGTATAGCCTAGCGCCGGAATCTGGCGGATCGTTCCGACCAAAAACCGGCCCGCTGAGGTGTGTGGATACGCTTCCGCAAGGGCGCAGCGCCCGAAGGAAGTGAAGGGCTAACCATTTGGGGATAAAGGTTATGTCGCCGCGAATCATTCTTGCCTCCTGCGTGGTTTTGTTCTGTCTTTTGACCGCACCCGCCTTCGGAGCCACCTACGACGTGCCGATGACGGACGGCACGACCTTGGTGACCGACGTCTTTTTCCCAAGCACCGGCGGACCGGCATGGCCCGTAATCCTAGAGCGTACGCCATATGCTCGCGCCACAAAGGGAACGACGTGGAATGACATCGGCATGGTGTTTGTCTGTCAGAGCGTGCGCGGCACTAGCGGCAGCGGCGGCGTCTTTCAGCCATTCGCCGATGACGGTTGGGGCACAAAACAGGACGGCGTCGACACGCTCAAGTGGATCAAGGCGCAGCCTTGGTGCAACGGCAAAGTCGGCACCTACGGCGGCTCGGCCACCTCGATCACGTCGGCCTTGCTCAGCGGCGCAACCACCGACCTCGGCGTACAGATCTTCCGGGACGGCGGTTCCAACTTCTCTCTCGATCTCGCGTACCACGGCGGCGTGTTTCACAAAGCGCTGTGCGAAGACTGGCTGACGGTCGTCGGCGTTCCGCAGTATGTGAACGTCTGGAAAGCGGAAGTGCCCACCAGCAGCTACTGGACGTATTACGACGCGCACTCGCGCGCGCCACTGATGAACGCCCCCGGCCTGCACGTCAGCGGTTGGTGGGACATCTTCGCAAACAGCACGGTTCGTTTTTTCATCGAGCGGCAGTACCGCGGCGGCGAAGGCGCGAGGGGTAACCAGAAACTGGCCATGCGTCCCACCACGCACGGAGATTGGAACGAGAACACGACTGGGTTTCATTTGCCGGCGAACTACCAAGATTTCAAAGTGACGCCGTACCAGAAGCGTTTCGCCCAGTACTGGCTTTCAGGCGTTGTCGACCCGATCATGTCCGAGCCGCCGGTCACCTACTATACCGTCGGCCCCGATGACCGCACGCTCGCAGGCGCAATGGAATGGCGCACGGCCGACAAATGGCCGCCGTTCCCGCCGCGTGAGACCCCTTTCTACCTTTCGTTCGGCGATCTCCTGTCCACCACGCCGTCCACCACAACGACGCAAGAGACGTTTGTCTTCAGTCCGAGCGGTCCCGTGCCCACGCAAGGCGGTCAGAACCTCACCTTGATCGCCGGTCCTCTCGACCAAAGCTCCGTAAGCAATCGCGGTGACGTCCTAAAATTCGCGACCGCCGCATTCAACTACGCCACGGAAACCACGGGGCACTTTCGCGTGCAGCTCTACGTGAGCACGGACGGTGTCGACACCGATTTCACGGTGAAGCTCGTCGACGTCTACCCCACCTCGCCGGCCCGCGAAGTCTTGTTGCTCGATGGCGTACAGCGCGTCAAGTACCGCAATGGCCTGAATGTTCCTCCGTCGCCGATCGTGCCGGGACAAATTGTGCCGATCACGGTCGATCTCGGCGATATTAGTTGGGTCTTCGATGTTGGCCACCGCATAGGGATTCAGATTTCGAGCAGCAACTACCGCCGTTTCGAGGTCAACCCCAATACGGGCGCCGATTTTCCCACGCAGAGCACGCGCGCCGCAGTCAATACGGTGCACTTCGGCGGCTTCTACCCCAGCGCGCTATATGTCATGCTGCGCGATCCCAGCGTGGATACCGACGACGACGGGACGACTGACGAACAAGAGTGGAATTCCGCCGAAGGCGATATGGATAACGACGGCGTGAAGGACTCTGACGAATACTATATTTACGGGACCAATCCCTGGCTTCCCGATCGCCAAAATCCGCCGGTGATTTCCGCATTTCAGATCAACGAAGGCGCCGCCAAAACCTTTTCACGCAACGTGTTGGTCAAGACGGTGTGCAGCAATGCGCCTTCCGAACTCATGATCAGCGAGTCGCCTAATTTTGCGGGGGCGACGTGGCTGCCCTTCATCCCCACGACGTCGCTCACGCTTTCGAGCGGCGACGGCATCAAAATCGTTTACGCCAAAGCCCGAAATTCCGCGGGCGAATCGAGTCCCGTAAGCGACACGATTGTGCTTACCCAGAAAGATCCCCCGGCGATTGTGGAACATCCTCAATCCATAGACCTTGAACTCGGCGCGACCACCTCGCTTACTGTCCTGGCCTCGGGATCGCTGCCCCTCACGTACCAATGGAAGAAGAACGGCGTGGTGATCGATTTTGCCAGCAGCGCCGCCTACACCATTGACAATGCCGAGGAGGCGGACGAAGGTTCGTACACCTGCACCGTCTCGAATGAAGCCGGTACGGTGACCAGTAACGAGGCCAAAGTCACCGTGGTGAACACTCCTCCCGCGCTGACGCTACAGCCGCTGTCCCAGACCGTGGCGCCGGGAAGCCCCGCTGCATTTTCCATCATGGCGACCGGCACTCCGCCGCTTTCTTACCAGTGGCGCAAAGACGGCGCCGATCTCTTCTCTGGCACCGACACGACCTACACGATTCCATCGGCGCAGCAGAGCCGCGAGGGGGTGTATACCTGCCTCGTGTCCAACGCGTATGGCTGGGTCGAGTCCGACGGCGCATCGCTCACCGTGCTCGATCCTCCCACGCTATCCCTGTTGAGTTTCAACGGCGGAACCACCGCTGGCGGACTCGAAGTGATTCTCACGGGCCAAAACCTTGCCTTCACAACGCAAGTGATGTTTGGTAATGTGCCCGCGACGCAGTTCTCTGTCCTCGACGACAATCAACTCGTCGCGACCACTCCCGCGCACGCCGCAGGGGTGGTCGACGTCACCGTCGTCACGTCCGCTGGCACAAGTAACGGCGTTAGCTTCGAGTTCACCTGCACGACGCCGCCTGCCCCAGGGGCGATCTTCGCGACAGACGGCACGCTCGCCGACAGCGTTTTGATCGAGTGGTCGGCGTCCTATGGCGCGACGGGGTACGATATCTACCGCACGGCGGCGGGCAGTTCCGACGTCCCGGAACTGATAGGCCACACCGACGGACTCACGTTGACGTTTGACGATTTCACCGCGTTGCCTCCGACCATGCTCGCGCCCGGAACTCCGGGATGTAACGCGACCGTCGGCGCGGTGGAGTACCACAAATACAACTACCAGGTGCGTGCCACCAACGAATGTTCGCAGAGCGACCTCAGCGTCGCGGAAGAAGGCTATCGCGGCGGAGAGGCGAAGGCCGCCGTGGCCAAGAAACGCCAGGCAGGCGGCAGTCTGGCGGATCTCTTCGTGACGTTGACCTCGCTCGCGGCCGTGTTCGCGGGCGGACACTGGGTCGCCCGGAGACCGTCCGCGCGGTAACATTCGGCGCGGGACGAAGGAGGTCCGACGTGGCGTCCGAGATCTCGTCCGTGCGGATTGCCGTCATTTTTGTTGCGTATTTTGTCCTCATGGCGGCGGCTTTTATGGGAACCGCGGGCACGATTTTCTGGCCCGAGGCGTGGCTCTACCTGATTCTACAGTTCGCGTTTTCGGCGCTGCTCACCGCGTGGCTCAAACGCCATGATCCTGCCCTGCTCAAAGACCGCCTGATCTTTCTGAAGCCGACAGCGCGTGGCTGGGACAAAGTCTTCGTGTGGCTATCCACCGTGCTGCTCCTTCCCTACCTCTTTCTGCCTGGGCTCGATGCCGTTCGCCATCGTTGGTCGCAGGTTACGTGGGAAGTGGAAGCCGTGGGGTTCGCGGGCGTCGTGCTTTCATTAATGCTAATCGGGTGGGTGACATGCGCGAACCCCTATCTATCGCGCGTGGTTGAGATCCAGAAAGAACGCGGGCATCGCGTGATCACGACCGGTCCCTACCGTTACGTCCGCCACCCAATGTACCTCGGGGCCATCGTCCTGTTCATCAGCATTCCCTTGGCGCTTGGCTCACTGTGGACCTTGCTTCCTGCCGTATTGCTCTGCGTACTCGTAGTCCTCCGCACGTACTTCGAAGACAGAATTCTTCATGCCGAACTCGAAGGCTACGCCGCCTACGCAGAGAAGGTCACCTCGCGCCTTCTGCCGGGTATCTGGTAAAGTGCCACCGCTCGGCGACCGATGAGAGAGGACTTTCCATGCGCCCCGTGCTATTCACCGTTCTTGGTTACCCGCTCTACGCCTACCGCGAGATGCTTGCCCTCGCGTTTATCCTCTGCTCCATCCTCGTGGTGCGCGCTTCCGTACGGCGCAACGAAGGGTTCATCATCCCCCCCAGCACCGGCGTATTCGCCTTTCTCGGCGCCCTTTTCGGCGCGCGGGCGTTCTGGCATCTCCAATACGGCGATCCCACCCAGGTCTGGCGCGCGATCTTTCTCTGGCAAGGCGGGCTCGTTTTCTACGGCGGGCTTGCTGGCGGGATTCTGGCGGTGCTGCTTGTGTTCCGGTTTCAGCGCATCCCCATGCTCAAAGGACTCGACATCATCGGCCCGTACCTAGCCCTGGGCGAAGCGATCACGCGCGTCGGCTGTTTTCTCAACGGCTGCTGTTGGGGGCGAACGACCAATATCCCTTGGGCCATTTCGTTTCCCAAAGGCAGCGGCCCTTACAACGACCAACTTGCCCATGGACGCATCGCGCAGGGCGCGATGGAATCCCTCCCCACACATCCCACGCAACTCTATCTCACGGTTATGCTCTTCGCGGGGTTCCTCATCCTTCGCGCCGTGTTACAGCGCAAACGCGCGGATGGGCAAGTGGTTGCCGCCTACGGCATGCTCTACGGTGTCGTCCGTTTCACGGCTGAGGCCTTTCGCGACGACAGCGCGCGCCCTCTGCTGCATCTCACCGTATCGCAGGTCATCAGCCTCGCGCTGCTGCTGCTCGGCCTGTGGGGCTGGAGTTACCTCCGTCGCCGTCCGGCAACCCCAGCCCCGTAGGCAGCGCTTAACTCACCCCGCGGGTCGCCCACTCCGTCCCGTGCGAGCGCACCACCATCACCGGCACATCGAGCGCATGGCGCACCCGGTCAACCGTTGCGCCATAGAACAGATCGGCGAACCCTCTGTGTCCGTGCGACCCGAGAATCAACAGGTCGAACCCCGCTTCCTTCGTCGCGCGAACAATCTCCTCTTGCGGTTTGCCGTACCGCAGCATCGTTTCCACCGGGAGATCGTGCTCTTCTATCTCCCGCGCGAGATCCTCGAGGTATTGCTGATCCTCGGACTCGTGCAAGCTCGCGCTTTCTTGCCCATAGACCATAGCGCCCGGCGTATCCACAATGTGCAGCAGGGTAATCCGCGCCTTGTGCGAGCGCGCCATGCTCACCGCCGCCGAGATCACCTCTCCGTCGCCTTCCGTGTGCTCAAGCGCGACGCCAATTTCCTTCAGCGCTATCGGCTTGAGTTGCTTCGCCACCGCACGGCTCAAGCGCGGCATGCCCTCTTCCCAAACCTTGCCTGGGCGCACCAACGGCTTTATCACGATGTAGGCCAAGAGACTCAACAAAGCCGCCACAAGAGACAACACCGGCAAGATCACATACCACGGGCTCGTGTGAATGTCGGACAGGATCGTATCGTAGACCAGCTTGAGGTTGAGGCACACAATGATCGCGACGGCGCACCATCCCAACCCCTTTACCCAACGCGGATTCGAGAACGTACCCATTTTCCGCGAGTCGGAAGTGAAATGCAGCAGCGGGATCGTCGCGAACGGAAGCTGCAAGCTCAAGATCACCTGCGACAAGATCAGAAGTTTGTAGGTGCCCTCGTCTCCCATATAGGCGATCACCAGAATTGCCGGCACCAGCGCCACCGACCGCGTGACCAACCGACGCAGCCACGGACGCATGCGAAGATTCAGGAAGCCTTCCATCACAACCTGGCCGGAGATCGTGCCCGTGATGGTCGAGCTTTGCCCCGCCGCCAGCAGCGCGATGGCAAACGCGATAGGGGCGAGCGTGCCGCCCAAGAGATTTTCCAGGAGCATGTGCGCGTCCTGGATGCGCGTGACCTCGATGCCCCGCGAATGGAAATTGGCCGCCGCCATGACAAGGATCGCGGCGTTGACGAAAAACGCGGCGTTAAGCGCGACCGTCGAATCCACAAAATTGAACCGGCACGCCTCCTTCTTGCCCGTTAACGTGTTCGATACCGCGCGCGACTGCACAAGCGACGAGTGCAGGTATAGATTGTGCGGCATGACCGTTGCCCCAAGCATACCGATCATGATGTACAGTGCCGAGGAATCGAACGACGGCACGAATCCCCGCGCAATGCCGCCCCAATCCGGCTGCGCTAAGAAAATCTCGATCATAAAACACATTCCGATCGCGCCGACCATGCTCAAGATCGCAGCCTCAATCTTGCGCACGCCCATGCGTTGCATCGCCAGCAGCAGGAACGTGTCGAACGCCGTCACCACGCACCCCCAGAGCAGCGGCAGACCGAACAAGAGATTCAAGCCGATGATCGTGCCGAGCGCTTCCGCGAGATCCGTCGCGGCAATCGCGAGTTCCGCCAATACCCACAGGGCGAATCCCACCGGCTTCGGGTACTCGCGCCGACACGCCTGCGCCAGATCGTGTCCCGTCACGATGCCCAAGCGCGCCGAAAGCGTCTGCAACAGCACCGCCATAAGGTTGCACGCCAACAACACCCAGATCAGCGAATACCCGAATCGCGCCCCCCCCTCAATGTCCGTGGCCCAGTTTCCCGGATCCATGTACCCGACACTCACCAGATACGCAGGCCCAAGATAGGCAAACAAGCGGCGGCCCCAGCCGCGCTTGCGTACTACAACCGGCTCGATAGAGCCGCCAATCGTTTTGGCATTGCTTGTAGGCATAATGCCGCTCCTTTTTGTTGTCCACGCGTGCTGAAGTAACTGTTCGACGTTAAGGAGTTGCCGACTATTTCTCGCACGCGGATGGCGTCTAATCGCGCTATGATGCACAGAGGGCGGGAAAAAACCAAACGCTGGTCCCGCGGCATTGCATCAAGAATTCGACCATGCCACGACGTCGGCGGGTTCGGGCTAGAGCGTATTCAGCGAGAGTGCCGCCATTGGGGATTACGCGTTTTCAAAACAAGAGACGCAGCCGTGAACGTCCACGACTGCGTCTTCACAGGAAAACTCGTTAGGCTAGACCGTCTGCGCGAGGGACGCATTCTCCGGATGGCTCTTGCCGTTACCGCTGGGGTTGCCACACGGTTTGGGCTCGGAAAGCGATTGAGGACACACCAACTGCGCCGTCTGGCGCGCGATCATGAGTTCTTCATCGGTCGGAATGACCAACGCGCGAACCTGCGCGCGGTCGGTCGAGATGTCGCGCGCGTTTCGGGCGTTCTTTTCCTCGTCAATCTCGACGCCTAGATACCCCGCGTTCTGAAGAATGCGGCTACGCATTTTCGCGCCGCGCTCGCCAATGCCGCCGGTAAACACGATCGCGTCCGGGCCGTTGATCACCATCGAGTATGAACCGATGAAACGCCCCACGCGGTAAGCAAACATCTCGAGGGCGAGTTCCGCGTCGGCATCACCCTTGGCGGCGTGGGCTTCGCAGTCGCGCACGTCGGCATGCCCGCAAACGCCTTCGAAACCGCTCTCTTTGTTGAGCATCTTCTCAACTTGCTCGGGGCTCAGTCCCAATTCCTTCATAATGAACAGCGGAATATAGGGGTCCATGTCGCCGCAGCGGGTGCCCATCATGAGTCCGCCCATCGGCGTCAGGCCCATGCTCGTCTCGACGGACTTGCCGCGGTCGACCGCGGTGATGCTGCTGCCGTTACCGAGGTGGCAGGTAATCAGGCGCACGTCCTCGAACGGCCGGCCAAGGATTTTGGCGGCTTCGAGGGCAACATAATGGTGCGAGGTGCCGTGGAAGCCGTATTTGCGCACGCCGTGTTCGGTGTAAAGCGACTTGGGTATGGCGTAGCGAAAAGCCTTCGGGGGAATCGTGTGGTGAAACGCGGTGTCGAACACGGCCACCTGCGGGATATCGCCGAAGATCTTGGCGCAGGCTTCGATGCCAAGCAACGCGGGCGGATTATGCAACGGCGCCAGACGCGCGCACTTGCGAATTCCGTCGATCACCGCCGCGTCGATCACCACCGAACGGGTGAATTCCTCGCCGCCGTGCACCACGCGATGGCCGATGCCGCTCAGTTCGGATAGATCCGAGATAACGCCGCAATCCGAACTCAACAGCGACTTGCAGATTGCGTCGATCGCCGCGCTGTGATCGGGGATGGGCATGCGGCCGCCGTTCTCGCGGAACACGCTCTGGCGTGAGCAGACCTTCCACTCGGTCTGATCGCAGGCACACTCGATGCGGGAGCCTTCCAGGCCGATCCGCTCGACTGCTCCTTTGGCGACGACCTTGCTTTCGCCGTCCACCGAGAAAACCTTGTACTTTACGGAGGAGGAACCACTGTTGAGGACGAGGACTTTCATTACTACGTTCTCTTTCGGGCTATTTCAGCATCTGGCTCTGCACCGCGTTGATCGCGGCGACACCGACGATGTCCTCGGCGGAACAGCCCCGGGACAAGTCGTTTACGGGCAGGCGCAGCCCCTGCAGGATAGGCCCATAGGCCTCGGCGCCGGCCAAACGCTGAACAAGTTTATATGCGGAATTGCCGCAGTTGAGATCGGGGAAAATCAGCACGCGCGCCCGGCCTGCCACTTCACTCCCCGGCGCTTTCGACTTGCCCACGGACTCTACAATCGCGGCATCGACTTGAAGTTCGCCGTCGATACGCACGGGACTGTCCGCACCAAAGCGCTCGGCGATCTTCGATTGGGCGATGCGCGTCGCCTCGACCACCTTCTCTGTTAACACGCTCTTCGCGGAACCCTTCGTCGAATAGCTGATCATCGCCACGTACGGCGGGATATCGAAACTAAGCGCGGTCTGCGCGGTGCTCAGCGCAATCTCGGCCAACTGCTCCGCGTCCGGGTTCTCCACCAGACCGCTGTCCGCAAAAAGATACGTCGGGCCGTCGTTCGGCATCGCCATGAAGAAAAAGGCGGACACCAGCTTGCAGCCCGGAGCCGTGCGCAAAATCTGAAGCGCCGGGCGCAGCGTGTCGGCGGTCGAATGGATCGCCCCCGCCACTAGACCATGCCCCAAACCACGGTGCAACATCATCATGCCGTGCGGGATCGGCTCCAACATCGTCGCCTTGGCCTGCTCCGCGGTAACGCCCTTGGCCTTACGCATCTCAAACAACTCTTCGGTAAACGAGTCGGTATGTTCCGAAGTCACGGGGTCCACGATCTGGATGCTGCGGGTGATTCCGAGTTCACTCAGGCGCGCGCGTGTCTTGGCTTCGTCGCCCACCAACACGACATCCGCGATGCCTTGAGCAAGAATCATATCCGCTGCTTTGAGCGTACGATCGTCTTCGGGCTCGGGCAACAGGATGGTCCGAATCTCTTTTTTTGCCTGCATGATGATTGCGTCAATGAACTTCATGAATACCCCTATCTAAAACGTTATCAATCCCTTGTGAAATCTGAAACGCCTGCGCCCCGCCTTCTCAAACAAACAAAAACCATCTGCGCGCGGGCACAAAACTCGCCCCGTGCGCACGGTAAAGCGCCGAGCCTTTGCCTTATTTTAGCACGAGCACAGGGGAATATTCCAGAACTCCGCAAAGGCCGGTGGGATCCGCCTTTTGGGTCGGGGAAATCGGCTCTTTCGCAGCTTGAAGTCGCTGAGGAAGGCTTTTTTGCAGTTCCCGGCGCGTTTCAGGTACACTGCGCGCTGCTCTTGACGAAGTGTATCGAGAGTAGGTGTGCGCATACAAGCGAGGGAGAGTACTCGACATGCTGTCAGTAGGGTTGGCGATGGTCATCTCGTTGGCGGGGGCGTTTGCGTCGGAGAAGATGCTGGTGTCCGCGGAGGACCTGCTGTCTTTAGACCAAGTTCTTTTGGTGGATGTTCGCTCTAGGTCGATGTTTGAGCAGGGTCACATTCCGAACGCTGTGAATGTCGATATGGCGGTCCATGAAAACTCCGCAGGCACGACGCTTGTCGCGGCATTGACGCCCGTTCTGGAGCAGGCGGGAGTCGCCCCAGAACGCCACGTGGTGATTTACGGCTTTTCGGGCACGTTGAACGACCTGCAATTGGCGACGCGCCTGTTCTGGGCGTTGGATTACCTTGGGTATCCGCAACTGTCCATTCTGAACGGCGGCTATGAAAAATGGACGTTTGACGGACATGCGGTCGAGAGTGGTGCGGCGACGCCGCAACCTGTCAGTTTGGCCTCGTTGCGTCCCATCACCGATCGCCTGGCTCCGCTCCGTCATGTGGCTCAGACCTTACAGGATCAGACCGGCGTCGTGGCGGATGTGCGCGACACGGAGGTCTATACGGGCGCGGCGTTGGACCCGGCCGGCGCGCGGCAAGGCCATATCCCCAACGCGAAGAACGTTCCCGCGAAGTCCTTTGTCGAGGGGCCGTTTAATACCTTCAAGCCGGTGTACGATCTCGAGAATATCCTGGTCGAACGGGGTGTTGAGAGCAACACACATGTGATTGCGGTGGGCAGCACCGGCCTGAACGGCAGTATTGGGTACTTCGTGTTTCGCATGACTGGCCGCATGGCGCCAACTCTCTTTGACGGGGCCATGCAGGAATGGTCGGCGGATTCGCAAATGCCGGTCAGCAACGAGGCTTCCCACCAGTAAACCCCGCGTATACTTGTGACGCGGACAAGGTGAGGAGGTGGTATGAAGTACCGTCGGTTCGGTAAGACGGAGCTTCAGATCCCCGTGATTAGCTGCGGCGGCATGCGCTACCAACATTCCTGGAACGGCGCGGAAGCTATCCCTGCAGAAAGCCAAGCGAATGTCGAAGCGTGCGTGCGGCGTGCGCTGGAAGCGGGCATTCACCACATCGAGACGGCGCGCGGCTATGGCACAAGCGAAGCCCAACTCGGACGCATTCTCCCCACGTTGCCGCGCCACGAACTCATCGTGCAGACCAAGGTCGGGCCCGATTCGGATCCGGCGAAGTTCGCACAGAATTTCGAAACCTCCATGCGTCTCCTTGGCTTGGATTACCTCGATCTTTTCGCCTTTCACGGGATCAACACCGCGCAAGCCCTGGAAAACACCCTGCGTTGTCTGGATACGGCACTGGCATGGAAGCGCGAGGGCCGGATTCGTCACATTGGGTTTTCCACACATGGATCGCTGAGCGTAATTTTGAATGCGATTCGGACCGGCGTTTTCGATTATGTGAACCTGCATTGGTACTACATTTTTCAGGACAACTGGCCCGCCATCGAAGAGGCGCATCGCCGCGACATGGGCGTGTTCATTATCAGTCCAAATGACAAGGGCGGGATGCTGTACTCGCCATCGGCGAAACTCGTGGAATTGTGCGCGCCGCTGCACCCAATGGTCTTCAATGGGCTATTCTGTCTGCGGCGGCCCGAGGTGCATACGCTGAGCTGCGGCGTGGCGCGTCCATCGGATTTCGACGTTCACCTGCAGACGGCCGAACTGCTCGATCGCGCGGATGAATTGCTTCCCGAGATCGAGCAACGGCTGCGGGCGGAACTCGAACGGACCGTCGGCGCGGACTGGGCGGCTACCTGGCAGCAGGGACTTCCGGAGTGGAACGAAACGCCCGGCGAGATCAACATTCCGTGGGTGCTGCGTCTCTACAATTTGGTCAAGGCCTTTGACCTTGTGGAGTTCGGGCGCATGCGTTACAACCTGCTCGGCCACGGGGGAGACTGGTTTCCTGGAAACCAGGCAGCCAACGCGGCCACCCTCGATCTGCGCGCCAGCTTGCGTCGGTCGCCGCACGCGGAACGTATCCCGGAAATCCTCGGGCATACCCACACACTGCTGTCGGGCGAAGCGCGAAAACGTCTTCAGCAGGATTCCTAAACCGATTGCCTACATGACCGCGCCCGAGGAAGACTTGTCGTACGGGGATTTCGGACGGACTCCCTTGCGCATGACCCGTTCTTCCGGCCAGTACTGCATGCGCAGCCCGCTTTCCATGGCGGCGAATGCCATGAACGAGGCTACCGTATGCTGGAAACCCGTGTTCACGTCGGCCCGCGTATTGACGTCTTTTTTTCGAACGCACTCGATCCAGTTTTCGAGGTGGGATGTTCCCTTGATAGGTTCGGCTTTCATTACCGCCTGAGCGGACTTTGCAGACAGCGCGCCTTCTGAAGTCACCGTCCAACTATCGGTGTCAAACTTGCCTCGTGGACCGTAGAAAGTTGCCTCTGAGCGCCGCGCGCCGTTCGCCAAACTCAAGCTGCACTGCACCAAGAATGAAGTTGGGCGAGGGTAATGAAAAGTGTACTCAACGCTGTCGTAGTGCTGCCGGTCTCGCCACACCGCGTTCGTTCCCATACCGGTAACGGCCTGAGGGTAGGGCTCGCCGGTATACCAGGCGACCAGATCCGTCAGATGAGAGCCAAATAGACCAGGAAGGCCTAGAGTGCATTCGCGGAAATTCTGCCAGTTGCGCAACACGTTGCTGTCAAAATAGCGGACGCCAAGAAGATCCATTGTAAACCCATCCCAATCCACCAATTCGGGGATGATGTCGCGATAGGGCTCACGCCACAGCGGACCTTTTTCCGCCCAGTAGAGATCGACACGCGAGATATTTCCCAGCGGTTTGGTCGCCATCAGTTTGGCCGCGCCGACATACCGGGGATCCGATCGTCGCTGCGTGCCCACTTGGCATACGACTCCCGCAGCTTTGACCGCGTCCGAGGCCTTCGCCGCACTTTCGATGGAAATTCCCATCGGCGCTTCTACGTAAATATGCTTTCCCGCCTTGGCGGCATCCATCATCATCGTGCAATGCTGGAAATCCGGCGTCGCGATAATGACTACATCCACGTCCGGCGACGCCAGCAGTTCGCCATAGCGGGTGCACTGCTTCGGCTCGGAGCCCGTTTTCGCCTTGATCTGATTCACGGCGGAGGCCAGATTCGTGCGATACACGTCGCAAACCATCGGAAACTCAAGATTCAGCTTGTCGCGAGAGGTGAGACATTCGTCCAAGAGTTCCATTCCGCGTTTGCCGCAACCAATAAGCCCTATGCCGAGGCGGTCATTTGGACTCTGCGCAAAACTGCGGCGCGCAATGAACGCTCCCAGAGCCAATCCCGCCGCCGTACCGACAAACTCGCGTCTCGTCGTCTTCATTTGGAGCACCCTTTCACGTGAACCCTGCCCGCGCCACATCGCTACGCGTAACAGAGACTACTCTAGCCATCCCCAAGGCCGCCGTCAATTCTCTCTCGCAAATCTCAAGCTCTCCCCCACGGAAACGTTCGAAATGCGGTAAAAGTAGACATAACTGCCATCCCGGCCCGAACTTCCCCTATTGCATAATTGCCGGGGTGGGTCTATATTCAGTCATGGGCTTGCCAGCGCTGCGAAATGTCGAAGCGATCCCCATCACCCACGAAGGGGATCAGTTGGTGTGCCTGAGCGACCCTGAAGGCATCATCGAAAACCAACTGCTGCTCAGCCCCTTGGCGTTCCTCATCGCCACCTACCTCGACGGCGAAAACGACGTCGCTGAGATTCAGCAAGGCGTGCAGGCGCTTGTGGGCGAGGCCGTGCCGGATACCGAAATCGCCAAACTGGTCGGATACCTGGACGATCAGGGGTTTCTCTTGAGCGCGCCTTATTACACGCGCCGCAATCAGGTGGTTCAAGCGTTCCAGCGCTCCGACCGGCGCGCAGCGTATCTGGCGGGGCGCTCCTATCCGGCGGACCCGATAGAGTTGCGCGAGTATCTCAACAGTTTCCTCGGCACGGAAACCGCCACGTCTGCTCCTCGAGGCCTTATTGTTCCGCATATCGACTACGACCGCGGCGCCGCCGCGTATGCAAAGGGCTACACGCGGCTTGCGGGAACCACGCCGCCGCGCACGGTCCTGCTGTTCGGCGTGGCGCACATGGCGCCGCCTGCACCGATCACGATGACGCACAAGTGCTTCGAAACGCCGCTGGGCGCACTGCCCGCGGACGAGGACGTAATCGCGCGGCTTGCGGCGGCCTGCGCGTGGGATCCTTTCGAATACGAGATCGTCCACCGCACGGAGCACTCCATAGAACTCCAGGCGGTGCTGCTCGCCCATCTGTTCGGCGAACAGGTGCGGATCGTCCCGATGTTGTGCGGGCCGTTCTCGACATCGGACGATGACGCCATAGACCCGTCCGTACAGCGGTTCCTGGATGTCTGCCGAGAGACTGTACGGGAGGCCGATGGCGGCATGCTCGTGTTGGCGGGCGCGGACCTCGCGCATGTGGGACGTCGGTTTGGTGATGATTTCGATATCAGCGACGAAGTGGTCTGTTCTGTGCGCGAACGCGACGAGGAGGCCCTCGCGCATGCGGCGGCGCTTGATCCGGAGGCGTTCCATGCATCGGTGATGCGCGATGCGAACGCGCGGCGCGTTTGCGGAGTAAACTGCATTTACGCGGCGCTTCGCTCCTTAGGCGGAGTGGCGCAGCGGGCGGAGCGCATCTATTATGGATACGCCGACGATCCCAGTGGGGGGATCGTCTCTTTTGCGGACATTGTCATTGACTAAGGAGGGAAATTCGTGAGAGCCATGTTCCGATTTGTCCTGGTCGCCATGTTGTTTTTTGCGCCGCTTGCTGTCGCGAAGGAATGTGGCAAGACCCTTCAGACGAAAAACGTGGTCTTCGTCATGATGGACGGTGTGCGTTGGCAAGAGGTGTTTCGCGGCGCGGAGGAAGCCCTGTTCGTCAAGCCCAACGGCGAGATGGATGAGAAGAGCAAGACCCGCTATTGGGCCGATACCGCCGAAGCCCGCCGCGAACTGTTGATGCCGTTTTTCTGGGGCGTAGTGGCGAAGCAGGGCCAGGTTATCGGCAATCAGGACACGGGCAGCGCGGCGCGGGTGGCGAACGACCTCAATTTTTCATACCCCGGCTATAGCGAGACTTTGTGTGGCTGGGCCGATCCGCGCGTGAACAGCAATCGCAAGATCCTGAACCCCAACTTGAATGTGCTGGAGTGGCTCAACGGTCAGCCGCGCCTGAAGGGGCGCGTGGCGGCGTTTGGGGCATGGGAACTGTTTCCGTATATTCTGAATCACGAGCGTTCGGGGCTGTTCATCAACGCGGGCTATGATCCTGTTCAGGGCATACGCATGACGCCGACGTTTGAGGTGCTGAACCGGCTCAAGGCGGAAACAACCCGCTATTGGGCCGGGGAGCCGTTCGATTGTCTTACGTTTGAAACCGCGGTCGAGTATCTTAAGAACGAAAAGCCGCGAGTGCTGTTCCTTTCGCTCGGCGAAACGGACGAGTGGGCGCATGGAGGAGACTATCCGAGGTATCTGGGATCGTTGCAGCTTGCGGATCGCTATGTGAAAACGCTGTGGGAACGCCTCCAATCCACGCCGCGCTACAAGAACAAGACGACGCTCATTCTCGCCACCGACCACGGACGCGGCAACGGGCCGCAATGGCGCAGTCACGGAGAGAATTTGGCGGGCTCGGATGCAACTTGGATGGCTTTCATGGGACCGGATACTCCCGCACGCGGCGAGTGGGCTTCCGCGGAACCGGTCACGGCAGGACAACTGGCAGCGACGGCCGCCGCCTTCATGGGGTACGACTACCGCAGTGGCGAGCCTAAGGCGATGCTGCCCGTCCCGGGCGTCATGGACACGGCGTGCGCAGTCTGTAAGTAACACGCGTCACGCCGAACTGCGCACGACGGTCTCCTCGACGACCTGCGTCCACGAACCGTGCCGCGTAGGCATGCGAAGCGCAGCGGCCAGAAGGTGCAGAAAGCGCTCGCGTGCTATCTCTCGCGCTCCGAGGCGTTCCAGGTGCGGATTGGCCACTTGGCAGTCGATCAACTGGAAGCGCCAGGCGTGGGCGATCGCCGCGAGCGTGGCGGCGGCCGCCTTAGACGCATCGCTGGTGCGGTGGAACATCGATTCACCAAAGAACACCCCGCCGAGCGACACGCCGTAGAGTCCGCCGACAAGCGCGTCGTCCCGCCAGGTCTCGAATGAATGCGCCCAACCGGCGTCATGCAAGCGA
This sequence comes from Candidatus Hydrogenedentales bacterium, assembly GCA_041859045.1. Lineage (GTDB taxonomy): Bacteria > Hydrogenedentota > Hydrogenedentia > Hydrogenedentales > SLHB01 > JBHELB01. The sequence continues at coordinate 44,967 of JBHELB010000068.1, read as the reverse complement.
GTGTAGGCTTCCTGCATCTCGGAAGTAATCCATGTACCGTCGCGCGCGGGGCCTTGCGGTTCGGCGCACGCGGCAATCACTTCGCGAAACGCCGTGTCCGCCGTCACACGGAAACGCCCGCTGCGTAAGACTCGCTGTAACCGGCGCGACACATGGAAATCGTTCGGAAACAGCACCATGCGCGGGTCGGGAGACCACCACAGGATCGGCGAATCGTCGCTGTACCATGGGAAGATGCCCATCTCGTACGCCAAGAGCAAGCGCTGCTCCGAAAGATCGCCGCCAACGGCCAGGAGTCCGTCCTTTTCCGCCAGTGCGGGCGGCGGAAACGCATACTCCCTACTCAGCCGGTAGATCGGCATGCCGACATCCTTCGCGCTGACGGAAGCTCACGGTCCAATGACCTCGTCATGCGGGATTCTCGTGCCCGCAGTGAACAGCGTAGGGCGTGTCCCCGCCTCAAACTGCACGTTGTCGAGGAACAGTGTGCCTTGGGGGGGCATCGCAACCAGCAATCGCAGCGACCGCGCTCCGTTCGGAAAGTCTTTGCTTGGATCGAAATGGAACACCAGACGCCGCCAGTCCGCGCCATCGCCAAACTCGATCAATGGTTTCGTGAAGGTCTCTCCGTTGGCATCCGTGCCCATCACGCCGATGCTGCCCATCTCGCCGTAGAGCGGGACATCCCAGTAGCGCATCATGAGGGATAGCGTATAGGGTTGCAGGGGGTCGATGGTCTCGCCCGGAGCCTGTACTTGAAGATTCACCTCTTCGAGTGAGGCATCGCCGGCAGCGCTCGCAACACGTTCGATCTCGACGACGAAACTACGCGGATCGGCGTCCAGCGGAACGGCTTCGTCGAGCGTTTGGGCATGCGATGCGCCGTCGGCGGGAATGCTGAGGGTGCGTGCGATGTCCTGCGCGGTGCGGTACCGCAACGTAACGCGCAGTTCCGCGCCCGGCGCAACAGTCGCTTTTGCGTTCACCGTCACGGTATGTCCCGGCGCGCGCCCCACCGTGATTGGTTGTCTCAAAACAACGGCCGCTGGACCGGGCGCAATGACGAGCGGTGTTTGTACTGCGCCTGGCGCGGGAGGACGCAACAGGCTCGCGCTGGCGGCGTCGACCAACGTCCACCCCGCGGGTACGCCACTGTTCCATGCGCGGAAGCGGGTATTTCGCAGCGTCGACACGTCGTCGCTCAGCGGCAGGCCCATGCTCACCGTACCGCGCCCCTCGCGATTTTCGACGCGCAGACTGTGCGCGCCTTCAAAGGCCTCACTCGCATTACCCCAATAGGCGGGAGGGCCAATCCCCTGAAGTGACTCGTCCTCGAATCCCGCAAGCGTAAAAAGGTTCCGCGTGGGTCTGCCCAACGCCCACACCGTAAGCCCGCCGTAGTCGCGCCGTTGCGCACCCAAGCGCTGAAGAAGTTGTACTGTATCCGCAGCCACGGTCGCCGGGTCATGCGTGAAAAACCAAGCAGCCGCGAACGGCGATTGGCGCAAGGTTTTCTTTATATCTTCCCCGGTTGCGCGACCAACATACGGTTGAGTGGCGAACAGACGGGCGTCGCCGTCCTCCACGTAGCGCGGCAGGTAGAAACGCAAGGGGCGATCCAATGCCGCTGCGGGCTCGCCGAAGTCGGCGAGATAATACACAAGATCGTCGTGCTCCAACGTGCGCGCCATAGACGACGCCGCGCCCTTCCAGTCGGAGTGAGACATGGTCCATCGAGGGCCAAACAATCCCGTAAGCCCCGAGTAGAACGGCGCAGCGGGCAACACGAGGCAGAGCAGCAGAGCGCCGGCGCTCAGCGCGGTGTGCGTGGCTCCGTTCTTTGCGGGACGCGCCAAGGTTTCGGCGAACACGCCCATTCCCGCCGCGCAAAGCCACAAGGCAAGCGGCCATGCGGCGGCGAAGTACTTTGCCTCCCACCAATGCCCCGCCGAGGTGAAGAAGAACGGCGCCGGAGTAAGCACAATACCTGCCACAATGAGTGCGCCCAGCGCCGGAGCCCGGCGTACGCAGGAGAGCAACCCCAGCAGGGTCAACAGGCCGAGTCCGACAAGAATGCCGATCACCGGGGCGTCGCCGTAGGGCGTGCATGCCACGAACTCGCGGAAGAACCCCAAGTATTGCATGGGCGTAAGGAAATAACGCTCGGCGACATCTTGTACCGCCACCGCTTCGGTTGCGGCGGAGACAGTGGGCATGGGCCAGTGGAACTTGAGCAGTTGTGACGGCCATGCGCCGCCGCTACGCCAAAACAGCGCGCCTATCGCCAGTGGCGTCAAGGTAGTAGCCACGATGAGTGCGGCGTAACGCCGGAGCGCCTGCCATTCGCGCCCTTCTCGTATTGCCCAGGGCAGCACGAGAAACGCCGCCATGGTGATCGCCGCCACGAAAGGCGCGAGGCTGAGGTGGGTGATGAACGCCAGGTTCGCTGTGAGCACATAGACCGCCCAACGAAGCAGACCGCCGTCTTCGAGCGCGCGGTACAACGACCACACCAGCATCACGGCGAGCAACATCGCGAGGGCGTAGAATCGCGCCTCGCGGCTGTATTGAATGTGGAACGCGGACACGGCCAGCAGCAACGCCGCAGCCAGCGCCGGGCCGCGCCCGTGACTTGAGCGCACGCCGCCGTACAGCGCGAACACCCCGAGCACGCCCGCCGCGACGCTGGGAATTCGAAGCCACACGTCCCCGCCGCCGAGTTGCAGCGCGGCGCGCGCCAACAAATAGTACAAGGGATAGATGCGATGAGTCAGGCAGTCCCACCACGGCTTGATCGCCCCGAGGTAGGTGCTGATTTCGTCGGTGTTCAGGCTGTCGGCGTCGAGGCGATAGACCCGCAACGCCACCGCCACAAGGCCGATTCCCCATAGCGCCGCGACTAGGCCCCAAGACGTGCGATCCTTCTCGTGGTTATACAAAGGCGAACGCTTTCCGGTCATGTTACTCCCCCGCGCGCTGCGTCGTGCCACCGTACGCAGTCGCGCCCTTCGTGTTTGGCGCGGTAAAGCGCTTCGTCCGCCGCGCGAATCATCTCCGCCGCGCCCGTTATCTCCCGACCGTATGCCGCCACGCCCACACTCACGGTGACGTGAAGCTCCTCTTCCTGCGCGCCGCGAAACGGGTGAGTTCCCACGCGCTCGTTCAGCTTACGCCCCAACCCTACCGCCTCTTCAAGCCGCGTTTCGGGCAAGATGACCGCCATTTCCTCCCCGCCGTAGCGGCAGCAAATGTCGGCCTTGCGCGTGTTGGCGCGAAGCAACGCCGCGAACTGCTTGAGCACGGCATCGCCGGTCTGGTGGCCATACGTGTCATTCAGACGCTTAAAATGATCGATATCGAACATCAGCAGCGCAAACAAACGGCCATAGCGCTGTGCCTGTTGCAGTTCTTCGGCCATGCGCAAGTCAAAGTAGCGGCGCACGTAAAGCCCGGTGAGGCCATCGGTCACGGCCATGGCGTACAGCCTGGCATTACGAATTGCGGTGCCGATGTGCGGGCTTAGCAGCCGAAACAACGCGGCGTGATCTTCCGTAAACGGGCGGCCGTCGCGTCGCTCTTCAAGACGCAACACGCCAAGGGTCTCGCCGTGCGCCATGAGCGGGACATACGCGGCGGACGCGATCGCGTCCGTGTGCAGTATCACCAAGCGCGAGGTCACCGCCTTGCCCAGTGGCGTGCCGCGTAAGGGCACGACCTCTTCCAGCAACCGCTCGCGGCCGATAAGATCCTCGCCGTACTTTGCAATAACCGGCTGCGCCGTGCCGCCGTCTTGGCTGAGCTCAAAGATCGTCAGGCGCCGCACATCGAGTTCGGCCTGCACGACACGGGCAATAGCGGTCAGCGTTTCCCCGAGATCGAGCGAGCCGCTGATCGCCAACCAAATCTCGCGGAGCGCGCTGAGATGGTCCACCTCGCGGCGCAACGCCAGGTAGCTTGCGTGTAACGCTTCGTATTCCTTTGCGCTTCGTGAGGTCCGGGTTCCCATACGTCTGCGCATACCCCTTGTTGGTGACCGAAGCCATCGTAACGGAGACGGGACGCGCTTTGCACGTGGCAATTCCCTGCGCCGCACCGGAATTAGGTATAATAGTCTCTTCTTTGGAGGCCTGTTGTGAACGATTCTTTGCCGTCGCAGCCGGACCGCCCGGCGCTTTCCGCCGTCACGGTGTCGGTGAACGAGATTTTTCACAGTATCCAGGGCGAATCGACCTGGGCGGGGCTGCCGTGCGTGTTTGTAAGGCTCGCGGGATGCCCTCTGCGCTGCGACTGGTGCGACACCACGTATGCGTTTAGCGAGGGCTCCGCGCTGAGCATCGCCGAAATCCTCCGCCGTTGCGCCGAGTACCGCTGCGGATTGGTCGAAATCACCGGTGGCGAGCCGCTGTCGCAGCGAGGCACACCGGCGCTTGCGCAGGCGTTGCTCGACGCGGGGTACACGGTGCTGTGCGAGACGAGCGGCGCGTTGCCCATTGACGTGCTGCCCGAAGGGGTGGTGCGAATCATGGACATCAAGTGTCCAGGAAGCGGCGAATCGGCGCAAAACGATTGGGGAAATGTTGGAAGGCTGCGCCCGCAGGACGAAGTGAAATTCGTGATCGCGGATCGGGCCGACTATGATTGGGCCAAGGCGACGTTACTCGAGCATACGCTCGCCACGCGCTGTCATAGCGTGCTTTTCGCGCCGGTCATGGGCCGTGTGGAGCCTCGGGAATTGGCGGCGTGGATTTTGGCGGACGGACTCCCGGTGCGTTTCCAGTTGCAGTTGCACAAAATAATCTGGGACCCAGCGCAGAGAGGCGTGTGATGCGCGGAAAACTTATCAAACAGTTCTACTTCGAGGCGGCGCACCAGAACAAACCCGCGGGTGGCGCGCGCGCCCGCTTGCATGGACATAGCTACCGGCTGGACGTTGAGGTGGAGGGCGCGGTCGACGACACGATGGGCTGGATTGTCGATTTCGGCGACATCAAGCGCGCCTTCGGCCCGCTGCATCAACAACTCGACCACAACACGCTGAATGCCATCGACGGAATCGGTGCGGTGGACCTGCCGGGGGTTCAGGCATGGGTTCTCGAGAACTTGGGCCCGCGCGTGCCTGGGCTGAGCCGCGTGACGTTAACGCTGCGCGGCGATTTGGCGTTTAAGCCGATCTTCCTTTTCCCCAATCGCGCGTGCGGCTTGCCCGGACGGATCGCGTTTGGGTTTGAAGCGGCGCACCACCTGCCGCGCACGCCGATGCACCACAAGTGCCACCGCATGCACGGCCACAGTTACCGCATCGAGGTCGGCGCTGAAGAGCCCGACACGGTCCTTTCCGCGTTGCGCGAACTCTACGAGGCGTTGGATCACTCCTGCCTCAATGAACTGCCGGGACTCGAAAACGCCACGTCTGAAAACCTCGCCGGGTGGATCTGGGAACGCCTCGCGCCGCGCACACCCGGCCTGCGCACGATCGTCATCCACGAGACCTGCACGTCGAGCTGCATCTACTGCGGGGAATAACGCGGAGACGCGCCGCACCCTGTGCTATCCTAGGGGCCGGTCCGAAGAAGGAGGTCCGCGATGACGCCCTATTTTGAGCCGCTGCATCTGCCAAAGCCTTCCGGAAGCCGGTGTCTGAAACCACCAGCATGGTCTCGCTTCTGCTCGCCGCACGACGACGACCCGGCACGCCGCACGATGCCGAACGGCCTTCCTTTTCGGAAAATAACCATTCGGCGGCGTCTCTACTGAAGGAGAAACGGGCAGACACGGTCGCTTTCGTGGGAATTTCCGGTGGAACTGGCAGCCGGAAGACAACGCTCCGTAGAGGCTATGTAAACCAATATACGAGAGGAGTACCCCAAGAAATGGAAAGGCTTATGGCGTCTATACTTATTGCCGTTCTCGGGGCAGGGGAAATCTATTCAAATGAGCGTGAGGTGTTTGTCCAGTATGGGGTGAATCCCAACACTCTTCCTGACAAGGTGACCGACGAGTCTCTACCGAAGAGCGAACCCGGCAGTGTGGACAGCATCGTCGGATTTTGTGCGAAAGACATGTCTGAGAAAGATATGACGGGCGTCTCGCTAGATTGTCTCTCCCGTTTTACGTACGACACCTACACGAAATGGCCTAACACCTCAAAACTCCCAGTTGGCTTTGAGCCGTCGGGGTGGCTTGAGAAATGCCGTGATCCCGGGCTAGGCGTGCGTGCACTGCATGCCGAAGGCATCACGGGAAAGGGAGTGTCGGTAGCGATCTTCGACAAACCTATTCTAGCAACACACTCGGAAATTCGCGAGAATATCGTGTATCGACAGATTGGCGAGGACGACCGAACTCACTTCCATGGCATGGCTTGCGCCTCCATCCTGTGTGGCAAGACCTGTGGCGTTGCACCAGGGGCAAAGCTCTACTACTTTGCAGTGCCAGACAATGGCGAAAACTTTGACAATTACACCGAGGCGATGGATGCGTTGATAGCCCTGAACGAGTCCCTTCCCGAAAAGAACAAGGTTCGTCTTGTCTCCATCTCTGACGGTCTGCGCTTGGGAGATTCGAAATGGGAAAAATGGCGGGAAACCACGCAGAAGGCGGCCACCGCAGGCATCATGGTATTCTATTCGAACTCTGTTTCCGAACAGGGCTTCGCGCTAGGTGGATGTAGCCCCAACCAAGATCGAAATGATCCCGTACAACACCGACGGAACAAACGCTATCATTGCAGCAGAAAGTCGGGAAGATGCGTGCTTGTTCCAGCCGACTACCGCACAACAGGAACTAACCGCGGCGAAGACTCCTACATCTATTGGAGCGATGGCGGGTTCAGTTGGCTCATTCCATATGTGGCTGGACTCGCTGCGCTTGGCCTGCAGGTCAATCCATCGCTGACGTACGACGAAGTCTGTGACCTTCTAGTCAAGACGCGCGTTGTGAATTCGGAAGGCGACGCAGTTGTCAATCCGAGGGCATTTTTGAACGCCTTGCGTGCGCGCACGGTCGTCATCCACGAGACCTGCACGTCGAACTGCATAGGGGAATAGCGCGGATTGGACCCGTTGCTGGGGGAACCTTTCTGTGAACGGAAAGGTTCCCCCAGACCCCTTCCAAAGAAACTTCATATACGCCACAGGCATGCGGCGCGCCCAAGAGTTCTTGAAAGGGTTCGGGGGAAACTTCTTTCAAGAAGTTTCCCCCGGAACGTCGCATACGTTTTCTTTACTCTACGTTACACAATCCTGCGGCGACGGCGCATGAATGCGGGGATCCCGAGATCCTCTTCGACCTCTTGCTGTGCCGCGTCGGGTTGAGCGGATTTCGGCGCGTCTTCGGGGAAGAGGAGTTGCGGTTCCGGCGTGCGCGGCGCTGCTGGCGCGGCGGCAACGGGCGCGGCGGCCGGTCGTGGCGCTTCGTGCTGGGCGACAGCCTGCGGCGCGGACGGCGTAGGCGGCGCGCTCGACACTTCGACCACCGTGGGCGCGACGCGTTCGCGCGACGGTGTAGCTTGGTTCTCGAACGGTTCGAGGTAGTTTCGCTTGATCTCCTGCGGGAACCCGGCGGCAATCACGGTCACTTGCAGTTCCGGACGCTGTTCGTTGTCGACCACCGCGCCAAAAATAATGTTTGCCTTGGGGTGAGCGGCCTTTTGCACGGTGCTGACGGCGGCCTGCACCTCGCGCATGCCGATGTCGCAGCCGCCTTTGATGTTCACAATCACGCCCATCGCGCCGTCGATGCTCGACTGCTCAAGCAACGGGCACACGATGGCCTCTTCGGCGGCGCGTACGGCGCGGTTTTCGCCCTCGGCGACGCCGATGCCCATCAGCGCGCGACCGCGGGCCTGCATGATCGTGCGAACGTCGGCGAAGTCGAGGTTGATGAGCCCCGGCACGGTGATGAGGTCGGAGATGGCGCGCACGCCGTTGTGCAGCACTTCGTCGGCCTGGGAGAACGCGTTGAGGAAGGAGATGTTGCCTTGGCATAGCGCGGCGACGCGCTCGTTGGGCACGACGATGAGCGTGTCGACGTGTGGTTCAAGCGCATCGAGTCCGCGGACGGCGTTGCGCATGCGCTCGATGCCTTCGAAGTGGAACGGAAGCGTCACGATGCCGACGGTGAGTGCGCCGAGCGAGCGAGCGACTTCCGCGACGATGGGGCAAGCGCCCGTGCCCGTGCCGCCGCCAAGACCGGCGGTCACAAACACCATATCCGCGCCGCGCACGACGTCTTCGATGCGTCCGCGGTCTTCGAGTGCAGCCTGTTCGCCGATCTCCGGGCGCGCACCTGCGCCCAGTCCGCCGGTCATTTCTGCACCGATCTGAAGGCGCGTACCCGCGGGGGATAGCTTGAGGATATGGGCGTCTGTATTGATCGTGATGAAGTCGACATCCTTGAGACCGGAGGCGATCATGCGACTAACGGCGTTGCCACCGCCTCCGCCCACGCCGCACACCTTAATAACAGCGCGTTGATCGAACGAACTAAACTCGTCCGCAATGCCGATCGTGGCGGCGCGTCCCGGACGCGTCGCGCCGCGCGCGCCAAGACCAATCGTCGTGTTCGCCAAGGCGTCTGACTGCTGTTCGCCGTCCCACAGACTCTCTTGCTCGCTCATGAAACCTTCCTCCAGCCTGATGCGGTCGGTCCGCACCCCCTCCGTTCTCAAGCCCTAAATCACATTCCTCCTCGCTGAAGAAGAGGAACTCACTTACACGCTACGTCGCGTCCGAAGCGCAGATCGACGTACTCGTTACTCAACGCAGGACGCCCCTTGGTTTCCCACGTCAGCGCGAGACGCTTCACTTGCTTGTCTATTTCCTCGGCTCTCCACCGGATTTCATACGATAGTTCGTCGCAATACATGCGAAGGTCGCTGGCCGATACCGCCGCGATCTCGGATACCGTGAGGCCCTTGGCCGCCTCGCTGGCGGTGAAGGTCTTCCATACCTCCAGCGCCGCCCGCAGCGCGGGTTCTTCGATGCGCTGCCCCGGCTCGACCACGGCAAGATTGGGCACGCACGAAATGAGCGGGCCGGGATGCGATTCGCGGATACTAAGTTCGCGCAGCACGACGCCGTCTTCGTCGATCTCAAAAGCGCGGTTGTGCGCCAGCAGCGTGGCGCCGGGCTTGCGCTCGGTAATGCGAATCACCAGCGTGTCCGGGAAAATGCGAGAAACGGCGCAGGTGCGCACATAGGGAATCCGGCATACGTTGGCTTCCACGCTGGATGCGTCGAGAAGAAGGAGGTTGTCTTCCTGGGTCACAAGCGACTGTTCGAGGATATAGGCTTCGTTGAGCCACTCCGCGCCTTCGATGCGCACGGCCTGCACGCGAAACGCCGGGGATTCCATCGCGTAATGCCGCGCGCCAATCACCGCCGCGGCAATCAATCCCAGCAGAAACGCGAATCCCGCCGCCTTGTTCAGCGCGGTCCAGAAACTGCGCCGTGCGCTGCGGCGCACGCGGACGGGATAGGCGTGAGTAGTGGTCATTTCGTCTTCCGCACCTCCGCAAGCAACGGATCACAAATGCGATTGATGTTCCCGGCGCCAAGCACCAACACGACATCGCCGGGCTCAAGCTCCGCCGCGATGTGCGCGGGTACAGCGTTCATATCGCTCATCAGTTCCACGTTGCGCGCACCCGCCGCCAGAGCCGCATCGACGATAATGCTCGCGTGCACGCCCGGCATGGGCTCTTCGCGCGAGGGATAGATATCCGTGACAATGGCGCGATCGGCCCGCGCCAGCACGCGCGCGAAGTCCTCGGTGAAGAACTTGGTACGGCTGAACAGGTGCGGCTGAAACACGCAGAATACCCGTCGCGGCTCGGCGCACCGCACCGCATCAAGCGTCGCGGCAATCTCGGTGGGATGATGGGCGTAATCCTCGACGATCGTGATGTCGCGATGGGCGCCACGCACCTGCAGACGGCGCTGCACACCATCATAGAGCCGTAGCCCATCGGCAATCTGACCGAACCGCATGCCCAGGCAAAGCCCCACGGCGCACGCGGCAAGCGCATTGCGCACATTGTGGTCGCCCAACGCATGAATCCGCAGCCGCCCCAGCGGCCCGCGCGCATTGAAACGTTCGTCATGGCTAACAACATCGAATTCCGTGCGCAGCCCCGCGATGCGCCCGGCCACGGTGTCCGTGCCCGGTCCTTGCGCGCGCAGTTGCACGTTCGCCCCTTGCAGGGAAACATCTGCGCCAAGACCGTAGGTGAGGCACACCGTCTCGATCTCCGGCAAGATCGACCGCGTGTTCGCGTCATCGCCGCAGAGAATGGCGTACCCGAAAAAGGGCACGCCGTTGCAGAAGTCCGTGAAGGCGCGTTTGATGCGGTCGAGGGTGCCGTAGTACTCCAAGTGCTCGGCGTCGATGTTCGTCACGACGCTAATCGTCGGACGCAGGCGCAGAAACGAGCCGTCGTGTTCATCGGTCTCGGCAACGAGGTATTCCCCCGTGCCCCAACGCGCGTTCGTGCCGCTGCGGTGCAAAATGCCGCCCACGATCGTCGTCGCGCCGATGTTCGCCTGATCGAGGATCGCGCTGATCATCGATGTTGTGGTTGTCTTGCCGTGAGTACCGCCCACCGCGACGGCGTTCGGCTTGAGACGCATCAAGTCGGCCAGCAGGTCCGCCCGGTGTAGCACGGGAATACCGCGCTCCCGCGCGGTGACAACCTCGGGGTTGTCCGGCTGCACCGCCGCCGACACCACCAAGATGCCCGCATCGCCGATGTTCGCCGCGTCGTGCCCCTCGCAAAAGCGCAACCCCAACGTCTCCAGGCGCTCCGTGATCTCGCTCGCCTTGAGGTCGGACCCGGAAATGTCGTAGCCTAGATTTAGGAGAATTTCGGCCAGACCGCTCATGCCGATTCCTCCGACGCCGACGAAATGTACTTTGCGTTTCAGTCCGTTCACAGATATACCCCGGGGGTCGACACCCCTCCCTACATATTGTGGTTGTAAAGAGTATAGCATATCGAGAATACAATATAAAGTGCTTTTTGGGTAATATCACCCAATATATAGACATAGGGCCTACAAGCGATAAACCGTTGAAAGCAATGATGTTAAGTGCAGATTAGCCTCATTAGGGGCAGACTGCGGTTAGGACGAATTATGCTTCAATTACTGAAAGATATGTTCCTGGGAGAAAAACCGAAGTTCGAATCGGCCCCGGCAGACCGGCTTCCTGTGGCAACATGTGCTGTACTGCTTGAAGTAGCCTTGGCGGATGACGCGATATGCGAGAACGAACGCGCTGCCATCGAATCGGTGCTTTCCCGCCGTTTTGAGCTGACGCCGGAGGAAATCGCGGGGCTGATCGCCGCCGCCCGCACAGCCCGTGCGGCCCGGGCCGATCTATTCCAGTTTACGCGGACCTTGAACGAGATGCTCACCCCGGCCGAGCGGCAATCGGTGATGGACGAGGTGTGGCGCGTCGTCTTTGCCGACGGTCACCTCGACGCGCACGAAGACCACATCGTCCACCGCGTCGGCCAGTTGCTCAACCTCACCCACCGCCAACTCATCGACTCCAAACAGCGCGCGCGGGGAAAAAAGGCCTAATCCCGGCGTGCGTATTGCCGCGAGCTTGGACTGGTCCTATAATACCCCGAGGAGGCAATCATGGTGGCAACGAATTTCAATACCTCGAATCAGACTCTTCGAAAACTGATGGGGAACGGGCTGTCGTACCGAGTTCCACCTTTTCAACGCGACTACTCTTGGACCGAGCAAGAGTGGGAGGAACTTTGGCAAGATATCGTCGCCATGACTGAACCCGGCGGAGAGGACAGCCACTACATGGGGTACCTAGTTCTCCAGTCCTCCGACGAGCGGCATTACGACATCATTGACGGACAGCAGCGAATTACTACCCTAAGTTTGCTTGTTCTCGCCGTACTGAAAACGCTTCAGAGGTTTGCAAACGACGGCATCGACCCAGAGGGCAACAAGAGCCGTCTTGACGCCTTGCGAAAGACATATATTGGCTACCTCGACCCCGTCACTTTGCTTACTACCTCGAAGCTGACACTCAATCGCCATAACAACAGGTTCTATCAGACTTATCTCGTCACACTTGAGCGCCCCCCGAAGCGCAATCTGAAAGCCTCCGAACACCAACTACGCAAAGGATTTGACTGGTTTGCCGAACGCATTTATCAGCGTTTCGTCGATTCTCGAATCGGTGCCGATCTTGCCCGCTTTGTGGACGCCGTTGCGGACGGGTTGTTTTTCACCGTGATTTCAGTGACGGACGAGTTGAACGCGTTCAAGGTGTTTGAGACGCTAAATGCCCGAGGCGTGCGCCTTTCATCGACGGACCTGCTCAAGAACTATCTCTTTTCGGTCGTTGACAGCGCTGGCGAGCATGAGCGTGAATTGGCCGCGCTCGAGGATCGTTGGGAGGCGATCGTGGACAGTCTCAGGAGCGAAAAGGTCCCCGAGTTCTTGCGTGTCTCCTGGAACAGCCGGAATCCGTTGACGCGGGAGGCTGAGCTTTTCAAGACAGTTCGAGATAAGATTAGAGACAAAGGTGCCGTATTCGATTTGCTGCGCGACATGGAGCGCGACGCCGATATATATGGAGCGCTGAACGACCCTAGCAGCGGAGATTGGGATGCAAACCAGCTCCGTCACATCGAGAACCTGACGATGTTTGGGATGCGCCAACCCCTGCCGCTATTATTATCAGCGTATCGCGCGTTCGACGCGAACGAATTCTCCAGGATACTCCGTGCGTGTGTAATCATCTCGTTCAGGTACAACGTGATCTGCAATTTAACACCCAGCGAGCAGGAAGCCGCATACCATGCGGCCGCGCGAAAAATCGCGTCTGGACAGTTCAAAAACGCTTTGGAGACTATTCGCTCCTTGCGATCTATATATCCGTCCGATAAAGCGTTTTGCGCCGCGTTCGCAGAGAAGGAAATTCGCACCACATCACCTCGAAGCCGCAAGATCGTCCGCTGGGCGCTTTTCGCGATCGAGGCTCATATATCCAACACAGAGTTTGACTTCTTGAGCAATAGATATAATGTCGAGCATATCCTCCCCGAACATCCCGGAGACGCGTGGACCTCGTTCACGGACGATCAGATAGAGCGCCTTCGATACCGGCTTGGCAATATGACTGTGCTCAGCGCTTCAGCAAACCGTGACATTGGGAACGCATCCTATTTGGACAAACGCGCTGTATTCGAGCAAAGTGAATTCGAGATTACTAAGAGAATAGCCGCTGAGCACGAGGAATGGACACCGGAGCGGATAAATTCGCGTCAGATGTGGCTCGCAAATCAAGCGGTCGCTGTTTGGCGTTTGCCGGAGATGGATTCTTCATGAACGCCCATCGCCGAGGGTGTGAGCCCTCGGCGATGGGGTCGTTGCGGAGATCCGCGGTATGGGGCTTACCCCAGCCCTAGGATGCGATTGATGATTTGTTGCACGTCCACGACGTTGCATGTGTCGTTGCCGTCAACATCGGGCAACAAGAGATCGCTCGAGAATCCCAGAATCTGATTGATCGTATGCTGCACGTCGATGGCGTTCGTTGCGCCGTTGGCGTCGATGTCCTGCGGCGGCACGATGGGCTGGCCGCCTTCGCTAATACCCAGCGCGGCCATGAGTTCGGCGCGCGTGATCACCCAGTCGTCGTTCGTGTCGACCTCGTCGAGCAGTTCGCTCGGCGCGTCGGGAAATACGCTCTGGATCTCGCTGAACTCAAGTCGGCCGTCGCGGTTGAGGTCCGCGCGCACCAGCGCCCGCAGCAACGCCTTGCGACTGTCGCTATCGGGGGGCAACGGCGTTTCCGGAATGTCGGCCTCGGTGAGCACACCGTCGTCGTTGCGGTCGAACTCATCGAAGCGTTCCTGCGTCAGGTCTGGCAATAACGCATTCAGTTCGTCAAAGGTCACTTGCCCATCCCCGTTCGCGTCCGCCTCGCGCAACTTGTCGAGCAGCCACACGCGCGGATCCCGAGGAGGCTGCGGCAGGTCGTTCCGCGTGATGACGCCATCGTCGTTCTTGTCCAGCGTATCGAACTGCTCTTGCGTCAGGTCGGGCGCAACCGCCTTCAGTTCGTCGAAGGTCACCTCGCCGTTTTCATCGGCATCGGCTTCTTTCAGCAGTTCGATGAATCGCTTGAGCGGGTCGACAGGCGGCTTGGGCAGGTCTTCACGCGTAATGACGCCGTCGTCATTCTGATCGAGCGTGTCGAACTGCTCCTGCGTGCCGTCGGGTACGACCGCCTGGAATTCCGCGAAGGTCACCTGTCCGTCCGCGTTCGCGTCGGCCTTCGCCAGGAAACGCAGCAGCCACTCCATCGGGCTATCGGGAAAATCCGGGATGTCGGCTTCCGTCAAAACACCGTCATCGTTCTTGTCCAGCGCGTCGAACTGCTCTTGTGTCACTTCCGGGGCAAGCGTCTTCAGTTCGTCGAAGGTCACTTGGCCGTCGTCGTTCGCGTCGGCTTCACGCAGCAAACGGCGCAGGGCCTCTTCGGGATTCTCCGGGGGACGCGACGGCAGATCGGCCGGGCTCAACACGCCGTCGTCGTTCTTGTCGAGTGCGTCGAACGCCTCTTGCGTGAATTCCGGCACAAGCGCCTGGATTTCGGCCAGCGTAACCTGCTGGTTGCTGTCCGCGTCGGCCATGTTCAGGAACCACACCAAACGTCCCAGCAGGTCCCCGGCGGGCGGCATCGGCACATCGGCGGGTGTCAGCACGCCGTCGTCGTTGCGGTCCAGCGCGTCGAACTTCTCCTGTGTCAGGCCCTCGAACAGCGCCTGCGCCTCCGCGAACGTGACCTGTCCATCGTCGTCCGCATCGGCTTCGTGCAACAGTTTGACGACGATCCGGAATGGATCGATATCACCGGGTTCAGGCAGGTCGGCGGCGCTGATGACGCCATCGCCGTTGCGGTCCAGCTTATCAAACTGCTCTTGCGTCAGCCCCGGGACCTTCGCGCTCAACTCTTCGAAGGTTACCTGCTTGTCGCTATTGGCATCCGCACTGCGCAAGACCTCCAACAGGTGTTCAAGCCCGTCCTCCGGGCGCTCGGGAAAATCGTCGCCATTGAGCACACCGTCGTCGTTGCGGTCCATCTCGTCGAACCGCTCTTGCGACAGTTCCGGACAAAGCGCCTTCAGTTCGTCGAAGGTCACATTGCCGTCCTTGTCCGCGTCGGCCGCGCGCAGCAATGCCTTCAACAGCTCAAGCGGATCGGCCGGCGGGCCCAACGGCGCGTCCGTAGGGCTGAGTACGCCGTCGTCGTTGCGATCGAGGTAATCGAATGCGGCCTGAGTAAAATTCGGAAACACGGCTTGAAGCTCTTCGAGCGTCAGCGCGTTGTCGCTGTTTGCATCCGCGTTGCGCAGCAACCACACAATGCGCGCGCCCACGTTTTCGACGGGCGGCAACGGCAGATCGGCGCCGGTCAGCACGCCGTCGTCGTTGCGGTCAAGTTCATCGAACTGTTCCTGCGTGAGATTCGGTAGCAGCGCCTGCACCTCTTCGAGGCTCAGTTGATGATCGCCGTTGGCGTCGGCCTCACGTAACAGAAATTCCAGCGCCGCAACAGGGCCCGTACCGGGTTGATCCGGCACATCCTGCAACGTCAGCACGCCGTCGTCGTTGCGGTCGAGTTTGTCGAACTGCTCTTGCGTAAGCGCGGGAACGATAGCGACTGCTTCCTCGAAGCTGATCGCGCCGTCGCTGTTGGTATCGGCTTCATTGAGCAGCTTCTGTAGAATGTCCTGAGGACTCGGCGGTCCCGCGGGGAGATCGGCCTCGCTCAAGACGCCATCGTCGTTTTGATCGAATTGATCGAACTGCTCCTGCGTCAACGCGGGCCACAGCGCCTTCGCTTCGTCAAAACTCACCGCACCATCCTCATTCGCGTCGGCTTCATGCACGATCTTCTTGAGAATGTCCAGCGGGCTCAGCGGAGGCAGATCGGGGAGGTCATCCGCCGTCAACACACCGTCGCCGTTGCGGTCCAAGAAGTTAAACTTCTCCTGCGTTAATGCGGGAATCTTGGCCTGCGCTTCCTCGAACGTCACGGTACCGTCGTCGTTCGTATCGGCTTCTTCGATCAGTCGCTTCAGGGCGTCCGCCGGACCTGTTGGCGCGATCTCCGGCACATCGGCCAGCGAGAGCACGCCGTCGTCGTTCCGATCCAATGCGTTGAATAGACCATACGGAATCACCAGCAACTGCGCTTCGGCCTCCGCAAGAGTGACCTGACCGTCGTGATTCGCGTCAAGATGCTGGAGAAAATCGTAGAGTACCGGCAGCGGCCAATACGGCGCGGCCATCGGCAAGTCTTGCCACGTCAGCGCGCCGTCGTCGTTCCGGTCCATTTCGTCGAACTGTGCCTGGTTCAATTCCGACATCAGCGCCTGCATCTCAGCAAAGGTAACGCTGTAGTCATCGTTTCCATAGGCCAATGTCAGCAGACGCCGAAGTATGTCGGCTGGACTGGGCATGGAAGCATCTTCAAGGGTCAACACCCCATCGTGATTCGCATCCATCCGGTCAAATTGTTCTTGCGTAAGCGAAGGCAGCTTCGCTTTCGCCTCATCGAAAGTTACCTGCTCGTCGTTGTTGGTGTCGGCTACGGCGATCAGGTTCGGGTCAAATCTTGGCGGTGGCGGTGTTAACGCCACCGCAGGCAGCGCCAGGACTACAAGCGCTGTTGCCAGTACGAGAGAGCCAATCAAGGGTGAGCGTGTTTTCATTTCGAAGTCCTCCTCTGCCCCGCAGGTTCATGCCCCACAGTGAAACCATTGTACCGCATGGAACCCCGAATGCAAGAAAAAGTTCCGCACCGAGCGTGGGCCCGGAATTGTCGGACAGGTACTCTTTATGCCGACAAGACAAAAATGCGATCCGTTTTCTTGACAGAATTCAGTCGCTGTTGCTACTGTTAAAGGAGGGATGATCTGCCTGGGGAGTAGAGGTAGTGGCCAAGATTCTCATTGCGAACGATGACCCTGCGACCGTCGATGTCCTTCAACGGCATCTGACGGCGGCAGGACACCAATGTATCGTGGTTGCCACAGGCGACAAGGTGATCGACATTACCCGAACTGAACACTGTGACCTCGTGCTGATAGACGTTATGCTTTCGGTGATCTCCGGGTTCGAGGTGTGTCGCAGAATTCGGCGGGATCCGGAACTTTATACCCTCCCCATCTTGATTCTTTCCGCGATGAACAGCGACGAAGAGGTTTTTCACGGCCTTGCCCAGGGCGCCGATGATTACATCACTAAGCCGTTTAATCCAAACAACTTAGTCCAGCGCGTCGAGGCCCTGCTGCGTGCCAACGCGGACGCAACCGGGGCGGATCCCATTACCGGTCTTCACGGCGCGGACAGCACGAAGCGCGAGTTGCAGCGCCGGATCAGTTCGGGCGACGTTTTTGCCTTGGTCTATTCTGAAGTCGTTGGTATCCGCGAATTTGCCTACCGATATGGCAACGAAGCCCGACGCAAAGCGATCTGCCTTCTTGGCGAGCTTCTGAAAAAAGAGGCAGGTACATTGGGCGACAGCGCCTTTGTTGGCCATATGGGGGGCGGCCATTTTGTGACGTTCTTGCCTCAAGAGACCGCGCAAGCCTACTGCGCGGGCGTCAGCCTCGCGTGGCGCACCCAATCGCCCCAGTTGTGCCAGACACCGGATACCCAGCGCAATCAGCGCCCGCAGGACAATGTGCCGGTCGATGTCCTGCTGTGCGTCACCCTGTGCGAGCGCACCGTGAGCACAACCGCCCAGCACCTTTTTGAGATCTTGTCGCGCGTGCGTCACAAGGCCCTCGAGTCGCAGGGCGGCGGCATCTACGTCGACCGCCGCGCCGTGCGCTAAACCCCGGCGCGATCCCCAGTCAACCGCCCCGCCATTGTCCACGCCCCCGGAAAGACGTTAGACTTGTGTCATGACTTCCAGAAGCAATACCGCACAGGAATTCCGGCCATGAATCTGCGCGATCTCGGCGCTCGCATCCGCTCGCAGCGGGAGAAGCGCGGACTCAAACAGCAGGACGTGGCCAACGCCCTGAGCATCAGCCCGCAGGCGGTCTCGAAGTGGGAACGCGGCGAAAACGCCCCGGACATCGCCGTCGTCGCGCCGTTGGCGCGGCTGCTGGGCGTGTCGGCGGACTGGCTGCTCGCGGACGAGGCCGATTCGAAAGACGTCTTCGAAGCCACGGTGCTGGTATCGAGCGTTCAGGGCGCGTACGAGAAATCGTTGCACATGGAACCGCGCGACTTCGCGGCGTGGGCCAATGGCCTGTTCTTCACCCTCACCGAGACCACGCAGCGTCACGGGGGGGTGCCGATCAAATATATGGGCGATCAATATCTGTGCTTTTTCTCGGGACCAGGCCATGCCGCGCGCGCGCTGCAGACGGCCCTGCGTGCGAAAGCCATCACCGCCGAAGACCTGAAACTGGGCCTCAGCGCGGGGTTGGTGTATCTGGGGTCCGTCGGGCACCCCGAGTATGCGCGCCCAGACATCATGGGCGAGGTGGTGAATATCGCGTTTCTGACCCTGGGCTGGGCGGAGTCGGAAACCAAGAGCGGCATCGCCGCCACACAGGCCGTCCTGGACGCCGCAGGCGAGAATGCACCGAAACCCGTGCGTCGCGCGACCGTCAGTTTTCGAGGCATCGAGCGGCCCGTGCCGCTATGTGAACTTCCGGCTGAAACAAAATCCACAAAACCCGCCGCGGGCGCGGCGCTGAAGAAAGGGAGAACGAGTAATGTCCGTCACGATTGAGAAGAGTCTGAAGTACAAGGTCGCCGATATGAGCTTGGCCGAATGGGGCCGCAAAGAAATTGATATGGCAGAGAAGGAAATGCCCGGCCTGATGGCCATCCGCGAGCGATATGCGAAACAACAGCCGCTTAAGGGCTCGAAGGTCTCCGGTTCGCTGCACATGACCATTCAGACCGCGGTGCTGATCGAAACCTTAACGGCGCTCGGCGCGGACGTGCGCTGGGCGAGCTGCAATATTTACTCGACGCAAGACCATGCGGCGGCGGCGATCGCCGCGGCGGGCGTGCCGGTGTTTGCGTGGAAGGGCGAAACCCTCGAGGAGTACTGGTGGTGCACGGAGATGGCGCTGACCTGGCCCGACGGTTCGGGCCCGAACCTCATCGTCGATGACGGCGGCGACGCGACGCTGCTCATTCACCGCGGCTACGAGTTCGAGGACCACTTCGCCAAGCACGGCGCGCTGCCCCCGGTCTGCCGCGATAACAAAGAGATCGCGATCATCGACGAGTTGCTCCACGCCGTTCACGCCAAGACCCCGAACCACTGGCACGAAGTGGTGAAGCACTGGATCGGCGTCTCCGAAGAGACCACGACCGGCGTGCATCGCCTTTACCAGATGATGCAAAAGGGCGCGCTGCTCACCCGCGCGATCAACGTCAACGACTCCGTGACGAAATCGAAGTTCGACAACCTCTACGGCTGCCGCGAATCGCTCGCCGACGGCATCAAGCGCGCCACCGACGTGATGGTTGCGGGCAAAGTCGTCGTCGTGTGCGGCTACGGCGACGTCGGCAAGGGCTGCGCCCAGGCGATGCGGGGTCTCGGTGCGCGCGTCATCATCACCGAGATCGACCCCATCTGCGCGCTCCAGGCCTGCATGGAAGGCTACCAGGTCACCACGATGGAAGAGGCCGCGCCGCTCGGCGACGTGTTCGTCACGACGACCGGCTGCTGCGACGTGATCCGCGGCGAGCACATGATGAAGATGAAAGACGAGGCGATCGTGTGCAACATCGGGCATTTCGATTCCGAGATCGACATCGCTTGGCTGGAAGAAAAGTCCGGCGCGAAAGAACTCAACATCAAGCCGCAGGTCGACAAATTCGTGTTCCCCGACGGCCGCTCGATCATCGTGCTCGC
The DNA here is from genome assembly GCA_041859045.1 of Candidatus Hydrogenedentales bacterium. GTDB lineage: Bacteria > Hydrogenedentota > Hydrogenedentia > Hydrogenedentales > SLHB01 > JBHELB01. The sequence goes on along the minus strand of JBHELB010000068.1, from coordinate 25,035 downwards.
CCGTGGCCGTTTGGTGAACCTCGGCTGCGCCACCGGCCACCCGTCGTTCGTGATGTCTAACAGCTTCACGAACCAGACCCTGGCGCAGATCTCGCTCAAGACCGAGACCGAAAAGTACGAGATCGGCAAGGTCTACACCCTGCCCAAGAAACTCGACGAAGAGGTCGCGGCGTTGCACCTTGGCAAACTCGGCGTGAAACTCACCAAACTGACCCAGACCCAAGCCGACTACCTCGGCATCCCCGTCGAAGGCCCCTTCAAGCCCGAACACTACCGCTACTAGATGCAGTCAAACCGGGGGAAACTTCTTGAAAAGAGTTTCCCCCGGTGATCTCCACGACATAATGCGTGGCGTGCGTCAGTGCGGCACAGCTCTGTGCCTCACCTCATCATCTTCAGCGCCTGCTCGACCTCGGCGGTGGCTTGGGACTCAAGGTCCGCCATTCGCTCGATGTGTTTCGCGAGTTCGACGCGCCCGTCATCGGTAGCGAACGCTTCTTTGCTCGTGTTTGTCTTCTTGATTTCCTCGATCACCTTCTCGTAAGTCCGGACCGCATTGAGGAGCCGTGGGGCGGCGGATTCCCCGTGACGTTCAGCCACCGCTTTGAGGTAGGCTATTGCCGCATCGCGGTTCTGCCAGAGATGACCCAGCACGTTCGCATGGTAAAAGTGCGGTCCACACAACTCAGGGTCCCTGAGTTGGGCCATCCACAGCTCCCAGGAACGTACGCCCGCGGATTTGCCGGGCAGATGGCCCAAGTCAACCTCGTCGCGACCCAATCGAACGGCGAAGCCAAGTGCGGCCCTATCGATCTCTCGGCGGTTCATGGGTTCGCCCGGCTCCTCCAACACGATAAAGCCCCAGGGAAAAGAGCCCAGCCGCTGGAGATCCGCCTTGGTCACGCACGTGAGTTGCCCCAGCAGCGGCGGATTGCCTCCGTCTCCGCCGAAGACGACGTGGATATCCAGCGCTATGGCAATGGCCGGGCGTCCGGCCCGCAGAGACGCGGTCACCTCGGCCTCGTGGTACTTACGATAGTGCAGCGCCGGGTCGGCGCGATACTCCTTCATATCGCTCGGCAGCGCCCGAAGGCCGATGCCCGTCGCCTGCCCCAAAAAGCCCAAGCGCAGCTCTGTTCCCCAACTGTCCATCGGCCACCAGCCGATGTCTAATTGCCGGAGGTTGTTTTCGAAGGGGTGATGGAGGCTATCGGCTTGGAGAATAAAGGCCAGGCCACTGTCGCCGGCGACAGTGGCGGGGTCTACATCGGCTCCCAGATAGGAGAGTGCAAGACTCAACGCGGAAGGGAACCAACGAGGTCCCCCGAGGCCCGCTGGCGGGTTGGGAAGGACCAGCGCATCGCCTTCTGCGTCCGGCGCATAGTCCTCCGCAGGCTGAAGGCGGACCACGGTATCGCGAAGCTCTTGCCAGTCCGCAAAGCCATACTCCATCGCCAAAGCGAACTGCACATCCGTTAGCGGGACGGTGCTCGAGAAGATATGTTCGTCCGTGGCGTTGCGAAAGCGATGCAGATGACGCAGCACCGCGCAGGCCTCGGGTTCTTTGTCTCGGTGGGCCTTTTGAAGGGCCTTCGCTTGGCGCTTAAGGTGCTCGAGATGCGGTTGGGGGGGAAGAAAGCGGACCATAATAAACCTTCCTTTCGTTTGCGTCCGGAGCCTGCCCACGCGGACTGAAAAGAAGATTCGTCTCTTTCGCTTGTAAGATGGAGGCGGACTAAGTCCTTTCCGCAGGCCGGGAGGCACCCTTCCAGTACCTGGATCCCTTATATGCGAGACATGAACGGATTGTCAAATGTCCAAATCGCGGATACCCTTCAGAAAAGGGCTCAGGGGGCTGTGTCGCGGAAAGGTTTTACTCTAATCCGCGAAGCGGATGGCAGAACGTAGCCCCGGCTGGAATGGAGCGGCGCAGCCGCGCAGTGGAACCCGGGGGATGCCCTCCCCCCCCCCCAAAAAAAAAGAACCCCGGAACGGGGTGTCAGAAAATGGGGTATTCATTTGAGAAAGAAGGCGATTCTTACACCCGCTGCGCGGGTTCTCTGTCTGAAGGATGCTAACCCAGGGTTCCGTTCCGCTCCACCCTGGGCTACGCTCCATCATCCGCTTCGCGGATTCGAGGCGTTTTGTCCGCCGAAAACGACAGGGGACGCCCGGTGCGCGGCGCGGGCGGCGTGGTATACTTCGCGCAATCGAATCAAGAAAGGCGGAGCGCGCTTGGACTACTCGCTACGTGAATCGAGACCGGCGGACTTCGAGTTTCTTCGAACGCTACATCACGCCGTAATGCGGACCTATGTCGACGCGATATGGGGGTGGGACGAAGAAAGGCAAGACGAATTCGTCCGGCAGAGCATCGCGGATACGCCGCCTTCGATTATTGTTTTCAACGGCCAAGACATTGGACAGATCACCGTTCAACAGAAAGACGGCGGAATATTGCTGAGAGACCTTTTTATTCTTCCCGAGTTTCAGGGGAAGGGCATCGGTTCGGCGATACTGACGGCGCTGCTGCAAGAAGCCCACGACTCGCGCCTTCCCGTCACGCTCCGCGTATTCAAAACAAACCCCGCACGACGCCTTTACGAGCGCCTCGACTTTGAGGTGGATAGCGAGGACGCTACTTGTTTCTACATGTCGAGACTACCAGCAGCGGGCGAGTAAAAAGGGAACGTGAATAGACATGAACTACTCGCTGCGGGAATCTTCACCGGTGGATTTCGAGTTCCTTCGAACTTTTCATCACACCGAGACCATGGCGGCAAAGATTCTGGCCGAACAACCTAGGCATCCCCGCGCTTTTTCAGTTCTTTGCCCTGTCTACTTCGTTTTCTTCTCCCTGTCCTTGATCTTATTCCACATGGCGATGGCTTCTTCTGGCGTCGAGGCGCGTTGTTCGCCGAAGACGTGGTCGTGGCGGCGGATCATTTTCTCGTGGGTGAGGCGGAGCAGGTCTTCCAGGGTGAAACGGCCTTCGGCCTCGGCGGCGGCGGCCGCGCCGAGCAGGCAGAACAGCACGTCGCCGAGTTCCTCGCGGGCATGCGCCGTGTCGTTACCGGCGAAGGCCTCAACCATTTCGTCGGACTCTTCCCGGGCGAAACGGGCGAAGTCGTTGGAGGTTTGTTCGCGGTCCCAGGGACAACCCTCGGGACTGCGTAGGTAACGGGCAAGATCGATCAAGGCCTGAAACCAGTCTTTCTCGTTTTCCGGCAATTGGGGGCAATGGGGATACATGCGGCGTTTCCTCTCCATTCAAGTTCCTGGCGCTTCTGTCGATAGTGTAGATTGGGCATGGAGGTGTCAAGGATGACAATTCAGTGCTGTAAGTGCAAGCGTGTTCGACTCGACAATGCCTGGCGGCGTCCGTCCGGGGCGCTCTCCGGCGCAATCACCCATTCCTACTGCCCGGTCTGCCTGACCGAGGCCCAAGTCGAAATCTTCTCCGCCCGCGCCAGCGAGATCACCTGCTCCGCTGCGGTAACGCTCGGGAATTTCGTCAAAAACATCCCGCACAAAGCGTAGGCCGTCCGCACGCGCCGTGATTTCTGGCGCTATCCTCGACGCATCTTCGTTTCATCGAGACCCCACTCGAGCGGGCTCTCCATTTTCGCAAATTGATCTACGATGGCTCACGACATACCATACTGAGAAAATTCCCGGCGGGGTTGCGTTTGCGAAACCTGGACGGGAAGGGAGGACATGTTCATGTTGAAGAAAATGCTCGTGGTGGCGTTGTGTTTGGCGGCGGCGGCTTGTCAGCGCACCCCGGGCGAGGTGATGGAGAAGGTCAAGTACGACTGGGGCATCGGACCCAAGCCAGAGGGTTACGTGTCCGGTTCGGACCGCGTCATGGCCAAGCTGCGCGACGTGGGTGCGGCCGAGATGAAGCGGATGAACCTCGAACAGCGGGACGGCCAGGTGAAGTTCCAGGACGGCGGCGGTCTGAAAGGACTGTATTACCGAGAGGTCCGGGTGTACGAGAGCGCCCAGGCGCTTGAGGCTTCGGCGATTACCGGAGGTTCGGCGGAGGACCGCGGCGGGTATTACGGTTACGTTCAGTACGAGTACCGCGTGTATCAGAGCGCGCGCAAGAGCAACCGCACCGAGGCCGCCGCGGAACCGGCCACGATTCAGACACCCGATCGAGGCCGCGAGGTGTACCGGTATACGTTCTCGGGCGGCGGCCAGTGGAACGGCGCGCCGGGCGAACTTACGCGCCGGTAGCGCAGTCAAGGCGATCTAGTAATGCCGACGCCCCATAGCCGGTTGTACCGTTTTTTCACGGCGGATTGCCCCGCGTGGGCGTGCCGGATGTTCCGTTTTATGCCGTGGAGCTGGGCGCGGTCCATTGGCGCGGCGTTGGGGCTGCTGGGGTATTACCTGGTCCCGCGGGTACGGCATGTCGCGCTGCAGAATCTCGACCTCGCCTATGGCGACGCGCTGTCTCTCGCCAAGAAGCGCCGTATCGCCAAAGACGCCGCGCGCAACGTAGGCATTGTCGCGGCAGAGTTCACGCGAATACCGCTGTTGGCGGGTCCGGACATTGACCGGCTGGCTGACGTTCGCGGACTGGAGCGTGTGGATCCCCAACAGGGCGCGCTGCTTATCGCGCCGCACCTCAGCAACTGGGAATGGCTGGCTCCCGCGCTGTCGGCAAAGGGGCGGCCGGTTGCCGAGATTGTTCGTCCGCTCGACTTCCCGTCGTTGAACGCGTTTGTGGACGCCACGCGCAGAGCCGGGGGGTGCGACACCATCCCCAAAGAGCAGGCGGGCGCTGAAGTGGTCAGTCGACTGCGGGCCGGGGAATTGGTGGGGGCGTTGATCGATCAGTGCCCACGCACGAGCGGTGTCCCCGTGACTTTCTTTGGGCGTCCCTGCTGGTCAACGGTAGCCCCCGTGATGGCCGCGTTCCGCGCGAAAGTTCCCGTGCATCCGGTGTGCTGTGCGCGTCAACCCGACGGGCGTTATCTCGTCGAAGTCGGCGACGCGATCTCGCTCAAGCGCGAGGGGGAGTTGCACGATGACCTCGTGCTTAACTCTCAGCGTTGTCAGGATGCGATCGAGGCGATTGTTCGGCGTTACCCTGGGCAGTGGCTGTGGATGCATCGCCGCTGGAAACGTCGCGAACGCCTCGAAGAGGAATGGGCGCAGCGCATCGGCAGGTAGCGATCGCCTATGCCTCGTCTGCGCTCTCCTGCGGCGTCGGCACGAAGAAGCCCTCGTCGAAATCCTTCCACACCGGGTCATAGCCCGCGCGGTGAATCGCTTCGGCCACTTCGGCCGGACTACGGCGATCTTCGATCTCGAATTGCTCGAGCGTCTCTTCTCCATGCGTCGCGTACCCGCCGGGACGTGTTGAGGAGCCCGCGCTCATCATCGTGATCCCGAGGGGAATGAAGCGATCGCGCAGTTCCGCTGGCTCGCGTGTGGACAAGAAGAACGACGCATGCGGCAAAAAGAGACGCATCGCAAGAACGAGTTGCACAAGTTCCAGGTCTGTGAGCATGTGGGGGATGCTGAAACGCTTGGGCGTGTGGCGCAGACGCGGAAACGACACGCTCACCGCGCTCTGCCAGCACGTGCGTTCGAGATAACGCCCGTGCAGCGCCGTCCAGAGCCCATCGCAACGCCAGTCGGTCAACCCAAGCAGTGCGCCGACTCCCAAACGCCGCGCGCCCGCGCGCCCCGCACGTTCCAGGGCATCGAGACGATAGAGGTAGTCCTTCTTTTTTCCAAGGAGATGCACCCGCCCGTAGACGTCGCGGTCGTAGGTCTCCATGTAGAGCGTCACGCCATCGAGTCCGGCCTCGACCAGGCGGACGTATTCGTGTTCATCCAGTGCGTAGATTTCCACCGAGACCGACGGACAGAACTCGCGCGCAACCGCTACGCAGTCGGCAATATAGGACACCGGCGTCGGTACGCGCGCCTCCCCGGTGAGCAGCAGCAGATTTTGGTATCCCATCGCGGTCAACTGCTGGCATTCGACGCGCAACTCGTCCATGGTCAGCTTGAGGCGCTTCTCTTTGCTGCCCGAACGCACCGCGTACCCGCAGTACGTGCAGTCCGCCCCGCAGATGTTGGAGAGATAAATCGGGGCATAGAGGCCGATGGTGCGCCCAAAATGCCAACGCGTGAGGCGCTGCGCTTCTCGCGCGATGTCTTCCAGCCGGGGGACCGCCTGCGGCGACAGCAGCGCAAGAAAATCCTCGGGGCGTCGCTCCTCTCGCGCGATCGCGCGTTCAACGTCCTCCGGCGTAATGGCCTTCAACTGCGCATCGATACGCGCCGCCGGCCATTGTTCGATTTCCGTCAGCGCACTCACGACGCGCCGCCTTTCTCGAACAGGAAGCCGGTCAGAGGGGAAGATGCCTCGGCTTCGTTGCGTACGGGACCAAGCCCCGCGCGGTACGCCATGCGCCCGGCCTCGACGCCCAGTTTGAACGCGCGGGCCATCTGGGCGTGATCGGTGGCGTCCGCCAGCGCGGTGTTCACGAGCACGGCATCCGCGCCGATCTCCATGGCCTCCGCCGCATGCGACGGCGCGCCGAGCCCGGCGTCCACCACCACGGGAACATTGGCCTGGTCAATAATGAGCGCGATCAAATCGCGCGTGCGCAGCCCACGATTCGTGCCGATCGGCGCACCCAGCGGCATCACCGTCGCGGTGCCTACCTCTTCGAGCCGCTTTGCCAGCACGGGATCGGCCTGGATGTACGGCAATACGACAAACCCGTCTTTCACCAGCGTCTCCGCGGCGCGCAGGGTCTCAATCGGGTCAGGCAGTAGGTGACGCGGCTCGGGCGTCAGTTCGAGCTTCACCCACGGCTCCAACCCCGCGGCCCGGGCCAAACGCGCCAGGCGCACGGCCTCGTCCGCCGAGCGCGCACCGGAGGTGTTGGGGAGCAGCAAGTACTTGGAGCGATCCACAACGCCCGTAATGCTGTCGGCATCAGGCCTTGAGAGATCGGCCCGCCGCATCGCCACCGTCACGATCTCCGTTTCAGACGCCTCGAGTGTTACCCGTAGCGATTCCGCCGACGGAAACTTGCCTGTACCTACCATCAGCCGCGAGCGAAAGCTTCGTCCGGCGATGACCAACATATCGTCCTTCATTTCAGTCCTCTCATGGAATTCTGCGGACGTGATGCGGTCCGCAAATTATTGTATTACGCCCAGAGCACGGCGCAACGGCAGTCCGAGCGCCGGGGAAGCGGCATGGTTCGGAGGCGCACACCGTGCCCTTCCACGGTATGCAGGAGCGCAGCGCCATCTTCTCGCGGCGTCCACTGGCCCACCAAGTAGCGCAACGTTTCCAGGACTTCGAGACTTCCCAACATCCCCGGCACGGCGCCCAGCACGCCGAGTTGCGCCGTGGTTGGAACGTTGCGGGGCGGTTCATGCACTGCACAGCGAAGGCAGGCCGTCTTTCCCGGAACGGCAAAGAGCCCTTGCCCGGAAAGCGACAGAATACCTGCGGTTGCGAACGGCTTCTTCAAGAGTAAACAAATGTCGTTGATGAGGTATTTTGCCTCAAAATTGTCGGTCGCCTCGACCACAACGTCGTATGCGGCGCAGATGCCCTGGGCGTTGTCCAGCGTGAGACGCTGCGGAACACACTGTACCGTCACCCCGGGGTTCAGCGCGGCTATCTTCTCCGCCGCGGACTCTACTTTCAGACGGCCAATATCGTTGGTGTTGTGAATGACTTGGCGCTGGAGATTTGATAGATCCACCCGGTCCGAATCGATCAGCCCCAATGTACCGACACCCGCCGCCGCCAGGTACAGCGCCGCCGGACTGCCAAGTCCGCCGAGCCCCACGACGCAGACCCGAGCATTCGCGAGGCGCTGCTGCGCCTCCTCGCCAAATCCGGGGATCAATAGATTCCGCTCGTAGCGGGCGTGTTCTTCGCTCGTCAACATATCCCGTCTTCCCGGCCGCCGGTCTCAGGCGGCAAAAATACGTACGCGCCGCAGCACCACCGAAGGGCGTCTGCGGCGCCCGACGCTTCAGTCTACGCCCGAGGGGCTCCCTCGCGCAAATAGAGGGCTATCGACGCACCGCGCCGATGTGCTATCGTTTCCACATACGGAATCACACGGGAGAACGACGATGCCTCAGACGATGGAAGCCCTGATGCGCGGCGCACTCGAGAAGAATGCGTCGGATATCCACCTCAAAGTCGGGAACCCGCCGGTCTACCGCGTGGATGGCGAGTTGATTCGTCTTGAGGCCCCTCCCCTGACAGAGTCGGACCTCCTCGAGATGCTGGGGACGATTGTGAGTCCGGCAGACCTTGAGAAGTTTAAGAAAATGATGGAGCTTGATAGCTCGTATATGTTGGGTGACGAGGTCCGTTTTCGCGTGAACGCCTGCAAAGAGGCCGGGTATCCCCGCGCGGTGCTGCGCGTGATCCCGATGCGCATCAAGAAGATCGCCGATTTGGGATTGCCTCCTGTGCTGAGTCGCGTATGCCAAAACCTGAACGGCCTTGTGCTGGTCACCGGCGTGACGGGTAGCGGAAAGTCCACCACCTTGGCCGCGATGATCGACGAGATCAACGAGACGCGCCCGGTGCACGTGATCACGGTGGAGGATCCGCTCGAATTCGTGCATCGCGACAAGAAGGCCTTGATTACGCAGCGCGAAGTCGGCCATGACACCCTGTCGTTTCCCAACGCCCTGCGCGGCGCGCTGCGCCAGGACCCCGACGTGATTCTCATCGGCGAAATGCGCGATGCGGAGACCGTCCGCACGGCGTTGGCCTCGGCGGAAACAGGCCACCTCGTGTTTTCGACGTTGCACACCGTGGACGCGGTCGAGACGTTGAACCGCATCCTCGATTTCTTCGAGCCGCACCAACAGCTCCAGATCCGCAAACAACTGGCGAGCGTCTTGCGCGCCGTCGTTTCACAGCGCCTCCTGCCGTTGAAGGAAGGGACAGGGCGCTGCGTGGCGGCGGAGGTGCTCATCGGCAACCGCACCGTGCGCGAGCACATTGAACAGGCCAAGGCGCTCAAAGAGATCGTCAAACTCATCGAAGACGGCGCGGACCAATACGGGATGCAGACCTTCGACCAATCGCTGTTCGCCTTGTGGAAAGAGGGAAAGATTTCGCCAGAGGTTGCGCTTCAAAACGCAACGAGTCCGCGCGATCTCAAACTGCGTTTGCAGGGGCTACGACCGAACTAAGGGCGCGCGCCTCGCGCTTCTTACGCGAGACAGCCTTGCTCACGCCCGACAAGCACGGCAACGGCGGCGCGAAGAGGGGGAGAAGGTATCTTCGCACTACGCCCGGATCGGTTCGCCGGTGCGAACGGACTCTTCGAGGAGCGCGAGGATGCGTTCGATATCCTCCGGCGACGTTGCGCTGATCCAAACGTTGTCGGGAAAGATCATCACGTTTGGCCCCTTCTCGCATTTGTCCTGGCAGCCGGATTGACTGACGCGGACGCGGCCGTTGAGATGCCGCTCTTTCACGAGCGCCTTGAGCTTTTCGCGGATCTCGTGGCCGCCGCGCGGTCCGCACGAACAGCGCTCCTCCGGCGGGCGCTCGTTGCAGCAGACGAACACGATCTTTTGGTACGGCAAGGCGTGGATGTCCATTCTTCTTATCCTTTCACCGCAAACTGTTCGCGGATGCGCGCGTAAATGCCGCCAAACGCGCCGTTGCTGAGGAGCAGCACGACATCGCCCGGCGCATTGCGGGCCGCGAGGTCCGCCAGTATCTCGTCGACGTTCGCCGCCGCGCGCGCCTGCATGCCGCGCTGTTCGAGCGCCTGGGCCAATGCCGCGCGGTCAAGGCGTTCCGCCTCGGGAATCGACTCCGCGCGGTGGATCGGACCGAACCAGACGATGTCCGCGCCGTCGAATGACACCTCCAAATCAGGCTGAAACCGCTTCGTCACGGTCGTGTTCGATCGAGGTTCAAACAACACCCAGAGCCGCCGGTCGGCCCAGCGCGCGCGCGCCGCGGCGATGGTCTCGCGGATGGCCGTGGGGTGATGCGCGAAGTCGTCCACAAACGTGACGCCGTCCGCCTCGTGGAAGACCTCCATGCGCCGCTTGACCCCGCGAAAGCGCGCGAGCGCGTCCGCCAGCGACGCGGGCTCCACGCCGTGCGCATGGGCAACGGCCAGCGCGGCGGCGGCGTTCTGTAGGTTGTGGCGTCCAGCCATGGGCAACGTGAAGAGGCCCAGGGATCGGCCTTCGAAATGGAGCGAGAACGTCTGCCCTTCAGCGCAGGCCGGACCCGGCTCGGCGCGGTAATCGGCATCCGGCGCAAGACCATAGGTGCGCACGGGGCTGAACGCATGTTCGCGTAAGGCCAGCGCCCGCGGCTGGTCGGCGCACACCAGCAGCAGTCCGTTGCGCGGTATCTGGCGGAGCATCAGGCGAAACGCCTTCTCAATTTCCTCGACGTTCGCGTAAATGTCGCCGTGATCGAACTCGAGCGACGTGACCACCGCGATGCGCGGCAGGTAGTGGAAGAATTTCGCGCGCTTGTCGAAGAACGCCGTGTCGTACTCATCGCCCTCGATGACGAACGGCGCACCTTCCGCGCCGAGCCGCGCGGAATGCGCGAAGTCGAGCGGTTGTCCGCCGATGAGAAAGCCCGGGTTTAGTCCCGCGGCGTCGAGCAGATACGCGGTCAGCGCGGTCGTCGTGGTCTTTCCGTGCGTGCCGCAGAGCGCCACCGGCCGCCGCGCGCGCAACACGGCGTCTTTCACCCACTCGGCCAGGCTCACGTAATGCAGTCCGCGCGCGAGCGCGGCCTCCGCCTCCGGATTTCCCCGGCTCAGCGCATTACCCAACACCACCACGTCCGGGTTCCAGTCGAGGTTTTCCGCCGCATACCCTTGCGCAATGGGTACGCCCAGCGCCGCGGCCATTTCCGACGCCGGGGGATACAGCGGGTTATCGCTGCCGCGCACTTCCCAGCCCGCCTCGAGCGCCAACCGCGCCCCTGCGACCATGGCCGTGCCGCCGATCCCTGAAAAATGCACGCGGGGCCGCGCCCCGCCCATAGCGTGTGTGATAAGCATCGTTAGAACTCCTCGCGAAAGGATGCACGAGCACGAAAGGCAGGTCAACCCAAAACACGGGATCGTCGAAAACAGTTTCCTTCACGGTGTCCAGCGGGATAGACTTAGCTTCTTAACTGGAGGCACGGTATCGATGGATCTAGCGCGGTATGGAACGTGGACGCTCGTGACAGGCGCGTCGTCAGGAATCGGACTCGAGTTTTCGCGCGCCTTAGCGCAGGCGGGAATGAACCTAGTCATTGTGGCCCGCCGGGAGGAACGACTGCGCGCCTTGGCAAGCGAACTGGAGACGCAGCACGGCGTGCAGTGCCGCGTCGTGTGCATGGACCTCGCCGAGGAAGGCGCGGCGGGACACATCGCCGAGGCGGTTCGCGATATCGAGATCGGCTTGCTGGTCAACAACGCGGGCTTTGGGCACTCCGGCCCGTACGAATCGCGCGATGCGGGGCGGTTAGCGGATATGGTGCGCGTCAATTGTCTGGTTCCGGTTGAGCTCACACGCGCGTTCCTGCCCGGCATGCTGGAGCGCAAACGCGGCGGTATCATTTTCGTGTCGTCGATTCTTGGTTTCGTGCCCGCCCCCTACGACAGCGTCTACGCGGCGAGCAAGGCCTTTGACCTGTTTCTGGCGAGGGGCTCTACAGCGAGCTGCGCGGGACAGGCGTGGAGGTGATTACGTTGTGCCCGTGGCTGACGCGCACCGAGTTTCTTGACGTGCAAGACCTGGAAAAAGGCCATGCTTCGCTGCTCAACCGCTTTTCCGACGATCCCGCGCGCATCGTGCGGCTGACGCTGCGCCGTTTGGGGCGCGCACCGCGCGCTGTGCCGTGGATGACCGGGCTCACCGCGTGGCTCGTGCGGTTCACACCGCGAAATCTGGTGATGTTTCTTTCGCGGCTGTCGATCCTGCAAACCACAGCCCGGGGCAAATACCGCGTGCGTTGAGGCGCACAGGCGGCACGTGGCACACTGGCCACCGAGGTACGGCAAGCGAATGAATCTGTCCTTCGAGGAAATCACGCTGAGTGGTCAAGCGGCGAACGCGGCGGTCGCGGGCGCGGCCGCTTTTGGCGTGCTCTATTGTTTTCTTGGGTATAAAACGCTGCGGTTCATCATCGGGCTAACCGGTTTCCTGCTGGCGGCGCCCGTAGCCGCCGCGTTTGCCGCGTGGATAGGCCAAGGCGCAACCGCAGCCATGGTGATTGCGGCTATATTGGGCGGTATCGCCGGGGCGCTGGCGCTTACGTTTCTCTACAAGACCGGCGTGTTTTGCATCGGGTTCCTTGGCGCGGCGGTCACGGCGCACGTGTTTCTCAATGAGCGCCCGGAGTCCTGGGCGCCGTGGGCTGTGCTTGGTATCGCGCTGGCTGGGGGGACGGTCGCGCTTGTGCTCGAACGGCCCGTCGTGACGCTGGCAACGGCCGTGCTCGGCTCCGCGATGGTCGTGTGCGGGATTGGTTCGTTTATCATCGGGCCGACCGTAATCGACACGGCGCTACATCCCTCGTTCGCGTCTCCGGAAGACTGGGTCATCCCGGCGTGCTGGGCAACGCTCGCCGCCGCGGGCGCGCTCGCGCAGTTCGCAATCCACCGCCGACCTCGCGAAGTGGTCAAGGTCTACCGCAAACCCGAGGAGTAGCCCAGTCGCCTGCAGGCACTGCGTTTGATTCGCTCCGCCCGAGCCGGTAGCATCACCCCGTAGGTTTGGAGAGGTGTTTCATGCACTTGACGACGATACCAATGACGCCGTTTGAAACGAACGCCTATGTGATCGCGGACGGAGACGAGGCGCTGATCGTCGATCCGGGCGACATCTCCCCGCGACTGCGCGAAGCCATTGCTGGGAAGCGCGTGGTGGCTATTGTGAATACTCACGGCCACTGCGATCATTGCGGCGGCAACGCGGCAGTCGTGCGCGAGACCGGGGCGGAACTGCTTTGTCACCGCGACGACCTCGATCTGCTGCGCTCCATCGAGATCCAGGGCCGCATGTTCGGCGTGCCCTTCGCGCCGTCCCCGGAACCGAACCGTTTTCTCGACGACGGCGACACGCTCACGGTGGGCGGCCAGACATTCACCGTGCGCCATGCGCCAGGGCACACGCAGGGGCACATCGTGCTGGTGGGGGATGGCGTGGTCTTCGCGGGGGATGTGTTGTTTGCGGGATCGATCGGCCGCACAGACCTGCCCGGCGGGGATTACCATCAGTTGCTCGATTCGATTCAACGCGTATTGCTCTCCCTGCCCGACGACACGGTGGTCTATTGCGGGCATGGACCTTCCACCACCATCGGCGAAGAACGTCGCGCGAACCCGTTCTTGGTTATGCCATGAGTCTACTCGCCGCACTCGCACTTACACTGACCGCCGCCGCGATGGAAATACAGGTCGCGCCGGATCAGCCGTTTCCGTGTGTCTACTTGGATGACCCGCTGATTCTGGAGTTTCGCTCGGATGCCGATGTGGAAACGCGTGTCGCCCTTGAAGCACAGCGCGAGCAAGAAGCGCCGGTAAAGATCGACTTGGGCACGTTCCAGGTCCGAGGCCACGGCGCACTCTGGCGCAAAGTCTCGGAGCTGCCCGCGCACCCAGGCCTCTATACCCTCAAATTCACGGTAACAACCGGCGATCAATCCACCACCTATGAACGCCGCTTCGTTTGGATCGAACGACCGTTCAACGGAGAACCCGCGCCGCTTGTGCTAGGAAGCGGCGCACTCGACGCGATGGGTCTGCTTGCGGCACAGGCGCTCCCGTTGCGCTCGGTCCGGCTCGATGCGGCCAATGGCGATGCCCCCAGACAAGCCGCGGCAGCAAAAGCGGTCGGATTTCAGGTCGCGGTGGGCTTGAGCACGCAGGAAATGCCGAATCCCGTCGTGGACGCCCAGAATCTCGTTGCGCGCTTGGCGGGAAGCGCTTCGTCTTGGATCATCGATCCTTCGGGCGCCCCTGAACGGCTATCCGGAATTGTCGAGGGCTTGCGCAAAGCCAACGCGCGTCCATCCATTTCTCTCATTGCCGACGATCCCGGGGCAATCCAGGCGCTGCTTGCCGCCGCCGGTCAGTACGATGTGCGCGAGGTGGTGCTGCGTCACGCGGGTCCTTCCACCGCCGAGGTGCGCGCGTTTCGCGATGGCGTGGAACGCAGCGGCTATGAAGGCATGCCGATATCGGTGCGGATACGGCCGCCAGAAGCGCCTGCGGCCGAGTGGGGCCCGACCATCGTACGTGAGTCCCTGCTGTGCCGTGCGGAAAGCGTTTCGGCAACGGAACTGTCAGGATACACGCTGTTCACAACGACGCCCGAACCCGGACAAACGCCGGGCGCCGCGCCAGGCTTTGCACATCTAAGCGCGTATATCCACCGCCTGCGCGATGCCGAGGCGGTGGGCGAGTTGTCTCTTGGCGCGGGAGTGCGCGCCCCTGTGTTTCGCAACCGCGGAGGCTGGATCATCGCGCTGTGGAATGAAAACGCGTCGGGCGAGACTACTGTGCCGGTGGGCAAGGCCACCGAACTGCGCCTCACGGATACGTTGAACGCCCCGGTGGAAATGCCCGCGGCCAAAGACGATGCGCTCACGATCTCTGTGGGCAGGAATCCGGTGTACCTTAGCGGACGCGATGGCTCCGTGGTTTCGACAGCGGCTTCCGCACGGGCAAAGACCGAGGCACAGGCGTTTGTGAACAATTCGGCGTTCCGCAACGCGGTTCCGTCCGAAGTACTGTCCATCATTCAGAACCTTGCGAATGCGGCGTCTCCTCGAGTGGATCATCGCGAGTTTTTCGCGTTGCTCCGCATGTTTCCCTATGTGGAGCAACGCTGGCAATCTGGACGCCTATCGCGTGCGACGGCGGCCCCGGCGATCGGCGCGTTGACACGGCTGTGTCGTGCGCTGTGTGTGGCTGAGGAAGAGGCGAAAGAGCCCTTTGTCGAACCGTTGCAGGATATGGTGTCGCGCGCGAGCAAGAGTCAGTCGCAGTACTTGACGGGTACCGGCAGCGACGGCGGCAGCGATCGCCGCGGTGACTGGATTAGCGCGGTGGTGAGCGAACTGCTGGCCGACGTGGAGCAGCTTAACGACGCCGGCCGCATTAATGAAGCCAAGGCCGTGGCGTCGTTGGCGGAATGGCGCGCGTTGTCGCTCGAAGCCGCAGCGCAAGGCGTGTTGCTGAGCGAGGCAGAACCGCCTCTGATCGAACCGCCACAGGAAGCCGCGCAGGAAAAGCCCGCGCAGGAAAAAGCGACCAAGGCGAGTTCTTCGGAAAAGAGCAAGGGCAAAACCTCTAGTTCGAAAACGTCGAGCAAACGCACCCGGAGCAGCCGATAGGCGTATACCTGTCGACCGTGCTGGCAATAAAAGCAAGGAGTAGTAAAAAATGAAACGCATCGGCGTCTTAACCAGCGGCGGCGACTCCCCCGGCATGAACGCGGCGATTCGCGCCGTCGTGCGCACGGCGTGTTACCACGGTATCGAGGTCTTCGGTATTCGGCGGGGCTATCAAGGCCTTATTGATGAGCAAGTGGTGAAACTCGGGCCGCGCGACGTCAGCGGCATCATCAATCGCGGCGGCACTATCCTCCATACCGCGCGCTGCAAGCCGTTCTTCGAGGTCGAGGGCCGCGTAAAAGCCGCCGAGACGCTGAGCAAGCACGGGATCGAGGGGTTGGTGGTGGTCGGGGGCGACGGCTCCTATCGCGGCGCACAGGCGCTGCACGCGGAACACGGCATTCGCTGCATCGGTCTGCCGGGCACGATCGACAACGACATCGGCGGCACGGATTTCACCATCGGCTACGACACGGCGCTGAATATCGCGCTCGACGCCATTGACCGGTTGCGCGACACCGCAGAGTCGCACGACCGGCTGTTTTTCGTCGAGGTAATGGGCCGGCACAGCGGATACCTGGCCATGATGAGCGGCATCGCGGGTGGGGCCGAGGCGATCCTCGTTCCCGAGGACGATTCCGGCATCGATAACCTTATCGAACATCTTCGGCAGGGCAAGGAAGCGGGCAAAACTTCCGGCATTGTCGTCGTCGCGGAAGGAGACCAGGAGGGCAATGCGTTTCAGGTCGCTGCGAAAGTCGGCGAAAAGAGCGCCTTCAAGGAATCGCGAGTGGTCGTGATTGGCCACCTGCAACGCGGCGGCACACCCTCGGCCTTTGACCGGCTGCTGGCCAGCCGCTTGGGTGTGGCGGCGGTCGAGGCCCTCCTTGAAGGCGAGACGGGCAAAATGGCCGGCGTCAATGCGAACAACGTCGTGCTGCGTCCGCTGTCCGAGGCGTGGGAATGCCGCACGCAGTTCGACCCGCGCTACTTGCGGGTGGCGCATATCCTGGCGACGTAGCCCCATGAGCGCGCCACGCACCACGCGCATCGCAAACACCGAGTGGCCTTTGCCCGCGGCGTGGACGCTACGCGCGGTGGTAGGCACCACAGGATTCGTCTGTGCGGCATTCACTGCAGTGGCGGCAACGACATTATTGATAACGCTGCCTTTCGAGACTCCGCGGGAATCAATGGCGTTTTTTGTGCGGCTGGGCGTGAAAGCGTTCGCGTTTACACTGATGGCCTCGGCTTTTGCATGGGATTTGTGGCGGTTGCGCGCACGTGCGCCGCAGTTCGACAGTGAGAGTCCTGCGGAACCCACGCCGCACGCGTGGGCCTGGCTCGCGCTGGTGCTCGCGATAGGTGCATTGCTGGCGTTTCCACGCCTAGGAGCCTACCCTCTTGCCGAACCAGACGAAACCTACCACCTTGTTGTCGCACGCAACCTCGCGCAGTACGGCCTCTATGCCTCGGGACATCCCGATACGGGCTTTGTCATGTTTGATTCCTACGACTCCGTTGGCCCGCCGGTGTTGCTGCCCATCGCGGGGGCGTTTCGTGTTTTGGGTGTGGAACTCATCGTTGCGCGCACGGTGATGGCGTTCTTCTGTTTGGCCTTCATCGCCGCGGTCTACTTCTTCCTGCGCCCGGTGTTCGGCGGGCGCAGCGCTGCCGCGGCGGCGTTACTTTCGACGCTCGCCGAGGGCTCAATCTATCTCGGCCGTACGCTCTACGGCGAAATTCCTGCGCTGCTGTTCGGTCTGCTTGGACTTATTGCCTGGCGGCGCGCGATGGCCAACAGAACAGCCGTCTACGGACTGCTCGCGGGCCTCTGTTTCGGCGTTGCTATACTGTGCAAATCGATCTTTGTACTGGCTGCGTGGGCGTGCATTGCCGCGTGCATCTACGATCGCCTCACGGCACGGCGCGTCCGCTTCGCGCATCTTGCCTGGCCGGTGGTGGGAACCGCGCTCCCCATAGTCGCGTGGTGGTTGGTGAAAAAAGTCTATAAACACGATGTCGCAGACACCGCCTCCGGTGCGTTGGCCATGTACAAGCACTACCTCATGTTCGGGTTCGGCGGCGTAGACGAGACCCTCACCTGGGCCGTGCATCAACCGGCGACCGCGCTATCGTTGCTCGTCGTGTTGGTTCTCGCGCTGCCGTTTGTTTTCGAACGAAGGCCGGATCCGGCGCTGATGGCGTTCTATTTTCTCGCGCCGTTCTTCGTCTACTGGTGGGTCTTCTTCACTCCCGGAAACATTCCGCGCTATATCTGGTACAGCAACGTTACGGGCGCGGCGCTGAGTAGCGCGGTACTCGCGTTTGCGCTTCACCGCCTGTTCTCAAGAAACGCACGGCGAATGCAGCGAGCGGTTGGACTGTTGGTCACACTGGTGGTGCTGGGACCCGCGCTCATGCGCGCGGAAAGCCAGGGCCGCCGCATCGCGTTCTCGGACGAAATGGCCGAGTACCGGGCCCTTGCCGCGAGATTGCAGACGTTACCGCCGGACGCGCGCGTCGGTACCAACGCCTGGCCCATCGAGCGCGCGATGAACTTTATGACCGGCCGCTACGTCGCACGCACGCGCGCAGACAAGAACAATATGGGCAACCTTGACGCGTTAGTCATAAATATGAGCCTAGTCTCCTTGGACACCCCCGATCCGCCAGACGTCCATCGCGAGAGAATCGGTCCATCTTTGACCTTGTTCACCCGACAGGAAAAAAAATAGCGGCCGGAGCGAACTCCGGCCGCTGCTGACGTCAATCAGTCGCTTACAGCCAGTAGGCCAGCACCTGGTTGTAGACGTTCGTCACGAGTTGCGTGAAGCCCGACGCGCTGAGGTGGATGGCGTCGCGGTTACTGCTCGTGCCCGCCAGCGCGCCCATCGGCGTCGGGTAATCGCGGTAGCCGCCCGGGAACGGAACATAGCCGTTCTGAATCGTGCCCGGCTTCGGCGCGCCCGCCGGCGAGTTCTTCCAGTTCTGCATCAGACCGAAGTTCTGCACGTACGCCAGACGCGAATTGCCCTGCGTCAGCGCCAGCTTGCCCGAGCCCATGTCGATGAACGCGTCGTTGATCTGACGCGGCGTCGGCGAACCGACGTTCTGCCACATCAGCACATCCAGCGGATCCTGCAGCAACGTATCCCACAGGTTCAGGTAGTCGTAATCGACAACGACGACCTTCACGTTCGCGCGCTGGTTCAAGCAGTGATTGATAACCGTCTGCAACGCGCTCAGGATCGTCGCCCGGCGCGACGCCCACACGCTTGGATCAATGCCCTGATACCAGCCACCGTTGCTCTGTCCCGCCAGCATATCGTTGCCGCTAATGCTCATGTACACGATATCGACCGTCGGATTCACCGCCAGTTCGTACGTGATCCAATCCAGCAGGCCCATGCCGTTCCAATACGTATTGGCCGCCCACACCTGTGCGGTCGATCCCGAAACCGCCGTGTTCGCACCGAGTTCGTCATACTGGCTCTTCCCCTTGGCGATCAGCACGTTGCGCACGATGCGATCCTTCCAGAGGTACTGCGTCCAGCTATCGCCGACCAACAGAATGCGGTGAGTCACCGCCGCGGCGTTGGTCGAAAACATGATTCCCGTCAGGACCAGCACCACAACGAGTCCCCAACTCCCCTTCACCCACCAACCTTTTCGCGACATTGTCCTTGTCTCCCCTTGGGGAGCCTAGCTCCCCTTCCCCCGAAGGACCCCACGCCCCCCGGCCCCAGTCCCGAGAACGCCACCCCTAACAACGAGAATCAGCTTCTCAAGCCGGTACTATAAATTGGAGTATTGCAACAGTCCTGGAAGAATAGCAATCGTGAAAAGAACATCAGGGTTTTGCGCAGATTTCCACGATTACTCGAGACATGGCGGGCGCGGCATATGCGACTGTGAATAAATATAAATACGATTTGACTAGAGCGCTCTTGTTTAAGTCGCTTGCCCGTACCCTACGGCATTCTACGAGGCAAAACCCTTTGCTTACCGTATGGCCGTCGTATCGAACAGCGCCAGGAGTTCCTCGTGGGCGCGGAAGGCAAGTTTGGGGCGCGCATTGGGCGCAAAGAAGGCCAGTTCCTCCGCATCGGTGGCGGCTACGGGCGTGCCTTCCCAACTATCGACGGCATACCCCAGCAGCACCACGCCCCCTGCCCAGCGACTGCTTTGTGAACTCACCCCGATCAAGCGCAGGCGACGGCCCAGCAACCCGGTCTCTTCCCGAAGCTCGCGCAGAGCGGCCTCCTCGACCGTCTCGCCCAGTTCGACAAAGCCACCCGGCAACGACCACATCCCCTTGCACGGGTCAAAGGCCCGGCGTGCGAGCAGGAGTTCGTCGCCGCGCGTCACAAACAGGCACGCCGCTGGCACGGGGTTGCGATAGTAGTACCGACGGCAGGGCGCGCAGTGCGGACGTACCGACTCGCCGTCGTGGGCAGGTTCCAGGCGACGGCCGCAGATCGGACAGAAATTCCAGACCATCGGTTCGGGTTCAAGCATGTCGCGTTCCTCTTGCCGTGTTCACTCTACCCCGCCCCGGGAAAAGGTACAAGCGGCCACGCTAGGTCTCCCAGGTGCTGAAAGGATGCTGGCTGAGGTAGGTATTGAGGTACCGGGGATCCCCTGAGACTTCGGCCCCCGCCCAGGGCGGCAACTCAATAGCGTCAGCGGTACTCTCCAACTCCACCTCCGCGACGATCAGGGGAGCATTTAGTCCCTTGAATACGTCCACCTCCCAGGTCCGCCCGCCGTACTCAACGCAGTACCGCGTTTTCTCGACCGTGCGCCCAGCGCACAGCGTTTCCAACAACTCCTCGGCGTCGGCGGCAGGAAGCGGGTACTCGAATTCAGCTCGGGAAATGTCCAACGTGGACTGCTTGATGTTGAGGAACGCCTGGTTGCCTTCGAGACGAACCCGCACGGCCGCCGGGGGGCCGATCGCCAAATAGCCCTGTTTCATTGCCGTGCCGGCGTCGGCGACAGCGCGCCAATCATGGCTCGCAACCAGGAACTTTCTCTCAATTTCGGTGCCCATGCCGCCTCCTCTCTGCAGGTATTGCTTCGTCTATGCTATGATCCAAAGGAGGCCCGCTGCAATGTGCGGTATGCCTCGATGTTGAATGAGGGGAGACGACGGACGATGCCCGAGTATATTCCGGAATGGGGTGAGCAGGCAGGTGTGGGGACCCATGAACGCCTCCAGCCGCCGCCGATGTTTCGTGTCCTTCTGCATAACGATCATTACACGACGATGGACTTTGTAGTGGAAATCCTGAGGTCGATTTTCCGGAAAAGCGCGGAAGAAGCGGTTCGGATCATGCTCAACGTCCATCAGAATGGATTAGGCGTCTGCGGTGTTTACACCAGTGACGTGGCTGAGACGAAGCTCCTGGCGGTGCACGCCAGAGCCCGAGATGCAGGATTCCCCCTTCGGTGCACGATGGAACCGGCGTAAAGCACCCTCGGGGATGCTGGGAAGGAGTAGTGATGGAACTCAGCAAGGGGCTCGAACTGACCCTGAATGCCGCCTTGAGAGAGGCGCGCCAACGCCGGCACGAGTATTTTTGCCCAGAACATCTGCTGTATTGCCTCATTGACGATGAATATGGCCGGGCGATCCTAAGCAACTGCGGGGCGAACCTTAACAGTCTCCGTAGCGCGATCGAAACGTTTTTCGAGCGCAACCTGGAGAAAATCCCAGGGACCCGCGACCATGTGCCCACGCAGACCGCGGGCTTTGAGCGCTTGATGCAACGCGCTATCACCCATGTCCATTACGCCAACAAGCAACTGGTGGACGCGGGAGACATTCTCGCGGCGATGTTTGAGGAGCCGAACTCGCACGCGGCGTTCTTTCTTGCCGCGCAGGGGATTTCGCGCCTTGACGTGCTGAACTACGTGTCTCACGGCATCTCAAAACCGGCCACGGAGTCGGGCCGACCCTCACCGCACATGGAGGGGGGCGAAGAGCCTCATTCCGTGGCCGGGCGCGACGCGTTGTCGGCGTACACGGTGAGCTTGGTCCGGCGCGCGGCCGAGGGCAAGATCGACCCGCTCATTGGCCGCGACATCGAAGTCAATAGAACCGTTCAGGTGTTGTGCCGTCGCCGGAAGAACAACCCGATTTATGTCGGCGAACCCGGCGTAGGCAAGACCGCTTTGGTTGAGGGACTCGCGCTGCGAATCCACGAGGATCGCGTGCCTGCCATTCTGCGCGGTACGGATATCCTTATGCTCGACCTTGCGGCGCTTCTGGCGGGCACGAAGTTTCGAGGCGATTTCGAGCAACGCCTGAAGAATGTCATCGCTGCCCTCGCGCAGCGCAAGGACGCGATCTTGTTCATCGACGAGATCCACACGGTCGTGGGCGCGGGCGCCACGACGGACAGCATCATGGACGCCTCGAACATCCTCAAACCGGTGCTTGCGTCGGGCGATATTCGGTGCATTGGGTCGACGACCTTTGAGGAGTACAAGAACATTTTTGAGCGTGACCGCGCATTGTCGCGGCGGTTTCAGAAAATCGACGTGGACGAACCGTCCGTCGACGAGACCGTGCAGATACTGCGTGGGCTCAAGTCCAAGTACGAGGAGCACCACGGGATCGCCTACACGGATTCCGCGCTGCGTGCGGCGGTCGAGCTTTCGGCCAAGCACATCACCGATCGTTTCTTGCCGGACAAGGCAATCGACGTTATCGACGAAGCGGGCGCGGCCCAACGCCTGGCCGGGCCGGCCGCACGGCGCACGATTCGCCCTGCCGATATTGAGCGCGTGGTCGCGGGAATGGCGAGGGTGCCGGTACAATCCGTGACCTCTGCCGACAAAACGCGCTTGGCCACCCTCGAGGCCGACCTTAAGCACGCCGTTTTCGGTCAGGACGAGGCGATTCGCGCTGTGGCCACGGCGATCAAGCGGTCGCGCGCGGGGCTCGGGGCTCCGGAGCGTCCCATCGGCAGTTTCTTGTTTACCGGGCCGACGGGCGTGGGCAAAACCGAGGTCGCGCGGCAGCTCGCGCGCACGATGGGCGTTCACTTCGCCCGCTACGACATGAGCGAGTACATGGAGAAGCACGCCGTGGCGCGTCTGATCGGCGCGCCCCCAGGATACGTGGGGTTCGACCAGGGCGGGCTGCTCACGGACGAGGTGCGCCGGCATCCCTACTGCGTGCTGCTGCTGGATGAGATCGAGAAAGCGCACATGGACGTGTTTAACATTTTGTTGCAGGTGATGGATCACGCGACGTTGACGGACAACACCGGCCGCCATGCCGATTTCCGTCACGTCGTGTTGATCATGACCTCAAACGCCGGAGCTCGCGAACTTAGCCAAAACGCCATTGGCTTCCATAGCGCGCACGCCGACACTGCGGGAAAAGGACAAAAGGCGATTGAGCGCACGTTCAGTCCCGAATTTCGCAATCGCCTGGACGCCATCGTTCATTTCACCGCGTTGAGCCGCGAGACGGTTCTGCTGATCGTCGACAAGTTTGTGCGGGAACTGCAGCAGCGTCTTGCGCCGCGGAAGACGGAGTTGCTGGTGACGGAAGCGGCACGCCACTGGTTTGCCGAGCATGGTTTCGACGAAACCTACGGTGCGCGTCCCTTGGGGCGTCTCATTCAACGGGAGATTCAGGACCCGCTGGCCGATGAGCTGCTGTTTGGCCGATTGGCGAAGGGCGGCACGGTCCAGGTGGATGCACGCGACGGACAGATCGCGATCGACCTCCCCACAACGGTATGAGGCGCTTATTTCACCCGGAGGCCGCTGTGGAACGGACTGGGGACGATTCCATGACGGCCTCCGAAAGTTTTTCCCTGTGGCGTGCGGCGAGGACGGCATACTCGGCTAGCGCGGCGCGGCCACTTGCCGTAAGTTCGTACTGAGCCTTCTCACGCCGCGCGAACCATCCATAGACGTTGTCGTAGAGGACGCGCTGTGTTTTGGGGCTTGTGCCCAGCGCGCGCAACGCCTTGGGCGATGCGATTCCGAGAAGGTCGAGTCCCACGGCGATACGCAATGCCGCCTCGCGGTACGCGGTCATCAATTTGCGGCGCGTACTGCCGCCCACGTTGTGATCCCCACCCCGCGCGGTGGCCTCCTCGATGAGCGCGCGGCGCTTTTTGCGTGAATTTCCCTTGCGTCGTTCGAAGGGCTGGGGGTGCAACACCACCGTGACCGACGCGGGGTCGGGCGTAACGACCAAGAGCCCGATTTCGAGCCGCCGCAGCAGATGCAGGAACCCGCGCCATTCCCGGCTACGCGCGGTGCGCGGTGGAGGCACGGCCACATAGACCGAATCGGACAGGCGTTGGCGTTGTGCGGCCTGAACCAGCAGGCCAAGCCCTGGCGATCGCTTCAATTCGACGATGACCGTGTCCTCACCCTTCATCGCCACCACGTCGCACCCGTGTACTTCGCCACGGACAATGTATCCCCGCTCCGTCAGGTACGTTCGGACGGGGTCATACAGATCGGTTTCGCGAATTCCCACTTCAGGCTCCTTCGGGACGCCAGTATAATCGAAATCGCCTCTATTTTAGACGCCCCTCAAAAGAGAACCTCCCCCGGGTCCTTGCGAACCAGGGGGAGGCTCAGTCGTCAGACAAGTCGCCTTAGAAGGCGAGCGTGGTCTCGACAAACAGGTAGTCAGCGTCGTCGTCGCCGCTGCCGCCGGTGAAGCCAAGGCCGTTATTCGCCACGAAGGCGCCTTCGGTCAGGCCGTCGCCGGTGAACAGGTGGGCATAACCCGCCTTGAAGGTCAGGTCTTCGGTGTACTTGTAGGTGCCGTACAGGCCGACTTCCCAACCCAGCTCGCTGTCGTTACCCTTCGCCGCATAGCTGCGGTTCGGGAACAGCGGCACGCGGAACTTACCGATCTTCACGAAGTACGGCGCGTCGAACTCGTCCAGCGCGTCGTAGTAGCACACGGTGAGCAGGACTTCGGTCGACTCAGTCGGCTTCGCACTCACGCCCGCGCGGCCGATCCAAACGTTGGAGAGGTCGGTGTTCTCGAAGAACTCGGTGTGCTCCCAGTTCGAGAACAGGCGGTTGAAGCTCACGCTCGCATCCGGCAGGTAGAAGGGGTTCACCCAATCCAGCCACGAGATGTCGCGGTTGTCTTCGCCACCGAAATACGCAGCGCCCAAGAAGACGCGCGGCGAGTAGGTCATGTCGAAGGTGTAACCGACTTCAAGATTGCCGGCCCACGTCGAGAACTCAGCACTGTCATCACCATAGGTGAACGGGTTGAACAGGAAGCCCACCTGACCGGCATCGCCGAACTGGTAAGCGGCTTCAGCATTGAAATCGAACTGGCCAAAGGTCCCGGCTCCGCGGAGGCCGACGGTATGCAGATTGGTCACGTCGTAGTCATCGAGGTTCAGCACGTCTTCGATCCACTCGCCGAACCACAGGCGATTCGTGTCGTTCAGGCTCGCCGCATCACGCAGCCACAGCCAGTACGCGTCGATCGTCACGTTCTCGATGCCCAGGTAGCTGCCGTACAGGCCGTACAGGTCGGTGTCGCCGTCCTGCTCCGCCACGCCGGTTTCGGCCAACTTGGCCGCGAACGCGTCAACCGTGAACAGGTCGGTCGCGTACGTGGCGCGGATGGCGTC
>JBHELB010000045.1:0-12320 GCA_041859045.1 Candidatus Hydrogenedentales bacterium | reverse complement strand
GTCGTTCCTCGCGTCCTTACACGATTGGAAAGGCCCAAGTCTATTCCGATTCCCATATCGATCACTCCCAAAACCGTCTATAACACATTGGCAAAACTCAAATTACAACCCACAACCTCAAAAACAACCGGACAGCAGTGTCTGTGGGCATAGATTCTGCGATCCCTGTTGCTTGACAATGGCCAATCCGCATGCTAAACTCCCTGTTTGTGTCTGAGCTGGGATAGAGTTTGTCTTTTCAGCGGTGAAGCCGAGGGTGAACCCAGGGATGTTTTGGGCTGGAAAGGCGTTCAATATGCGCGGAGGCCGTAGGGTTCCGTGGGGGGACGCATTGTCTCTTCCGCGGGCCCATTTCTGTGCATCCGGCTCTGTACACACCTGACGTGGAATCGCTGGCTTCAAGGGCTTGGCCGCGGGTCTGATAGCTGGGCGGGGACGTTGTCCCGTACCGGTGAGTAGGCGGTTGGTCAAGGCGACTAGAAGGAATTCACGCATGTCTGTTGCTCCCGATCGCAACGTTGGGCGGCCTTCACTGGGACGCGTGCCGGACTTGCTCGAACTTCCCGACCTTATCGAGATACAGACGAGGTCGTACCGGGAGTTCTTGCAGTGGGACGTGCCGCCGGATGAGCGCGAGCTGAAGGGTCTGCAGGAAGTTTTTCTGGATGTGTTTCCGATTGCCTCGCCGGACGGAATGACGAGGCTCGAGTTCGTCCATTATT
The DNA here is from genome assembly GCA_041859045.1 of Candidatus Hydrogenedentales bacterium. Classification (GTDB taxonomy): domain Bacteria; phylum Hydrogenedentota; class Hydrogenedentia; order Hydrogenedentales; family SLHB01; genus JBHELB01. The sequence continues at coordinate 11,598 of JBHELB010000045.1, read as the reverse complement.
CGTTCGCGCCGCCGAAGTACGAGATCCAAGAGTGCCAGGAGCGCGGGCTGACGTATGCGGCCTCGCTCAAGGCGCTGCTGCGTTTGGTGCGGTATGAAGACGCGGGCGGCGGCGAGAAGCGCGAGAAGATGATGGTGGAGCAGGAGGTGTTTCTCGGCGAGTTGCCGATCATGACGCCGACCGGCACGTTCATCATCAATGGCGCGGAACGCGTGATTGTGAGTCAGTTGCACAAGTCGCCGGGCGTGTCGTTCGAGACCAAACAGCATCAGAACGGCAAGTACCTGTTGACTGCGCGCGTGATTCCGTATCGCGGCGCGTGGCTGGAATTCGAATACGACATTAACGACCTGCTGTGGTTGACGATCGACCGTCGGTCGAAGATTTTGGCGACGGCGTTCTTGCGCGCGTTCGGGTACGAGGACAACGATCAGATTCTTGCGTTGTTCTACCGGACGGAGACGGTGGTGCTGGGCCGCAGCAAGGTGAAGATCGACGGGAAAAGTTTCGATCCGGAGTCGCTGGTGGGGCGCGTTGTGGGCGCGGACGTCGTGGATCCGGAGACGGGCGAAATTCTGGCGGATGCGGCCGAAGAGCTGACGCAGCCGGTTGTGGACCGCATCATGAATTCGCACGCCAAGGAAATGCAGTTGTTGAATTCGCAGGATTTCCTGCGCGATTCGTCGATTGCGCGCACGCTGGAACTCGATCCGACGCAGACGCAGGACGATGCGTTTCGCGAGATTTACAGTCGGATTCGTCCGGGCGATCCGGCAACGGACGCGACGACGCGGACGTTCTTTCAGAAGTTGTTTTTCGACGCGAGCCGGTACGATTTCGCGCCGGTGGGTCGTTACAAGATTAATCGCAAGCTGGGGCTGTCGATTCCGCAGGAAACCAAGACGTTGACCACGGAAGACGTGGTGGCGACGTTGCAGTACCTGGTGAAGCTGCGCGGCGGCGAAGGCGTGCTCGACGATATCGATCACCTGGGCAATCGCCGCGTGCGCGCGGTGGGCGAATTGCTGGGCAATCAGGTGCGCATCGGCCTGGTGCGGATGGAACGCACGGTGCGCGAGCGCATGAATTTCCAGGAAGAAGAGCAGTTGACGCCGCAGACGCTGGTGAATCCCAAGCCGGTGAGCGCAGTGATCAAGGACTTCTTCGGGCGCAGCCAGTTGTCGCACTTCATGGACCAGATCAATCCGCTGGCGGAGTTGACGCACAAGCGCCGTCTGAGCGCGTTGGGGCCGGGCGGTCTGAGCCGCGAACGCGCGGGCTTCGAGGTGCGCGACGTACACCCGACGCACTATGGCCGCATCTGCCCGATCGAGACGCCGGAAGGACCGAACATCGGTCTGATGGCGAGCTTGTCGACGTATGCGCGCATTAACGAATACGGATTCCTCGAGACGCCCTACCGCAAGGTGGAGCGTGGCCGCGTGCTCGAAAATATCGAGATGCTGTCGGCCTACGACGAGGACAATTACGTGATCGCGCAGGCGAACGCGCCGTTGAAGACCGACGGCAAGTTCGCGACGACGACGGTGTTGTCGCGTCACCGCGGCGACTTCCCGAAGGCCGAGCCGAACCAAGTCGACTACATGGACGTGTCGCCCAAGCAGTTGGTGTCGGTGGCGGCGGCGTTGATTCCGTTTCTGGAACACGACGACGCGAACCGCGCCTTGATGGGATCGAACATGCAGCGCCAGGCGGTGCCGCTGCTGCGGGCGGAAGCGCCGTTGGTGGGCACGGGCCTGGAGCATGTGACGGCGCGCAATTCGGGCACGGTGGTGCGTGCGGAGCGCGCGGGCGTGGTGGACTATGTGGACGGTCTCACGCTGCGCATCAAGCACACCAAAAAGGGCCGCGACAAGGACCAAAATCCGTTCCGCTCGGACGAAGACGTCTATCGCTTGAAGAAATACCTGCGGTCGAACCAGAACACGTGCATCAACCAGCGCCCGATCATCGCAAAGGGCGACAAGGTGGAAGAAGGCGACATCATCGCGGACGGTCCGGCGACGGACGACGGCGAGTTGGCGTTGGGCCGCAACGTGCTTGTGGCGTTCATGCCATGGGAAGGGTACAACTTCGAAGACGCGATCCTGATCAGCGAAGATCTCGTGAAAAAGGATACGTTCACGTCGATTCATATCGATGTGTTTGAACTCGAAGCCCGCGACACGAAGTTGGGGCCGGAAGAAATTACGCGCGACATTCCGAACGTGAGCGAAGACGCGCTGAAGAACCTCGACGAGACGGGGATTGTGCGCATCGGCGCGAAGGTCAAGCACGGGGACATTCTGGTGGGCAAGGTGACGCCGAAGGGCGAGACCGAGCTGGCGCCGGAAGAGAAGCTGCTGCGCGCGATTTTCGGCGAGAAGGCCGAGGACGTGCGCGACGCGTCGTTGACGGTGCCGCCGGGAACCGAGGGCGTCATCGTGGACGTCAAGATTTGCAGCCGCCGCGACAAGGCGGCGGACGGCGGCGCGAAGAGCGCGTTGACGGCCGAGGTGAACCGGATCAAGCGCGAATACCAGGATTCGATCGACGCGATTCGCGAGACGTTCGTGTCGCTGATGAAAGAGGACTTGGTCGGCATCAAGATTCTTGAGGATGTGGTGGACCACCGGACCGACGAGCTGGTGCTCGAGCGCGGCAAGAAGGTCAAGGTGTCGCACCTCGAGAAGGCGGAGTACAGCGTGCTGGCGCGCCTGCGTATCGAGGACAAGAAGCTCCAGCAGAAGCTGACGCGTCTGGTCAACATGGCCGCGATGGAAGAGGCCAAGCTGGTGGCGTTCCGCGACAGCAAGATCGAGATGCTCCGCAAGGGCGACGAGTTGCCCCCGGGCGTGATCAAGCTGGTGAAGGTGTTCATCGCCACGAAGCGTCGGCTGTCGGTGGGCGACAAGATGGCGGGTCGCCATGGTAACAAGGGCGTGATCGCGAAGATCCTGCCGGTTGAAGACATGCCGTTCCTGCCGGATGGCACGCCGGTGCAGATCGTGCTGAACCCGCTGGGCGTGCCCTCGCGCATGAACGTGGGGCAGATCCTCGAGACGCACTTGGGTTGGGCGGTGCGGGCCCTCGGTCTGAAGGTGGCGACGCCGGTGTTCAATGGCGCGTCCGAAGAGACGATCCGCGAATACCTGCGCAAGGCGGGCTTGCCGGAAACGGGCAAGATTCAGTTGCGCGACGGACGCACGGGCCGCACGATGGACCAGGACGTGACGGTCGGCCAGATTTACATGATGAAGCTGAACCACCTTGTGGACGACAAGATCCACGCGCGCGCCATCGGCCCGTATTCGTTGGTGACGCAGCAGCCGCTGGGCGGTAAGGCGCAGTTTGGCGGTCAGCGGTTCGGCGAAATGGAGGTGTGGGCGCTGCAAGCATACGGCTCGGCGTACACGCTTCAGGAATTGCTGACGATTAAGTCGGACGATATCCAGGGCCGCACGAAAGCCTACGAGGCGATCGTGAAGGGCGACAAGGAAGTGGAGCCTGGGCGTCCGGAGTCGTTCAACGTATTGGTGCGCGAGATGCAGAGCCTTTGCCTGGACGTGATCAAGCTGATCACCGTCGAGGAAGGCGGCCTGGAAGTCGAAGAAGAAACCGAACCGGTGGAGGGCTAAGCCTTGTCCAAGTTTTTACCGACGACGGGCGATCGTTTCGACGCGATTCAAATTCGGCTGGCTTCGCCCGAGGATATTTTGAAGTGGTCTCGGGGCGAGGTGAAAAAGCCCGAGACGATTAATTACCGCACCTTCAAGCCGGAGAAGGACGGGTTGTTTTGCGAGCGCATTTTCGGGCCCGTGAAGGACTGGGAATGCGGCTGCGGCAAGTACAAAAAAGTAAAGCATCGTGGGATCATCTGCGATCGCTGCGGTGTGGAAGTGACGGAATCGAAAGTTCGCCGCGAGCGCATGGGCTGCATCAAGTTGGCCGTGCCGGTGACGCACATCTGGTTCTTCAAGACCACGCCGAGTTGCATCGGCAACTTGTTGGATCTGTCGGTGCGCGTGCTCGAGCGGATTATCTATTTCGAGAACTACATCGTCGTTGATCCGGGCGACACCGGCCTCAACAAGATGCAGACGTTGACCGAAGACGAGTATCAGGACGCACGCGACCAGTGGGGCGACCGCTTCACCGCGAAGATGGGCGCGGAAGCGATCAAGACGCTGCTGGAAGAGATCGATATTGAGCAGTTGAGCGCGGACTTGCATGCGCAGCTCACGGCGACGACGTCGATGCAGGCGCGCACGAAGGCGATCAAGCGGCTGAAGGTGGTCGAGGCGCTGCGCAAGTCGGGCAACAATCCGACGTGGATGGTGCTCGACGTCGTGCCGGTGATTCCGCCGGATCTGCGCCCGTTGGTGCCGCTCGAGGGCGGCCGCTACGCGACGAGCGATCTGAACGACCTGTACCGACGCGTGATCAATCGCAACAACCGCCTCAAGCGGCTGATCGAACTGCGCGCGCCGGAAGTGATTTTGCGCAACGAGAAGCGCATGCTGCAGGAAGCGGTGGACGCGCTGTTCGACAACGGCCGCCACGGGCGCACGGTGCTCGGCGCGGGCAACCGTCCGCTGAAGTCGTTGAGCGATATGCTCAAGGGCAAGCAAGGGCGTTTTCGCCAGAACCTGCTGGGCAAGCGCGTGGACTACTCCGGCCGCTCGGTGATCGTGGTGGGCCCGGAGCTGAAACTGCACCAGTGCGGTCTGCCGAAGAAGATGGCGCTCGAACTGTTCGAGCCGTTCATCATTCGTGAGCTGAAGGACATGGGCCTGGCCACGACGATCAAGGCGGCGAAAAAGGCGATCGCCGCGGGACGCGAGGAAGTGTGGGACATCCTGGAAGAGGTCATTAAGGACCATCCGGTGATGTTGAACCGCGCTCCCACGCTGCACCGCTTGGGCATTCAGGCGTTCGAACCGGTGCTGATCGAGGGTAAGGCGATTCGCATTCACCCGTTGGTGTGCGCGGCGTTCAACGCGGACTTCGACGGCGACCAGATGGCGGTGCATGTGCCGTTGATGCCGGCTGCGCAACTCGAAGCGCGCATGCTGATGCTGTCGACGACCAACATTTTCTCGCTGTCCCACGGTCGTCCGATCATGACGCCCAGTCAGGATATCGTGCTCGGCATTTCGTATCTCACCAAACAGCGCAAGGGCGCGAAGGGCGAGTGGAAGCCGGAGTGGACGACCAAGGACGGCGTCTTGCTGAAGCCGGGGCATGTGTATCCGGACACCGCGTCGGTGGTGCTGGCGTACGAAATGGGCACGGTCGACATGCACGCGGGCATCAAAGTTTGGTGCGACGGCGAGATTGTCGACACGACGGTCGGGCGCGTTCTGTTCAAGGAAGCGCTGCCGTCGGACATTTCCCTTAAAGAGATCAATCGCGAGCACAACAAGAACACGATCGGCGATATCATCGCGGCGGCGTTCATCCGCATCGGCCACAAGCGCACGGTGGAACTGCTCGATCGTCTGAAGCGGGCTGGTTTCCAATACGCGACGATGGCGGGTATTTCGATCGCCGTCTCGGACATGTTGGTGCCCGTGGAGAAGAAGGAACTCATTGCGACGGCCCAGAAAGAGGTCGAGCGCATCGACGAGATGTACCAGAACGGGCTCATCACGGAAGGTGAGCGCTACAACATGGTCATCGACGAATGGACCCGCACGACCGAAGCGGTAACGGCGGAAATGTTGAAGACGATGGCCGCCAAGGATCAGGGGTTCACCGGAATCTACCTGATGATGGATTCGGGCGCGCGCGGCACGAAACAGCAGATTCGTCAGTTGGCGGCGATGCGCGGCCTGATGGCCAAGCCGTCGGGCGACATCATTGAATCGCCGATCACGTCGAATTTCCGCGAAGGCCTGTCCGTGCTCGAGTACTTCATCTCGTCGCACGGCGCGCGCAAGGGCTTGGCCGATACCGCGCTCAAGACCGCGGACGCCGGTTACCTCACGCGGCGTCTGGTGGACGTGGCGCAGGACGTGGTGATTGAAGAGATCGATTGCGGCACCCTGAACGGCATTTGGGTGGAGCCGCTGATGGACGGCAGTGAAACCGTGCAGGCGCTCGAAGAGCGCATCGCGGGGCGGTACACGCTCGACGATGTGCTGGTGCCGGGCGAGCCGGAGCCGCTGGTGCGCGCCAATGAAGAAGTGACCGAAGAGAAGGCCAAGCTCATCGTCGAGAAAGGCCTGCCGGGCGTGCGTATTCGCAGCGTGCTGACCTGTCAATCGCGGCGCGGCGTCTGCGCGATGTGCTACGGCCGCAATCTGGCGACCGGTAAGATCGTCGAACTCGGCGAAGCGGTGGGCATCATCGCGGCGCAGTCGATCGGCGAACCGGGCACGCAGTTGACCATGCGCACGTTCCACATCGGCGGTGCGGCGAGCCGTCAGGTCGAGACCAGCGAAATCAAAATGGTCGAGACCGGCACGATCGAGTACCGCAACATCCGCACCGCGGTGAATCGCGAGGAAAAAGTCGTGGCGGTGAACCGCGGCGGCGAAATTGTGATTCTCAACGCGGAGGGCAAAGAAGCCCATCGCTATGCGGTGCCGACGGGCGCGGAACTGCTCGCGCAGGACGGCCAGAAGCTGCGCAAGGGCGCGGTGCTGTTCACGTGGGACCCGTACAACGTGAGCATCGTGGCGGAAGCGTCGGGCCGCGTGCATCTCGAAGGCATGATCGAGGGCATCACGATCCGCACGGACATCAATCCGGACACGGGGCTTGAAGAGCGCGTTGTGACCGAGCACAAGCAGGATCTGCATCCGCAGATTACCATCTTGGGCAAGAACAACGAAGTGTTGGCGTACGCAACGATTCCGGCGCAGACGCACGTGCAGGTGACGGACGGCATGGACGTGCAGGCCGGTGACTTGCTCGCGAAGACGCCGAGTCAGTTTAGTAAGACGAAAGACATCACCGGCGGTCTGGCGCGCGTGGCCGAGCTGTTCGAAGCGCGGCAGCCGAAAGACCCGGCCGTCATCAGTCATATCGACGGCGTGGTGGAGCTGGGCGGCGCGACCAAGGGCATGCGCAAGGTCAAGATCGTGCCGGCGGTCGGTAAAGAGCGCGAGTACACGATTCCGCCCGGCAAGCACCTCAACGTGCAAGCCGGCGACCGCGTGTACGCGGGCCAGCGCCTGACGGACGGTCCGGTGATTCCGCAGGATATTCTTGAGGTGCAGGGCGAAGACTCGTTGCGGCGCTACTTGCTGGACGAGATCCAGCAGGTGTACCGTCTGCAGGGCGTGCGCACCAACGATAAGCACATCGAGGTGATTATTCGCCAGATGCTGCGCAAGGTGCGCATCAAGGACGATCCGGGCGACACGCCGTTCCTGGCGCACGAGGAAGTGGACAAGATTCGCTTCCAGGAGACGAACCAGCAGACGTTGGCCAAGGGCGGACGTCCGGCCGAAGCGTCCTCGATTCTGCAGGGCATCACCAAGGCCGCGCTGAGCACCGAAAGCTGGGTGGCGGCGGCGTCGTTCCAACAGACGACCCGCGTGCTCACCGAGGCGGCGCTCTCGGGCAAGCGCGACTACCTGCGCGGCCTGAAGGAGAACGTGATCATCGGTCACCTGATCCCGGCCGGCACGGGAAGCCCGCACTATCAGAACACTACGGCTACTTTGCTAGAAGACCAAGTTCAGGACTTTTCGGATGAACTGGAGATTGGTCCTTCGGTGACGGAATTTGACGAGGATGCGGCGCTTTAGCGCGGCAACGTGGATTTGGATGGCGTGAGACTGGGGAAGCCTCCGGTCGAGGCGGGAGGCTTCCCGATTTGTTTGCCGGGCGTTTGTTGCGGGCGCGGCTGAGTATGGAACTCATTGGGACAGATGGGTTTACGCGGCGCTTTCGCGCAAGCGACGCAGGGTGAGCAAGGCGCGGTTCGGAGGCCGGAATGTAAACGGTTTTCCGGGGCGGTGGTGACGGGAACTCGGGTTCAAGCGAGCTGCTTGACATGGGCGCTTTCCGTATGCTACTGTTTCCAGCCGCTGTTTACCGGGACCTCGGAAGGGGTCTCCCGGGCTGACGGGGGATGTGTCTGTTTTTTTAGAGCCGTCTCGCGCGGGGCATTTGAGTCCACGCGGCGGGGATGGCGAAGGCCGGAGTCGGGCCGGGCGGATTGGCCGCCGAAAGGCCCAGGCGAGAAGGATATTGACGTGCCGACCGTGAACCAACTGCTTCGGACGTGCCGGCGGAAGCGGGTCGTAAAGACCAAGTCTCCGGCGTTGAAGGCCTGCCCGCAGGCGTCGGGCACCTGCACTCGCGTGTTTACCATGACGCCCAAGAAGCCGAACTCGGCGCTCCGCAAGGTGGCGCGCGTTCGCCTGAAGAACGGCATGGAAGTCACGGTGTACATTCCGGGCGTGGGGCATAACCTGCAGGAACACTCGCAGGTGATGATTCGCGGCGGCCGCGTGAAGGACCTTCCGGGCGTGCGTTACCACTTGATCCGTGGCGTCCTCGATTCGACGGGCGACTGCGGCGGTACGGCGAGCGTGAAGGACGATGGCGGAAAGAAAATCCACAACGGGCGTTGGGTCAGCCGTTCCAAGTACGGCGTGAAACGTCCGAAAGTCTAAGTGATCGGGAGCACGTAGGAAGATGCCAAGACGTCGAGAAGTCCCCAAGCGCGAGCCGCTGCCGGATCCCAAGTATCACAGCATCGTGCTCACGAAGTTCGTGAACACCGTGATGGTATGCGGAAAGAAGAGTATTTCCGAGTCCATCGTGTACGGCGCGCTGGCCATCTTGAAGGGCAAGCTGCCGAAGGAAGACCCGATCCGCGTGTTCGAGCAGGCGCTCGAGAACGCGAAGCCGATCCTGCAGGTGAAGTCGCGTCGCGTCGGCGGCGCCACCTATCAGGTGCCGGTGGAAATCGCCCCGGCCACGCGCACCGCGTTGGCGTTCCGGTGGATCATCGAGTTCTCGCGCAAGCGCGGCGAGAAGACGATGGCCGAGCGGTTGGCGGCGGAGTTGATGGACTGCTACAGCAAGCAGGGCAATACGATTAAGCGGCGCGAAGATACGCACCGTATGGCGGAAGCGAACAAGGCGTTCGCGCACCTGCGCTACTAGCGCGGGCCAGTTGAATCAGAAGACAAGCACCGTCGAATGGGGACACGGAACACGCATGAGAATGTACGCGACACAGGGGCACGACGCCCGACTTTGCGGCGCGACGTTCGGGTTGCGGTAGCCGCATCGGCCGGTCGGAAGGGAATTTTTTAGTGGCACGGCAGACCCCATTAGAGAGGACGCGCAATATCGGCATCATGGCCCATATTGACGCGGGCAAGACGACGGTGACCGAGCGCATCCTGTACTACACGGGCCGCTTGCATCGCGTGGGCGAGGTCCACGAGGGCACGGCGACCATGGATTACATGGAGCAGGAGCGCGAGCGCGGTATCACCATTACGTCGGCGGCGACGGCGGCGGAGTGGAAGAACCACCGGGTCAATATTATTGACACGCCCGGGCACGTGGACTTCACCGCAGAGGTGGAGCGCAGCCTGCGCGTGTTGGATGGCGCGGTGGCGGTGTTTTGCGCGGTGGCGGGCGTGCAGCCCCAGTCCGAGACGGTCTGGCGGCAGGCGCAGCGCTACGAGGTGCCCCGGTTGGCGTTCATCAACAAGATGGACCGTGTAGGGGCCGATTTCGACCGCGCGGTGGAGAGTATGCGTGACCGGTTGGGGGCGGCTCCGGTGGCGGTGCAGTTCCCGATAGGGCAAGAAGATTCGTTTTGTGGGGTGATTGACCTCGTCCGAATGAAAGCCATCCGGTGGGTGGGCGAAGGCCCAGACGCCAAGATGGTCGAGGAAGACATCCCGGAAGAGTTGAAGACGGAAGCCGAAATGCGGCGCCACGACCTGATTGAGAAGGTCGCCGAGGCCGACGACGCGCTGATGGAGAAGTACGTACACGAAGAGCCGATCGAGACCGACGAGATCGTGGCGGCCTTGCGAAAGGCCACGATCAAGAACGTCCTGACGCCGGTCCTGTGTGGAACGGCCCTCCGCAACAAGGGTGTTCGCCCGTTGCTGGATGCGGTCATCGACTACTTGCCTTCGCCGTTGGATGTGCCTGCGATTACCGGAACCGACCCGGATTACCCGGAGAGGGTCCTGGAGCGCAAGGCCGAGGACGATGCGCCTTTCTCCGCGCTGGCGTTCAAGATCCTAACGGACCCGCACGTGGGCCGGTTGACGTTCATCCGGGTGTACTCGGGCACGATCAAGACGGGCGATATGGTCTTGAACGCGCGCACGGGACGCAAAGAGCGCCTGGGGCGTTTGCTCGAGATGCATGCGGACGAACGGATCGACCTCACGGAGTTGCGGACGGGCGATATCGGGGCGGTAATCGGCGCGAAGAACACGACCACGGGCGATACCTTGTGCGATCCGAAGCACGCGGTGGCGCTGATGCCGGTGGAATTCCCGGAACCGGTTGTGCACATCGCGATTGAGCCGAAGACCAAGGCCGACCAGGACAAGATGTCCGATGCGCTCTCGAAACTGTCCGAGGAGGACCCGACATTCCGGGTGCGCCAGGACGAAGAGACGAGCCAAACGATCATCGCGGGGATGGGCGAGCTTCACCTCGACATCATCATCGACCGGATGCGGCGCGAGTTCAATGTGCACGCGAACGTGGGCCGTCCGATGGTGGCGTACCGCGAATCGATTCGCCGCCGCTGCGAAGGCGAGATGAAGTTCGTGCGGCAGTCGGGCGGACGCGGTCAGTTCGCGCACGTGATACTGGCGCTCGAGCCGGGCGAACCGGGCAGCGAGTTCACCTTCGAAAGCAAGGTGATTGGCGGGAACATTCCAAAGGAATACGTCCCGGCGGTCGAGAAGGGCGCGCGCGAAGCGCTGAAGAGCGGCGTGGTGACGGGCTATCCGACGGTGGACGTCAAGGTGACGTTGCTGGACGGGGCCTACCACGAGGTGGACTCCTCGGAAATGGCGTTCGCCACGGCGGCGTCGATGGCGGTCAAGCAGGCCGCGCCGAAGGGCCAGCCCGTGTTGCTCGAACCGGTCATGAGCGTCGAAGTGGTCGCCCCGGACGAGTACACCGGCGAAGTCATCAGCGACTTCAACGGACGCCGCGGCCGCTTGGATACGATGGAGCAGATGGGCAACGCGCGGAAGATTACGGCCTTCGTGCCGCTGAGCGAAATGTTTGGCTACGCCAACGACATTCGCTCGCGCACACAGGGACGCGCGGCGCACAGCATGGAATTTGCGCGGTACGAAGAAGTGCCGCCGACGATAGCGAATCAAGTGATGGAGCATTCCGGAGCGTCGTTCCGGTTTTAGTGGATAGTTTGCGGAAGTAGGGGCAGTACTGAAACGTACGGCAGCCAATAGAGCGTGGTTCAACGGGACCAGAGGAGAGCAGCATGGCCAAGGAGAAGTTTGAGCGGACCAAGCCGCACGTGAACATCGGCACGATCGGTCACGTGGATCACGGCAAGACGACGCTGACGAGCGCGATCACGAAGGTGTTGGCGGAGCAGGGCCGCGCGAAGGTGATGGCCTA
>JBHELB010000039.1:0-170109 GCA_041859045.1 Candidatus Hydrogenedentales bacterium | reverse complement strand
GTCGTTCCTCGCGTCCTTACACGATTGGAAAGGCCCAAGTCTATTCCGATTCCCATATCGATCACTCCCAAAACCGTCTATAACACATTGGCAAAACTCAAATTACAACCCACAACCTCAAAAACAACCGGACAGCAGTGTTGCATGATAATGCTTTAAGGCGCGACCATCTTCTGCGAAATGAATGCGTAAAAATCCTCTGCCTGAAGAAATCAGGGAGAATCCAAGCGATTTTCGCGAGGAATACCCGAGAAGCGATGGGAATCGCGCAAGAATTGAGGGAAACGAGCGATTTCGACGAGAAAGCGGCCTCTCTCGAAGTTCCGCTATCCTACTAAAGGACCGGCGCCTTCCGCGGGGGCGGAGACGATGACTTCGCCCTGAAGGCCGGTTTTCTCCCCGTATTGGGCGAGCAGTTGGGTTGAAAACGCCTCGACGCTGTCTTTGCGGACCAGACTCACCGTGCAGCCGCCGAAACCCGCGCCGGTCATGCGCGACCCGTAACATCCGGGCAGCGCGCGGGCGATCGCGGTCATGGCGTCGAGTTCAGCGCAAGTGACCTCGTAATCCTCGCGCAGGCTGTGATCGGAGGCGTTCATCAAGTCGCCCAGCGCGATGGCATCGCCGCGGCGCATGGCGTCGCAGGCGGCCTGCGTGCGGACGTCTTCGCCAATAACGTGACGCGCCCGGCGAAATGCGGTCTCGGTCATGGCGGCGCGGGCGGCTTCGAGTTGGTCCATAGTGAAATCACGCAGGTGCGTGGCATCGCCTTTGCCGGTGGCCTTCTTCAGCCCCGCGACGGCCTCCTCGCACTCTGCCACACGCTCGTTGTACTTCGACGCCGAAAGCCCACGGGATACGCCCGTGTTCGCGATAACAAACAGGGCATCGTCAAACGCGACGGGAATGAGGTCGTATTCGTGCGAGCGGCAATCGAGGAACAGGGCGTGGCCCGCCTTGCCCATGCGCACAATAAACTGGTCCATGATGCCGCTGTTGACGCCGATAAACTGATTCTCGACGCGCTTGCCCAGCAGCGGGGCCTCGGGACCTTCAAGACGAAATTGCCCGAGTTGCTCGAACATGACCAGCGCGGCCATCTCGAGACTGGCCGAGCTGCTCAGCCCGGAACCCAACGGCACATCGCCGAGGATCATAATGTCGGCCCCGGACAGCAACCTGCGTTTCTTGGACAACTCGAGCGCCACACCAAGAACGTAGTCCATCCAAGGGTGGTCGGGATTGCGGTCCCACGCACCCAAGAACGCCTGGGCGGTGTCGTCAAAGTTGGCCGCATAGGCGTTGAGCGCGCCGTCGTCCCGTTCGGTGGCCAAGATAAGCGTTTCGCGTTCGATCGCCATCGGCAGCACAAACCCGTGGTTATAATCGGTATGCTCGCCGATCAGATTGACGCGGCCAGGGGCGCGCGCAATTACCGACGGAGCCTTTCCAAAACGCACCACAAACGCCGCCTTCGCCGCAGCAACATCGATCGCCATGCAACGCTTCCTTTCGTCTACGCGGAGCGGGAATGACGCGGGGGATCGAGACCTCGATCCCCCGCATGCTTTGTCGTTACTTCTTCGCCAACAGCTTCTTCACGCGCGGCGCGGCGATGCGCTCCATAATGGGCATCTCGCCGATAAGCGGGCGCGCGTACTTGATGAACGCATCCGTGACGCCGTTGCTGTCCTTATTGAGGAACTTCGCGGGCATCTCGGTCGATTCGCGGGCGACGTCCTTGAGGTCCGCCAGGAAGTATTCCACCGCGTAATCGCCAATGCGGCGAATAGCCACCGAACCGTCGCGGTGGTGCCACAGCGCGTACTGCGCGGCCTTCTCGCCGACTTCGCGCGCTTCGAACTGGTCGACTTCGCTCACGCAGCCCAGGAACGAGCGCTGGAGGTAGCCGAACGTATCGGCGCGCACGCGCTTGATCTTCGTGCCGCCCTTCACCCACGAACTAAGCAAGTCGCCCAGCGCGCCCGTACCCGAGAGCTGGACGTTGCCGTGCGAATCCTTCTCGCCGCCGGTGAACTGCGAGGCGATCGCCACGCCCTTGGGATCGACGATCCCCTCGGAAGCCGCAACGATGCAACGGCCATACTTCTCGTACGCCGCATTCACGTCTTTGACGAACTTGTCCTTCGTGACAGCGCGCTCCGGCACGTAGATGAGATGTGGGCCATCGTCCGGATACTTCTTCGCCAGCGCCGACGCCGCCGTCAGAAAGCCCGCGTGACGGCCCATCACCACCGCGATGTACACGCCCGGCAACGCGCGGTTGTCGAGGTTCGCGCCCGCAACCGCCTGCGCCACGAACTTCGCCGCGGAACCGTAGCCCGGGCAGTGGTCGGTGACCTTGAGGTCGTTGTCGATGGTTTTCGGGATGTGGATGACGCGCATCTCATATCCCGCCTTATTGGCCTCTTCATTCACGATGCGGCAGGTGTCCGCGCTGTCGTTTCCGCCGATGTAGAAGAAGTAGCGGATGTCGTGCGCTTGACACACCTTGAACACTTCGCGGCAGTACGCCACATCGGGTTTGTCGCGCGTCGAGCACAAACCGGAGGACGGCGTCTTCGCCACCGCCTCGAGGTTGTGTGTGGTCGCCTCGGTGAGATCGTAGTAATCTTCGTTGATGATCCCGCGCACACCGTGAATCGCGCCATACACACGCGTCACTTGCGGGAACTTGCGCGACTCGAGCACGGCGCCGACCATGCTCTGGTTGATGACCGCCGTCGGGCCGCCACCCTGGGCCACGAGGACCTTTCCTTGCAATACAGCCATGGTAATTCTCCTTGCCGTCGTTATCCCCAAATTGGACAAACGGGCGGAGTATACAGGATCGGAGGGGGTCTTTTCAGCCCACAGGTCTTGATGGTATTTTTTGGGGAATATATCCCGACTCCGCAGCCGTTTTTATGAGAGGAAAACACTGGCCCCGATGGGGTTGAAGGAGAGAATCATGCCGAGTGAGACGGTCAGTCAGGAACAGATGGAGTTGGTGGTGGTGACGCCGGAGGCGCGCGCGGAGTTCAAGCGGCTGCTGGACGAGCAATCGGACAAGGGCCTAGCCATCCGCTTGGGCGTCAAGGGAGGCGGCTGTTCCGGACTGTCGTATTTGATTGATTTCGACACGGTGCGCGATGGCGACCATGTTGTCGAGGAGGACGGGGTGCGCCTGTTGCTGGACCGCAAGTCGGCGGTGTATCTGCGCGGCGCTGTCGTGGCGTTCGAGGAAGGGCTGAAAGGCCGCGGATTCGTGTTCCGCAACCCGAACGCGGCTTCGACGTGTGGCTGCGGTGAGTCGTTCAGCGTGTAAGGACGCTTCGGCGTCCTGCACGCCGGAGGCGCGCGCGGGGTGGCGGGCCGTACGGGACCGAGTAGGGGTGTGGCGCGCGGATGGCGATGCCGTTGTCGCATTCTCGGGCAAGGACGCCGGAAGCTGGCTGCAAAGCCAGACCACGAACGATATTCAGGCGCTGGAACCGGGCCAAGGACACGTTAATTGTTCACTGGACCGCACGGGCAAGCTGCGTGCGGTGTTCACGCTTCATCGCTGGGCCGACCGCTACTACGCCGTGGTCGACCGCGCTTGTGTGGACCAGTGGCTGACGGATCTAGAGTCACGCCTCATTCAGGAGGACGTAACTTTCGGGGTCGAGGAGTTCGAACACCTCGTGCTGCAAGGCCCCTGGAGCGTCCGCGTGCTCGCGTCTTTGCTGACGCCCCCGCTTACAGGCCCCTATGACCTCTTTCCACGTCGCCCACATTCCGTGCGCGCGCTACGCATAGGCGTATCCGACGTGCTTGTGCTCCAAGCATCGCCGAGCGGCGAGGACGGATTCCGTCTGCTGTGCGCCCCCGGTGAAGGGGAACAGATTTATCGGCTGTTGCGTGACGCGGGCGCCGAGGACGTGCCGTTGGAAACGCGCGAAATGCTTCGCGTGGAAGCGGGGCTTCCACGCTATGGCGTGGATATTGGTCCAAACACGCGGATAACGGAAACGCCGTACGCGGAAACCGTCATCCACACGGGAAAAGGATGCTACATCGGCCAGGAGGTGGTGTCGAAGCAACGTTCGCATGCCTCGGTGCGCAAGAGTATGGTGGGCGCGCTGCTCGGCGCGGATGAGGCTCCGCCCTCACCTGGGGAAACGCTATGGCTGGACGAGCGCGCGGTGGGAGCGCTAGGACGTTCGGTGTATTCGCCAGGCCGCGAGGTGTGGATAGCCCTCGCAACCGTGCAAAGCGAGTACGCGGCGACAAACCACCCCCTGGAGATACGGCCAGAGAATGCGCCCCCCCGTGGCGTTTCCCTTACGCCGCTTCCCTTGGTAACGGCAACCATGCCGGAAGACCGCGCGCGTGCGCTTTATCACCGCGCGTGCGATCTTGTCGCCGAGCGCCGTCGCGACGACGAAGTCTGCGCGCTGCTGCATGAAGCGCTGCTGCTCGTGCCCGACCTCGAGGACGCGTACGAAATGCTCGGCGTCGTGTTGCACCAGAACGGACGCACAGCGGACGCGTGTGAGGTCATGGAAGCGCTGGCGGCGCTCAATCCACGTTGCCCGATGGCCCACACGAATCTGTCCGTCTTCTACGCAGCACTCGGACGCATTCAAGACGCCGAACGGGAGAAAACGCAGGCCGCGGCATTGCGTTTTACGCTTGACCGGGAGAACCAACGAACACAGAAAGAAGCCGAGGCGGAGCAAGCCCGTATTCAGGCGGACACCGTGCGCCGTCTAGAGATGTTCAAGGAAGTGCTCGCCATCGACGCGGACGACCTCCTCGCCAACTTTGGCTCAGGATCCGCGCTGTTGCGTCTGAACCGCGCGGCGGAGGCGGAACCGTTCCTACGCAAGGCGGTGGCGATCGACAAGCACCACTCCGCCGCCCATCAGTTGCTTGCACAATGTCTTGAATTGTTGGGAAAACGCGAAGAAGCGATCGAAGTGCTTCGCCGGGGCATCGCCGCCGCGACACGCCGGGGTGAGTTCATGCCGCTGCGAGAGATGGAACAGCGTCTGCAACGCCTGACCGGAGCCGCTTAGTTCTTGTCCGCCGGCGCATGTACATGACAAGCCGCTGTGTGTCCCGGTGCAATCTCCACTAACCGCTGCGCGATCTGTGCGCATTCCGGGCGGGCATCGGGACAGCGCGGATGAAAGTGGCAGCCACTGGGCGGGTGCAACGGACTGGGCACGTCGCCGCCGAGCACGATGCGGTTCCGCGCGGCGTCGGGATCGGGCAGCGGCACCGCCGACAGCAGCGCTTTCGTGTACGGATGCCGCGGGTGTTCAAACAATTCCTCAGCGGACGCGGTCTCCACGATACGGCCGAGATACATCACCGCGACGTAGTCGCTGATGTGCCGCACGACGCGCAGGTCGTGACTGATAAACAGATACGTGAGCCCAAACTTGTCTTGCAGGTCTTCGAGCAGATTCAGGATTTGCGCTTGAATCGAGACGTCGAGCGCGGAGACTGGTTCATCGGCGATAATGAGATCCGGTTCGACCGCGAGCGCCCGCGCAATACCAATGCGCTGACGTTGGCCGCCGCTGAATTCGTTCGGATAGCGATCCGCCGCTTCGGGGGGAAGTCCCACGGCATGCAACAGTTCAAGCACGCGCGCACGGCGCTGGGCTCGCGGCACGATGCGATGCACGGCCAATGCCTCGGACAGCACGGAGTACACGGTCATACGCGGGTTGAGCGAGCCGTAGGGATCCTGGAAGATCACCTGAACGCGCTTGCGCAGACTGCGCAGTTCCTGACGCGGCAGATTCGATACATCAAGCCCATCAAACACGATCGTGCCGCCATCGGGCTCAATGAGGCGCGGAATCATACGACCGGCGGTCGTCTTTCCGCTGCCGCTCTCTCCGACGAGGCTCAGGGTCTTGCCACGCGGGATATCGAAGCTAATGCCGTCCACCGCGCGCACCGCGCCCACGACCCTCGAAAACACGCCTTTGCGCACGGGAAAGTGTTTAACCAACCCGCGCACGGCAAGGATTGGCGTTTGCGTCTGTTCGACAGCAGTCATTCGACGTGTACCTTCTCGGGCAGTCCCGTGGGACGCCCCTGTTCAGCCATAGCGCGGGCATCGTACAGCCAGCACCGGGCGTTATGCCCAGGCGCAACCGACGCAACCGGCGGATCGCTAACGCAACACGGCATCGCGTGCGGACAGCGTGGGTGAAATGCGCACCCCGGGGGAAAATCCGTCGCTGCGGGCACTTGTCCGCGGATAGGATTCAAACGGTGCAAGCCGACTTCAACGCCCGGAAGCGAATGGAACAGCCCCAGAGTATAGGGATGCCTCGGCGCGGCAAAAAGCGTTCGCGCGGGGGCCTGCTCAACGATGCGCCCCGCGTACATAATCGCCACGTCATCGGCTGTTTCCGCAACCACACCGAGGTCATGCGTGATCAACAACACGCCCATGCCGTTCTCGCGCTGAAGCTGGCGCAAGAGCTCCAGAATCTGCGCCTGGATCGTCACATCGAGCGCGGTAGTCGGCTCGTCGGCAATAAGCACGCCGGGGTTACAACCCAAGGCCATCGCGATCATCACGCGCTGACGCATGCCCCCGGACATTTGATGCGGATAGTCATCGACGCGGCTCTCAGGCGCGGGAATGCCCACGCGGGACAACAAGCGAATCGCTTCGGCCCGGGCGTCAGCTTTACTGAGTTTGCGGTGAACACGTAAGGCGGCCATGATCTGGCTGCCCACGCGAAAGACGGGATTGAGCGAGGTCATCGGTTCCTGGAAGATCATCGAAATACCGTTGCCGCGCACGTCGCGCATGGCGCGCTCGGGCAGCGCGAGCAGATCGCGTCCACGGAACTCAATGCGGCCCGAGACGATGCGGCCCGGCGGGTCGGGCACAAGCCGCATGACCGACAGCGCCGACACGCTCTTGCCGCAGCCGCTCTCCCCCACCAACGCCAATGTCCGTCCGGCGTCAAGTTCGAACGACACGTCTTCCACCGCCTTCGCCACGCCGGCGTCGGTGTAGAAATACGTGCATAGCCCGCTGACGCGGAGTAATGGAGCATCTGAGGCGTTCATAGGACGCCATTTTGAGTGTTTGGGTGGGTGGGATCAACTGCCGCGAGAGGAAAATCAGCGCCCCCGCCACGCGGGATAGACACGCACGAAGTAATACAGCGTGAAGAAACACAACATCAACGTGCAGAAGGCATAGATGCCTGGATTCGGGGTCATGGGGTAATGAAGCCGGCTTTCTGCAGGATTACTTGGATCATACAAGACGGTGATGATGCGGTTGGGCTGCTTAAGTTCATCAATACGGTTAGCGGGGAGTGCATTGGGGCTCTCGACGTCGGGCCATACCCCCGCCCACGCCCCGAACAATGTAGCCTGGCCGATTGTGTACTTGTACTGTACGGACACCTTCCTCACATCGCTGGTGGCGTTGTAATGGGTGTTTTCGATCTGACAGTCGATGATCTGGCCCGTCGCTTCGGCCCACTCCGGTGCGGAATAAGTGCCCCAAAGCAGAAAAAGCGAGAACATCACCAGGAATACGAGGGCAAATCCGACCATTTCAGGTGAACCTGGACGTTGGAAACGTTTCCGGTGATGTCGTCTTCGCATTGCGCCCCCTTTTACCCTGGGGTATTGTTGCGAGCGAAAACCGTTCTGTCAACTCAAATCCTGAGGACGGCGCCAATCTACAGCACGATGTCCAACTCCGCGAACGCGGCTTCGGCGGCGGCGGCCCAGCCTCGGTTCGCGGCGGGACTCGCCGGGCTGGGGTGGGGAATGCGGCCGATGCGCAGATCCAGCCCACTGAGGGCGTCGCGCGCACGCGCCTCGGCAAAGGTCCCAACACCCAGAACGTAACGCGGGCGCAGGAATTCGGCCATCGCCCGCAAGGCGCGGTTACACGCGGCAAACAGCGGTTCACGTTCGCGCGCGGGCAGCTTATCGGGGGTCAGGTTCGCGCCGGTCTCGGTCATGAAGCACAGAGGGCAGTAGTTGGCCACGAAGAAGCCTGCGAAGAAGCGCTCGGGGGTCTTGTAGCGGTCGCGCGCCCAACCCCAGAGCCGCGCGCCGCTAACCTCGCCGCGCGGACAGGCAAAACCAAGGACCGGCCGCTTGGGGTGCTCGGGAGATGGCTTGCCTACGTTGCCTTGGATGCCCAACCAATCGCGCACCATCGCCACGTCGCCAAAGGGTACGCCCGTCTGGGCCATGCCGAAGGGACCGGGGTTCATGCCGAGCAGCAGCACCTCGCGCGGAGCCGCGCCGTAGCGTTCGAGGTAGACGTGATGCGGCGCGCGCGCATAGAGGAGCGGGTTGTAGACGCAGACAACAGGCGCGGAAAAGCGCAGGCTCGAGAGTTCCGCCGCCAACGCGTCGGCAAGCGCGGGCAAAGGATTCGCGCTCACTGCCGCTGTCCGATGCGTTTCCCCACGGTCTCCTGGTAACGCACGGTGTACAGTTCGTTGGCGTCGCGCAGCGTCTGCGGGTATTGGCCAAGCAACTGCAACAACGTCTGCGCGCGTTCCTGTGTGGGCGGGTGCGAGGAAAACAGCGGCAACCCCGGACCGGCGCCGCGCTTGGCCTCTATACTTTGCAGCTTCTCCATGAACGAGACCATCGCGTCCGGACGGTAGCCCGAGCGAAAGAGCATGTCCATCCCGAGGCGATCGGCCTCGTACTCATCTTGCCGACTGTACCGCATCGCCATGCTCGTGCCGACAAATCCTCCGACCAACTGACCGACGGCATTTGGATTCTGTCCGAGCACGGCGGTCATGAGCAGGTTGTACCCCATTTGACGCGTCATGGCGCGGCCGTGGTGTTGTGCAACGACATGCCCCAGTTCGTGCGCCATGACTCCGGCGAGTTCCGCCTCGTTCGAACACAGCTTCATGAGACCGGTGTAGATGTACATGTACCCGCCGGGCAAGGCGAAGGCATTCACCGTATCGGGCGCGTCAATCACCGTAAAGGTATACGGCAGCCCCTGGCGCTGCGCGACGCGCACAAGCCGCTCGCCAATGCCGCGCACGTAGGTCTGAATCGCCGGGTCTTTGAGCACCTTTTCCTGGCGCTCGATCTCCACCGACATCTCTTTGCCGAGCCGCACTTCGTCCTGAGTGGACAGCATGTTCACAGGTTGGCCGTCGGTCGTAGCGCAACTCGCGGCAAACAGCGTTACAAGCAAGGCGCAAGCTATCCGTCGCAGCATGGCGTGCTCCTCAGGACTCGATGGCATCTCTCAGCGCGTCGAGCAGTCCCTGCATCTCCTCATCCGTTCCAATGGAAATGCGAAGCGCGTGGTCAAGTCGCCGCGCATTGAAATAGCGCACGAGAATCGCCTTCTCGCGCAAGCGCTCGAAGAGCGTCCGCGCAGACGGCGTTCCGTTCCACTCGGCAAGCAGGAAATTCGACTGCGAATCCTGCACGGTGAATCCAAGCGTGCGCAGCGCGTCCGTGGTTCGTGCGCGTGTTGCGCGGATGCGGTCCGCGTTCGCGCGCATGTGCACCTGATCGCGCACCGCCGCCAGGGCGGCGGCTTGGCTTGCGGCGTTCATGTTGTAGGAGTCCTTGGTCTTCATGAACTCCGCGATGATCTCCGGTCGCGCCACGGCGACGCCGATGCGCAGTCCGGCCAGACTGTAGGACTTCGAGAACGTCCGCATCACGATCGCATTCTCAAAACGGGCAGGAAAATCGAGGCAGTTGTCGTCGGCAAAGTCCGCGTACGCCTCATCGATCACCACAATCCCGTTGAACGACGAGCATAGGCGTTCCACCGCCGCACGCGGCACGCTCACCCCCGAGGGCGAATTCGGACGCGGCAGGTAGCACAGGCGCGCGGGCGTTGAATAAAAAGATTCCGGAAGCAGAAAATTGTCGTCAAGGTCGACCATGACGCAGCGCGCGCCGTGGAGTTGCGCGAGCGTTTCGTACAGAACGTAGGTCGGATACGTCGAGAGCACATCGTCGCCGGGGTCGACAAACGTGCGCATCGCCAACGCCAGTAGCTCGTCCATGCCGTTGCCTACGACAATCCACTCCGGCCCCGGCACACCGTAGACCTCGGCGCAGACGGTCCGCAGTTCGAGCGCGAGCGGATCGGGGTATTTGCGCAATTTGTCCGCGGTGAGCCCTTGCACCGCTTCAATCACGCGCGGCGACGGCGGGTAAGGGTTCTCGTTCGTGTTCAGTTTAACGATGTTCGGCATTTTCGGCTGCTCGCCAGGAACATAGCCTTCGACATCGGCGAGTAGCGTGCGTTGGTATTTCATAGCCGCATCTCCACGGCCCGAGCGTGAGCCGTCAACGATTCCGCTTCCGCCAACATGCGAACATCCTCGGCGGCAGCGGCGAGTTTCTCCTTCGAATACCCAATGATACTTGTAACCTTGCGAAAGTCCTCGACCGTCAGCGGTGACGCATACCGCGCGCGCCGGCCGGTGGGCAAAATATGGTTCGGCCCCGCGTAATAGTCGCCAAGCGCGACCGGCGTTCCCGCGCCGAGCATGACCGCGCCGGCGTTGCGAATGCGGCTGAACAGCTTGTTTGGAAACTCGACCTGCAAACTCAGATGCTCAGGCGCGATAAGATCGGTCAGTTCAGCCGCCTCATCGAGCGACCGTACGACAAACGCCGCGCCAAACGCGTCGAGCGCTTTCTGAATCGTCGCCGCACGAGAAAGCGTGCGCAGCTCTTTCTGAATCGCGCGCTCGACTTCTTCGACGAAGTCCTCCGACATCGCCATCAACGATACGGACGCGTCCTCGTCGTGCTCGGCCTGGCACATCAACTCAATCGCGACGAGATCGGGACGCGCCTTGTCGTCGGCAACGACCACGATCTCGGACGGCCCAGCTTCCTTGTCGATGTCGCAGCGTGTCGACACGAGCCGCTTCGCCAGCGTCACGTAGGCGTTGCCTGGGCCGGTAATCTTGAGTACCGTAGGCACGTGTTCGGTGCCGTAGGCTAAGGCCGCAACGGCCTGCGCGCCGCCAATGCGAAACACGCGCGTTGCCCCGGCCAGCCGCGCCGCCGCCACCACCAACGGGAACAGACGGCCGCCGTAGGAAGGCGGCGAGACCATCACGATCTCGGGAACGCCCGCGACGCTCGCGGGCACCAAATTCATCAACACCGACGACGGATAGAACGCCGTGCCGCCGGGCACATATACGCCCGCGCTATCGATGGGCGTGATGCGTTGGCCGAGAACGCTTCCGTCCTCCTCGACCTCTTCCCACGACTCACGGATATGCTTCATATGGAAGCGGCGGATGTTGTAGTGTGCGCGCTCGAGCGCGGCCAGCAGCCCGCGATCCACCTGCGATGCTGCTTCCTCGATCTCTTCCTGGGTTAGCTCAAATTGATCCGGCGTCAACTCGACGCGATCGAAACGCGCTGTGAACTCGGCAACGGCTTCGTCGCCGCGATCGCGCACGGCGTCGACGATCGCGCGCACCGCCTCCAGCCGGTCCTGCGCGGCGGAATCGCCTTCGCCCGCTTGAGCCCGTTGCTCGATATACGCCTCCGCAGCGGCGCGATCCGCATCGGACTCGATAATCATCCGCTTCATGCCGTCTTACTCCCTCACCCGTTCGATCTGCGCGCCCAGTCCGGCCAGGCGCTCTTCAATTCGCTCGTATCCGCGATCAATGTGATAGACGCGCGAGATCGCCGTCTCTCCCCGGTCGGCGGCGAGCCCCGCGATCACCAACGACGCCGACGCGCGGAGATCCGACGCCATCACCGGCGCGCCGCTCAAGCGCTCGACGCCACGCACCACCGCCTGATTGCCGTCCACGGCAATATCCGCGCCCATGCGCGCCAATTCGGCGACCTGCATGAACCGATTCTCAAATACGGTCTCTTTGATCACGCTCGCGCCCTGCGCCGTGCACAACGCCGCCATCATCTGCGCCTGAAGATCCGTCGGAAACCCGGGATACGGCAACGTCGTCACGTTAACGCCTTTGAGCCCATTCGGCGCGCTCACGCGAATGCGCGTGCCGTTGCTCTCCACCGCCGCGCCCGCTTCCCGCAGGCTCGCCAGAAAACTGTCGAGATGATTCGCGTCGGCATTCAATACCGTCACGTCGCCGCGCGTGGCCGCCGCGGCTAACAGAAATGTGCCCGCTTCGATGCGATCCGGAATCGCGGTATGTTCGCAGCCTTGCAGGCCATCCACACCCACAATCGTAATCAGGTCCGTGCCCGCGCCGGAAATCCGCGCGCCCATGCCGTTCAGAAACTGCGCGAGGTCGACAATCTCCGGCTCGCGCGCAACGTTGTGCAGGCGCGTCACGCCCTTGGCGCGGCTCGCGGCCATGATCAGGTTCTCGGTCGCGCCGACACTCGGGAACGCGAGGGTAACGTTCGCGCCGGTGAGCTGTCCCTCGGCCACCACGTACCCCTCTTCTATGCGTATTTTCGCGCCGAGGGCCTCGAGGCCTTTGAGATGGATGTCGACCGGGCGCGTGCCGATCGCGCAGCCGCCGGGCAACGACACGCGGGCATGGCCGAAGCGCCCCAGCAGCGGGCCCAACACGAAAAACGACGCGCGCATCTTGCGCACGAGGTCGTAGCGCGCGGATTGCGCCGACACGGTGCTGGCGTCGAGCGTCATGAAGCGTCCGGTAAACTCGATAGTCATCCCCATGTCCGCGAGGATTTTGTCCATCGTGAACACGTCGTGCAGACACGGCACGTTGTGCAACGTACTGGGCGTCTCGGCGAGAATCGACGCCGCCATGAGCGTGAGTACGGAGTTTTTCGCGCCGCGCACTTGCACCGCGCCCTTGAGCGGACGGCCGCCCTGAATCAGAATTTTGTCCATGGTGAGTCCCGGTTGTGAATAGGTCAGCTCTTGCGCAGAATCCCCGTCCACACGAACATCGCCGCATCAAGAATCCAGACAAACCACTGCCAGAACAGGCTCGTGATCGGGATCGTGCCCGACCCCTGGGCCAGCGCCGGCCGCGCAAGGCTGATGGGGGATACGTGCTTCATGGCCGCTCTCCTCTGCGTTGGGTTCAAGCGCTGATTTTAGCACGAATGAGGCATGGGCTTCACGGCTCCGGCGGCGCGCACTGATCGAGTTGCTCGCCCGGCTGGGGGCGGCCGCTTTGGCCGAAGGGAAACGGCGCGGGACCGGGAGGCGCGGGCTCGTTGTCCGTGATGACGGCGCGTCCTTCGGTACGGTCGATCACGCGCACCCCGTTGGCCCCGTTGTTGCCCCGGACGATCGCGTGCGTTACCCCCGGTTCGATCAAGAGCGCCGGGTGGTGCGTATCAAAACTGCAATTCGTCACCTGCACACGCCCACGGCGCGCGATAATCAGCGGCGAGTCATCGCGACCCTCTTTCCAGTTCGTGAAATAGCAGTCGCTGAATGACGCGTAGCCGTCGCCCTCGATCACTGCGATGTGATTCGACAGTCCCCAGAACGCGCAGTTCACGAACCGCGCACTGCCGCGCACGCTCTTCGCGGTGATGCGTACCTGACAGGGCTCCGGCCCCGCGAGCGACACAAATTCGCCGCCGGTGATCAGCAGCCCCATGCGCTGCATGCGGTCGATCTGCACAGCCGTCTGGCTGCCGTCGCCGCCGCACCCCGTCATGTGACCGTTGCACTCGCCGTTCGGCGTGTGAATAAAGTGGTAGCAGATTCTTGCGGAGTACAAAAAGTTGTTGGTGATGTACTCCCAATCGGTTCGACCGAAGACGAACCCTTCGAGGTGCTCACCCATGTAGGCGCATACCTTCGCCCAGTCGCCGCCCAACGCGTCGCACCACCACTGTGGGTGCAACTGGCAATTCTCGACGCGCCCAATCTCCCAGCAGTTGTCGACCCAAATCCCGTAGCGCAACACGCAGCCATGTACGCTGCGGATACGATGGCGGAAATTCGATTCGGGTCCAACGCGAATGCCTTTGTAGCTGTTGTACAGCGTCACGCACTCGACGGTATTGTCGGAGTCTTTGAGATGGAAAGTCCAGGGATACGGCGTAACCGCGTCGACGTCTTGCTCCGGATAGTAGATCGAAAGCCCGCGCACAGCGCACGAGTTGCCGAGTTCGAACAGCGCCGGGTGGGTATCGTCGTCGATGCCTTTCCCGCCCGTGGCAAGGATCACTGTGCCGGTCAGCGCGGTAAAACCCGCGGGGGCCTCCAATGCGCCTTGCACCGTGACGCCGCGCCGGACTGCGAGACTGCCCGATACGCGGTAGCGCCCCGCCGGAAGCCACACCCGGCCGCCGCCGGTATCCGCAGCCGCGTCGATCGCGCGTTGGAGCGCCGCGGTGTCGTCCGCGAGCCCATCCCCCACCACTCCAAATTCCGCCAACCCGCTGACGATGTCCATGTCGCCCCCTTTCGCGCATTCACACGCGAAGAGAGTATAGCACCGCCAAAAATGAAACACGGGACCGCCGCGTCATTCGCGACGATCCCGTGAAAATGGGTGTGTTTACTCTAATGCGTTTTCAAAAACCGCGTATCCGCCGCTTTTCCCCAAAGACCCCACTGTTTTTGAAAACGCATAGCGCCAAGCGGCTACGGTATTACTTGAAACGCTCTAGCTTCCCGCCGGAGGCGCAGGCGTCTCGGCGGTAGCAGGCGCCGCCACCGACTCAGCGGCCGGAGCCGCCGAAGCGTCCGCCGATGCGGCAGTGCCCTCCGCAGGTGCCGCCATGCTTTCGCTGGCAACCGCGAGTTCCGGGGCGCTTCCCTTATGTACCTGGCCATACACGATGGACAGGAACAAAGCGATGACCATGAAGGCGCCCGCGAGCACCTGGGTCAGCTTGACCGGCAGGGTACGCGCGCCGCGCGGACCGAAGACCGTGTCGGAGCCGCCGCCGAGGCCAAACGCGCCGGCGAAGCCCGCGCCCTTGCCCTGCTGCAACAGCACCATCACGATCAGCATCAGCGAGACGGGGATGTAGAGAATGATCAGAATCCACCACAGCGTAGCCCAGCTAAACAGTGCATCAAACAGCGCAGACACGACCTGTTCTCCTTTGGGGACGGCGCCCCTGGCCCTTCGGGCCGCTTGTCATCGCAGGTTCCGGCGGAGTGCCCGAACCCTGTTTCTCTACCGAATCGAGCCGCGAACGATCGCCGCGAAGCTGTCGGCCTTGAGGGCCGCGCCGCCCACGAGCGCACCGTCCACATTCGGCTGCGACATCAGCTCTGCAACATTCTCCGGCTTCACGCTGCCGCCGTACTGAATGCGCACGGCGTCGGCCACCGCCGAGCCAAACTGGTCCTTGACCAAGCTGCGCACGAAGGCATGTGCCTCTTCGGCCTGTTCCGGCGACGCGGTAACGCCCGTGCCAATCGCCCACACCGGCTCGTACGCGATCGCGACGTTCTCGAACTGCGCCGCGGTAAGCCCCTGCAACCCGTGCGTGACTTGACGCGCAAGCACGTCGTTCATGCGGCCGCTCTCGCGTTCTTCCAGCGTCTCACCGATGCAGAACATCACTTTGAGTCCGGTGCTCAGCGCGTACTTCAGCTTCTCGTTCAGGAACTCATCGGATTCTTTGAAATACTGACGGCGTTCGCTGTGGCCAATGATGGTCCACGCGCAGCCGGTGTCGAGCAACATCTGCGGCGAAATCTCGCCTGTGTAGGCACCGTTCTCTTTCGGATAGATATTCTGGCCGCCCACGGCGACGTTCGAGCCTTTGAGCGCCTGACCGACCGCGTACAAGGCGGTAAACGTCGGGCATACCACAATCTCGACGTCTTTCACGTCGGCCACCAACGGCTTGAGCGCATTGACCGTGTCCACGGCCTCGCCCACAAGCTTAAACATCTTCCAATTCCCGGCGACGAGAGGCTTTCTCACGTGGCCCCCTCCTTCCTTCCTCGAGACGCTCCAAACCAAACATCCTGGACGGGCACACTCCACCCCGGCCAAGCCAAACAGCGGACGGCAACCTTAGCATATTTCCGCGCAACCGCGCAAATTCGAGAAAGTTGGATGGATCCCCCTTCGCCCCCCTGGAGTAGGCCGAGATCTTGTGCCACCGCGCGAGGGACAAGGAAATCGTGATTTTGCGGGCCGCGACGCCCCTATCCGCAGGAACCCCTTAGGTTTGCGTGCGATCCTTTCCGTTCAGGGCGATCGCCGTCCCGATGAGCCCGAGTGTCATGCCCAACAGCATCTTGGTCTTTGCCGACCAGCACCAATACACGATGATCGGCAAAAAGGCCAGCAAAGAAAGTAGTGCGCGCCGGAGCGCCGGGTCCGCCGTGCGGCGAGCGCTCTTTAATGTGGTCACGAACGCCCCGCCCATCAGCGCGAGGTAGGCAAGCAGGCCGCCGTACCCGGCCGTCAACATGAGCGACGCGACCAGGGTATGCGGCATGCGAAACTGGCGGGCCGCAATCTCCTCCGCGCGGTAGTCGTTTTCGCCCAGTTCAACCGGAAACGGATGGTAGCGGTCTGTGAAAAACGCGCCAGGGCCGTCGCCCAGCAAGGGGTTCCCGTGATCCACAATCTGGGCGTGAATGTTCTTGAACTCATAGACGCGCACCAACGACGAAGGTGAGGCCGACAGCGCTTCGGCGTCCCAAAATTTGAGGGTTGAGGCAAAATAGCCCAGCGTCTCGAACATTTGCGGAAAGAATCGCAGGGAAACCATCACCACGACAACGCTTCCGGCCGCCAGCGCCAGCGCGACCTTCACCTTCTGCCCGCCCTTGCTCGAAAAAAGAACGACCAGCACCGTCCACGCCGCGAAAATCCACGTCATACGTGTGGCGTGCAGCAAAATAAACGCCGCCGCCAGCAAGGCGCAGAACGACATTAGCCCCCGTCCTTCGATGTGGCCTCCGCGGCGTTTGTCGAGCGACAACAGTGCCAGACCGAAAAGCAGCACGAATACCACGTAACCGGACTCGTACCCTGGGCGCACCGTACCGCCAAACGCCGACGCCATACCCAGAAACGCGTAGGCCATCCAGACGGTCAACTTGGCGGAAGCGGCCACGATGAGGCACTGAAAGAAGCGATGAAAGTGGAGCGAGGTGACGAGCGTAGTGCGAAGAAGAAGGTAGAACCCCGCCGCAAAGAGGGGAAGATTGAGATTCATCATCGCATTTCGGGGTGAATCCAAGATCGATTCCAGGCCGTGTGCGCCCACGAAAAGATAGAGAACGATGAGACACGCCACAATGCCATCGAGTGCGATAAAGCGGGGAACGCCAAACTCCGCCAGGAGCAGCAGCGCGCGAATGACACCGACGCCGATTAACGCCAACGCCACCCAGTTGGCCACGGCAACGCCCGCGACGGGGACTGTCAGAAAACTGTTGAATTTCGCGTGCGACATCGAGAGCTCGAAGTACAACCGCGAGATATCGTCCGAAAACACGAGTGCGACCGTGAAAGCATGAAGCGCCCAGCGTAATTGGACGATGGAAAGGAGAAGGATGGCCCCGGCAAGGGCAAGAACTACGCCGCGCATAATTGGATCAGAGAGATGGTAGCAGGCCCAGTCGTAACCCAGGAAAAGGGCAATCGCCGCGGCGTATGCACCGAAAGGAAGCACGCGGCCAACGCCGTCCACGGGATTCGCCGCGCCCCGAACAGGCGCAAACACGCTCACAGCTCCCGACGTTTCAGCCATGCCCCCTCTGTCTGGCCGTGGGCGCGGACGCGCCTCTCGGGCCGCTATTCGACCAGCAGCTTCACGTTGTCAAACAGACACGGTTGTTTCGGTTCATATCCGTTGCCCACGGCAATCACCAGGCCTTTCGGCAAGCCTTCCGGCGGCACCTGATAACGCGCCACCAACGTATGCCACTGGCCGTCTCCGGGGTGAGGCTCCGACGCGGCCCGCGCAATCAGGCCTTCCCAGAGAAACGCCACGCGCGCGCGGCTTGCCGCCTCCGGGGTCTTCACATCGGCGGACAGCACCAAGGTTTTCCCTGCAAGCGCGCCCTTCACGTCGATGGTCTGGTAAAACCACAGCCAGGTGTACATGCCCGGGATGCCCTTGACAGCGATTTTCCCCTCGCGCACGTCATCGAGGGCTGGCGCGATGCCGATTTTCGACGTTCCGCTGATCTGCCAGTGCAGCGGCACGCCCTCGACCCAGACCTCAAAACCGCCGTTGAGCGCGCCCGCGCCGTCGTTGATCAACACGCCGTCCGCGGAGGGCATCGGCGCGACGGCCGCCGCGGCCGAGGCCTCAGGCGGAGCAGGCTTCTCTGGGGCGGTGGGGGCGGGCGGCGCAGGGCTGGAAGAGGAAGTGGGCTTCTCTCCGCACCCTGGCAGCAATATCCATACACACGCACAGGCCGCCGCAATAAATAATCGGTATCGTTGCACGATCTTCAAGCCCTTTCGATACGGCGCAGTTCCCGTTGCGCGCACGTTCATGGCGCTCCATCGCCGCACACGAATCCTAGCACGCGGCCCGCCCTGTTTTCACGAAGGCCGAGGGGCATCGTGCCCACGCTCCTGCTACTCGGGCCTGAACCGAAAGCGGCAGCGGGCTTGTTGCCAGACTGTACGCATCGAGGCAAACACACGCGCCCACTTATGGCTGAGGACGGAACTTCTGAACGCGGTTATTCCCATAGTCCGCTACGTACACATTTCCTCCGGCGTCTATCGCAATGCCTTCCGGCTCTTCGAACTGCCCCGCCTGCGCCCCCAAAGACCCCCATCTTCCGACGAAAGCGCCCTCCGAATCGAACTTTACAACCTGGTTGGCCGCGCCGTCGATTACGTAAGCATTGCTCTGCGCGTCCATTTCCATTCGCGTGCAATAGAAGACCTTCCCCGGCCCATTTTCGGCGCTGTTCCATTTCGTAATAAAAAGACCTGCTGCGGAAAATTGCTGTATCCGCGGCGGATAGCTATCCGCAACAAGAATATTGCCGAGGGTATCGGCCGCCAAGCTCACGGGCCAGTAGAGCTTTCCGTCGACACTCCCAGAGGATCCCCAGTGGGAAAGATATGTCCCCCCACCGGTGAACGCGCATACATACTGGAACGAAGTACAGAGAACGTGGATCTTTCCGAACGCGTCCCCTGCTATGTCCCCTATGGAGCCGGTGGGCTTGCCCGGCGCGGACAAGACCCATGAGGTCAAGAAGCCGCCGTCGCCGGTGAACTTCTGGATGCGGCGACTGCCCTGATCGGCCACAAAGACATTTCCGGTTGGGTCAACGGTCACCGCTGAGGGATGTGCAAATTGCGAAGGAGTGTATCCGTAGCCGCCCCACGCGAAAAGATAGGTTCCGTCCGGGCCAAACTTCCGCACGCGGTGCCCCTCAAACTCAACGACGTACATGTTGCCGGATGCGTCCAGCGCCACATCGATGGGCGTGTTGATATCCATCCACATTCGGTCGAATACGTAGTTTGAGATCTGCTCAGCCAGGAAAATGGACGCGCTTCTTACGTTGGATTCGCCCGCGGCGTTCTTTGTTTTGAGATAGACCGTTTTGGGTCCGCTATCCTGGGACAGCGCGAACGTGGGCGTAGGGGCATATATCTGCCAGGCCGCCCCCGTGAAGTCGAGGGATTCCGAAGCGAGGTAGTGGGTGGGGGTTCCGTAACAGGCGTATGTCAGCGCGACGCTACGCGCCGTTGTAGCGGGGGCGCCGTTATTGATCGTGAACGAGGCAACAAAAGGAGCGGCGGGTTCATCGAGAGTAATCGTATCGCTTCTTACGTTGGACTCGCCCGCGGCGTTCTTTGTTTTGAGATAGACCTTTTTCGTTCCGTTACCGGGCGACAAAATGAAGGAGGGCGCAGGAGTGTATGTTTGCCATGTCGCGTCCATAAAGTTCAGCGACTCCGAGGCAAGGTAGTGAGTGGGGGTTCCGTAACAGGCGTACGTCAACGCGACGCTGCGCGTCGTTGTTATGGTGGCGCCGTTATTGATTGTGAATGCGGTGATAAACAGCGTGGAGGTTTCATCGAGAACGATGCTGCTGCTTAAGGTATTCGACTCGCCGTAGTTGTTCTTCACTTTCAGGTAGATGGTCTTTGGCCCATTGCCTTGAGAGAGAATGAACACGGGCGACGGAGCGTAGAATTGCCACGACGCGCCCACAAAACTCGACGACTCGGAAACCATGTACTCCGAGATGGGAGAGCCATTGTAGGAGTACGTGAGCGAGACATTGCGCGAAATGGTCATGGGATCGCCATTGTTGATCGCGAATCCTGTTAGGGTGGGCGCGGCGCCTTCGCTCAGCAAAATGGAATCGCCTACGATGGGCGACACGCCGTTTGCATTTTTCACTTTCAGATACACCGTCTTGAGGCCTTCTCCTTCTGAAAGCGTGAACGACGGCGAAGGGTCGTAGGGCAACCAAGTCGCGCCGGCGAACGTGGGCGACTCCGAGGCCAGATAGTGCGTCGGCGCGTCGGCGCACGAGTACGACAGCGTGACGTCACGCGTGGAAGTTACGGTTTCCCCTCCATTGATCGTAAACGCCGTTATCACCGGCGCACCGGGTAACGGCGGACTGTCCAGCACGATCGTGGCGGAAACGAAGCCGGACTCGCCCACGTCGTTTTTCACTTTGAGGTACACCGTCTTGAGCCCGTTGCTTAGGGAGAGTTGGAACGTTGGAGAAACGGAGAGCGGTTGCCATGCAGCCCCGGAAAAACTCAACGTCTCAGCGATCATATAGTGCGTCGCCGCGACGTTGGTGGTGAAGGAAAGCGTCACGGTCCGCGAGGTGGTCGTGGACGCGCCGCCGTTGATTGCGAAACTTGTGATGAGCGGCGCGGGCAGCGGATCCAAACTATCCAGCGGATCGCTCCCACTCGCGGTCTCGTCACCATCAAAAACGCCATCGCCGTCGGAATCGGCCAAGAAAGGATCTGTTCCGAGCCGCTGCTCCGCCGCGTCGCATAGTCCGTCATTGTCCGCGTCAATCACATATCCGAGAATGCGGTTGATGACCGTCTGCACGTCGAGAACACTGATTCGGCCGGAGTAGTCAATATCGGCGCCGGTCGTCTCGCCGAGCCCTAGAATGCCGTTAATGATCCGTTGAACATCTTGAACGTTGACTCTTGAATCGTTGTTGACGTCCCCAGCAATCAACGCCTGCGCGGAGAAAGCGTGGAATAGGAGGAATAACGCCGCAAGAACAGGGAAAAGACGCATGGCTACCACCCTAGCCGGATCGCCCCAGTCCCCCCGCGGCCCGGCCTTTGCCGCCTTGAGAGAACTATATCGCGGTCCACAGGCAGGTTCAATAGAGCAGCGAGACCCCGAGGTTACTCTTTGGCCGATTTGGAGCGTTGCTGCCGGTCCGACCGGGCATCCTGTTTTCGGGCCTCTCGCGCGGCGCGATCGAGGGCGAGACCGATGCGTTTGTGGAGGTCGGGCAGCGCGGTCGCGAGCGTCTCAAGATCGGCCACGGCCATTCCGGGCCGGAAGGGTTGCCGCGCGCACAGTTTCTTCGAAGCGTCGTCGCGAACCAGCCCCTGCTGCACCGCACGATCCAACGCCACAAGACAAGCGTGATCCTCGATACCGTCGCGCAAGCGCTCAAGGCGTATCGAGGGCAACGGCCCGTCGGGTCCGGGATACATCAAGTAGCCCAATCCCCCGCTCGGATCGCGCCATTCGTAGGGGGGCGGATTCTCCGGACGCCCCCAACTCTCGGGCCAGGTGTTGAGACCGCGCCCCAGCACGCCGCTCATGTCATAACCCCACGCGATCCACCCCAACAGCCGCGCCTCGACAGGATGCACATCGACCGCGAGACTCGGCACAGCAAGTCCATCGACATCGAGCCACAGATCGAGCGGGCGTATTTCGGCTAATGTCTCTGGCGACGGCGGTTTGTCGAACTCGATCTCCGACACCGCCACGGGCCTGCCGTGAGTAGTCTCGCGAAAAGTAAAGCGGATTGCGGAGAAGGTCTTCTCCATACGAAAACGCCCCTCCGCCCAACTATTGTCGAACGGCGATGGGGCGGGGTGAAACTCCCAGTCCACTTGAGCCGGACTGAACACCGTTCCGTCGTAAGCTGTCGCCGTTTCAATCACGGACGGCTCAAGCCCCGTCTTCCATCCGATGCGAATGACACGGGTCTTGACCGGTTCGGCGAGTGACAGCTCCAAGCGTTGCGGCGCACGCGGTCTTGGCGATTCCGCGGAGTACCAGCATGTAAACAGGCAACCGTCGTATGCATCCTCGGGCAACGAAGTGAAGGTATCCTCCCCGGGCGGCGGGCCCGAGGAACTTGCCGTGATCTCCTGCAGGGGATACGCGGGCACCGCCTTGAGCGAAATGCCCTTGCGCAAACGTTCAATCGCGATCGGATGCGCGCGCGACAGTGACACCGCCAAAATGTCTGTATACCGCTCCAGATACGGGTGCGGGCGCGAGGCCATCAGTCGTGGCACTTGGCGATCGGCCCGTTGCACGCGGAAAAATGCGTTGCGCGCTTCCTGCCACGCCTCGCGCGGCGGAATCGCCATGACCGGCATGCACACGCGGTCAAACCAGTTGTGCTCGCGCAACCACTGGTCCATGTCGAGCATGTACAGTTGCAGCGGATCCTGCAATTCACCCTCGGGCGGCGCGGGAAACGGCAGTTCCTTCTTGCCCAGCGGCGCAAGCGCGGCCACGCTCATGCCGCACTCCTGCAGCGCGTACTCCAGGTGCTGTTTGAAGGCCGTCGTATCGGCCTTGCCCGAGGCATCCACCGGCAACAGCCCGCCGCCATCCCATAGCGCCGCCGCAATGCGCTCCTCGCCCATCAGGTCGTAGTACGGTTTCCAGGCCTCAAGGTCTTGCTCATCGATCCCGTAGACTCGACGCACCGACGCGCGGTCAAGGGGGAACAAACTCCGCAACGTGGGCGGCCGCGTCAGCGTGGTGTCGAAAACCTGAATGGTTACCGCGACGGGAATGCGCCGGCCTCGTTCAAGAAACAGATCCACCTGCCCCGCATGAACACCCGGGCTCGCGCTCTCCGGCACACGGTAGGTGATCCAGAACGCGATGGTTCGCTCCGGAGCCACGTGTACGGGCTGAAGCGGCAGCAACGGATCGGGCCAGGTCTGCGTAATCGATGCCCCACGCGGCGACGTACGCCCCGGCGTCAAGTACCCCACCACCGCCACGCGCGGCGGGCCAATCTCCTCGTCGAGCGCCAGCGCGCGCAGGTCCTGAATCTGGGCTGGCTCTTTCTCCGCGCGCACACAAACCTGAAACGATTCCTCCTCGCCGCGAGCGGCGTAGAGGTAGATGGACGCCTTGGCGTTCGCAGGGCGTGGTGAGGATGGCAAGACGTCGACGAGGCTGGGCATCGTCCAGACCTGCGCCGCGCCGCACAACAACATGGTGGCCATTACGGATAGCATGGCGTCATGATACCCCGCGCGCGAGGTCCTAGAAAAACCGTTACTGTGTGGACGCCGCGGAGTCTGCGGCAGGCGCGGAGGCGGCAGGCGCGGATACGCGCTCGGCGTCGGTGCGAGGACGAATCACAATACCTTCGCCGCGCACTTCGTAACAGAAATCGGCGGACAGCCACTGCTTCACAAGCAGGTCCAGCGCGGTGCGCAACCGAACATTGCGAACGGTCATCGGATTGACGGGAAGTATGTTCGCTTTCCCCTCGATCGCCACCGGCACGCCGAGCTGCTGCTCGAGCAAACCACGCAGATCGCCCAGTGGTTTGGCGGAGAACTCGACCGGGTATTTCCCCGCGTCGCGCGCGACATACGGCAGCGACACGTTCACCATTTTCTCCAACAGGGCCATGTTGTCGGCCGGGCCCAGTAGCGCACTGGCGGGATTCGGGTTACCTGGCGCGCACAAGAACACAAATTCGTCCGTCGCCTCGATGGAACACTTCGGCACGCGCGCGCCCTTCAGCATCGCCTCCAGCGCCTGCGCCACCGTCACGTCCGAGAGCGCGGTCTCGCCGAGGTACGCGCTGCCCACCGCATTGTCCGCGACGACGGCAATGCCCATCGCCTGACTCAGCCACGCGCAGGCCGTGTATAACGGCATCCCCGCGCCGAACGCCATTGACCCGCGCAGCGCCGCATAGCGAGGCGGCAGCTTGTCTTTGAGCGACAGTCCTTCCAGCGATTCATACCCCTTGGCGTAAATGAACGTATACCCAGAAGCCTCTTCGCTTAGGCAGTTGAACGCCGTCGCGAGTTTCTCGACGCTCTTCTCCGATGGCTTCTTGGGCAATTGCGTCTTTTCGGGCATTAACTGGTCCTCCAAGCCCGACATCAGCACGACGCTCACCCCGCCGCGCTCACCCCATTGCCGGACGATCGTGCCAAAACTGGCGCGTCCGGGAATCTCGCCTTCCTCGGTGATTTCGAGGCGACTACCGTCCTCGGGAAGCTTTGCCCGTGTGGCGGCAGGGATGCGGGTGGGGGTGGCGGATTCGATGGAAACCCGTTTCGGCACAGTGCTGGCCGAGCTCTCCGCTGGTTGTGGCGCCGCGTCCTCCGCAAACGCCGTCGCACAACACAGCAGTACGCCCCATAGCACGGTCCGAACTAAAAACATGGTTCTTCCTCCTCCGCATAGAATACAGCACGAGCCCGCAAAGTTCCCGCAGGATTTGGTCAGGGGTGAAACAGACGGTCCACCGGCCCGCGCGCGCAACGGGGACACAAGAAAGTGCGGTCGGGGGTGCGGGTACGGGTGGCCTTGCGGCAACATTCGACACAACAAACGGACCCGCAACGCGAACACACCAATCCCAGGCCGTCATCAAGATCCGGAATCTCATGCACACGTCCGTCGTGCGTACCCGCGGGCCAGGGTGGACGCCGCAACGGCTTACGACATTCCTGACAGCGCGTGGTCTTCACTTGGGGCTGATAGAGGTTCACTCCCACCCACTGCGGACGTCCGCCTTCCACAATAAACGTGTGTGATGACTCGCAGTGCGGACAGACGTACTCGAACAACTTGCGCCCCGCCAACTTGGGGTGCGTACGCGCGACCAGGCCAATCTCGACCGACGAGATGGGCACGAGGGCGTTGGGCGCAAAGATAAGTTCCTGTTGGCACACCTCGCAGGTCAGGTTGTGAGGCGAGTTGGTCCGGGCCTGGACCGCCACACGCACGCGGCGCGGGCGCATACGCAGTGCGACGAAAAGCACGGCGATGACGCCAAGCGCCGCGACGGCGATTGCGGCGTATTCAACCGAACGGGGCGCCTGCGATAGCCACGCGCCGAACTCTTGCTCTGCCACCCGGGATTCCTCCTTTGCGAGGTTATGACGTTCCAGCGCGCTCGCGATCAACCGGTCGGTCGCGTGTATCCCCAGCGCTCGATGGCGAATCCCCATTCCCGCTCGATGCGATCCGCCAGCGCCGCCGGCAGCGCATACTGGTTTTTGGAGTAGTTCTTGAGCGTACCGAGATACGCCTCGAACTCGGGCCGGGCCGCCTCGAATCCCGGAAGGCGCAGTTGCGCATACGCGCGTTCGAGCTGCCCGAGCGGATCCGCCTCGAAATCCTCAAAGCGGATCTCCACCAGATCGCCCTGCGGAACGAGGTCACGCTGCTCAAAATAGCGCCGCATCATGCCGCTGAAGTAACGAAACACGCGCTCGCCCAGTTCTTCTTCGGTGTATTTCTGAAACGCGCTGATCTCGAGCATCTTCGAATACAATCGCAATGTCGAATTATAGACGACGTACGGATTGCGATGGATATGGATGTATTTCGCCCCCGGGAAAAGCTGGACAAGTTCCGCGATACGGCCGGTATTGACCGGATTCTTCAACACGAGCCGCCGTCCTTGGGCGCAGAGCGTCGCTTTCTTGAGCACATACAAATACGCCGCACGCCACTCCTCGCGTTCCTGCGCGGAGATGCCCTCCAGCAAGGCATAGCGCGTGAAGAACTCGTCCATGCGCGCGGGAAAGAAGTACCCGGCGTAAAACGAGTGCGGGCACAGCGACGGCAGCGCCACCTCTTCCTCTTGCGGCAGGTCCGTGCCCAGCTCAACGTGATCCTGCGGGCGATGTCCGGGGAGCAGCATTCGCAACAAGGGTTTCCAAATGTGTTCGCCCACGAGCGAAAATCCCGGCGCGATGGTCTGGTACGTCGGCACGTAGCCGAGCTGCGGATCGCGGCTGAGCACGTTGTGCAGAAAGGTCGTCCCGGTGCGCCAATGCCCGAGAATAAACAACGGCGGTTGCGCGATCGGGGTCTCGCGAATCGCCTTGCCGTAAAACACATGCTCCGCCGCGCGCCACGGCACGGTGGAAAGACTGGACGCCGTCACATACAGCGCTTTGGGCCAGTAGCGTGCGTCGATGCCGCCGGAGCGCGACACAAGGCGTACCCAATTGCGAAAGGACGCAAGCGCCATCGGGTTGAGATGACTGAGAAACGGGCCGCGTTCACTCATGTGAACCTCGTACTGCCGAACAGACAAACGTCATGCCAAGGTCTTTCTAAAGCGCGTCGCGCTGATCATCAGAATGACAAAGCCCATCCCGGCGAGTATGGCCGCCGTTTGCCAAAGATCGCTGAGCTCCGCGCCGCGAAGAATCACACCGCGAAGCAAGCGAATAAAGTACGTCGCGGGAATGAATTGCCCTATCACATAAATCGGGTAGGGCATTGACTCCTGTGGAAACATAAACCCCGAAAGCAGCACGCTCGGCAAGACAATGACAAACGCAAACTGGACCGCCTGCATCTGCGTCTGGGAAATCGCGCTGATCAGCAATCCCAGCCCAAGCGCCGTGAACAAGAAGATCAACGAGAACGCCGCAAGCAGCAATAGACTTCCCGCAATGGGCACGCCGAACAGAAAGCGCATGATGAACAGCACCATGCCCGTTTCAAACGCGCCTATGAATCCGTACGGCACGAGCTTCCCCAGCATCAGGCCCAAGCGCGACACCGGCGTGGCCATAATCTGCTCGAGCGTACCGTTCTCCTTCTCGCGCACCACCGCAAACGCCGTCAGAAACATCGTCACGACCTGCATCACAATCGCCACCAACCCCGGCACCATGAAATTGGCCGTCTTCATGTCGGGATTGAACATGACCCGTGGCCGCGCCTCAATCGGCGGACGTCCCGTGCCGGTGGTTTGAGAAAGCACGCTTACTGATTTGCGCAGAGCGATGGCATTCGTCACGTTGAGCGCCTGCATCGCGATGGTCGAATTACTGCCGTCTATCAGCGCCTGAAAACTCACCGGCTCCCCGCGCAACACGC
Organism: Candidatus Hydrogenedentales bacterium; assembly: GCA_041859045.1. GTDB lineage: Bacteria > Hydrogenedentota > Hydrogenedentia > Hydrogenedentales > SLHB01 > JBHELB01. Next base: position 142,860 of record JBHELB010000039.1, on the reverse strand, counting down.
GGTCGGAGTAGTCCGGCGGAATCTTGATCGCCACTTGGGCGCGTCCCGCTACGATGGCGTTTGTGAATGCGGCGTCCGACTGCACCTGGTCGATAATATGAAACGTTCCCGAGTTCGTAAAGCTGTCGATCAGCGTGCGGGCCGCTTCCCGGCCATCGAGATCATAGACCACCGTGGCGATATTGCGCACATCAAGCTCGATCGCGTACCCAAAAATAGTGAGTTGAATGCCGGGCACAAGCAGCATGAGAAACAAGGTGCGGGGATCGCGGAAGATATGGATCCCTTCCTTGTACATGATGGCTGTAATGCCCTTGAACATATGCCCTCTCGCGCTCCACCCTGCATGACTCTACCCCGAGTCCCCCTGCGCAGGCAACCGGCGGGGCGATTTTCCTATTCCGTCTCTTCCAAGAGGTTCACCTCGCGCGCCTTGCCGGTCTTGCGGTCAATGCGCAGGGTCTTGATCTCGTGCGGGGCAAAGGTCAGCCGGAGCGGCGTCTTTACCCCCGCCACGCGCACCTCGGTCCGCGTGCGGCGTCCACAGGCCTCGTACCCGCGCAGAATCAGGTCGCGGCCATCCTCGCTCTGCTTGAACACATTGACGATCACGTTGGGCGCGTCGACCTCGAGAAAGGACTGCGCGGACGGCAGCGTGCCCTTGTGTGAGCACTCGAGCTGCGCGAAGAGCGGTTCGTTGAGTTCCCATGCCTGGCGCACCACCGAGGCGTCCTGCCACGCTCCGGCATGCGGCACGATCTGGAATCGCGTGGTTTGGAGTCCGATATCCAGGAACGTGAACGGCGCGATCGGGTCCCAGGAGTAAGGATCGTGGTGCGCGTACGCCGGGGTCCGCAACACGGTCGTGCGCATGGTCTTGCGGCGCACATCAAAGCTATACTTGCCGTCGTTCAGCACCGCAAGCCCGTACGGACGCCCGGCCACCCGGCCGGTAAGGTCGAACCATGCCTGTCCCGGCTCTTCGCCGCCGTTTGCGGGCCGCACGTCGAAACCGTAGGGCGTTTCATACGTGGCGGTTCCGCGTTCGATGGTCGTATCGAACGCCAGCTTGAGCATCTTGTACGGCTGCTGCCAGTTCACGCGCAGCACGTAGTCAATGATCGGCAGTTCGCGATACAGCGTCACAAACGCATCCGCGGTGGACATCCCGTAGTGGCTCGTGATGCGCAGGGTCAACGAGATGTCGCCTTCCTCGACCACACGGAACACCGCGCCGCCCATCTCCGCTTCCACAACGTCCCAATTGTTGACCCCGTGGCCCCATGTGTCCGCGCCGTCCACGAGCACCTGCAACACCGCGCCGCGCGTGAGGACCTCGGTGCGGTGCTTTTTGTCGCGGAGCTGCGTCATGTACCCGCCCTGCGGGTCGAACGCGATGCGCCACCAGCTATTCTCGAGCACATAGTTGCTGTAGCTCAGCGGCTTCGCCTTCTTGGGCGTGTGAAGCCCGGGCAACGCACGATAGCAGCGGTATCCCATCGCCGGGATCTCCGCGAGGAACTGGTACGCGCAAAAGACCGACGTGCCGCTGTAGACCTTTTGCGCGGGGTGTTTCACGCCGCGCTCGTCTTCGACGTGCAGGTCGATGCCGCCGCCCTCGAGGTCCCATGCTCCCGAGAACGTTTGCCCGAGCACGACCGGCCGGCGCACCGGCCAGGGCAGCGGATTGTGCACGATCGCCGGATTTCCGGGGCCGCGCGTGTCGATATGTGCCGCGAGGGACTGGGTCGAGGCGTTGATGATTTCCGTCGCCCGTTGCCGCGCCGCGCCGAGTTGGTCGCGCGCGTCTTGATACGCCGGTTCGATGCTCGACCCCGCGAGAATGTCGTGGAACTGGTTATACAAGACGTCGCGCCAGGCTTCCTCGAGGCGTTCACGCGGATAGGTGAAGTCTGTCGCCAGCGACGCGGCCAGGGCCCAGCGCTCGGCGGTCATGAGCGCGTGTTCGGCGGCGCGGTTCATGCGCTTAATCTCGGAGTGCGCGCTAAAACATCCCCGCGCGTGGTACTGCAATTCGCCGCGCACCGACGGGATCGTTTTTTCGGGCTGGTGCGCCGCGAAGTCCTCGAAGAATTTCTCCAGCGTCGAGAATTCGAGCCGTGGACCGGCCGCGTCTTTCTGAAGCTTCTTGATCTCGTCGATGATCGCGATGGTCGGGCCGCCGCCGTGGTTGCCTACGCCGTAGAAGCACAGGAACTGCGCCTGGTCCTCGTTGTGCACGCCCTTCTCGAGCAGGCGCGTCACTTGCCCCTTCACATCCGACCAGCACCCGTAGTTGTGCTGAATGTTCGACGCCAACACCCGCGAACCGTCCGGGGCTTCCCACCAGAACGTCGCGCCGCCCGGGTACTCGCGTTCCAGCGGCGGGCTCGGGCGCAGGTAGGCGTAATGGCGTAGGCCCAGTTTGCGCAGGATCTGCGGCAACTGCGCCGCGTGACCAAAGCTGTCGGGGTTGAACCCGACGACCGCGCGGCGGCCAAATTCGCGCTCGAAAAAGCGCTGGCCATACAACCCCTGCCGCACAAACGCCTCGCCGCAGGGGATGTTGCAGTCCGGCTCAATCCACCAGCCGCCCGCCAGTTCCCAGCGTCCCTCGCGCACGCGCCGCTGTATCTCGGCGAAGACCGCTGGGTCGGTCTCCTTCACCCACGCATAGAAGCAGGCGCTGCTCGCCGTGAACCGAAAGGCTGGGGTCTCGCGCATCCGGTCCAGGGCGGAGCGGAACGTGCCGCGCGCCGTCGCGCACCCCTCCATCCAGCGCCACAACCACGTCGGGTCCAGATGCCCGTGCCCCACCAAATGCACCGTCGGCTTGCTCTTACGCGCCATGAAGACCCCTCGCGCCGCGCACGGCGGCATGTCTTGTCCAATTCCTCCCGGAAACGGGCGGTATTGTAGCGATTTCCGGCGGCTTCTGGGAATTTCTCCCGCCCTTTCCTTTCGCACCGAGTTTCTTTTGTAACACTTGACGGCAAAAGCGGTACCGTCTGGCAGGGGTGCCCCGTGGTCGCAATCGGCAGCAGTGAACTCGCATGCCTCCTGCCCGCGCGTCGTTTCGCTGAGCACGGCGCTTTCACCCACATAACGGAGGACCACACATGCAGGCATCAACCAGAGTCCTAGTCGCCGGAACCGCGCTCATGCTGGGGGCGCTGGCGTTTTTGGGCTGCCCGGGAGGTGGCGTCTCTCCGAATGGCTGGCTGTATCCGCTGGGAGAGTATGTAGACATCGGACAACGGATCTTTGCGTTGCAGGATGGCAACTACTTCATCGCGGGGAGCGGAGAAGACACGCAAACGATCCACTTCCTCTCATCCGCAGCACTCGTTTCGTCGGCTGGTGGCCTACTGTGGGGAGGACTATTCGAAGGCACATATCCCGGCGGATGGTGGAGAGTATCCGGAAGCCCTGTATCAGACGCGGCATTTGTAATCGCTGGCAAAGATAATGATGATGATTTTGCTAGCGATATTACAGAACTTCGCGCCGTGAAGTTGGACGCGGACGGCGAGGTTCTGTGGGACAGACGCTACGGACGAGAACTAATCGAACCGCGGGACATGGCGGCGTCTGGAGACGGCGGCTGCGTCATTGCGGGCACACGCACGTTCTTGACGTTACAGGCGGCGAATAAGGCGTATACGTACACTGACCGTGTATTCCTGCGCAAACTTGACGTTAACGGGGACATTGTCTGGGATCGCAACTATGAGTCCCCAGTCCAATACAACGGACTCGAACGTATCAAACCAGTCTCGGATGGCGGCTATGTGATGGTGGGAGCCGATGCGCAGATCGTTCGCTTAGACCAAGAAGGCAACGTCTTGTGGTGGCAACCTGTAGGGTGGACCATCACTCTCACCGGCGTGTCCGAGACGTCCGATGGCGGTTTCGTGGCCGTGGGCACGGCAGCCACCAACAATCCCCGGCCCGCGGTCATCCGGCTCGACGCGGCTGGGAACGTTCTGTGGACGGTGTACGGCGCTGACATAGTTCCCCTTGAACAACTCGATCAATACCACGTTCGCGATGGCGTGGTGGATAACGAAGGCCGTATCGTGATGGTGGGGCAAGCCACGACAGTTCGGTATGTAGGGAATTTCTTTCCGATCATCACCAACGGCGGGTTCGTCATGCAGCTCGACCCTAACGGGAATCTTCTCTGGAACAAAAGCGTCAGCAGCGCCTACGAAATCAACGGCATCGCTTTGACCAACACCGGCAATTACATCACCACCGGCACCGACGGCAACCACACCCAGGTGCTCCGCATCGACACCCACGGCAATGTGCGATAGCGCGGGCTGCATTTGACTAACCGGTCAGTTAGTTGATAGAATAAATGACCGGTTAGTTAGTCTAATCCTCAGGAAAGCCACTATGACCACTGCCCAAGCTGTCCCGAAATGGCACCGGTTGCCCGACCAGCGGCCCGCACAGATTTTGTCGGCTGCGCTGGAGGTGTTTTCGCAGAAGGGCTTTCGCGGCGCGACGATGGACGAGATCGCGCACGAGGCGGGGATTACGAAGGGGACGATTTACCTCTATTTCCCGAACAAGGCGGAGGTCTTTCTGGCGATGGTGCGGGCCCGGATTCAGCAGGCGGTGGAGTTGCTGCCGCGGCTGGAGTTTGACCCCGCGCGCGACCCGGAGGCGCAGACGCGGGAGTTGGCGGCGCTGTTTTTGGACGCGTTGATGACCCCGGAAATGGCGCGGGTGCTGCCGTTGGTGGTGGCGGAGTGGAATCATTTGCCGGCGTTGCGGAGGATGTACCTGGAGGAGATACTGCCGAACGCGGACATGAGTCTGGCGCGGGTACTCGAGGCGGGGATGGCGCTGGGGATTGTGAAGAAGATGGATCCGCTGGTGGCGGCGCAATGCTTGCTGGGCGGGTTCTTCTCGTTTGTGATCACGCAGGAGGTGTTGGGGGTCAAGAACGTGACGCCGCTGCGGCGCGAGGCGATCATCGACACGTTGACGACGATTTACTTTCATGGGCTGCTCGAGACGGGCGGCGAAGGATGCGGAAAGGGCTTGGAATGAAACGCTGGGTGGTGATGGGCTTGCTGGTGCTGGCGGGGTGTAACGGCTCGGGCCAGGCTCCGCTGGAGGTGACAGGCCAGATTGAGGCCATCGACGCGGACGTGGGCTCGAAGATCGGCGGGCGCGTGGCGGAGGTGTTGGTGAAGGAAGGCGCGCGGGTGGCGCAGGGCGCGGTGCTGGTGCGGCTGGAGGCGGACGAGGCCAAGGCGGCGCTCGACGCGGCGCTGGCGCAACTGGCGCAGGCCGACGCCTTGCTGACGAAGCTTCAGACCGGCGCGCGGCCGGAGGAACTGCGTCAGGCCGAAGCCGCGGCGGAAGTCGCGCGGCAGCAGTACGAGATGGCGCAGAAAGGCGCGCGTTCGCAGGAGATTCAGTCCGCAAAGAGCACGGCGGCGGCGGTTCGCGCCCAACGCGACACGGCCAAGGCCGAGTACGACCGCGTCCGCAAGTTGTACGAGCAGAAGGCGGTGTCCACGCAGCTTCGCGATCAGGCGCAGCATGCGTATGAAGCGGCCGAAGCGCAGTTGCGCGCCGCGACCGAGCAGGCCCAGATGGTCGCCGAGGGCGTGCGCAGCGAGCAGTTGGCGATGGCCAGGGCCACGGCGGAACAGGCGCAGGCCGCGCTGGAACTGGTGCGCAATGGCGCGCGCAAGGAAGACCTCGAGGCGGCGCGGGCGGCGCGGGATACTGCCGCGGCCAACGTCGCGCGGACGGAAACGGCGTTGCGCGAGACGGAGATCTCCGCGCCGTTCGAGGCGGTGGTGGAATCGCTCGATCTGGAGCCGGGCGACATCGTGAAGCCCGGGGCGGTGGCGCGCTTGGTCGATCCACACCGGCTCAAGCTGGTGGTGTTCGTGAGCGCGGGCGTGCTGGGGCGGTTCAAGGTGGGCGACCGCGTGCCGCTGATGACGGACAGCACCGGCGACGAGCGCTTTGAGGGGACGATCATCCAAATCGCCACCGAAGGCGAGTACACGCCGCGCAACTTGCAGACCAAAGAAGAGCGCGTGCAGCAGGTATTCGGCATCAAGTTCGAGTTGGACTCGCACGACGGCAAGTTGAAGGCCGGCATGACGGCGACCGCGCACTTCGACGACGCTACGTCTGGCGCGGCGGCCCCTGCGAAGGGATCGGCATGAGCGTCGTCATTGAGGCGAACGGAATTACGCGCCGCTTCGGTTCGTTCACCGCGGTCGACGACGTAAGTTTTTCGATCGAAGAGGGCAGTATCTTCGGTTTCCTTGGGCCGAACGGCTCGGGCAAGTCGACGGTAATCCGCATGCTGTGCGGGCTGCTGCGGCCGTCGGGCGGCTCCGCGACGGTGCTTGGCTACAACATCGGCAAGCAGGGCGAGGTCATCAAGCGCAACATCGGGTACATGTCGCAGCAATTCAGTTTGTACACCGACCTGACCGTGATGGAAAACCTCACGTTCTATTCGAAAATTTACGGCATTCCCGCGCGCGAGATGAAAGACCGCATGGAAGAGGTCATCGAGATCGTCGGCATCGGGAATTACCGCAAGCGCTTGGCCGGGCAACTGTCCGGGGGCTGGAAGCAGCGGCTCGCGCTGGCCTGTGCGCTGGTGCATAAACCCAAACTGATGTTTCTCGACGAACCCACGGCGGGCATCGATCCCGTCGCGCGGCGCGACCTGTGGAATCTTCTATTTGACCTGTCCGGACGCGGGGTAACGTTCTTCGTCACGACGCACTACATGGACGAAGCGGAGCGTTGCAGCCACGTGGGCTACATCTATTTCTCGAAACTCATGGTCTGCGGCACGCCCAATGAACTAAAGGAACTGCCCGAAGTGTCGCCCCCGGGCACGAAGCGCATGCAGGTTCGCTGCGCGCGCCCCGCGACGGCCATGCGCCGCCTGAACGCTTACGACTACGTGCGCGACGCGACGATTTTCGGCGATGCGCTGCACGTGCTGCTCGAAACCGGCAACGACGAACACATGCGACAGGACCTCATCGAGGCGGGTTTTGGCGATCCGGAAATCGCCGAGATACCGCCCACACTCGAAGACGTATTTGTCACGTTGACTCGCCAGAAGGACAAGGAACTCCGTGTTTAGAGGTCTCGCTTCGATTATTTACAAGGAAACGTTCCACGTTCTTCGCGACCCGCGGACGCTTTTCCTCATGGTGCTGGTGCCGTCGATGGACCTCACCATGTTCGGCTATGCCATCGACCTCGACGTCAAGCACATCGGCACGGCGATCTATTGCCTCGACGGCCGCCAGGCCGCGCGCGACCTCGTCGACACGTTCCAGAACACGGGCACGTTCCGCATCAAGGAATTTGTGAACAGCGACCGCGAGATGCGCGACGCGATTGTGCGGGGGCGCGTGAAAGTGGCGGTCAAGATTCCGCCGGATTACTCCGATGCGATTCTGGCCGGACGTAGCGCGAAGGTGCAGGTGTTGCTCGACGGAAGTGATTCGAACGTGGCGATGCAGGCGCTCAACGTGGCGCAGGCGATCGGACTGCGCGAGTCGCTGCAGATCGTCGCACGCGACATCGGCGCGCAAGGCGAACTGCCGGTCGAAATGCGGACGCGCGTGTTGTTCAACCCCGATATGAAGACGCCGAATTTCATGGTCCCCGCGCTGGTCGCCGTGGTGATGCAGGCGGTCACCATGATCCTCACCGCGTTCGCCATCGTGCGCGAGAAAGAAAACGGTACGCTCGAACAGCTCATGGTCACGCCCGTGTCGCGGCTGGGGTTGATGCTTGGCAAGCTTGCGCCGTACGCCGTTATCGGCGCGTTCGACGCGAGCATGTGCGTCTTCATCATGCACTTTCTGTTCGGCGTGCCCATCGCGGGCAACGTCGCGTTGCTTGCGGGATTCTCGACTATCTTCTTGTTCGCCTCGCTCGGACTCGGGTTACTGGTATCCACCATCGCCGCGAATCAGATGCAGGCGGTGCAGCTTGCCTTTGTGTTTATCCTGCCCACGGTGATGCTGTCCGGGTTCATGTTCCCGCAGGAGCAGATGCCCACGCCCATCTACCTATTGGGCCAGATTATCCCCGCCACCTACTTCATCCGTATCCTGCGCGGCATCATTCTGCGCGGCGCGGGTTTTGCAGACCTCTGGCCCCAAGCCCTGTGCCTCGCCTTCATGGGCGTCGGGATCATCGCCATCGCGTCGAGCCGCTTCCGAAAGACGTTGACATAAAAAAAGGGGGCTTTCCCGAGGGAAAGCCCCTTTCCTAAGTGGACGGGTTATTTAATGGTGACTTCTTTTCCGGCTGCCGCGGAGCGGTAGATGCCGTCGAGCATCTTCTGAATGGCCAAGCCCGCTTCGCCCGGGGCTTCCAGCGGGGTGTTCTTGGTGCAGCCGTCGATCCAGTTGCGCAGTTTCTGCGTGAACAACGCGTCGAACGACGTGTCGGTGGACAGGAAGCCCGGCGTCGAGTTCATCATCGTGTCGCATCGGTCGTGGAAGATCGCGGGCGGATCCCACTGAGCGCCGCCTTTGGTGCCCATGAGATTGAAGTTCCACACATCCTTCTCGATATGCGCCACGAAGCTCGCCTCGACCTGAAGCAGCGCGCCGTTGTCGAAACGAATCTGCCCGATCGCCATGTCCTCGACGGTGTAGGTCTTGTGGTCCCAGTTCGGCCACGCGCTAACCACCTTCGACGGCTTGTTGCCCATGAACGTCCAGATGTTGCCCGACGCCGCGACGGGCTTGGGCGAACCCATGACGTAGTGCGCCATTTCGAGGACATGAACGCCGATGTCGATCATCGGTCCGCCGCCCTGAAGTTTCTTCTGCCCAAACACGCCCCAGTTCGGGATGCCGCGGCGACGCAACGCCTGACACTTGACGAACATGATGTCGCCGAATTCGCCCGCATCGCGCGCGCGCTTGAGGAACTGACTGTTCGGGTGATAGCGGTACTGGAACCCGATCACAAATTTCTTCTTGGCCTTCTTGGCCGCGGCGAGCATTTTCTCGCATTCGGCGGGCGTCATGGCCATGGGCTTCTCGCAAATCACGTGGCACCCCGCGTTCGACGCGGCGACGGACGCCGGGGCATGCGCTCCATTCGGCGTGCACACGCTCACACCGTCCGGGCGCACTTCCTTGAGCATCTTGTTCCAGTCCGTGTACAGCTTAGTAACGCCGAACTTGTCGCCGAATACCTTCAAGCGGTCCTTGTCAATATCCATGCCCGCGACGATTTCGACGTCCGGCATACGCTCGAGCGCGATGGCGTGGGTGTGCGCAATGCCGCCACAGCCGATGAACGCCACGCGGAACTTTTTCCCCTTGTACTCCTTGGCAATCTCGATGCTCAACGAGTCCGTGCTCACACTCTTCTCTGCCATAACCTCGATACCCCTTCCGGTTTCAGATGCCACCCGCATCCCCTGGCGTCCCCCGCCCGGGGCGTTTTACAAGCTCGATACTCTAGCGTTGTGCCAAGGCGCTTTCCACTCGAAGGAAACGCCGGTTTCTCGCCGTTGCTAGGATTGCCCTATTGTAAGCGCCTCGATGCTCTCGCCCAACACCTTCGCGCAGTGGCGCATGGCGTCGACTTCGGGCGCGGACAGGTTGGCGACGATACGGCCTTCCACCCCACTCTTTCCAATGACGCACGGAAGGCTCATACAAATGCCTTCCACGCCGTATTCTCCTTCGAACGGCACGCTCACCGTCAGCACCGACTTCTGGTCGTCGAGAATGGTCTCGCAAAGATGATTGATCACGATGCCGATCGCCGAACTGGTGAACCCTTTACGCGCGATGACTTCGCGTCCGGCGTAACGGACGCGCTCGAACAGCGCGCTCATGGCTCCTTCGTCAAAGGGCTTATTCAGCACGGGCCGGTCTTTAATGCGCAGCCCGCCGATCGACGCCGTACTCCAGATCGGCACCTCGGAATCCCCGTGCTCGCCGAGAATGTAGGCGTCCACGGAGCGCGGATCCACACCATAATGCGCGGCCAACTGCGCGCGGAAGCGCGAGGTGTCGAGCATCGTGCCCGTGCCGATCACCCGCGAACGCGGACGTTGACTAAGGTGCTGCACAACATACGTGATGGTGTCGACGGGATCCGTCGCCACGACGAGAATCGCGTTTGGAGCGTGCTCGTCCAGCGCGGTGACGAGGTCGCGGAAGATCGATACGTTGCGGTTTAGCAGATCGATTCGGCCTTCGCCCGCGCGGCGGCTCGTTCCCGCCGACAACACGACCACTTGCGCGCTCGACAGCGCTTCGATATTCGCGGCGCGTACCGTCACCGGATCGGCCAGCGACGCCCCGTGCATGAGGTCCATCGCTTCGCCCTCGGCGCGCTGCATATCGAGATCGACCAAGATAATCTCGCTGGCGGTGTCGCGCAGGAACATGCAGTAGGCGGCGGCCATGCCGACCCGGCCTGCGCCGACGATGCCAATCGTGCGTTTCTGTATCATTCAGGGGCTCCTGTTCGGATCTAGCGAAACGGGCATTCTTCCGCAAATGCGTTCCCGTATGCATTCCCAATAATTAGACTCCAGCCCGGACCGCGAAGTCAAAAATTGACGGGCCGCGCGTTGACTGCGCGTGCCTCCGTGCGCAAAATGGGGCAAGGAGAACACCATGACGGATCAGGCGGCACAGACGGAGTTTGTGGCGGCAGGGGACGCGGCGTGGTGCGCCGCGTTTGAGGCCGCGCTGCGGCAGGAAGGACGCAGCGTGTGGGTGGCGTCCGACGGGCGCCATGCGCTTGACGCGCTGCGTCGGGCTCCCGCGATCGCCGTGGTGGTGGCGGAGCCGCTTGCGGACCTGACGACCGCCGAGTTCCAACGTTCCCTTCTTCTTGACCCCAGCGCCCGAGAGACCGCGGCGGTCTATGTCTCCCCTAAGGCGTTTACTCCCGCATTCCGTTGTCTGCTGCGCCCCGGACTTGATGTGCATTGGCCGCAACCGATGGACCCCGTGTTGGCGACCGCACGCGTCCTCACTCGGTTCGGCAAAAAGACGGCGCATAGCGCCGAGCACCGCCTCGATCATGTCACGCGTCTCCTCGCGCGCGAGACCCTCGAGGCGGCCGTGGCGGAAGATGTGAACGCGCTCGAGCGCTATCGCCGTTTCGCGTCGCTCATCTTTGTCGAGATCGAACACTTCCGTCGCTTGACGAAACAACAGCCCGCGCTGAGCGACTTGGCGTTGACCGCGTTGGCCGGGTTGATTCACGCGAAGATCCGCACCACCGATCTCGCCGGGCGCATGGAGGGAAGCCGTTTTCTGGTGTACCTTCCGGAAACTCGTTTGCCGGGCGCACGCGTCTTTGTTGAGCGACTTTGGGAGCAGTATCGAGCGGTAACACCCGCGTTGATCGGAGAAGAGTTGTCGTTCTACGCCGGTCTGGTGGAGACGCCGCGCGACGGCGCCGATTTCGCCACGATCATGGCGCGCGCGGAGGGTATGTTGAACGAAGCGGCGGCTATCGGCGGAGGAACGTTCCGTTCACCGCAATAGACCTGTCTACGTGGCTTTCATCTCTTCGGCCAGCGCTTCCCACTCCGCGTAGAGCGCCTCGAGATCTTTCTTCAGTCCGTCGTATTCAGAGGTCAACTGCTGCATCTTGGGAAAATCTGCGGGATCCACCGCGGCAAACTTCGCCTCGTATTCCGCAACGAGTTCCTCCATCTCTTCGATGTGCCGCTCGGTTTCCTCGAGTTGCTTTCGCTGCTTGCTGCGCGAGCGTTCGCGCTCCACTTTCCCCGCCTTGCCCTTCGGCTGATCACGGCGGATCTTGAGCACGTCCGCCGCGGTCTTTTCCGCCTGAGCCTGCTCGGCGGCGGCGACTTCCTCGGCGTGTTTCCATTTGTAATGCGAGTAGTTGCCCCAATGCACGCGGGCCGTGCCCTTTTCAACGATGATCAGGCGATCGACCAACCGGTCCACCAACGCGCGGTCGTGCGACACAACGATCAACGTGCCCGGAAAATCCTCAATCGCCGCTTCGAGCGCCTCGCGCGAGGCGATGTCGAGATGATTGGTTGGTTCGTCCAACAGCAGCACGTTCGGTTCACTGAGCACCAGCTTGGCGATTGCCACTCGACTGAGTTCGCCGCCGCTCAGCGCGGTAACCGGTTTAAATACATCTTCCCCGGTGAAAAGAAAGCGTCCCAGGAACGAGCGCACTTGCTCAGGCGTCCATGCCGGGCGCGCCGACTGCACCTCGCGCAAGATATCGTTCGCGGGGTTGAGGGCTTCATGATGCTGTTGATAGAACCCAAGCCTAACCTTGTGCCCCAGCGTGACGGTTCCTTCCGCGCCTTCCAGCAAGCCCGCCAACTGACGCAGCAGCGTCGTTTTTCCCGCGCCGTTGGGACCAATAATGCCAATGCGTTCGCCGCGTTCGATCTGAAGATCGAGCCCGCGGTACAGTACGAGCGGGCCGTAGGCTATCCCCAGGCCGCGCGCCTCGATCACCACCTGGCTGCTGCGTACCACCTCGCCCAGCGAGAAGCGGGCCTCGGAAAGTTCGGGCGGCGGGGCTTCCACACGCTCAAGGGTTTCGAGGCGTTTCAATCGCGACTGCGCCTGCGCGGCCTTGGTGGCCTTTGCGCCGAAACGATTGATCCAGGTCATCTCTTTTTGGATGTACTCCTGCTGCCGGTCGTACGCCTTCTGTTGCTGGTCGCGCAGCAGCGCCTTTTGCTTCGCATAGAATTCATAGTTGCCGCCGAAAATCCGCACTTCGCGGCGTTCAAGTTCAAAGATGCGCGTCACCACGGCGTTCAACATCGCGCGATCGTGACTCACCATGACAAACGCGCGCGGCGATTCGCGCAGATATCCCTCGAGCCATTCCCGCGCCTCGATGTCGAGGTGATTCTCCGGTTCGTCGAGCAGCAACAGATCGGCGTCTTCAAGCAACACCAACGCCAGCATCAAGCGCGTGCGCTGGCCGCCGCTGAGCGCGCTGACCTTGAGTTCGAAATCTTGCACCGTGAACCCGAGGCCATGCAGCACGCGCTTGGCCGTGTGGCGGAAGGTGTAGCCACCACGTTGCTGAAACTCGTCCTGTAACTCGCTGTACTTGTCGAACACGCTATTGTCGCCCGCGCCAAGGGTCTCCTCGAGTTGCGACAATTCGTGCTCCAGATCGAGCAGTTCGCGAAAGGAATGCATGACCACGTCGAAAATCGTGGCATCGGGATCCAACTGCGGCAGTTGGGCAAGACAGGCCACGCGTGCACGGCGCATTCGCTCGATCACGCCGCTGTCCGGCTCGGTTTCACCCATGATCAGACGGAAAATGGTGCTTTTCCCCGTGCCATTGCGTCCGATCAGGCCGATTTTTTCGCTTTCCTCCACGCGCAGACTGATCCCCTCGAGGATCGGCTGCGTGCCGAAGGATTTGTTTACATTTTCGAGTCGAATGAGGCTCATGACATTTTCTTGGAAACTCCACAAACAAAACGGCGAGTAGTATAGCGAAGGTTGAGAGGTAGGTCCACAAGCGCGAAAAAAAGGGGGGAACCCATCGCGCGATGGGCTCCCCCCCTGGGGTGCTCAGTCCGTTTACGGAGCGAAGTCGGCGGGCACTTTGAGTACGCGAACCTCGCCCTGGCCCGGGCCGCCGGCGATCCGCACAAGCAGGAAGCCGCCCGGCTTGGCGTTTTCCTTAATCACACGCAAAAACTCATCCGGCGTGGTCACGGGCTGTTTGGCAATCTCCGTGATGATGTCGCCGGGGCTGATATTGGCCTCCGACGCCGGGCTCTTGGGCTCAACGTCCGTGACGATCACGCCTTTGTCCGGCATTTCGTCTCGGCCCTGCGGCCCGCCGGTCGGCAAGGCGTCCACAGTAATCCCGAGGATGGACTTAGCCTTCGCAATCTCCGGCGCCGTCTCCGGTTCGCCCGGGAACTCACGCACGGTCACATCAAGCGTCATGGTCTTGCCATCGCGCCAGACTTCCAGAGAGGCGATCTGTCCGGGCGCTACATCGGAAATTTTCGATACCAGCTCCGAGCTATTCTTGACCGGTTGGCCGTTCACCTTTCGGATAACGTCGTAGGGTTTTACGCCGGCTTCAGCCGCCGGAGTGCCCTCGCGCACGCTGTCCACGAACGCGCCTTGATCGTCAGGCAGGTTGAGCGCCTGCGCTTTTTCCTTCGTGTCGGTCACGTTGACGCCCAGGTAGCCGCGGCTTACCTTGTGCTCGCTGATGAGGATGGGCACCACCTTCTTGACGGTGTTGACCGGTACGGCAAAGCCCAGCGACTCCGCGCCCCACACGATGGCGGTGTTCACGCCAATCACGTGTCCCTGGATATCGCACAGCGGGCCGCCGCTGTTGCCCAGGTTGATGGCCGCATCGGTCTGAATCAGGTTGCGGAAACGCAGCCCCGGCAGAGGCACGTTGTCGCGGCCAAGCGCGGTGACGTGGCCAAACGACAGCGAGTCTTCAAGCCCGCGCGGGCTGCCCGCGGCGATCGTGAACTGGCCCACGCGCAAGGCGTCGGAATCGCCTAAGAGCAAAGGTTGCAGATCGGTGTCGGGCTCGATCTTGATCACGGCGAGATCCGTGTCTTTGTCCTTACCGACCACTTTCGCGTCGTAAATCTTTCCGGTGTGAAGCTTCACTTTAACCACGTCGGCCGTGGCGACCACATGGTTGTTGGTCACGATGTGGCCCTGCTTGTCGTAGATGAACCCGGAACCCGAGGCGGCAACGTCGGGCATGCGCCGCTTTTGGGGCGGCTCGATGCCGAACTGGCGGAAGAATTCTTCGAGATTGTCCATCTGCGGCGAGCTTCCACCCTCGGCAGGGCCCTTCACATCAATATTCACGACGGATGGTCGAATCTGATCGCCTAAAGCGACAAAGGCGTTCTCCATCTGCTGTAGAACAGGGTCCACGGCGAAGGCGGGCGTGGCAAACGCCGCAACCGCCATCAAGCAGACGATTCCGATTCGGTGAACACGGTAACTCATGGGGTAGTCCCTCCTTTTGTTTCGAGCGTAGCGCGCGGGTGGATCGCCTGATGCAAAGTCACGCGAATCTGTTCCTGCGCGTTCGGGTCCTCGATTTTGGCTTGGTTTTGCGTCACGTAGAACGAGTCCCGCACGCGCCGCGCATCCGTGACGATGCGCGCCGTAGCGATGTCGAGCCCCGCCTCCGACATCGCGCGCGTGATGTCGTAGAGCAGACCCGTGCGGTCCCCGGTTTCGATATCGATCACCGTGTGCGTCCGGCTCGAATCGTTGTCGAACAAGATGCGCGTCGGGATCGGAATGCGCGGCTGAAGCAACGCGAACAGACGACGGCGCGAGTGTTCGACCAACTCCTGCACGCTGTGATTCTCCTGCAACACTTGCTGGAGCGTGCGATGCAGCGCGTCGGTTTGGTTGCGCGTCAGCGGCGCCTCGCGACGCGCATCGGCCACGGTAAAACAGTCCACGACCACGCCGTCAGGACGCGTGAAAAGCGACGCGTCGTTCACGTCGATCAGCTGAGAAGAAAAACAACCGGCGAGATTGGAGAACAGTCCATGCCGATCCGTGGTGCAGACGACCACCTCGCTCTTGCCCGTCTCCGCATGCGCCACGCAGTGAAGCGAAAGGCCCTTGGCGCGCGCCTCCGCGGCGGCCTTAATGTGTTCGGCGATATGCGCGGCCGAGAACGCCGTCAAATAGCGCTGCCCAAGTCCGCGCACATGCGATTCGGCTTCGTCGCGAAGGTCTTCGGGCAAGAGCGTTCGCACTTGCTCGACTTTTCCGCTTTCCCAGAACTCTTCGCCCGCGGTTTCGACGCGCCCCAAAAGGCGCTTCACCGCGCGCAGGTAGAGTTTCATGAGCAGCGCGCCTTTCCAATCGTTCCAGACGTTGGGGGCCACCGCCGAGAGGTCCGCATACGACAACAAAAACAACGCGCGCAACCGCTGCTCCGTCTTCATGGTTTCCGCAAACGCCTGCACCATGTCGTTGTCGTCCACATCGCGGTACTGACTGAGGTTCGTCATCAGCGTATGGTGTTCCACCAGGAAAGAAATGCGTTCTTCGTCCTCCGGCGGCATTCCCATACGCTGACAGATCTCGCCCGTGAGCCGAACGCTCTCTTCGGTATGCACGTCCCCCGCGGCCTTGCCGAGATCGTGAAAGAGAATCGCCATGACCAGCACGTACGGGTCGCTCAGATTCTCGAGCGCCTCGCGCAGACAGCGCATCACAGGGCCTTCGGCATTCTCAAGCGCGGACAGCGCTTCGATGGCGCGCAGCGTGTGCTCGTTCACCGGGTAGTGATGGAAATCCTCATAGCGGATGACGTCCTCCACCGCGCCGAACTCCGGCAAATAGGCCGAGAGCAGGCCCACAGAGGCGGCTTGCCGCAGGGCGAAGCCCGCCTGATAAGGCCGATTGCACAATGCGACGAAGAAACGCCGGACGACGTCGCTCGACCGGAAGGTGTCATGCACAAGATGGAGATTCTGGCGCACTAACCGCTCGCACGAGCGGCTGAGCGGCGTCTTATTGCGCGCGCAACGCCAGAACACTTCCATCAAGCGCGGCGGGTGATGGCTGAACCAATCGGGATCGCCAATGCCGGCGTAGAGTTCGCCGTTCACTACGGTGATGTCGGGTTGAGCGGGCAACTCTTCATCCGCGAGAGGCCCTTGGAGATTGCAGCTTCGACACGCAATGCCCAGAAAACGGCGCATCTGCACCGCGGCCTTGTAGTAGTCGCCCATGAAACGCCAGACGTTGCTGTGACCTTCCGCCGCGTAGCCGAGGGCTTTGGCGACAGGCCGTTGAAGCGCGAACGAGAGCGTATCCTGGTGGGTATTGGTAAGAAAGTGCAGTTCGTTGCGAATGCGCCAGAGCACGTCGAGGCCTTCGACAAAATCGAGCTGTTCGTCGGACGTAATGATCCCCTGTGCCACGGCGTCGTCGAGTGTGTTTACACCATAGGCCATCATCAAAAGCCAAAGCGCGGTGTGGAAATCGCGCAGCCCACCCGCATTTTCCTTCAGATTGGGTTCGGGATGAAACAGATCGCGGCATTCCTCCGGCAATCCTTCAGTGCGGTCGTGGACTTTTTGTTGAATAAATCGATCCGCCATTTCGCCCGACTGCAACTCGCGAACATACAGCTTCAAACGCGCGAACACGGAGCTGTCGCCGCAGATGAGGCGGCCTTCGAGGTAGCTCGTGAACGCCGTCATGTCCGTGCGCGCCAGGTGCATCGCCTCGGGAATGCTGTAGGTCGTGTAGCCGACTTTGAATCCGAGATCCCACAGGAACGGAATCATGTATTTGTTGAGATCTTCGATGTTTTTGTCGAGCGACCCCTCAAATAGCAGGCAGACATCCAGATCGGATCCGGGACTGAGCTCCTCGCGTCCGTAGCCGCCCATCGCGCACACGGCAACGCGCGACTGCACCGCGGGCGGACACGGCGTTGTCCACACGCCGAAGAGATAAGCGCCGCGCACAATCGCATCCGCCAGACGCGACAGGGCATGCACCACGTTGCCGCCCGAGTCGCCGTCGGCGTGTTTCTGCCGGATCGCGTCGCGCCCTTCCTGCGCGTGGATGCGCGCGGCTTCGAGACATTCCTCACGCGACAGTGCGCGTGCGGCGTCCTCGCCTTGACGGGCGATGTGTACAAGCTCGGCGAACGATCGCGTCATGGCGTTGTCTCCTGCGCCGGCGCGGCAGCATAGGGCGGTCCGACAAGGGTGAACTGCGCGCGGCGGGCCCAACCCTCTTCACCGCTGGCCGTACGCACATGAATCCAATCGCCCTCGCGTACGCCATCGAGCGCCACGCGATCGCCCTCCTGAAGCTCGAACCGAACCGTGCTCGATTCGGTGTTTGCGTAGTGTACCTGGATCTTCGCCGCACTTGCGACCGCGAGTGGCGCAGGATGATGCTTGGCCCAAGCGGACGCGGCAAGCGCTACCGATGCGATGCCTAGCATCACCGCCGCGACGCGGGTGTATGACAAGGCGCGCCAGCGCCGCACCGCCAATGCGCCCCAAAAAAACAACCAACTCATCGCCGCGAGGCCTTCGGCCAGACGCGGACTTAACGAATAATGCCAAAAGAGCAGGCTTTGTTCCCATTCCGACGGCAGCGGTTTGGCGAGTTTTCGCGGCGTCTGCTCAAGCGCATGCTCGAGATTCTCGCGCGCCGCGCGGTACCCAGGGCGCAGTTGCAGCGCGCGCTCATAATTCGCGATCGCCGGCCCCAAACGTCCCGCGCGGAAATAGGCATTGCCTGTATTGTAGAACAACTCCGGCGATACCGAGTCCGTCGCGATGACCTGCTCGTAGGCCTTTGCGGCGGCGGCATAATCGCCCGCGTCGAACGCGCGTTGCGCTTGCGCGAAGACATCCCCATACGGCGTCGCGCCAAGGCTAAACAGGATGACGAGCGCGGCGTGAATCATCGGCGCGCCCCCTTTCGTTGCGCTTCAAGCGCGGCGGCGGCATCCTGAGCCGCTTCGATAAGCGCTTCGACTTCCGCAGCGGACAGATCGGCCGCAGCATACCGTGCGCGCTCGCACTCGCGCAGCACGCGCCGGAACAGCGCGGCCGTCTCCGACTCGATGCCGCGTTCGCGCAACAGGCGTTCAACATCACCGGAAGTGATGCCGCCCTCGGGCACATTGAGAAGATCCGCAACAAATCCGGTCGTGGCGCGAAACAGGGCATCGGCGGGTTCTTCCGCGTCACGCGCGGCCTCGATGCGTTTGCGGCCTTGACTCCGCGCGCGGTGAGCGCGGACAAACCCGGCGTCCTGTTCGAAGCGCTGCCTGCGTCGTGCATAGAGCGCAAACGCGAGATACGCAATCGGCGGCATGCTCCACGTGACGGCGCGCCGAGCCGTGCCGCTGTCCACGGGGCGCAGAACGCCAAGGGTGTCCGCGTTCGGCTGAATGTCTTTTCCAAGCACAGTGACTTCATTATCCGCAGCGCGCGGCAAAGGCGCAGCCTCGATTACATGGAGCTGTTCATCGGCGGCCGCGGAGACGTTGAGCGTGTAGGGGCCAAACGTCTTCTGCACGTAGTCGCCCACTTCCGGATCGAAATAAATGTAGTTGAACGCGGGCAGTGTGATAACACCCGCCTGCGACGCGGTCAGACTGTAGACAAAATTCTTTTCGACGACCGTGCTGCTTGGATCGCTTGACGGCGTGACCTTGCGGTCCGGCTCCGAAATGGAAAGCCCTTGCGCCTTGGGAAGCTCCGGATCGCCAATCGCATCAGGGTTTCCTTCACCGCGCACCCGCACGGTGAACTGCACGGGCACGCCCTGGACGAGATTAGTGCTG
Organism: Candidatus Hydrogenedentales bacterium; assembly: GCA_041859045.1. GTDB lineage: Bacteria > Hydrogenedentota > Hydrogenedentia > Hydrogenedentales > SLHB01 > JBHELB01. Next base: position 123,492 of record JBHELB010000039.1, on the reverse strand, counting down.
CTCAAGGAAGCGTCGACGTCGAACAGCCCCACCGCGCCCGAAAACCCGGCGGGTTGCGGCGGCAACGGCTTTACGTGGATGTGCAGCGCGGGCGTCGTTAGCGCGAAATCACGCCGTTGATATCCGATTGAGGTGCGCGCGCGTCCCATGCCGTTCCAACGCCATGGCCCTATCTCCAGATCGCCAGAGGTCGTAGGAAACAACGTCTGTCGAAACGAGATGACGTTGTAGTTGAGACCGTCCTTTGGACGCGGCCCTTCGCCGACGCGCTGCGGCTGCTGCGGAACGGCGTAGAAACCCTGCGTGCTGGGCCACGGATTTCCCTCAACGGGAAGCTCTTCGACCGCGGTGCCCATCATGTCCAAGACCCAAAGTTCGAGATCGAGCGTGAGTTGCTCGCCCGCGTAGACGGAGTCCTTGTTCACCTTGCTTTGGAGGAACACGAGATCGTCGAAGGTGGGTTCCTTCATTTGCCCCGGCGGCGGCGGGGGACCGGGTTGACGCGGCGGCGGCGCGGGGACATCGCTCGCGCCGGACGCCGTCAGCGTCAACGCCGAAGAAGTCTGCATGGCTCCATCGATCTCCACCGCGATAGGCGGGATTTGGAAAGTCCCAGCGCGTTCCGCGCGGCCCACATAGCCGCGCTGCTTGATCGTGGTGCGTCCGCTACCGGTCGAAAAACTGAAGCTGTCGGAACGACGGCGTGGAGTGGGGTCGAAGGTGAGGCCGTCCACTTGCGGCAGTTGCGGTTCGCCCACCTCACCGCCACGGGCGTCGATAAAGAGCAAGAACGGCGCGCCGACGCGTACACTCGTGGAGTCGAGCCGCGCCGTTACTTCGGCGATCGCGGCAGTGCACACGAGCAGCGTGCACAACCCCGCGCCCCATGCCGTTCGCCGCGTCATTCTACCACCATTCCTTTCGCATCTCGTGCGTCTGACCTTCGTCGCGCATCTTGCGCTGTTCGCGCCTATCGTGGTCTTCCAGCGTCTGCAGCAACGCCTCCACCGTTTGCCGATTCTTCGGTTCGCCTGCGCTCTGCTCCGGCGCCGCGCCCGAGTCCTCGGGCATTACACTCGCTTCGCTTCCGGCCGCTTGCGCCTGCTGCTCCTGCTGCTGTCCTTGCGACCCCTCAGACTTCTGCTCTTCCGTCTGCTGCTGTTGCTGATCCTGAGTCGATTCCGGTTGCCCCTGCGAGGATTCCGGCTGCTGTTGTTGTTCTTGCTGCTGTTCGCTCTTGTCTTGTTGCTGCTGTTCTTGTTGTTTCTCTTGATCTTGCTGCTGTTGCTGATTCTTCTCTTGTTCCTTCGGCGGATTCTGGAGCATTGACTTCAGCAGGTAGCGCATGTACTCCAGATTCTGGCGCGCCCCGGCGTGATCCGGAAATCGCTTCAGAAACTCTTCATACTGCGACACCGACTCCTGAAACGCATTCACTGCCGCCTGATAGTCCCCCGCAGCGGCAGCAAATTGCGCCTTCTGGGCCGTCGTGTTGGCCAGGTTGTATCCCGCGTCACGTCGCACCCGCTCGTCCGAACTCGATTGTGCGTGTTCGAACGCCGTTTTCGCAAGGTCCAATTCCGCGATCGCTTGTTTGGGGTCGTTCCCCTCGCGTTGTTTCATCGCCGTGTCGTAGTGCGCGCACCCCAAGCCGTAGTACAACAATTCCGATTCCGGTTGTTCGACCTGGAGGTCTTTATAGATTCCTGCGGCGCCCTCCGCGTCTCCCGAACGCAATTTTGCGTTGGCTTCGGCATAGCGTTGCTCGAACGACGCCGCCCACGCGGAAAGCGGAATCGAAATCGCTAGCGTGATCGCAAGACAGAGGTTACGCATGGTCCTGCGCTCCTTCTGTCGGGGCGAGGGACTGCGCCTGACGTCGCATGCGGCGCTGACGTATCCAAGGCAACGCCGCGAGCCACACGCCCTCCGCCGCGAAACACAGCACTGCCGCGCCCAACGGCCACTGATAGCGGTTCACCAGGCGGAAACGCACGTCGCTTCGCATTGCGCGCGCGCTGAGCGTGTCCATGCGCTGCACGATCTGGTCGAGATCCCAGGTATCGGCCAGCGCGCGCGTGTACACCCCGTTGCCCTCCGCGGCAATCTTACGCAAGGTGTCCTCGTCGAGCTTCGACATGTGCGTCGCCGGGCCCTGTGCGCCGGAGCGGTAACGCCCCATGAGTTCCGGCGCCTTGATCTCCACGCCCTCCGGCGATCCCACGCCCATCACAATGATCTGGGCGTACCGCGCGACCTCTTTTGCCGCCTCCACCGCGTCGCCGGAAACCTGCTCGCCATCGGATATCAACAGAATCGCGCGCGTTTCTGGACTCGTATACCCTTCTTTCTCTTCGGTTTCGGAAAAGACTTTCTTTGCCTCACGCAGCGCACCGGCAATGTCTGTCCCCTTGCGGCTGATCGAATCCGGATCCACCGTCGCGAGCACCGCGCGGAAATAGGCGTGGTCCATCGTCAAGGGGCATTGCAGGTCCGCCGCGCCCGCGAACGCGATCAGCCCGAAACGGTCGCCCGGCATACGCTCAAGCATGCCGAGGACCTTCTGTTTCGCGCGTTCAAGGCGCGACGGCGCGGGGTTGGTGGCCCGCATGCTTTCCGACACGTCGAACAGCACCATCACGTCGCGGCTGCTGCCGTAAACTTCCTGCCACGCCTGGCCCCAATGCGGCTGCGCGAACGCCAACGCGAGCGACGCGCACCCGATCACCGTCAGCCATACCAACGGACGCCGCAACGCGGCATCGTAGCCCGTCAGCAGGCGCGGCGCGAGGCTGGCCGCAACGAACCGGTCCATGCGCGCACGTCGCCGCGCCTCGAGGCGCAGCAACAGCCACGTCACGAGCGCGAGCGTGAGCCCGGCGGCGATCAGCCACCAGTGCAACTGCCGCAATGGAAAGGCAAATTCAAGGTGCACAGTGCGTTCCTCTGTCTATAGCTACGGAATGGCCTCGAACCACCGGCGACGGCTCAGGATCGACGCCAGCATCAGCGCCGATCCAAGCACCACCCAGGGCACGAAACCGTCCTCATAGTCGTAATAGTCGTTCACCTCGATCTCGGTCGCTTCGAGCTTATTGATCTCCGCATACGCCCCCTCGAGCGAAGCGGTGTCCGCGGCGCGGAAATAGCGGCCACCGGCGATCTCCGCGATCTTCTTCAACGTCTCCTCGTCGATCGGCAGGTTGTACTGCTGCATGATCACGCCAAACGGGGTGCGCTCGGGAACGAGCACCGTGCCGCCGGTTCCCGCGCCGATCGTGTAGACCTTGATGCCGTATTCCTTTGCGATCTGCGCCGACGTGATCGGGTCAAGCTCGCCCGCGTTATTGCGTCCGTCTGTCAACAAGATGATGACCTTGCTCTTTGCCTCCGATTTGCGAAGTTTGCTTACGGCAAGGCCCATCGCCGACCCAATCGCGGTTCCCTGTTTGCTTTGGTCTTGGTCGTCCACGTCCGCATTCGCCACCTCTCGATCCAGTACGCCGTAATCCAACGTCAGCGGGCACTGGGTCCACGCGTAGCCCGCGTATAACACCAGTCCGATCCGATCGAGCCCGTACCGCGCGCCCGCGCGAACCTTGCGGTTGTCAATAAAGTGTCGTACGGCCTCGCGCACCACCGCGACGCGTTCCTGTGGTTCGCCCTGCGCCACGAAATCCATCGCCCGCATCGAGCCGGACACGTCGAGGCACAGCATGATGTCGATGACGTCCGCATTGTCGCGGCGTGGTTGAAGCCCCTGCACCGGCCGCGCGAGGCCAACAATCAGGAGCGCCAATGCGAGTGCGCGCAACAGAGCCGGGAGTCGCCAAAATAGACCAGGACGACGCTGAATGCGGTGAAGCACCTCTCCCGTCGAAATGTCGATCGCGCCGGGCGCTCTCGCCGATACCTCCAGCGAAAACAACAACGGCACAAGCGCCAACAGCATAAGAAACCACGGGTTCAAGAACGCGTCGAACTGAAAAAGGCCAAGGAGGTTCATGCCGCGTCCTCCTTGGGCGTTTTGGGCACGGTGTCGTCGACAAACCGCAGCACCACCGTAAACGCTTGGTCCATTTCCTCCACGCCTGGCTCGTATTTCGCGAACTTCACGCGATCGCAATGACGCAGAAAAGACGCGAGCAGTTGCTGATGGTCCGGAGTCAGCACGCCGAGCGTGCCCGCTTCCGCCAAAAATTCCGGCGTAGTCTGCTCCGGCGCGTGCAGTCGGAAGCGGCCCTCAATGTAGTACCGCAAAATGCCCGACAACTCGACGTAAAACGCGTCGACGTGTCCTTGCGACGGCAACTGTCTCTCGTCAAGCGCGCGCAACTGCGCATAGGCCGTTTCCCATGGCGGTGCAGGCGGCGCAGGAGGACGTGCCGCACGGCGCCGCGCCTGTAACCACCACGCAAGTCCCGCCGCGGCGGCGATCACGCCCGCGGCAATGCCCGCCCAAATCCAGGGCGTGTGCTTGGGCAAGTCAATCGGCCCGGCGTTGGCGGCAAACTGATCGGCGAGCTTCTTTTCTTCGTCCGTCAGCGCGCGAACGCGGAGTCCCGGCGCGGGAATGAGCAAACGCGTCGCGCCGCTCCACGCGACTTCAATGGGACCGAGCGGATAGTCGTTCGCGAAGATCGCGTCGAGCGTGTAGGTCTCCGTGGTGCGTTTTCGGCCGTCTTTGAGAAGCACTTCTTCATGTTCGGGCTTGCCGTAAATCGCCACGCCCGCTAAATGTTCCGCGATGCGCGGGAAGGTCACATCGAGCGTGCTGGGCGCTTCCACTTCAAGCCGCAGTCGCGCCTGGCGATGAAACGGAATGACGTTGGGCTCAAGCACCGCGCGGGCTTGCACGTCCTTCACGTGCTCGTCGGGCGCGGTGGTGGGCGCAGGCGCGGCCGCGACGACCGCCGCGATGGAATCCGCCGCGGCGCTTGCGCTATCCATTGGCGCGGCCTGTGCCAGAAACGCCGCCGCCACTATGGCCCACGCCATGCTCATGCACTGCCCTCGGCGCTGCCTTGCGAAGCCGCGGCGGGAGCTTCCTCCCCACTCCCGCGCAAGCGGTCCAGGTGCAACTCGACGTCCTGACTCTTCAGTATGTCGTCAAGCATCGTCTGCATCTGTTCCTGTTCTTTCTGCATCGCGAGCATACGCTGTGCGCGGTCGCGCACGTCTTCCAAAGCAAGCAGGCGCGAGGCGCGCTTCTCTTCGACTTTCGCCACATACCAACGTCCCGATACTTCAACCGGCCCCACGCGGTCGCCAGCACTCGCCGCGAGAATCGCCTGCGCAAACGTCTCACTGCCTTGAAGCCCGGGCACCGCGCCGTCCTCTATCACGGACGCCTCCTTCTCTGCAGGCGCTGCAATCGCTTCGGCGGCTTCCTTCGTGTCCGCGGCGGCATAGCGTATCTTTGCGCGCGCGGGTTCCGTAAAGCGCGCAGGCTCAGCCTTGTAATATCGCTCGACATCCTCTGGCGTTAGTGAAATCTTCGAGCGCACTTCTTGATCGATCAACTTCCGCACGATGAGCGCATCGCGTTCCTGCGCGAGTTGTTCCTGCACCTGCGCATCTTCGTCGAGACCTTGACGAAGCGCCTTGTCGAGCAGCATCCGCTCCGCCACCATTGTCTTCAACAGTTCCTCGCGCTTATCCGGCGTGTCCAGGTTCGCGCGCATGGACGCCGGGAGTTGATCAATCCGCGCATCGAGGTCGCGGTCGGTAATCACCTGCCCGGCGCACTCCGCCAGCACCGTTTCGCCCGGCTTCACGTCCTTTGCCGTCTTTTGCAGACTCGTACGGTTCTTCAGTTCGCGCCGCAGATCGCTCGATCGGCCGAGCACGTCGAGGCATTGCACGATTCGTTTATCGATCTCGCTCTTGATATCCGATTCCGGCGCAAGCATCTCCGCAAGATAAAGATTCGCCAACGCCTGTTCGTGTTGTTTCTGTTCCATCGCCAGTTTCGCGATGCCCAGACAGATTCGCGCGCGCGCGTCGGGTGTGAGGTCGGCGCGCGAAAGATACGATTCATATGCGGCGATCGCTTCCTGGGGCAGATTCTTTTCGGCGAGATACGCCGCATACGTCCGCGTGGTCTCTGGGTCGAGTCCCGCGGCGCGTGCGCGCGGCTGCGCGGCGCGCGTGCTGTGTAGCAGCATGCCCTGCATGACCAACACCGCCGCGAGTCCGACGATAAGCAACGCAAACGCCCAGCGATTGCTCCGCGCCTGTCCCGCGCGGGCCGCGTTCTGGGCCCGAAACTCTTGTAGTCGATCCGGAGTGCGTTCGCCTGAGTCCGGCATATATCGTTCCTTATTCTATGCGTAGCGCCGTTCGCGCATGCGGAAAAAACGGTAGATTTCCTCGACGTACGATCGATCCGTCCGCACATGGATCGCGTCCACTTGCGTACGCTGCAGCACCTGCTCGAGCGCACGGGCACGGACGCGCGCGTCCTTCGCGTAGTCCTCGCGCACGCGCGGATCGCTCGTGTTCACCAAAGTCTCTCGGCCGGTTTCGGCGTCACGCACCGCTGCCCAGCCCACGTCCGGAAGTTCGCTCTCGCGCGGATCGCTCGTAACCACCGCGATCACGTCGTGTCGGCGGTTGGCGATGCGCAGCGGGATCTCGAATCCCGTCGCCATGAAGTCCGACACCAGAAACGTCACTGCCCGTCGCCGCGTGACGCCGTTCAGAAAGTGCAACGCGCCGGGGATGTTCGTGCCCTTGCCCTTCGGTTCAAAGTACAACACCTCACGGATGACGCGCAGCACGTGTTTGCGGCCTTTCGCGGGAGGAACGTAATACTCCACCTGATCGGTGAAGATGATGAGGCCCACCTTGTCGTTGTTCTTGATCGCGGAAAACGCCAGCACCGCGCAGAGTTCCGCGGCGAGTTCATTCTTGAACCGCCCCACGCTGCCGAACCGCCCCGACGCGCTCGCGTCAACCATCAGCATCACGGTCAACTCGCGTTCTTCGGCCAGCAACTTCACGTGCGGCGCGCCCGTCCGCGCGGTGACGTTCCAATCGATCATGCGGATGTCGTCGCCCGGCACGTATTCGCGCACTTCGCGGAACTCCATCCCCTGGCCCTTGAATACGCTCTCGTATTGCCCGGCGAGGATGTCGTTGACCATGTGACTCGTACGGATCTGAATCCGCCGAATCTGCTGCATTACTTCCTGGGGTATCACCGCTGCGCCTCCGTCCGTTTACGGTACGGGCACCGTATCGAGGATTCGGCGGATTACGTCCTCACTGCTCAGATTTTCCGCCTCCGCCTCATACGTCACGACCACGCGGTGACGCAGGATGTCCATCGCCACCTGCTTGACGTCGTTCGGAAACACGTTGCCCTCGCCCTGCAAAAACGCCAGCGCGCGGGCCGCCTGCTGGAGGTAAATTGTCGCACGGGGCGACGCGCCGTACTCGATGAGGCTTTTCAGGTTCGCCAGGCCGTACGCATCCGGATTGCGTGTGGCCTGCACGATATCGACGATGTAGTTCTTCGCCTTGTCGTCCACGTAAATTTGGTTGACCACCTCGCGCGCTTCGACGATTTCCCGGCGTGTCACCACGGGGTGCACTTCCGGCGCGTGCAGCACGTCCACACGATCCATGATCGCCCGTTCCTCGGCCTTCGAGGGGTACGCGACCTTGAGCTTGAGCATGAACCGATCCATCTGCGCCTCGGGCAGGGGATACGTGCCCTCCTGTTCGATTGGATTTTGCGTCGCGAGGACCATAAACGGTTCCTCAAGCGGATGGCTGTGCTCGCCGATCGTCACCTGCCGCTCCTGCATGGCTTCGAGCAGCGCGCTCTGCACCTTGGCGGGGGCGCGGTTGATTTCGTCCGCCAACACGATATTGCCGAAGATCGGACCCTTTTTCGTCGTGAACTCGCCGTTTTTCGGGCTATACACCATCGTGCCGATAAGATCCGCCGGCAACAGGTCCGGGGTGAACTGAATCCGCCGAAACACGCAATCCATCGCCTGCGCCAGGGTCTTCACCGCCGTCGTCTTGGCCAACCCCGGCACGCCTTCCACCAACACGTGGCCATTGGCCAGCATGCCCACTAGCAGCCGATCCACCATGTACTGCTGCCCCACGATCACGCGCCCGATCTCCGCGCGCAACCGCGCGACGAACTTCGATTGCGCCTCAACGTTTCTCCGGATGGCCTCGACTGACAGACTCATGACTCGCGTTCCTCCTTGGCCTTGCGGAGCGCCCGCTCCACGGCCCGAATGTCGCTGTCCAATTCATCATTTTCCGGGCGCCAGCCCCGATACCCCGCGTCTCGGGCGCACGCCTCCAAACGCGGCTTGAGTTCATCCGCCACGCCGGGCAACGCCTCGGCCGCGACAAGCAACGAAGAGTAGCATGCATAGACATCGCCCTCAATGCGGCGCTGCCGGGCGGTGAGTAAAGCGGACTCCGCGGCGGTGGGGGTAACCGCCGCGGAGGTGGGGGAGGAGACTCGCGCGGGGCGGGCGGCACGCCGTCGGCGTGCCCACCACGTCCCCGCACCAATGAGGAGAAGAGCCCCGGGAATGCCGGCCATCCAAGCTAGGGGTCTGTGCGGTTTCACCGTCACAGATGGGGGTTGTGACCTGAGCGTTGGGGTGGCGCTCGGGCTGCTGGGGTGCGTTGGGGACTCGGAGGCTTTTGGCACGGGAGGAGTCCCGGGGCTCTGTAGACCCACCCGAAGCTCCGGCAGCTTGAACTCGCCTGCCTTCGCCGGGGTAATCGTCACACGTTGCCTGACCACGTTCACACCGTCCTCCACCGAAGCCTCCACAGGCCCCAGCGTCGCCGTGCCCCAGTCAAAGCTGTCCAGCTCAACCGGCATCACCGAGTATTCCCCGGCGTCACCGGTCCAGCGGACCTCACACTGCACGTCGAACGGACGGTCCACGCGGACCGTTCCCTCAGGCATCACGGTCTTCAACTCTGGTTCGGCTTGCGCCGCTGGCGTCCACACGAGGGACACCGCCCAGAACGAAAGTGCCAGGATGCCCAAGGCGTATCTCCTGGTCTTGGCGTTCATGCCCATACAGAAGCACCCCGCATGCCAACCTCCTAGCACGATTCAACCCATTTAATTGCAGCACGTTAACACTTTGAGCACCCCGTTTCCACACCCGATTTGAGGCACCTCTGCCCCATTCCAGCCCAAACGAGGCATAGGTGACTCGGCCCAAAGGACATTACCCAGATCGACGGGCGAGAGCCGAGGCTGATACCTACTCAAAAAACCGTAGCCTTACTAGAAACACGGACGCATATATTATATTTTTCTCATATTACTCGATGTGGGGGTTGCGGAGCGCGCCTGTTCGGTGTAAGCTAACTGAGAAAAAGCCGATTCTCGGCGGTTGTATTTGTGCCAGGTAGATACGTTTTTCTTTTTGCTTTGGCACGCAATTGGGGGAGAGGATGCTTTAAGTTGTCGCTTGCCAAAGCCAAATCAAGATCATGTCAGCAAAAGGCTGTCCCGTTGATTCAATCAACCGGACAGCTTTTTTTGAATGCCGTATGAACTCTGTCGTGTCTGACCCTATAGGGGGGTGAGCATAATCCGAAGGGGAAAATCGAAAGGGAGGGGTTGAAATGAGCCGTTGGACAAGAATAACGCTGTGCTTTGTCCTGTGCTTTGCGGCGATGGGTAGTGCACATGCGGTAAACCGGATTTTGCTGGTCGGCGATAGTTGGACGCAATATCTGTGGGCTGACAGCATAGTTCAGAATGTCACAGGGGTTGGGGTCGTGGGGGCCAATACCGCCATCAGCGGTTCGACAGCCGCCGCATGGGCGGCCAACTCGCTTGGCGTTCTCGATCTTGTGGGCGCTGAACTTGCCGCCAATCCCAGTATCGACATTGTCTACGTCAGCATGAGCGGAAACGACATGCTTGCCGGACAGCAAGGCGGAGGTTGGTACGTCGGCATGAGCGGCGCCGCATGGACCAATCTCAAGTCCACAATCCGCAACAACATTCAGACGGTGGTCAACTACATTTTGTCGCGTCGAGCGGATATCCGAATCGTGCTCGTCGACTACGACTATCTGAACCTCATGGACACGCTTACGCAAGACAACAACGATTTGTTGGTCTGGATGAACCTCGGCCAACCGACGCCGCGCCAAGTCAACGACGCGTTCATCGACATGGGGCTACAGAAACGAGCCCTCGCCGATGCGAATCCGCGTGTGGCGTATGTCCAGAATTTCGGATTGATGCAGTGGTGGCTGAACAGCCCGGCGTATGCGGCAAAGCCCGGCGCACTGCCGAATTACAATCCGTACCCGGGCGGCTGGCGCGATTATCCGACTCCGCTGGCGGCGTTGGCGGGCACTTCCGAGAACCGCGATGCCATCCATCTTTCCTCGAGCGGCTACACGGTACTGGTCCAAAACGTATACGACCAGGTCCTGAGCAACTGGTTGGCCAATCCGTTGTCGGCGGATACCACGCCGCCAACGGTGACGGTGACGGGCGTCAATCCCGTATCGGTGACGCAAAACACGACATACACCGATCCCGGTGCAACGGCGTGGGACGCGCGTGATGGCAATGTCGCCATTAGCAACGTGACCAACAACGTGAACTTGGCCGTGATCGGAACGTATCAGATCACTTACTACGCCACGGACCGCAGCTCGAATACCGGTTCGGCCACGCGCACGGTCTATGTCGTGGCGCCGCCCGACACGACCGCCCCGGTGATTACCCTCAATGGCGCCAATCCCACGACGTTGGCCTTTGGCGCGCCGTACGCGGACGCGGGCGCAACGGCATCGGACAATCGCGACGGCAATATCACCGCGCAGATCGTGACCACAGGCCTGCCGGTCAACACGACTGTCGCGGGGACGTACTACGTCACCTACACCGTGCAAGACACGGCCGGAAATTCGGCCCAAGTGCAGCGGACGGTCGTGGTGCAGTCGTCGTCCGCGTCGTCCTTCTCGGACGTCTACACCAGCGACGGCTCGCTGGGCGATCTTGTCCTGAGCGGGACCGGCACGCTCGCGTTCAACACCAACGGCACGCCGTATTACCAACTCAATGGCGGTGCGGCCGTTTCCGGGCGCGTCTCAAGTGCGGGCGTAGCCGTATTCGATTTCGGCGAGATCGTGATCCCGAGCGGTTATACCGTACAAGTCTCCGGAGCACGTCCCCTATCGTTAGCATCGAATAAAGACGCCTATATCGCGGCTGCCTTTGACGTTTCCGGAAGCTTATCCGGCCGCGCGGGCGGCGGCGCGGGTGGCGCAGGAAATTCGGGTGGCGCATCCGGAAATGGCGGCGCTACTGTCAACGGCGGAAGCGCACCCGGTGGTGCCGGCGGCGGTGCTGGGGGCACGGGCATTCCCCTGACGGCCGGTGGCGCAGGCGGGGCAGGCGCCGACGGTTCCCCAGGCACCCATGGCGCAACCGGAAGCACCGGCGGCGCAGGTTCCGCAGGACAAAGCGGTTCGCTGGGCTACGGCAATACCGTAGGCGTCGGTAGTGGTGGGCCCGGCGGTTCTGGCGGCGCAGGCGGCGCAGGCGCGACGGGCGGTTCCGGCGGCGCGGGTGGCGCGGGCGGCGGCGGTGGTGGCGCCGCCGGTTCCGGTGGCCTTGGCGGCAGCGGTTCGCCGGGTGGCGCAGGCGGCACCGGCAATAGTGGCGCGAATGGCAACAGCGGCACTGTGGGTACGGTCGGCGGGACTGGCTCCCAAGGCGGCGGCGCTGAGTTCAATTTCGCGGCTGATTCGCTGGCGATTGCCGCCGGCAATGGCGGCGGCGGCGGGGGTGGTGGTGGCGCTGCTGGCGGCGGCGGCAGCGGCGGCGGCGGTGGTAGCGGTGAAGCCGGCGGTGGTGGCGGTGGCGGCGGCGGCGCCTTGGGATGGACCATGTGGACCGGCTGGCTCTGGACCAACGGCGGTGCAGGCGGCCACGGCGGCACAGGCAAAGCCGGTGGCACGGGTGGCGCAGGCGGCGCGGGCGGCGTAGGTGGAGCCGGTGGGACAGGCGCGAACGGCGGCGGCGCCATCATCCTGTCGGCACTGGGTCTTCTCCAGCTTGAATCCGGCGCATCGGTCGACATCTCGGCCGGTTCGGCGAGTACAGGCTCCCTGGGTACCAGCGGCGCAAACGGCAGTTCCGGTGGCGCTCCCACGGGCAGCACCTCCACGGGACGCACTAACGGCGCAGCGGGAGGCTCTATTTTCGGGATTTGGTTCGGCGGCACGGGCGGCAACGGCGCCTATGGCGGCAATGGGGGCACGGGTGGCAACGGCGCTGCAGGCGGTACGGGCGGCACGGGCGCGGCGGGCGGTCTTGCCACGCCGGGCATGCTCAAGCTGCACGGGTCGATCGTTCTTGCGCACGACGCGACGGTCACCTGCAACAACTATACCAGCGATACGACCTATGGTTCGCTGGGCAAGTTCACCGTGCTCTCGAACATGCCAAGCGATGCGGTCGCTGCCAATAGCCCGACCTTCTCCGACGATATCTTGAAGGGCCTGGCGCTGAACGACTCGGCGCTCAAGGGAACGAGCGTTTTCGATTCGGAAATCGATACGCCAATCATTCCCAACCTGGTCGGCGGCCCGGCGGTGTCCGGTATCACGCTGGCCAGTTACTGGAACAAGTCGCGCGTCGACGCGCTAATCCCCGGCACGCCGCAACTGATCGAGCAGGTCATCCTTGCGGGCGATTTCGACGGATTCCAACAGGTGTTTGTTGTGAACACCAGCAGCGTCGATTCCGCGGACAACGTTACGATCACGATCGGCACACACGACCCGATCAATATCGGAACGCTTGCCCCGGGCCAAGTGTGGACAACCTGCACACCGGCCGGTTTGGCGGTGAGCAGCACATGGGAGTAACCCACAAACGATCTAGGTAGTCTGTAGACCCAAAATGGCGCCCCGAGGTTGTGTCGAACACGGCACCATCTCGGGGCGTTGAAAATTATGGGGACAGCATATTCGATTGGTTTCTGTAAGGCTCAGATCTCTACGGTCAGCGTGAGAGTGTTGCCTTTCGTATTGTCGGCGATGGCGAGCCGTGACCATCCGTTTCGGCCGGGGTGGCGTTCTTCCCCAACCACGACGGAATCGGCACCGGCGACCCGGAAAACCTGTTCTTTTCCGCCTAGTCGAACCGTAACGATGTGGTCCGCCACAAAGATCTCGGTCTTTTCCTGACCATTATCCGCTAAGACCGGCCATTGAAGCCGGAGCGGCCCGTTGTAGCTCGTGACTTCGTACTGAACATGCACCGCTTCTGGGGTGACGCAGTAATGCTCAATCACTTCGGCGGGCCCGTCGAAGTCGGCGCGGTATTTCACATCAAAACGGACCTCTTCCGGCGACTCTCTAAGCCGCTCGACCTCGACCTCACGAATACGCCCCCGGTCGTACTCCGCGACGGAACGCCAAGCGCCCAACCGGTCGTGCCACGCCACGCCCACGGCGACGCTTACGCGGCCAGCATCAGGCAGCAGATAACGCGGCGCTGCGGTAAGGCCATCGCTCGGCCCGATCTGAGGGTCACCGTCTTTGAAGTGAATTCGCAGGAGGCCCTCGGGATTGTGGTCAGGATCGCTCTGCGTCTCGATCTCGATGTACGCCCCGCCGGCATTGGCGAAGACCTTGCCGAAGGGAAGTCCCGTCTCGAATACGAACCCGCCGATGTCCGCAGGAGCAGGCCCCTCCGGCACGTCTTCTGTGGACTGTGCGTGTTCGTGCGCAATGACCAACATCGCCATAGCCAGCAAGTTGTACTGGGAGTGCGAGGTATAATGCTCGAAAGCGAACTGTTCAGACGGGTCAACTTTGTTCTTCATGACCCAGAGTTCGCCCGAGGGACGCTGCCAGCGGGTCATCGACTGCAACGCGAGGCGCGCGGCGCGTTTATACGCCCGCGCCAGCGGCAGATTGCCTTCTTGTTTGGACTTGGCGGCGAAAATCTCGTACGTGACGCACTGCTCCGCCTCGTTCCATTGGTGATGCGCACTGCGCCCGCCCGCAGGCAATTCGCCCAAGGGCGATTGCATGAACAAACTGGCCAACGCCGCCCGCCGAAGCATCTCGGCCAGGTCGTCCGCATGCTCACCCGCGTATCCGGCCGTCAACATGTCCGCCGCCCAGATCCGCGGGAAGTGGTCGTAGGGCATAGGGCCTTCGCAATACAGCCCCAACGGGTTTGCAAAATGACGTCCTTGCGCGGCCAGACACTCCCGCGTGTACGAGTCATCCTCTCGAAGCCCCTGCTTAAAGAGCAGGTAATCCCCGCTGAGCGCCACCACGTTCCAGTTCCCGCCGCCGGGCCGATCGCGGTAGATCTCGCGCGGGTCGAATACGAGCCGTTCACGCCACATGCTGTACCGCGCTTCGCTAACGCGCCCATTAAGCAGCGGCAACGCGTGCGCCAAGAGCGGGGCGTAGAAGTCCTCGTGCTGCTGTGGGACCTCGCGCTTGTTCAAACATGTCGTCGCCCAATCCATCGCCTTTGCGGCCGGCTCCAACAGATCGTCGCGCCCACGCGTGATCACGCAAAAAATCGCACCCAACGCGAACGACGGCGTCGCGTACTGCCACTCGATCTTGCGGTAGGGATCGATGATCGCGCCGTGTTCATCCTGATGCTTTGCGAAATACCCGACATTCGCCTCGACCAAGTCCACGTAGCGGGCGGCGGTAAGCCCGGTCGGGTGGATAGCCGCGCCCTCGGCATTCCGGAGAAAATCCCGAACATAATGCGCAGTCGGATCAGGCGACTGCCCCTCGAAAGTCCATGTCGTGTCAGACAAGTGCTATCCCTTCCCTGCGGCGACACGCCGCTGTCCATCAAGGGCCCCACATTACACCACACGCAAGACCTGTTCATGCTCTGCGAGGATCAAAGGGCCAAAGTCTCGAAACACCTCGCGTAGCGCATCACTATGCGCAACCGCTCGCGCGGAACCTTGATCGCGAACCTTGAGTGCCAGTCCAAATGCTTTTGCCAAGGAAGAATTTCGGACTATCTCAGATTTCAGCGCGGCGCTCTTCGAAAGGAGACGTCCATCCCGCCAAAAGACAAGTGAGCGAGCGGCCCAGTGAAGCATCCCTGCAAGCATGATTGGGGAATACGTTTCAGGCGCTTTCGCTACCGCTGAAAACAGATTCATGTCTCTCACCGCCATTTCGATAAGGTCTTTTCGGGAAGGCGGAGCGAAATAGACATCATTTCCCCAGAGTAGCCTGCGGTGGTGTGCCAGTTGGTAACGATCGAACGCGGAGAAGGGATCGCAGTGCGCATGAACGCCGCGACTCCCCCGAGCATAGAAACACGTCTCCGTGTGTCCGATCTCAGCTGCTTGCTGGGGGGTGATGATAGCTCCTTGGACCGTTTGCGGTGAACGCCACCCATCGGCCTCTTGTTGTCTGAAGCGTTCGTCCATTTCCGCCATGCTCGCACACATCGCCTCGGCTTGCATATCACCGACAGGAGCGGTGACAACAATACACGTGTCTATGTCACTCCATTTCGGCGCAAACTCACCCAAGGCCACACTGCCAAACAGAAAAACGCCCCGCAATTTGTTCTCGAAGACCTCGCATACCCGAGACTTCCACCAATCCAGGATGGCTATAACTTCGGGTGGTTGGTCATCCATACTCCATAGATCCTTACACATATGGCTGCCCTTTCTTAGACCCACGGTTATCTATTGTTTGAGCTTAGCGAGGGGCGACGTCGAATAAGTCGATGTAGCTCTTGTACATAAACCGGCGGTTTCGGGTTTGACCGGTGTATTCTTGGAGAATGCCGTGGTCAACAAGCCGAGCAACTAGGCTATTGGCCGCTGGATATGTGGCACCGGTCCACTTCTGAATTTCGTTAACGGAGACAATTGGGTGCCAATAGAGGTGTTCGAGAGTACGGTGACCGTTGCCAGCAGCACGTCCGAGTTTCTCGGTGATGATGGCGCGGTGTTGCTCACGAAGCATGAGAATTTGGCGGGCGGTATCGGTGGCCTGCTGGCTAACTTCGTAGACGCCGTGAAGAAAAAACTCAAGCCAGGCCTCCCAATTGCCTGTGTCACGTACCGCCTGCAGGAGGTCGTAGTATTCCTGGCGATGTTGCTTGAAGAAATAAGAAAGATACAGCACCGGCTTATGAAGCACGCCGCTTTCGCAAAGCAAAAAAGTGATCAGTAGTCGCCCGACACGACCATTGCCGTCGAGAAATGGGTGAATGGTCTCGAACTGGGCATGAGCAAGGCCGATTTTGATCAATAGCGGCCCTGGTGTGGCATCGTGCAAAAAGCGTTCAAGGTCTGAGAGTGCCGTTTGGACTTCATGCGGAGGGGGGGGGACGAAGCTAGCTTCGGCAAGGGTGCATCCCCCTGGTCCAATCCAGTTCTGGGTAGTGCGCAATTCACCGGGTGTAAGATGGGTTCCTCGAACACCATGGAGAAGCTTTTGGTGGATTTCCCGGATTAGGCGGATGGAGACAGGTAGATCCGCGAGACGTTCGAGTCCGTGATTCATGGCTTCGACGTAATTAACAACTTCGCCGGTATCGTTTGGGCCTCTGGAAGATAACATGCGCGCTTCGGCCGCCAAGACGTCTTGAAGCGAACTCTGCGTTCCCTCGATCTGGCTGGAAAGCACCGCTTCCTTGCGCACATACATATAGACAAATAAGTCTGGGTTTGGAAGCGTTTGAATGGAGCCATCTAAACGCCCCAAGGCGCGATCCGCTTTGGAGAGAGCGCCTAGCATGGTATTGTCCATCCGAATCGGGGGATCGGGAGGAAGTGGATTCGGAATGAAAGCTCGGTAGCCGTTAGGTTGACTTATATATCTACCTGCTCTAAAACGGGTTGCATCGCTGGATATGCCGTATTTCATCTATCGTGTGCCTTTCACATGCCCGCAGCCGTCGCCCATATTAAAGGCTGCCTTTAATATGGCGCAAGAAAAATTCCATATTAAACGTTCCCGATCAGGCCGGAGAACTCGGATCTACACTCTCGATCTTCTTTTCTGCAAAATTTGCAGTTTTCCCCTTCAGCATCGCCCCCAGGGGGCAGGTCTCACAGCGGGGGGTGGTGCGGCGGCAGAAGTCTTTGCCGGTGTAGACGATGAGGCCGTGGTATTCCTTGAATGTATGGACGTCGGGGGGCAGGTGGTCTTCGAACAGGCGGCGGAGGGGTTCGTATTTGATATCGGGGGCGCAGAGGCCGTGGCGGCTGAGGATGCGGCGGGTGTAGGCGTCGACGACGAACACGGGCTTGTCGCAGGCGTAGAGCAGGATATCGTCGGCGGTTTCGGGGCCGATGCCGGGCACTTCGAGCAGTTCGGGCCGCAGTTCCACGAGCGGTCGCTGCGCCATGCGGTCCATGCGCCCGGCGTAGCGATCTTCGAGGTAGCGGCAGAAATGGCGCAGACGCGCGGTCTTGATGCGGAAGTAGCCCGACGGACGCAGGGCCTCGTGCAGGCGGTCGTCGTGGGCGTCAAGAATGGCCTTGGGCGACAGCAGATGGGCGCGTTTGAGGTTGGCGATGGCCCGCTCGACGTTGGTCCAGGCGGTGTTCTGGGTCAGGATCGCGCCGACGGCGATCTCGAAGGGCGTGTCGCCGGGCCACCAATGCGTTGGGCCGAAGTGCGCGAGCAAACGCCGGTAGATATCCTCGAGCGCGCTTTGCGGATTCTTGGCCGGGCGGCTCATTTGCCCAGCAGAGTATACGCCTCGCGCAGCAGGGCGGCGGTATTGTCCCAATCCAGACAGGGATCCGTGATCGACACGCCGTATTGGGTGGGTTTGCCGTCGGGCGGAAGCGGTTGACTGCCGCCGAAGAGGTTGCTTTCGAGCATCGCGCCGATCAGGGCGCGGTTGCCCGCCACGCGCTGGCCAATACAGCTCCGCAGCACTTCGCCTTGCCGCTCCGGTTTCTTGGCGCTGTTCGCGTGACTGCAATCGACCATTACGAGCGGCGGCAGCTTGGCTTTCTCGAGTTTTTCGACCGCCGATGCAACGCTCGCGGCATCATAATTGGGCTTGTTGTTGGGGCCGCCCCGCAGAATGATGTGACCCCAGATATTGCCGCTGGTCGACACGACACACGTGCGGCCTTCCTGATCGATACCGAGGAAACTGTGCGAATTGCGCGCGGACTGCATCGCGTCGACGGCGATCTGGAGGTTGCCTTCGGTGGAGTTCTTGAACCCGACCGGCATGGACAATCCGCTGGCCATCTCGCGGTGGGTCTGCGACTCCGTCGTACGCGCGCCGACGGCAGTCCAGCTCACGAGGTCGGCGATGTACTGCGGCACGATCGGATCCAGCAGTTCCGTCGCAGCGGGCAAGCCTAGGGCATTCACTTCGAGCAGAAGCTTGCGCGCAACGGCCAGCCCTGCGCTCATGTCGTTCGTGCCGTCGAGCCGCGGATCGCTGATGAGGCCTTTCCAGCCGATGGTCGTACGCGGTTTTTCAAAGTACACGCGCATCAGGACCAACATGCGATCCTTGACTTCAGCCGCCAGCGCCGCAAGACGTTTCGCGTAGTCCAACGCGGCGGCTTCGTCGTGAATGGAACACGGGCCCACAATCACCAGGAAACGCGGATCCTCGCCCGCGAGCACCCGCTTCACCGCGTCGCGGCCGCGCACCACCGTGTCGCTGTGCACCTTGCGCGTAGGCAACTCGGCCTTGAGCGCCCGCGGCGTGATCAGCGGGATGAACTCGACGACGTTGACGTCTTGCGTCTTGTTTCTCAGCGATTGGGGCATACCTCGCGTCCTTGCCCTACAGTACCGACGCCACCGCCTCGCACAGACGGTCCATGTTCGCCGCGGTCATACCGGCAACGTTGATGCGGCCCGAATCGACAATGTAGATCGCGTACTTCGCGCGCAGCTCAAGTACCTGTTCCTTGGTCAAACCCGAGAACGAGAACATGCCGCGCTGCCGCGTCAGGAACGAGAAATCGCGCGTCACGCCCTTCGCCTTGAGCGTCTCAACAAACAGTTTGCGCATGCCGTGAATGCGCTCGCGCATGGTCTTCACTTCCGCGTCCCACTGCGAACGCAACGCCGCGTCGCGCAGAATCGTGGAGACCACCGCGCCGCCGTGCGAAGGCGGATTCGAGTAGTTCGCGCGAATGCTGGTCTTTACGTGGCTCAGCGCGCGTTCCGCCGCGTCCGGAGACGAACCCACCACGCTCAACGCGCCGACGCGCTCGTTGTACAGGCCGAAGTTTTTCGAGAAGGACGAACACACGAGCATCTCTTGTCCCGTCTTCACGAACTCCGCCAGACCCACCGCGTCTTCCGCGATGCCGTCGCCCAACCCCTGGTACGCGAAGTCAAACAGCGGGACAAACCCCTTGCGCAGCGCCAATTCCGCGACCGCCTTCCACTGCACCGGTTCAGGGTCCATGCCGCTCGGGTTATGGCAGCACGCATGCAGCAGCACAAAATCGCCCGCGGGCACTTGGTCCAGCGCCGACAGCATCCGATCAAATGCGAGCCCCTTCGCGGCCGCGTCGTAGTAAGGGTACGTCTTTACCTCGACCCCCGCCGCGCGGAAGATCTGCGGGTGATTGGGCCATGTCGGTTCGCTCTGCCACACCGCCGCTTTCGGAAACTTCGCCTTGATGAAATCCGCCGCGACGCGCAACGCCGCCGTGCCGCCCGGCGTATGCGCCGTGGCCACGCGTTGCGACGTATTCGGCTCGCCGTCCGCGCCGAAAAGCATTTCTTGCACGCACACCGCGTACTCGGCCGAACCTTCGATGCTGAGATAGGATTTCGACTTCTCCGTTTCGAGCAGGCGCTGCTCGGCGGCTTTCACCGCCGCGAAAACCGGCGTATTGCCTGCCTCATCCTTATAAACGCCCACGCCAAGGTTGATCTTGCCCGGCGTCGGATCCTTCTTGAACGCTTCGGTCAACCCGAGAATTGCATCCGCCGGCACCATATCCAGTGCGTCAAACATCGTTCTGCCCTTTCTCGTCATACCGTTCATCCGCCTCTCGTGCGCCCGGTGCACGTTCGGCTAAAAGTCCCCTATTCTACAGTAAAGCCACGGGAAATGCGAAAAAACGCTCGCGTAAGACTACGGCAAACGCGTGGGAAGGTCCTTGATCATGACGAGCGCATCTTCGAGAGGTTTGGGATAGTAGTCTTTGCGGATGCCGACGGGGCGAAACCCAAGGCCCAGGTATAGATTGCGCGCGGCGAGATTGGACAGACGGACTTCGAGGGTGGCAAGGCGGAGTTCAAGTTGAACGGCGTGGTCGAGTAGAAACTCCATCAATGCGCGGCCAAGACCTTGCCCGCGGCGTTGCGCGCAGACGGCCACGTTGGTGATGTGGGCTTCATCAACGACCTTCCAGAAACCGCCGTAGCCGCACAGTGCGTCCTCCACGTACATGACAAAAAACTGCGAGAGATCGCTGTCGATTTCCTGTTGGAACATCCCACGCGTCCACGGCTCGGGGTACGCTTCGCTCTCAATCACGAGCACGTCATCGAGATGGTGCGCGGCGAGACGTTCAAAACGCAGGCGCGGTCCGTCGCTCATGCCGAAGCCTGTGTCTCGCGGCGCCGTTTCTCCTCCGGTTGCGAGAGACGCAGATAAACAGGCGCAACCGTCGCGCTGTCGGGCAAGGGACCGGCCTGTGCTAGGGCCTCCGCCTCCAGCGCCACCGCCGATGCGCGGGGCATGTTGTGAAGCGCCGGAGCAAACAGGGCTCCAGGCACGCGCGCCTGAATACGGTCCGCATAGAGCCGTGCGCCGTCGCCCAGGAAATGCACACGCTCCGGAAGGTCATCCAGAAAATCTTCCACCGGCCCCACGGCAGCAGTGCGTTCGATCGTGCGCTGTCCGTCGACAAACCGGTAACGCGCGCCAAAGACTTCCTGCATTCGCGCATCCAGCAATGGCACAACCACGCCATCGTATCCCGCGGCCAGGCGCGACAACGCGTCGAGCGTGGGGACGCCGATCAGCGGGAGGTTCGCGCCAAGGGCAAGGCCTTTCGCCGCAGCCACGCCCACGCGCAGTCCGGTAAACGACCCCGGCCCGACGGAGACCGCCAACGCATCCAACGCGTTCAGGTCAAGCGCTGCTTCCCGCAGCACCCAACCGACGGTTTCCAGCAGCCGTTCGGAGTGCGCCCGGTCGGCGTCAACCCAGGTTTCGGCAAGCGGCGCGCCGTCACGGCACACCGCCACGGCGATCACGTGCGTGCTGGTATCAAGGGCCAAGATGCGCATGCGAGGGACCTCGTCAGCCTGCGGGCGGGGCCGCTGGTGCGGCCGACGCGCCCTGAATCAACTTCCAACGCCAGCCCGCCTCGGGAAGATCGGTCTTCACCGTAAGCGGCGCTTTTGCCACAACCGCGCCGTTAAGCGTAATTTCGAGGTCCGCTACATGATCGCCCGCTTTGATCGGCGCACGCAGCGGCTTCGGCGCGGTGATCTGATATTGCACATTGGCCCAATTGCTCTTCGTGGTGCAGAACCAGACATCCTGCGCGCAACTTAGCTTGACGCGGACCGGTTCGAAGTTGGCTACCTCGATTTCCTGCGGCAAGTCGTCCCCGGCGGCGAACATCTTCCGGCGCTCAACCTGCGCGACGCCTTTGTCAATCAGTTCGGCGGCAAGATTAAAACGGCCATACTTGCTGGGCGATCCCATGACCACGCTGATCAGGCGAACGTCGTTGCGCTTCGCCGTGGCGGTAACACAGAATCCGGCGGCGCCGGTGAATCCCGTCTTGAGGCCGTCGCAGTTTTCCATACGCCAGAGCAATTTATTCGTGCTCGGGTGCGGGAACTCTTCCGGACGGAACTGCAGCGACTTTATTGACGACCACTCAAGAATCTTGGGATGCTTGACGCATTCGCGCCCCAGCAGCGCCATGTCGCGCGCGGTCGTCTCATCGCCTTGCTCGCCGCGCGAAGGCGGAAGCCCGTGCACGCTGCGCATCACCGTATGTGTCATGCCCAACTGCTTGAACCGCTCGTTTGCGGCCTGTTTGTAGGCATCCTCGCTGCCCCACAACGCTTCGGCGACCGCCATCGCGGCGTCGTTCGCCGAGGCCACCGCGATCGCGTGCATCATGTGCTCGAGCGGAAACGACTCGCCCGTCTTGAGGGCCACTTGGCTTCCCCCCATGGACTCCGCGTGCGCGGAGACGGTGATAGGCTGATCAATCGTCCACTTCTTCTGATCAAGCCCCTCCACCACCATCAACATCAGCGCCATCTTGATCATGCTCGCAGGCGGTTTCACCGCATCGGCATTGCTCTCCGAAAGCACCGCGCCGGAATCGGCCTCGATGCAGATGGAGCTGACGCCGCCTTGCGCGCTTGCGCTGTCCGCCGCGCTCTCATCATCCGCTTCCTTTGCCGGGGCCGCAGGCGCTTTTGTCTTCGCGCGGGGCTTCACTTGGACATTCGTCTTGACCGCTTTTTTCGGGGCGGTTTTGGCGGCTTTCGTCTGTTTTGTCTGCGTCGCTTTCGATTTCGATTCGGTGCTTGTCTTCTTCGTCGCCGCCCACGCATCGGTCGTCCACACGGTGCACAGCACGCTCACCAACAGCAGTCCACATAGAGTCCAGGCATTCCGGGTCATGAGTCGATTCCTTCGGTCGAGCCCGCGCCGTCCCGTTCGAAGGACCGGGTGGCCGGGCGATTGGCGTACGAAACCACTTCCATCAAATCACCGGCGGAAAACGGTTTCAACAGAAACCCCGCCGCGCCCGCGATATCTCGGTCGCCGGGCGCAAATCCACTCAACACATATACCGGGGAGTCATCGAAGATGCCGTAATCGCGGACGTTCGATACCGCCTCCTCGGCGGGGCGGTCCAGCGCGTCGCCATCGAGAAAAACGACACACGGATCCGCGGAATAACTCAATCGAGCGGCTTGATCGACGCTAGACGCCGTGTAACATACCACATCTCGTCGGCGCAATACCGCTCCAAGCCATTCCAGAAAATCTTTGTCGGTTCCAACCGCCACCGTCACTGGTTGACGTGGCGCTCCTGACGACGGCGGCTCCTGGGGGGGATCCATAATTCCCAGGCAAAGGCCACGAATATGCTCCACAAGCCGCGTCGGGGTAAAGGGCTTTGGCAAGTGTTCCGTGGGCGCCGCATCCCATTCTCCTCCCCAAGTCACCGTCGTCGGCGTTGTGCCGCCCAGAATCAGGAGAGGTATGCCTGCGCTTTGTTCGCTTTGCCGAAGACGAACGCCAATACTCGTCGTGCCTTGTCCCGCCAACGCCTCGTCGCAGATCAGCACGTCCGGCGGATCAGCGGAGGCCAGACGCAACGCCTCGTACACATTGTTGACGTCCTGCACCGTGCAACCGCAGGACCGCAACACCTGCGTCACCGGCGCACGAAACGCGGCTTCCTCCGCCACCCACAAAACACGCAGGCCGCTCAGCGCCTCCGTGCGGTCCACCACCGTCGCCGGATCAAACAACGCTGCGGGAAGTTCCACGCTGAACGTGCTGCCCTTGCCAAGTTCGCTCTCGAGAGAAAGGTGTCCGCCATGCGCTTCGACGATGCTCTTGGCAATTGACAAGCCAATCCCCGCGCCTTCGTAATTGCGCGAAAGCGAACTGTCCACTTGGAAAAATTTGTCGAATACGCGCCGCTGGTGGGCGGCGTCGATGCCAATGCCGCGGTCCTCGACCGCGAAGGAGACCGCGCCGTGGGCACCGCGCCGCACCCGGATGACAATCTCGCCGCCTTCGTGGCTGAACTTGATCGCGTTGGACAGCAGGATGCCGAGCACTTGAAGCAATCGCTTTCGGTCTGCCCAAAGAGAAGCGGGGCAGGAGTCCGGATAGTCAATCGCGATGCTGAGGCCGCGCGCGAGCACCTGGGGTTGCATCGACGCCGCGCTTTCCTGCACAAACGTCTCCAGCGAAAACAGCGTCTGCTGCAACGCGATTCCGCGGATTTCCATGCGACTGAACTCAATCATCTCGTCGATCAGCATGGAAAGACGCTGCGCATTTCGCGTCATGACCTTGAGCGCATTCGTCTGCGCGGGTTCGAGCGAACCCAAATTCCCCGCCGTCAGCATTTCGAGGTAGCCGCGGATCGTACTCAGTGGGGTGCGCAACTCGTGCGAGACGTTCGAAAGGAAGCCGTCTTTGGCGCGGTCTATCGACTTCAGCTCCTCGTTGGTCGCCTCGAGTTCAGCGGCGCGAAGCTCGAGTTGCCGTTGCATATGTTTGAGGTCGCGGATGTCGGTGATCACCAGCGAAAAGCGCGGGCCGCTTTCCGCCGCTTCCGACACCGAGGCAATGGCCACCACCACCGGCGCGACGCCGCCCCCCGACTGCAACAGGTTGAACTCCTGTTGCGTCCGCTCGGCTTCCGGAATCTCCTGTCCTTCGAACAAGTCCAGCAGCCGGGCGCGATCCGCCGGCTCGACGAACTCGAATAGATCGCGTCCTGTGACCTCGGCGGCAGGCCGTCGTAACAGTTCGCAGATGCGGTGGTTCGCGAACCGCACCTTAAAAGAAGAGTCCACCGTAATGAACCCCTCGTTCATGTGCAGAAGCAAATCGCGCAGACGTTGCTCTGATTGGCGGAGCTTTTGCGTGCGGTCCTCGACCAATTGCTGCAAGCCGTGGGCGTAACGCTCAAGGCGCTTGCCCATTTCATGCTGTTCCGTGATGTCGCGAAAGGTGGCGACGCTGCCCGCCAAATGCCCCCGCCGATTGTAGATCGGCGTGCCACTCACCCAGAATTGCAGCGTCTCTTCGCCACGCCGATAGGCGACTTGGTACTCCGAAGCCACGCCGCGGCGGCGGCGTTCCAGGTGAGACGGCATCTCCGCAATACGCAGCCGCTCGACAAGACTCTGCGCCAGTACGCCGACGGTCTCTTTCCGGCTGAGTCCGGTCATCTCGAGAAAGCGCTGATTCACAAAGGCAATGCGCCCGTCAGCGCTGGTCAGCACAAACCCCTCGGTCATGTGGTCCGCCAAATAGCGAAAACGCTCGGCGATGCTCTCGATCTCTTCGCCCGTGCGTGCGACCATAAACACAATCGCCACCAATCCGAGCATCAGACTGCCAAGGCCCACCCAGCGCGACCACTCCCGCACTTCCGCGGGCACTTCGGACAGCACGCGCAGCGTGTCGTAGAACCCGGAAAGAGTCACCCCCGCGCCCACGACCAACATCGTCAGGCCGCCAATGGCCAACCAGCGCTCCAGACCGCGTCCGGGCAGCCGCGCGAGCAAATTCCCCCCCGCAAATACCGACACCGCTACGCTGAACAGAACGACCAAGGTTTGCAGCAGGGGGTCTTCGAGTTGGCGAGCAAACAACACGCCACTCATGCCCAGCATGATGGTGACAAGGTGCAGCGGAAGGCGGATTTTGTATAGCGCTCGTTTCACGGTATATCCCGCAGGCGATCATTACTACCAGCCGGTTCAGTATGCCGCCCCGGGAAAAGTGGGTCAACCCTCGTGCCCGGGGGGGCGAGGCAGGCGCAAGATGTGCGACGGTTACTTCTAACACGCCGCCTTGCTGAGCAGCGAGCTGAACGTCGGCCTTCCGGAACGCCCACCGCCACAAAATGATAAAAATAATGTCTCCAATAAATTCGCACACCTTCGATTGTTGTCTTCCAGAATGAGGAACATCGGAGTGCAAAATGTGTATTGCCAGAAAACGCCAATAATAAACCGCCCGGGTTCACCATTTCAGAGCGCCAAAGAACGTTTTCAACGCGTTGATGGGGGCCATCAACTTGCTTCCCTCCCATCGACCTGCTATAGTCTACGTTCCGATCATCGTCACCCCGGAAGGGGATGGAGGGATAGGTCTGAATGCCGACGTTGAGTGATCGAGTGCTTTCCCTGGAACACCAGGCGGACGCTATTTTGGACGGGGCCAAGGCAAAGTCGCAGGGCCTTGCCAAAGAGGCGGAAGCCCAGGAAAACGCGATTCGCGCCGAGTTGTCGGCGTCGACAGCGACCCGGCTCGAGGCATTTCGCGCCGAAGCCCAGCGACGTCACGAGGCGGAACTGCGCGCGGCGGACGATGAAGCGGCGCAGGCGCTTGCGGCGCTCGATCGGATCGATCCGACTTTGGTAGACCAATTGGCGGCCGAGGTGGTGGCCCGTCTGCGCGAGGTGTAGACCGTGGCCATCGATCGCATGAAACGGGTGACCTTGGTGTACCCGGTGGCGTCCTCTAAGCGCATGATGTCGGCGCTACGCCGCGCAGGTGTCGTCGAAGTGTGCGATACGCGCGCCCATCTCGAGGACGAAAACGGCGCGCTCAAGCGCCCGGAAGTCTCCACCGCCGAGTGCGATCTGAACCTCGCGCACGTCAATTTCATCCTCAATCTGCTCAACACGCATGTACCCGAGAAGAAGAATTTCTTCCAGGAACTTGCGCCGATGCCCACCGTGGCGACGCAAGAGGAACTGACCGAAGCCGAGCAGTCATTTGATCTCGAGACGAGTTACAAGCGGGCGTACGCCATTGACGAGGAATACCGCCTCGCCGAGCGCACGCTGACCGAGCTTCACGCCGAACGCGCAACCCTTCGCGCGTTCGAGAATATTCCATATGACCTCGGTGCGTTGCTGACGTTACGTTGTACGGCCGCGCTGTTCGGTCATGCCACGGATGAGGTCCTCGCCGCCCTTCAGAGCGGCGCCGATGCGGCCAAAATGCTCGCGTGGGAAGTCACGCCAAAGGGCGAATCGCTGCGCAAGGATAATGAAAACGGTCCGGCCCCAACGGATGCGAAGAAACGGGCAGGGCATCTGACGTTGTTTGTCTGCCTGCGAGAGGACGAAGACGTCGCGCGTCGCGTGCTGACAGCGCACGGGATCGAGGAAGTACCTGTGCCGCGCTTGCCAGGCAAAGTACGTGACCGCGTGCGCGAACTCGAGGCCGATATGGCGGCCGAACGTCAGCGCCTCGCGGCGGCTGCGGAGAAGATTCAGGCCTTGGTATCCTGGCGACGTCCAGCGGTGTTGCTCCGGGCGCGGTGGGAAAGCTTCAAGGCGTGCATTCAGGCGCAGAACCATGCCCTCGGCGCAAAGTGGGTGCAGGTGACGACGGGATACGTGCGCGAGCGCGATCTGGCGTCGCTCGAGCGGCAGTTGGGGCATGAGTTCCCGGATATGACGCTGCTGGCGGAAGATCCCGCGCCCGACGAAGACGTTCCCGTGAGCCTGACGGTGCCTTACGCGATTCGGCCGATCCAGATGCTCGTGGACATGTACGGCCGTCCGCCGTATCAGGAATTCGACCCGTCGCCGTTCATGATTTTCAACTTCCTGCTGTTTTTCGGCATCTGCTTCGGCGATGTCGGTTACGGCATCATGCTGACCGCGCTGGGCACCTTCTTGTCGCGCAAGACCCGCGCCGACGAAGGCACCAACAATTTTGCCCGGCTCCTGTTGTATGGCGGCATCAGCACGATTATCTTCGGCTGCGTGTTTGGTTCATGGTTCGGCGATCTGGTCAGCACCACATATCTTCAGGAAGGCAATATCTTCCTTCGTGTGAAAACCACACTGTTGTTGCTGGACCCGCTCGAAAAACCGTTGGTCATGCTTTCTTTGGCGCTAATCATCGGTATTCTCAACCAGTTCTATGGCATCGCGTTGATGATGTATGGCGCGGCACGCAAGGGCGACTGGATCACCGCCGTGTGCGATGGCCTGCTTTGGATCATCACCTTGACCGGTATGACACTGGCCGTGATCAAAATGTTCGCCGATATCCCCTCCAGTGTGTTCTTCACTGGCGTGACCCTTTTCGCCGGAGGCGCAGTGGGGCTTGTGCTGACTCAGGGCCGCGGCGAACCGACGTTGGCCGGGAAAGTGATGACCGGCGTTGTCAGTCTGTACGGTATCCTCGGCAGCTACGGATGCACAGCGTTTCTTGGCGATACGCTCTCGTATTGCCGCTTGCTGGCGCTGGGGCTTACCACGAGCATTATCGCCCTGTGCGTGAATATGATCTCCGATATTTTGGCCAGTTCCATTCCGGGAATTGGCCCCCTCGTGTTCGTTCTGCTCCTGATTGCGGGGCATGCCTTCAACTTCGCGATTAGTTTGCTCGGCGCGTTTGTCCACGCGATGCGCCTTGTCTTCGTCGAGTTCTTTGGCCGCTTCTATGCGGGCGGCGCGCGGCCCTTCCAGCCGCTAACCATGAACACCGGCGAGGTTTTGGTGGGTCCAGCGGGAAATACGGCGGCCTAGCGCGGCGAAACGGCTGAAACACATCCTTTGAGGATTGGAGGAACGGCATCATGGATCACGCATTGGCAGTGGAAATCGGACGAGGCCTGGCTTGGGCAGGCGCAGGACTGGCGTTTGGACTGGGCGGCTGCGGATCGGCCAAGGGGATCGCGGTCGCGTCGCAGCAGGCGGCAGGAGTGCTGAGCGAGAAACCCGACCTGTTCGGAAAACTCATGGTGATGGTCGCGTTGCCGGGCACCCAAGGGTTCTACGGGTTCGTGATCGCGTTCCTGATGGCCAACCAGACCGGTCTACTAAAGGGCGCAGCGATTGTCACGCCCGGCACCGGCCTCGCAATGCTTTTCGTCGGGCTTGGGGCAGGCTTGGCGTTACTGATCAGCGGTATCTACCAGGGCCACGCCTCGGCCGCCGGTATTTCGCTTGTAGCGCGCAGACCGGATCAAGCGGGACGCGCGATCATGTTTCCAGCGTTGGTTGAAACGTACGCGGTGGTGGCGCTGTTGGCCGCGATTCTGTTCACGCTGTGGCTGACCGCCGAAAACATGCTGACGTACCTGAAATAACCGGCGAGCCCTACGGCAAAGGAATCACCGACGATGGGCCTCGACAACATTGAACAGGCGGTACTGAGCACGGCGCACGCGCAGGCCGAGCACATCGTGCAGGCGGCGCAGAAGGCCGCGGACGATCGGATCGCCGCATTTCGTGAGGCGGAGACACAGGCCGCCGAGCGCCGGTATCAGACGGCCGCGCGAAACGTCGAAGAAGAACTGGGACGCGTACTGATTCAGCATCGCGGCGCGAAAAACAAGGCGTTGCTCGAAAAACGCAACGCGCGGTTGCGCGAGGTATTCTCGCGTGCGCGCCAGCGGTTGCTCGAAGGTTCGCTCGACGACTATGCCACGCTGATGCGTGCGTTGCTGACCAAGTGCGGCGGCAAGACGGCGGCAAAGGTGCGTGTGCATCCCGACGACGAGCGCACGTTTTTCGCGCTGCTCGCCGAGGTGAACAAGACGCGCCCGTCCGAGGCCGCGCTTGAGCTCGACGCGGCGCATCCGTTGCCCACACGCGGCGGATTCGTGCTCGTGAGCGCGGGCTACGAGGTGGATCAGACGCTCGATACGTTGATGGACGACGTCGAGCGGGCGATAGCCCCGGAGATCGCCGCGCGCCTTTTCGGGACTGGGAACAAAGGTTAGGTCATGAACGCCTATCCCCTGACAGAAGAGCAGTTGAACTGGGGCTTCGTGTGCGGCCGCGTAAGCTGCCTCGAACCGCGCCTGCTCGACCGCGACTTCTTTCTGTCGCTGCTGGCGCAGCCCAAGAATGAGGACGTGCTCCGTCAGTTGCAGGAAACCGCGCTGCATGAGTTCGTCATTCCTGGCGCGGGCTGGCAGGACTGGAGCGCCATCGCCGATCGTTTCTTCCATGCAAATGTCATGTCGCTCAGTTCCGACAGTCCCGAGCCCCATCTTGCGCTGCTGTGGCTGCTCGGCTGGGATTACCTCAATCTGCGGGCGGCGCTGTCGGGCAATCCCGACCCGCCTATGCCCTGCGGCGTGATTTCGGAAGAGCGCCTGCGCGCCGTGGCTGCGGGCGATCTGACCGTATTGCCGCCGCTCGTCTCCGCGTCGCTGATTCCGTTTACCGACGCGCTCGCGGGCAAGCAAGACGTACCGCTCGACATCGTGATAGACGGCGCGTATCTGCGCGGATTGTTGGGGCTCGCGAAGACGGTGGATGTTCCGTTGATCACCGCATGCGCACAGGGATTGGCGTCCATGCGACTGATTCTGATGCTGTGGCGTGCGCAACGCACCGGGCACTCGCTGAAGACCTACCAGCAATACCTGTTGCCGTTGGATGATGTGAACGGTCTCGCGACGGACCTGTTGGCGTCCCCGGATCCGAAGGACTGGGCGGCGCTTATCCCTGGTGAGTTGGGCGATCTGTTCGCACGCGCACAGCAAGAGGATGAAGACGAGAGAGTCGCCGTATTCGAACAAAACGCCGCGGGCTACCTAATGCAACTCGCGCGACAGGGACAAGGCCAGGTCTATGGCCCCGAACGCCTGTTCAGCTTCATCACCGCGCTGCACAGCGAGGTGCACAACCTAAAAGTGGCGGTGTGCGGCCGCCTGAACGGCATCGATCAGGTATTGATCCGGCGGCGCTTGCGGGAGAGCTATGGCTAGAATAGCGGCGGTCGGCGAACGACACCTCATCCTCGGGTTCAAGGGGGTAGGGTTTGAGATTATCCCCGCAGACGACAAAGACGTACTGCGCCGGGAGCTCATGCTGCTTGCGCGTGACCCCGAGACGGCCCTGGTGCTGGTGACGGAGAGCTTGGCGGCGGAGTCGCCCGAGACGATCGAGGATTTTAGGGCGACGAGCGCGGCGATTCTCATCGTCATCCCCACGCACGAAGGCAGCCGTCACGTTAGCTTCAATATGATGAAGAGTCTGGTCGAAAAATCGATCGGCGTCGATATTCTGGGTAAAGACTAGCGCGCACAAGCGCGAGAAACGCGGAGGAAGCAAATGGAGACACGCAGACTTTGGCGCGACTTCGATGCGCTGCCTGTCGAGGCCCAGAAGGAAGCGGCTGACTTCATCGAGTTTCTTCGCCGTAAATATGCATCGCTTTCCGCTCCGCCCAAGAAAGGCGCGTGGACGGATGAACCGAGTTTCGGCATGTGGCGCGACCGCGAAGACATGAAGGATAGCGGGGCATGGGTGAGGACGGAGCGTTCAAGGCATTGGAGTCGCCTCGGTGATGCCAAACGTACTCGTTGACACGGATGTCCTGGTGGACTTCACTCGAGGACATCAGATTGCCGCCGAAACGCTTGAAATACACGGCGCGGTGGCGGCACTTCATGTCAGCGCTGTTAGTGCGATGGAGTTGTTGTGCGGATGCGCAAACAAGACGGAGCAACGCAAAGTAGAGAGGCTGCTTTCGCGATTCCATGTTGAAGAGTTGGGGGCGGACGTAGGTTTAAGGGCAAGGGAACTGCTGCGAGTCTATAGTTTGAGTCACGGCCTTCGCATTCCGGACGCCCTTATCGCGGCGACGGCGCTTGAAAATAAGTGGCGGCTGTTGACGGGGAATGTGAAGGACTTCAAGTTTATTGAAAGCGTGCGTGTAATTCCCTATACACGCAGTAGCGCCAAACACGGGAAAGAGAAGCACTGAGAATCTGTCCGCCATAGTGCGGATTGCGGACACAAAGAACGGCAGGAACGGACACAATGAGCAACAGCCAAGGTGAAGTCGTCAAGGTTTCTGGACCTCTCGTGGTCGCCAAGGGACTCGCGGGAGCGCGCATGTATGAAATGGTGCGCGTGGGCGAGGCAAACTTGTTCGGCGAGATCATCGAGATTCGTGGCGACGAGTACTCGATTCAGGTCTATGAAGAAACGGAAGGCATCGGGCCTGGCCAACCCGTGTTGCGCACGGGCGAAGCGCTGAGCGTCGAACTCGGACCTGGGCTGATCCGCTCTATTTACGACGGCGTGCAGCGCCCCCTCGACGCGCTGGCCCGTGATTTTGGCGATTTCATCGTGCGCGGCGCGGAACGCCCCGCGTTGGATCGTTCGGCGAAATGGGATTTCAAACCCGCCGTGAAAGCGGGCGACACGGTCGCGGAGGGCGATGTGCTCGGCACCGTGCAGGAAAGCAAACTCGTCCTTCACAAAATCATGGTGCCTACGGGCAAAGCCGGCGTTGTGAAGAAGATCGGCCCCGTCACCGGCAACGTGGACACCGAAATCGCCGTCATCGATACCGCCAAGGGTTCGACGTCCGTCACGATGGTGCAGCGTTGGCCCGTGCGCGAGCCGCGCCGTGTCGCGCGCAAACTGCCCCCGACGGAACCGTTGGTGACCGGCCAGCGCGTCGTGGACATGTTCTTCCCGATGACCAAGGGCGGCACCGCCTGCGTGCCTGGACCGTTCGGCAGCGGCAAGACCGTTGTACAGCATCAGCTCGCCAAATGGGCCGATGCGCAGATCGTCGTTTATGTGGGCTGCGGCGAACGCGGCAACGAAATGACCGATGTGCTTATGGAATTCCCGCACCTCAAGGACCCCGCCTCGGGCGAGCCTTTGATGGAGCGCACCGTACTTGTGGCGAATACGTCGAACATGCCTGTGGCCGCGCGCGAAGCGAGCGTGTTCACCGGCATCGCGATTGCCGAGTACTTCCGCGACATGGGCTACTCGGTGGCGCTGATGGCCGACTCCACCAGCCGCTGGGCCGAGGCCATGCGCGAGATTTCCGGACGACTCGAGGAGATGCCCGGCGAAGAAGGCTACCCCGCGTACCTAGGGTCACGTATCGCCAGTTTCTACGAGCGCAGCGGCAACGTTATCTGCCTCGGCGGCGACGGACGCCCCGGTTCGCTCTCGCTCATCGGCGCGGTGTCCCCTGCCGGCGGCGACATGTCCGAACCGGTAACGCAAGCCACCTTGCGCGTGGTAAAGGTGTTCTGGGGCCTCGATGCGAATCTCGCGTACGCCCGCCACTTCCCCGCGATCAACTGGCTGTCGTCGTACTCCTTGTATCAGGGCGTTGTCGATGCGTACTGCAACACGCACGTCGCTTCGGCATGGGAAGAAAAGCGCAAGCAGGCAATGGGGTTGTTGCAGCGCGAGGCCGAGCTTGAAGAGTTGGTGCGGCTCGTGGGTATCGATGCGTTGGCGGCCGACGACCGCGTGCTGATGCAGGCGGCCAAGATGGTGCGCGAAGACTTCCTGCACCAGAACGCATTTGACGAGCGCGACACGTACACCTCGTTGGGCAAACAGCTCAAGTTGTTGGAGCTTATCCTTCATTACTACGAGGAGGCCCGAAAAGCGCTGACGGAAGGCGCGACGCTGAATGATTTACTCAATCTGGCCGCGCTGGAAGACGTCTCGCGCGCCAAGCTGATTCCCGAGGACCAACTCGGCCAGTTCGCGCAGTTGGAGAGCCGGATCGCGCAAGCGATCGCCGCTCTGCCGAAGGTTTAGGGACAGGTCATGCGCACCTTGTCCGAAGCGGTCGGAATATCCAGCGCGGACCGGGCACTATTGGGTACGGTAAAGACGGCCATCGCCCGCGCGCTTCCGGAGTGCGAGGTGTGCTTATACGGAAGCGTAGCACGGGGCGACAATACGGCTGAGTCGGATTATGACATCTTGGTGCTAACCGATCAGGCGACTTCGTCCTTTGAACAGTCGCTGGTCCGCGGCGCGTTATATCAGATAGAACTTGAGCGCGGCGTGATCTTCTCAACGGTATTTCGCGCCCGTTCGGTATGGGACAGCCCGCTCATGCAGGCTTCGCCGTTTCACGAGGAAGTGCTCAAAGACGGGATTGTCCTATGACCGATGAGATGCGCGCACAGATAGAGTATCGGCTCGAGCGAGCGCGCACCTCGTTGCACGCGGCTCGCGTG
The DNA here is from genome assembly GCA_041859045.1 of Candidatus Hydrogenedentales bacterium. Taxonomy (GTDB): domain Bacteria; phylum Hydrogenedentota; class Hydrogenedentia; order Hydrogenedentales; family SLHB01; genus JBHELB01. The sequence goes on along the minus strand of JBHELB010000039.1, from coordinate 89,770 downwards.
TTGCTTGGTGAAGAACATGTTTACGATGCGGCAAACCGGCTGTACTATGCTTGTTTCTACGCCGTCAATGCGCTCTTACTGCTTGAGGGATTGCATTCGCGCAAGCATACAGGCGTGCGCGCCTTATTTAATACGCATTGGATACGGCCCGGACGCATGCCGTTGGAAATGGGCAAGTTTTATCAGGCTTTGTTCGATTCTCGGCATGATGTTGACTACGGTGACGTGCCCAGTATCGGGAAAGAGGAAGTCTCGGCGATGTTCGACGAGGCGGCGGCTTTCGTGGAACGAATTTCCGATGAAATTGCCAAGACCATTGAATAACTAGCGTGTCGATGAAAAAACTCCTGTAGAGGTGGAAAACGTTATGACTACGATCACCAAAGAGTACCGCACCGTAAACCAGATCATCGGGCCGTTGATGCTCGTCGAAGGCGTCGAGGGCGTCTCGTACGGCGAGTTGACGGACATCAAGCTAGACGATGGCTCGATGCGCCGTGGCCGCGTGCTTGAGATCAACGGCGACAAGGCCATGGTGCAGGTGTTTGAGGGCACCAGCGGCCTGGCGCCGCAGGACATCAAGGTGAAGTTCCTGGGGAAGGGTATCGAACTCGGCGTTTCGGGCGATATGCTCGGCCGCGTGTTCGACGGTTTCGGTCGCCCCATCGACGATGGCCCGGCGATCATTCCCGAGAAATGGCTCAATATCAACGGCAGTCCGATGAACCCGTTCTCGCGCGACTACCCGAACGAGTTCATCCAAACCGGCATTTCGACCATCGACCTGCTGAATACCTTGGTCCGTGGTCAGAAGCTTCCGCTGTTCAGCGCGTCGGGCCTGCCTCACTCCCGGATCGCCGCGCAAATAGCCCGCCAAGCGCGCACGCTGAAGACCGGCGAGAAATTCGCCGTGATTTTCGCCGCAATGGGCATCACGTTCGAAGAAGCCGAGTTCTTCATCGCCGACTTCCGCCGCACAGGCGCTATCGAGCGCGCGGTGTTGTTCATGAACCTCGCCGACGACCCGCCCATCGAACGCATCGCCGTTCCCCGCATGGCGCTGACTGCCGCCGAGTTCCTCGCGTATGAAAAAGGCATGCACGTGCTGGTGATCCTTACCGATCTCACCAACTACTGCGAGGCCCTGCGTGAAATCTCCGCCGCGCGCAAGGAAGTCCCTGGCCGCCGCGGCTACCCCGGCTACCTCTACACCGACCTTTCGACGTTGTACGAGCGCGCGGGCCGCATCAAGGGGAAGGACGGCTCGATCACGCAGATTCCGGTGTTGAGTATGCCTGAAGACGACAAGACTCACCCGATTCCGGATTTGACTGGGTACATCACCGAGGGCCAGATCATGATTCACCGCGGGCTGCATGCGCAGGGCATCTACCCGCCGGTCGACGTGCTCCCCTCGCTGTCGCGCTTGAAGGACAAGGGGATCGGCGACGGCAAGACCCGCGAAGACCACGCCGACGTGATGAATCAGCTCTATGCCGCGTATGCCCGAGGCAAGAACGCGAAAGAGCTCGCGGTCGTATTGGGCGAATCGGCCTTGAGCGAAGTGGACCTGCTTTTTGTGAAGTTCGCCGATGCCTTCGAGGCCCGTTTCGTAACCCAGGGCGAAGACGAGAACCGGAGCATCGAGGAGAGCCTTGCCATCGGTTGGGATCTCTTGGCCATGTTGCCGCGCGCGGAACTCAAGCGTATTCGCGACAAGTGGATCGAGAAGTACCACCCGAACAAGCAGTAGAAGTTTCCGGGGAGTCTCCTCCTATTGGAGAAGACTCCCCGGTTTTCCTATCCCGCCTCACTCTTTCCACCCCACGTTCTCTCGCATCTGGTACAATTTGGCGGAAGTGTCTGTTGGCGGCATTTTCCGAGAAGGCAGTTTCTATGCGGATGGCAATTCGGCCCGCCCAAACGGCCGATGAAATACGGATGGGCGTCGATCTTTTGGCAACTGTCCTCGCGCGTGAGCACGGCGAGGACGAAGCTGTTGCACGCCAACGCCTGGAAAGCGCTGCGACCGGTTACCCCGAGTCCGCGCCGGAACACCTGCGCCTGGCATGGTCCGGCGAGGAATTGGTCGGCGCGCTACGTATCACCACGGACACGATCCGCATTGGCGAAGCGCGTCTGCGTCTGGGGGGACTTGGCCGTCCCGCGGCCGCGCCGCGTCACCGAGGACGCGGGGTGCACGCCCGCCTCGTCGAGGATGCATTGGCCTATCTTCGCCAGCAACGTTACCACTTGGCCGCTCTATTTGCGCGTCCAGAGGCCTATCAACGTTTCGGATTCTGCGGCGCGTTGGCCGAATATTTTGTCGAAGTCGACACCGCCGAGGCACTGACCTTCGAGCCGCCCGCACACTGCCGCCCCGTGCGCCCCGGCGAGGTCTCGGAACTGCAACGCATTCATCACGCCAACGATGTCGGTGTAGCGTGCAGCGTGCTGCGCGTTCCGCCGCATTACACCAGCCAATGGGGACGCGCCTCCCAGTTCCAGGTCGCGCTCAGCGCGGAAGGGCGCATGGCGGCGTATTGGCTTGCCGAGAGTGAGGGTCACGCGCTGGACGTCAAAGAAGTGGGCGTCGCGGACTACGCTCATTCCGCCGCAGTGGTGGGCGGATGTGCGCAAGTCGCCGCCGCGGAAAACCTGGGACGCATTCGCTTTCGCGTACCGCCGACGCATCCGCTGGCGCGTTTCCTAACCCAGTTCCCCTCGCGCCACGTCACCCGCTACGACCACGGCTCGAGCGGTCTGCTGGCGTTCGTGGATCTTGCCGAAACGCTGGAGGGCATGGTCCCGGAATGGGAGAATCTGCTTTCCGTCAGCGCCGCACGCGATCTGCGCGCCGAACTCACATTCTGCACCGAGCGCGGCCCGTATCGCCTTCGCGCCTCGCGCGGTGCCGTCGATGTCGCCCCCACCAATGGCGCGGACAAAGTACCCGTTACCGAACGCGACCTACTCCAAGTGCTGACCGGGTATCGCGCGGTCGAGGATCTTTTTGAAACGCGGCGTTGCTGCGTTCATCCCGATGCGCGATTCCTTGCAACCGCGCTCTTTCCCCGTCGAACTCCCTTCATGTGGCCTTTCGATCGGTTCGAGTGAACGCGGGAAGGTTATTCCTTGTCCAGGTAGGCGCAGTCGGTTTCGTGGGCGAGTCCGAGCACGGTGTCTTCCGCCAACGCCGCGCACGTCGGCGCGCCGCACACCCCGCAGTTCCGTCCCGGCAACGATTTGGTGAGAATATCCATACGCGCCAACCGCTCGATGGCGACATGCATATCCTCGTGCAAACGCAACCCGGGCCGTGCGGGTACCGGCACCGTTCGACGGACCGCGCCCGCGACGGAATGCCCCGAATAGCGCGCGGCGAGCAATTCGTCGACGAACTGTGCTTTGCGTTCGTATCCCGGCCGTGACACAAACGGATCTTGCGTCCACACCGGCGACCCGAAGTGCCCCTGATCACAGGCAAACAGTTCGATCACCGCATATTCGCTCATGGCGCCGTTCTCGATTTCGTCGAGCACGCGAAGCACGTGGCGTATGCCGCTCACATGCAACACCCGCGGATCCTGCGGTTCCGCAGGCATCGGCGCGGTCCACGGCGCGCTTGCGTGACGGCGCGCCAGCACGGCGGGCAACAGCGCCCGGCGCAAATCCGCGGGTGACGCGACCTCCAACCGGTTCAGCACCGTGCGCGCCTGAAACACGGAGCGCTGCGACGGGCACAGCGGCACATGCACGACATGTTCGGCCATCAATTCCTCGCGCGCCGCTTCGGGCGGACTGAGAAACGGGGCCAGTTGACCTAGCAGAGACGGGAAACGAACCTGAATGAGATTGACCACTGCCGGACACACAGGGGAAAGCACGGGATGACGCCGCTCGGCGGTGGCGTACTCCAGCACCGTCGTGCGCAATGCGCGCTCCCACTCCACATCCAGCCGGATCCGGGACAGGCCAATCTCCTCTAGCGCCGCGAACACATCGGCGGGGTTTGTGCCCGGCCCAAACTGCTCGAACAGCGCGACAGGAAACACCAGCAACGAATCCGTCGTCACATGCGGCAGAGTTTCAGGCAAATCGATGCGCAATGCGTGCGATTTACACACGCCGGTACACACGGCGCAGTCGATGCACACACGCTCCAGCACGCGCGGGCCGCCTTCACGAATACGAATCGCCTGCGTCGGGCATGAGTGAAGACATTTGAGGCATTTCACGCACAGCTCCGCATCGGCATGCACGGAGTTCGGCGCGGCGGCGGCGGCGGGCTGAGGTTGCAGAAAGACGGTGAAACGGATCTGCGAGCCTTTGCCCGCGACGGATTGGAGCGAGAAGCGATCTGTGTTGCGGCGAATGTTGGGCAGCCCCATGCCCGCGCCGAATCCAAGTTCGCGCGCGGTGGCGGGCGCAGTGGAGTACCCCTCGGACAGCGCGAGCGCGATGTCCTCAATGCCCGGCCCCTCGTCGATGATCGCGACATCGACCTGTTCGGGATCGACGGCGACCTTCATCACGCCGCGTTGCGCGTGGATCACCACGTTCATCTCGGCCTCGTACGCCGCCACCATCGTGCGCCGCACCGCGCGCGGATCGACACCCAGGCGTTTGAGAATCTCTTTCAGATCCTTCGACGCCGCGCCGCCCCGCTCGTAGTCGCCCCCCTCAATTTGGTAGGACGCGGTTTCCATCAGTCTATCGCCTCGCGTTCGCGTAGCGCCGCATAGACCCGTCCGCAGGTTTCGAACATGCCCCACGGCGAGACCAGCAACGCCGAGCCATGCGCTTCGGCCACCTGCTGCAGCTCGGAATCCGGGGTAGTGCCGTTAAGTAGGCATAGGGCAGGGGCGTCGAGCAGTTCGACCAGCCGCCGAACCCCCGAATTGGCGAGATTGGTAATCAGAAGAACTTCGTCCGAAACCTCGTTGAGCAGGTCGCTCATTCGGTCGCTCGCGTGGGCCCGGGCGATCTCGAGCGACGCGGAGCGGCCCGGAACGAGGATACCAAGCCCGGACCTTTTGGCTAATTCATTTATTTGCAAGTAGTTAGCCTCCGGAACTCAGGAAAGAAGAGGCCCATGCGCCACCTCTTACCCCAAGAGCCTAGCCCTATTCTACCGGTAGCCCTTCCTGCAGGGCAAGAAGACGAATTGAGGGAAAAAGGCGGCGGACCTGCGGGAAAGAGTCTATCTTTTCCACAAGTCCGCAAGGTATAATGGCCGCTTTCAGGCCATGTATCGCCCAAGGCGGCACAGCGAGTATTTTTGCCAAGGCGGTCAGCCATTTCCGCAGCCCATGGCGGCTAGTATGGGCAATCATGCGGTAGGCCGGCCGCCGCTCCAAAACAAGATACTCACCTGCGCCGTTTAACCCGGCTCGGGTGGGCGGGTGCGGCCTGCATGGTTCAGATGCAGGACACGCCCGCCCCACCCGAAAAGGGCCTGCGCGCGTTACGCGACAGGTTACTTCTTCGCAGCGGCCTTTTTCTTCGCGACCGGCTTCTTCGCAGCAGCCTTCTTCACGGCCGGCTTCTTCGCAGCGGCCTTCTTCTTCGCGGCCGGCTTCTTCGCAGCAGCCTTTTTCTCAAGCGCCATAACCTATTCTCCTTCTTTCTAGCCGCCTACCCAAAACGGACGGGCCGTCGAGCATGGAAGCTTTTCCCTGCTCACGCATCCCCTCCATCTTCGGTGGACACTCACACGGTCCACCGAAACCGTCATCGGGCGTCTGCCCGGAATGACCATCCTTGCGTACTGCATTCGGAGAAAGGCGCACGGGACCGCCCGGCGCGGGAAACCCCACAGAAAGCTGGGGAGAATCGAAGGGAAGATAAAGACACCCAACCGCGCATTGCCCCATGCGCCGTCGTGTCGGTGGAGCGGCGCTCCGCGCCACTCGCTGTGCCCTGATTGAAACGGCTTTCATAACGCCGCCCCAGGGTCTTCTGCACATCTCGTATCGTCAGACGTCGTGTTTCCTATTTTCGCGTGTGCCGACTCGAATGTCTCCGATGCAGGACCCTCGCTTGCCTTTCATTCCGCGAGGCGTTCCTCATCGAGCCCCCCTGCGATTCGCCTCTCTTCGGCCAACCGCCCGTGCACGAGCAACACCGCTACAACCAAACGCCGGCCGACCCTCGCCGCACCCTGCGTCATACACGCTCAACTGACTTCCGCACATCGCGCATCGCGCGCATTGTGCGTCTCGAAGCATCGCGTAAGCGCGTATCACTGTGTGCATTTCCCGCGCTCGCGTCGCTTCGTCTTCAATTGTCGAAGTTTCCTTAACAAACAACGAGGAAAATAGCAAGTCTTTTTTTTAACTTTTTTTTCATCCTTCCGAGAGTTGCGCCAAACATCGTTCGCTATCGTTCGCCGCGTTGTCGCCGCGCCTTTCACGAAACAAGAGAAGACGTCTTTCGCGCGCGCACACGCAGATGCATTTCATGCCCGTATTTATTGATCGAAACACAAGTTCACTTTCCGTTCCCATCTACCGGCACGGCGCGCCGCACGGCGCGATGCGTGTTGTGTCCGTGTCCATCGCGCGCATGCATGTTGCGTCACGCGTCGGAGCGCCCACACGCCGTCGCACGGCGCGCAGACACCGCGCATTGGGTCGATTTGCCGCGCGCGCGAGTAAGTTTTTCGTTCAAAACGCCCGCTATCATGCGTTGAACGATGCTATGTGCTGTGCTAAATTCAGTTCATGCGGACGCAATCGCGCCGCTAAAAAGGGCACTCGAACGCGGCCACGTGCCGCAGCGAAATGGGGGCAACATGGCGGAATCGGTATCGGACTTCTTCGCGGCGCTTCCCTCGAAGATCAATCCGGAGCGCATCTCAGGGATGAACGCCACGTTTCAGTTCAACCTGACCGGCGACGACGGCGGCGCGTGGCATGTCGCCATCGCGAACGACGCGGCGACCGTGCATGAGGGCGCCGCAGCCACGCCCAACATCACAATCACCATCTCCGCCGCCGATTGGTTGGATATGATCAACGGAAAATTGAGTGGTCAGGCCGCGTTTCTGACCGGACGACTCAAGGTGCAGGGCGACATGGGCCTCGCGCTCAAGCTTCAGGCCCTCTTGCAGCCCTAATCCCTAGAGGAAGGGCGCTATGTGCAACGGGTGTGTCCGAGCATTCATCCTCGGCGGTCTTGTGGCGGCGCTTGTCGCCTGCGCCCCTCGTTCCATCGGCGAACGCAGCGAATCGCTTACATTAATCAGCGACGACGGCGTCGGCATCGCCGCCGCCTACCGTCCTGCGGCCACGCCCGGCGCGCCCGGTCTTGTGCTCGTGCATATGCTGGGTAGTGGACGCGCGCGATGGGATCACTTCGCCGAGCGCGCCCAACGCGCGGGTTACACTTCGATCGCGATCGATCTACGGGGCCACGGCGACAGCACAACGAAGGGCGACGCGACGCTCGATTACCGCCGCTTCACCGCAAGCGAATGGATGCGGGCCGTGCGCGATATCGACGCAGCGAAACGCGCGCTGGCGGAGCGAGGAACGCCGGTGGGTGAAATCGCACTTATCGGAGCGAGTATCGGGGCGAATCTCGCGCTGCAAGATGCCGTGCGTGATTCGGCGGTCTGCGGCGTCGTGCTGGTCTCGCCGGGACTCGAATACCACGGGGTGGAAACCGAGCACGCCATCGTCGCGTACGGCAAGCGGCCGTCGCTACTGCTCGTCACCGAGGGCGATGCATATTCGGCCACCTCCTGCGCGCGCCTCAAAGCGACAGCGCCGGGACAATGCGAGTTGCGCCAATACCCCGGATCGGCGCACGGCAACGACTTGCTTGATGAATCCGAGGCCGCGAATGACCAAGTGCTGGCTTGGCTGGCGGAGACGCTTCCGGTCAAGAAGCCGAAGTGAAATTTCGCTGACCGCGCTACTTACCGGGACCGTTGAGGATGTCGGGCAGGGCCGTGATGAAATCGCTCCATCGCGAAAATGTATAGTGGGCTAGCGTGTCGGTGGAAACTCCGGGCGTGTCTCCAGTAAATAGCGCCGCACGCGCCCCCACGGCGCGCGCCCCGGCGATATCGGTCGTCTCGAGGTCGCCAATGTGCAACAAACCGGACAGCGGCACGCCCAGCCCTTGCGCGCAGGCTTCGAACATCGGCCGCTGCGGTTTGGCCACGCCCACCTCGTCGGAAAACGCCAAGGCGGTGATGAACGGCAGAAAGCCGCCGCGCTTCAGCAACACGCGAAGGCAACTGCCCGGACTAACGCCCGAATCCGAAATCACCCCCACCGGCACCCGCGCCGCCGCGGCCTGCACCGCCTCGAGCGCACCCTCGATCGGCTCCGGCGGGTAATCGAGAATGGCCGTCGCAAAGGCTTCCGCAAGCGACTCGCGCGTCGCCGCGGGCAGATCGATCCCCAGTTGTTCCAGGGTGATGCGCACGGCGTCATCCGGACCCAGCGTCTGCTGACGCTCGACATGGTGCTGATTAAACCGGCCCCACGTCACGCGCAGCGCCTCGTTCAAGCGCGGCTCGGGCAGGCCCGTTGCCTCGATCAGCGCCTTAATGCGCAGCGCCTGGCGTTCCACGCCGTTTGCATCGCGAAACAACGTCCGCCAAAAATCGAAACTGATCGCGCAAACGCTCATTCTTCCGTGTACCGATCTTGCCGCGCGCCGTAGGTTTGAAGGACTTCTAGATACTGACGCAGATTCGCCGGCACCGCGCTCTCCGTGCGGTGTCCAATGCGCCGGGCAGGCGAACCCGCCCAGATCTCCAGCGGCCCAATGTTCTTGGTGACGATACTGCCCGCGTGGACAACCGCGCCGTCGCCGATCGTAATCCCGGGGCCGATGTAGACCCGGCTTCCGATTAACACGTTGTCGCCAATGATCACCGGCTCCGCGATCTGAGGCGTGTAGCGCCAATGGGCGTCTGTGCCGTACACCATATGATTGGTGTCGCGAATCACGGTGAACTCGGCGATGCCCGTGTAACTGCCGATTTGGACGAGTTTAGTCGCCTCGATGATGCAATGATAGCTGCACCCCGCGCGATCCCCGAACACAATGCGCCCTTCGCCGTGCGTGCGCAGCACCACGTCGTTCCTGAACCGGCAATGCGACCCCAGCTCGACATGGCCGTCCACCTCGAGAAAGCGCCCCGGAAAGCGGCAATGTTTGCCCTTCTTGGCGAACTTCCGGCCATGCCAATACGTCCGCCACGCGCGAACCAACGTATTCATTCCAATTCCTCGTTGCTTGGAAAAGGATATTGTAATCACCTATCCGCTCCGACACAACCCAGCCCGCCTGTCCTTACGCGTGGTCTGCCTGCTATACTGCGAGTCCAGGTGAGAGTGGTGGACGCTCATAGGGGGTGCGCATGCGGATTTTGGTAACGGGCGGCGGCGGATATGTCGGGTGTCACCTAACGCCGATGTTGATCGAGCGCGGGCATGAAGTGGTGGTTTTTGACCGGTTTTGTTTCGGCGAGGAGCGATTGAGCCCGCAGCGAAACCTCCCGGGATTGACCTGGGTGCGGGGCGATATCCGGCGACTGCGCGAACACCCAACGCTTCTCGACGGCGTCGAGGCGATTATCCATCTGGCCGGTCTTTCAAACGACCCCTCCTGCGACCTTGACGCCGACATGGCGATCGATGTGAATGTTGCCGGAACGCGCGACTTGACCGAACGCGCACGAGCGGCGGGCGTGCGCCGGTTCGTGTTCGCGTCGTCGTGCAGCGTGTATGGCAAGGGGGTGAGCGGTCTGCTCGACGAGGAGAGCGCGACCAATCCCGTGTCGACGTACGCGCGCGGCAAGCTGGATTGCGAAAAATTTCTCCTGCCGCTGAGCGGCCCCGACTTCGAAGTGGCGGTGGGAAGACCGGCGACGCTTTTCGGGTGGTCGCCGCGCATGCGATTCGATCTGGCCATCAATCAGATGGCCGCCACCGCCGTGCGCCTTCACCTTATCCGCGTCTACGGCGGCGGCCGCCAGTGGCGGCCCTTCTTGCACGTGCGCGACGTGGCCCGCGCGTTCATGGCGATGGCCGAAGCGCCGGCGGCTCAAGTGGAAGGCGAAGTCTTCAACGTCGGGTCGGATCGCGAGAACTACGCGATCGTCGATCTCGCCCAGCGCATACAGAAACTTATCCCTGGCGTCGAGATCGAAGAAATGCTCAGCGACGAGGACCTGCGCAATTACAGCGTCAATTTCTCCAAGATCCAGCGCGTACTCGGGTTCACGCCATCCTTTACGATGGAGGACGGCGTGCGCGAAATACGCCAGGCGCTCGAGGACGCTTCGATTGACCCCTTTGACGATATCTATTTCAATGTGCGCTGGATGAAGCGGCTTCTTGCAACACCGGTCTCCGAGGGCGGCGAACCGATCGCGCCACGCTTCATTCCGCTGGCGCCGCCCTGCCTGGGCGAGGAAGAAGAGAGCGCGGTGATCGACGTGATCCGCAGCGGCTGGCTGACTTCGGGCGCGAAAGTGACGGAGTTCGAGAAGTCCTTGGCCGAAGTTACGGGCGCGCCGTATGCCGTGGCCGTATCTTCTTGCACGGCCGCCCTGCATTTGTGCCTTGTTCACGCGGGCGTAAAACCCGGCGACGACGTGATCACGCCGCCCATTACCTGGGCATCGACCGCCAACACCATCACCAACATGGGCGCGCGCATGGTGTTTGCCGATATCGACCCGGCGACGCTCAACGTGGACCCGCGCGCGATCGAGGCCGCGATTACGCCCCGCACCCGCGCGATTATCCCCGTGGATTTGGCGGGGCAGCCGTGCGATCTGGCCGCGATTCAAGACATCGGCCGCCGTCATGGCATTGCCGTCATCGAAGACGCCGCGCACGCGCTGGGCGCCGACTACAAGGGCACGCCGATCGGTTCGGTGAGTCCTTACACGTGTTTCAGTTTCTATCCGGTCAAGAACATCACCACCATCGAAGGCGGCGCGATCACCTGTGCGGACGAAGAGACTGCGCGGGGACTGCGCTTGCTCGCGCATAACGGCATGGCCGTGACCGCGTGGGGGCGTTATGGCCAGAATGCGCCGGCGTCTCCGCCCGAGGTCGTGCAGCCCGGGTTCAAGTACAACATGACCAATGTCGGCGCGGCCATGGGGATCGAGCAACTGCGGCGTCTGCATGGCTTTATTGCCGCGCGCCGTCGCCTGGCGCAGCGCTATCGCACGCTACTGGAGGATATCGAGGAAATAGAACTTCCACAGACGGTCCACGAGGGACACGCATGGCACTTGATGGTCGTCCGCCTTCGCCTTGACCGCTTGACCATGACCCGCGATGAGATTGCGCAGGCAATGATCCGGGAAAACGTCGAGGCCCGCGTGCATTTTCTCGCGCTTCACCTGCATCAGTACTACCGCGAGACGCTCGGAGTAAAGCCCGAAGACCTGCCCCATGCGACGGCGGCGTCGATGTCGGTGCTCTCTTTACCGTTGCACCCGCGGTTAACCGATAAAAATGTTCAGGAGTCTGTGGATACTCTCAAGAAAATTCTTTACCACTGCCGAAAGAAATAACGCGCACCCTTGCTCCCAACTCGACCCCCAGCGGCTATGACTGCTGGGGGTCGTTCTGTTTGGTAACGTACTGTTCCATTAGTGACTTCCGCACCACTAAGACAGAGTGCAACAAGAGTTCTATATATATAGACAGACTGCGCGTCCGGCAATGCAACACGCCCGACGCCTGCATTTCTCTTTGCCGCGACTGCGCGCGCTTGATGTCGACGCCGGTACCGGCGCGCAGAAAACGCGCAGCAAGGACACATGGTTTGCAAAAGTCTTTTTCGACATCACAAGGCATAGTCGTCTTGTGCGCGGAAAAGACGCATCACTGGGGGCCGTGTTTGCCTGTATGGCGAGAAGGAGTTGGAACATGATTGAACGAAGCCGTGCCAGCCGTTTTGCCGTCGTCACTCAGCCGAAGGTTATTCAGTCGTTTAGCCTAGACCGCGGTCCGTGGTTTGAGACGCCTGAAGAAGTCCAGCGCGGCATTGAGTGGGGGCGAGAAAAGGCAGTGCTGCTGCGTTGGGTTCGAAATCAGATGGAAGCGCGCCTGACGCTGCGCGAGCGGCGTTGTGTCGAGTTGTATTACTTCTACGGAAAGACGTTTCGCGAAGCGGGCGAACTGACCGGCACGAATGCCTCGTCCGTTTACCGCGCGGTGCAACGCTCCCTGCGCAAGTTGCGGCAGGCGGCGGCCAGCGGGGGCCTTCGGCGCTTGCGTGTTCGCCGACGGGGCGGCGCAAGATGAATCATGTATCGCCGCTTCCCTCAAGACCGCGCGCATGGTAGGCTACCCCCGGGTGAGAATACGTTTCTCGGATCAGGGGAGGTTCGAATATGCGTGGCATGAGATGGCGGATGGGGGTCGTCGCGAGTTTGGCCATACTATGCGTGACACTTTCAGCGACGGCGTTGACGCTCGCGCGCGGCGGCGAGAGCCGCTACGTCATTGTTCGCGCCGCGCAAGCCCCGCCGGTGGTGGAAACCGCCGCGCTGGACCTGCAAAAGCACCTGGCTGAAATAACCGGCGCGACGTTGCCCATACAGACAGACGACGCGCCTCTGCCGAAAAAGGCGATTGTGCTTGGGGCAAGCCGGTATCTTGACGCGCTTGGCGTTCAGCCCGACTGGGCCGCGCTTGGTGACGAAGGATACCTGATTAAGACCTGCGGCGAATCGTTGGTTATCGTAGGCGGTCCTGTGCGCGGGACCGCCTACGGCGTTTACGCCTTTCTCGACGAGTATCTCGGCTGTCGCTGGTTTACGCCGGATGCGACGCGGATTCCAAAGCGGCCTACGTTGCGGATCGGACGCATTGACGATGCCTACACGCCTCCGCTGCTGTACCGCGAATCCTTCTGGGTTGAAGCGCGCGACCCGAAGTGGAACTTGCGCAACCGGATCAACGCGGGTTGGATCAGCGCACTCGACAGAAGCCACGGCGGCGGATTTATGTATCTCGGCGTTCACACCTTCTACGCGTTTGTTCCGCCCGACACGTATTTCGGCGAGCATCCCGAGTACTACTCCCTGATCGACGGCAAGCGAACGTCGGCTAGCGCGCAGTTATGCCTCACCAACCCCGATGTGCTGCGCTTGGTTATCGAGGGCGTGCGCGAGCGCATGCGGAGCGACGCGAACGTGCGCGTCGTGGATGTCTCGCAGAACGACTGCTACCGGCCTTGCCAATGCGCCTCGTGCCAGGCAATCGTCCAAGCCGAAGGCAGCGAAGCGGGGCCGGTCATCGCGTTTGTGAACCAGGTCGCGGACGCCGTGCGCGCGAAGTTCCCGGATCGGTTTGTCGGCACATTGGCCTATCAGTACACACGCAAGGCCCCCAAGAATCTTGCGCCGCGCGAGAACGTCGCGCCGCGTCTTTGCAGTATCGAGTGCTGCTTCTCTCATCCGCTCGCGACGTGTTCCGACCCGCGCAACAAAACCTTTGTCGAGGACATGATCGCCTGGAAACAAAAGAGCAATCACCTTTTCATCTGGGATTACACCACCAATTTCTCTCACTACATTCAACCGTTTCCCAATCTGTATTCGCTCCAGCCAAACATTCAGTTCTTTATTGAGCACGGCGCACGCGGCATCTTCGAACAGGGCAACTATCAAGGCACGGGCGGCGGCGAGATGGCGGAACTTCGCAACTATCTGCTGGCGCGGCTCCTGTGGAAGCCCGATCGCGACGTGGATCGGGAGATCGACGAATTTCTCGAGGGGTACTACGGCCAAGCGGCGCGGCCGCTGCGGGCATACATCGACTTTCTTCATCGGCGCGCGCAAGACCAGAAGGTTCATATCGGACTTGGATACGGTCCCACGACGGATTTCTTCGGCGGGGATTTTCTGTCGCGCGCGAATGTCTTCCTCGACCGCGCCAAAGCCCGCGTGAAAAACGATCCTGTCTTGCTTAAGCGCGTGCAGCGTTTCCGCATGCCGGTTTATTATGTGGAAATGATGCGCGTACCCGAGGCGCCGCCTGTAGAGGCCGGGCAATTGGCCGGGGCGGAGAAAGCGGCCCAAGCGTTCTTCGACGCCGTCGACGCATGGAAGACCGAGTATATTAATGAAGGCATGCCCATGGCGGTGTTTCGCGAAGCCTACGCGGCGCGCCTGACCCGACTAAGAGCGGGTGTGGACGCCGCACCGGGTTCCTGACGCTGCATTAAAGGCATGCCAAGTGGCTTTGCCGCTTGAAGTTCCGGGGAGCATCCCGTAGCGTGAAATGCAGGGCCGTAGCCGGGTGTTTTCCGATACAGGCCGGAACGCGAGCCCAACGCGAGCGCTTCGCAGCATGAAAGGAGTCGCATGACGCAATCCACGACGCTTCCCACCGGGCTGGATGCAAAGGGCGCGGCCGCACACATCAACCGGCTGATCGAAAACATCGAGCGTGTGATTTTCGGTAAGCGCGAGGTGGTGAAACTCTGTGTGGCGGGCTTGCTGGCGCGCGGTCATCTTCTCATCGAAGACGTCCCGGGAATTGGCAAGACGACCCTGGCCCAAGGGCTGGCGAAATCGATAGATTGCAGCTTTGCGCGGATTCAATTCACGAGCGACATGCTGCCGTCGGACATTCTCGGGGTATCCATCCTCGATCCGCGAACAAACGAGTTCGAGTTCCGGCGCGGCCCGGTGTTTTCGAGCATCATTCTGGCGGATGAAATCAACCGCACCCCGCCCAAAACGCAGAGCGCCCTGCTGGAAGCCATGAGCGAGGCACGGGTTTCCGTGGACGGCCAGACGTATGTCCTTCCCCAACCGTTCATGGTGTTGGCGACGCAGAACCCTATTGAGTACGAGGGCACCTACACCTTGCCCGAATCGCAACTAGACCGCTTCATGCTGCGCATCGACATGGGGTATCCCGGCGAGGTGGATGAACTGCACATCATGCGCCGGCGCGATCCGTGGGCGGCGATCGATGGATTACCCCCGGCGCTGAGCGTCGCGCAGGTATTGGAGTTGCAGCAAAGCGTGGGGCGGGTCACCGTTGAAGACAGCGTCGCGCAGTACATGCTCGACATCGTTCGCGCGACGCGCGAAGACCCGCAGGTGTTACTGGGCGCCAGTCCGCGCGCGTCGGTGTCGTTCTATGAAGTCTGCCAGGCGTGGGCGCTGGTAAATGGCCGCGACTACGCGACTCCGGACGACGTCAAGCATGTGGCGGCGCCGGCGTTGGCGCATCGGGTGTTGTTGCGAGCGCGCGGCGCGGACCCGGCGACGTCGGCCCGTGAACGCGCGCGCGCGGTGACGGACCTCGTGCGCCAGGTCCCGGTGCCGCGCTGAGGCCGCCGTGAACCGCGCGCCGAGTTGGTTCGCACGGCTACGCCTGATTCCCACGCAGCGAGGCGCGATGCTCGCGCTTGCGGCGGCGTTGTTGTTTCTCGCCGCGCTGAATACCGGATCGAATTTGTTCTACCTCGTTTTCGCGGGACTCGGCGCGGTCCTGGTGCTGTCTTTTTTCGCCCCGCTTGGAAACCTGCGCCGCGTTGCCCTTCTGCGCGAGCCGCCGCACGGCGTTCATCGCGGCGAACCGTTCTCGATTGGCCTCACGCTCAAGAATCGCAGCGCCTCTTGGCCTGTGCTGTCGGTGCGCGTGGCGGAAGCGACTCGTCGCGAGGAGACATTGGCTTACCTCGCGGCGCTGGGACCGCGCGAGGAGGCCCGTCTGTCCGTAATGGAAACGCTGCCGCGTCGAGGCGTTCACCGGCTTCCGCCGTTGGTGGTCGAATCCGGCTACCCTTTTGGCCTGTTAACGCGTCGCCGCCTTATGCAAGACAATGCCGAGGTGGTGGTGTATCCACGCGTGCGCCCGCTGCGCACCGCGTCGCTCGAACAGAGCACGCGCACCGGCGCGCGCTCGCGCACAGCCCTGCGCGACGGCGATGAATTCTTCTCCCTGCGCGAATATGTGCCGGGCGACGATCCACGGCTGATCTCTTGGCGTGCGAGTGCGCGCGTGGGCAAACCGTTGGTGCGCGAACTCGAACGAAGCGTGGCGCGGCGGCTTGTATTCGTGCTCGACGCCCGGCAATGTCCAAGGCTCGAGGACTTCGACGAACGATTTGAGGATACCGTCGAAGTGCTTGCTTCGTTGGCGGTCACCCTGCTCAACCGGCAATACGCGGTGGCGATGTCCGTGGGTGACCGAGACGTGCCCGAAGGCGAGGGCCGTTCGCACGCGGCGCGTATTCTGGACTTGCTCGCGCGCGTCGAGCCGGTGGCCGAGGATGCCCCCGATCCGTTCGCGCGCGCGGCGGCCGCATTACCGCGCGGCGCGGCGCTCGTGTGCCTCTCGCCGGACCCCGGGCTTTGGGGGCGCGTCGTGGGTCCTGGGCTGCGCGTGCTCGATCCGCGGGAGGTGGTGTATGCATAAAGCCATCCCGCGCTACCTCCAGATCGCGACAGGGCTATTGATCGTCTCCGGCTATGCGGCGTTGTCGAGCGTTCCCGAGTATGGCGCCCGGCTTCTGCTGTGGCCGTTGGCGGTGTTGGCGGCCGAGTCGCTGGCGCTTCGTCTCGACGCGCGATACCGCGCGTATCGCCAAGTGACGAATATCATATCCGCGCTGTTTATCCTCTCGCTGTTTTACTTCTGGTCGGTATTCCGTCTGATCGACACCGTGTTGCTCGTGGTGGTCTACGTGCAGACCTATAAAATGTGGCATCAGAAAACCCCGCGCGATTACGCCCAGATTTTTCTCATGGCGTTTTTCATGGTGCTCGGCGCGTGTTCGTTGTTGCCCGAGGCGGGTATCGGTCCCGCGCTGCTGCTATTTGGTCTGACGGCGCTGCCCGCCTTGGTCTTGCTCGAAATGTATGGCGCCCTGGTGGGGCTCGCCACACACGAAACGCGCAAGAACCTCGAACTGGGCGTCGACGTCCGCCGGGTCTGGCCCGATCGCCTGCGCGGCCAACGCTTGGGGCGGATCGGTTGGACCATGGGCCTTACCGCCTTGGCGCTGACGATTGCGGTATTCGTGTTGTTGCCGCGCATCGAGGCGGGCGCTTTGGGACGCTCGAACGTAATCACCGCCGCCACCGGGACCCCGTCGGAGGTGAGTCTTGGCGGCGCGGCGACCGACATTGCCAAGGACGAGACGATTGTACTGCGTGCGGAGTTTCCCGATCTTCCCGAGGGGGCCTATCCAGACGAGCTATATTGGCGGATCCATCCGCTCAATTACTTCACGTCCGACACCTGGACCGCAATATCCGTTTCGCACAATTTCGACGATCAGCGCGCACGCGTCCGCTTCGGGGCGGACGGCGGGACCTTGTTTGCCGCAAGCGCCGGTTTCGACGACCGCGTTCTCGTACGGCAGCACTTGTTTCTTGAGGATCCCGGCGCCGAAGGCGTCCCGATCCTCGCCACGGTGCGGCAAGTCGCGGACGCCAGCACGGCGTTGGCATGGAACCGCGACAGCGATTTTTCGGTGGTGCGTATCGGCGGACGCCACGCCTCGTTCTATTGCACGGCGTGGTCGGACACGCGCCAGCCCACGCCCGAAGTCTTGCGGAATTGCCCCGAAACCTATCGCGCAGTGATGGGAAAGCGCGACTATTTTCTGCTCACCAACGCCGAAGTGGAGCCGCGCACCCGCACGTTGGCGCAAGACCTCACGCGCAACGCGCCAACGGCGTACGACAAAGCGCTGGCGGTGCAGCAGTATCTCGAAGGACCGGGATTTCTCTATTCGCTGAGCGTACCGGCCCTTCCCGGACGTTACGCGGTGGATGCGTTTATCCACGATGCCCGAGTTGGCCATTGCGAACTCTATGCGAGCGCGATGGCGCTGATGCTTCGAAGCATTGGCATTCCATCGCGTGTCGTGCAAGGCTACCGCGGCGGCGAATGGAGCGACGCGGATCGTGCGTACCTGGTGCGGCGGAGCATGGCGCACCTCTGGGTTGAGGTGTACTTCGTCGATCAAGGCTGGGTGCGGTTCGACCCCTCGCCCCTCGGCGAACTTGAATCCACCGGAAATGCGATGTTCCGCGCCGCGATGAGGCAAGTTCACCGCGCGCGCATGCTGTGGTTCCGCAACGTGGTGGGTTACCAAGGCATAACGACGTGGAGCCGACTTCAGAATACCGCGATGGGCTGGCTCGGCATGCCCGGCGCGTTGCAGGACCGGCCGCGCGCAGAAGTGGCAACGGGCGCGGTCGAGGGTGCGCGCCAGGGCGCGCCGGTGACGGTGTTCGTAACGCTCGGCGGACTACTCGCGGTAGCGGGTGGGTTAACCTGGCGGCGTTGGCGCAGACAGCGGCGCTTGGGAATCGGGGCGCGCCTATCGGCGGACCAAGCGCGCGCTGCGCATGCGTATCGTGTCTTCCTGGGGCATGCCCGCCGCGCGGGACTCGAGCCCAGCGGCAAGACCGCCGGAGAGGTGCTCGCGCAAGTTCATGCCTGGCACTGGCCCGCCGCGGAAGAAGTCGCCGCGTTTCTGAACGACTATGAAGCGGTTCGCTTCGGGTTACGTCCACTTTCCGCCGCGGACAGCGCCGCGCTCATCCGACGCGCCAAAGCCCTCGTGCCGTCTCGTCGCACACGAAAAACACTCTCGCACTAACGCGAATCCGCCCCCGCTTTTTTCTTCGCGGGCTTTGAAGGGGGGACCGGTTTTGGCGGCGGCTCGGGCTTGGGGGGCCGGGCGGTATTCAGGAGAAACTCGACCGCATTGGCCCGGTGAAGCGCGACAACGATGTCCTTTGCGCCATCCTGGTTGAGATCCGCCAAGGCCACGGCATTCGGACGTCCGGACGAAAAAGTGTACGTCTCGATGCTGAAATTTCGTGGGCGCACGCCTTGTGAAGCGTAGTTCAGGATCACCTTAACCTGCTGCGACAGCGAACACGCCGCGACGATGTCCGGTGCGCCGTCGAAATTCAAGTCCTCGACCGCGATTCCGCGGATTTCCTGTTCCAATGCCGCGTGGTCCTTGCCGAGCGAAATCTCCTGCGCGACGGAGAACTCGAAACCGCCATCGCCGTAGTAAATCACCACCGCGTCGGTGGCGTGGCAATGAGACACGACAAGGTCCGGGCGCGAATCATTGTTCATGTCGGCGATGCGCAGGGAATGAGGCAAAGGACCGCGGGCGGGAAAACGCGCCGCCGGAGCGAATCCGCCCTTGCCGTCGCCGCGAAACAAACCGATCTCGCCCGCCGCGTAGAAGGTCACCGCGAGATCGAGTTCGCCATCCTTATCGAAATCCGCGGCCTGAAGATCGCGCGGCCCGCCATCGGCCGAGATCAACTGCGGCGCGCCGAAATAGCCCTCCGTAGCGCCGGGGAAGTAGACCAACACGTCGCTGGCCCAACCCGTGGCGATGGCATCGCGGAACGTGTCGTGATTGAAGTCCGCCGCGATCACCGACGTCAGCGCGGGCTTGGTGAATACCGGCCGCCCATCGCCGTCCAGCGCGCGTTTGTACGTGATCGCGGTCTCTGGTACGACAAAATAGCCGGCGGTCTCGAAGCGATTTTCGCCGAGGTTACGGAAGAGACTGAGGTGACGCTCGCGCGCGGCGTGGAAATTCGCGACGAGCAGGTCGGGGGCCTTCTGCGCGTCAAAGTTCGCCGCGATCACGCACAACGGCCCAAAGCCCGTGCGCAAGGGGACTTCCTTGTGATACTCAAGCGGGCCGCGCGCAATAAGCAACGAGACTTCGTCGTTGGCCGGGCGTTGTTCATCCGGCGAGACCAAGCGGCCGGTATCGGCGGTGACGATCTCAGGAAGGGCGTCGCCGTTCAGGTCGAGCGCAACAACGGAGGAGGGATTGGGGCCGACCGGCACACGTATCGACGGCTGCGTAAACAGCGCCGCCTGCGCCGACGCGCACAACACGCACGCCAGTGCACAATACCAAGAACCATACTGCCGCCGTCCCGTCCGCATACGCCCCTTCTCCGTGAAGAAATCCGCGCCTTCCAAATACCCTTGGTCCCTAAAACCGCAGTTCCCGCATCCGATCCAGGTAGTACCGGTAGTCGTCGAGCGCGGTATCCGGCGTAATGAGATGGTCAGGCATCGGGATAAACCCGCCGTCCGCCATGAGCGGTTTGCGGCGCTCAATTTCCTCGTCGATGGCATCGCGGCCACGCTCGATCGCCAGCTTGTCGATCCCGCCGAAAATGCGCAGGTCCTTTCCGTATTTCTTCCGATATGACATCGGATCGGCCTTCCATGAACCGATCTCGAGCGGAAACATTACATTTACGCCCGCGTCGAGCCAGTGCGGCAACAGTTGGTCGATGAGCCCGTCGCAATCCACCGCGTACAGATCGCAGCCGTATTTTTTCAGCGTGTCGGCGATACGGCGGTAGGCGGGAACCATGATCCGCTCGAACAGCACAGGACTCACAAGGGGACCACTCTTGAAGCAGATGTCCTCCCATCCCCAACCGAAATCGACGCGCACCTTGGGCAGTACCTGCTCCAATCCCCAGCAGGTGAGCGTCGCCATCGTATCGACGATTTCCGCAATGAGATCGGGGTCGATGCAGCACTGCATGCAGAAATTCTCAACGCCCATCCAATCCCGAATCCAGCCCACGAGACTTCCGGTCGGCACGCACAGCGGCTGGCCGCTCGCCTCGAGCCGCGCGATGATGTCGTCGAGATCCGCCGGAACACGCGCGGGATCGGGCTGCAAGCGCTTCTGGTACTCGGGCCAGCCCTCGCGATCCTTCATCGTGAAATCGACGAAGTGCGGAATGGATGAGCGCCCGAGGAAATGCTGAGCGACCACGCCATCCGGCTGACGGATGAGCCGGTACTCGGAGGTCTCCTCCAAAACCTGCTCCTCGAACAGCGGGTAGAGGTGAACGTTCACCGGCACGCCAGGAGGCAACGGATCGGCCTTAAAGAACTCGCAGGCGTTCGCGTCGGCCGGAAGACCCTCCTTATGCCAACGCACAATCGTCTCCGGCCAACCGTCCCAATGGACGACCGGCATGCGGTCAAAACTTTCGTACTTCATGATGGATTGAAACAATGACCGGCTTGACATGGCTCCCTCGCATGGTTGAATCGTTTGGACGCGCGGGAAGAGTATAACAACACGCTAGGCGCTTTTCGAAAGCGGTCATCTCCTTTTCCGGAAACGCTCCATCTCTTTTCGTTCCGCAGGGTTGCAATGGCGCGGGCGTTTCGCCAGTATGATTCCCGGGGAAGGGCTAGGCGCTTTAGGTTTTATACCTATGGTCGTCGGCGTAGGTATCCCTGGTGAGAATGCTCCAGGCGAATAGGAAGGCTCCATGCGCATCGACATTGCCGCGCAGACAGATATTGGCCGCCGCAAAAAGAACAACGAAGACTACTTCGGCGTGTTTCGCGAGGGAACGCCGGGGTTGACGTTGTTTGACGAAGGGGCGCTGTTGTGCGTAGCCGATGGGCTCGGGGGCCATGTCGGTGGCGAAATCGCCAGTAAGCTGGCGGTGTCCATTGTGAAAGACATTCTGAAACAGCCGCCTCCCCCAACGGAAGGAAATGAAGAAGGCCAAGCGACGCTTGCCTTACTGCGTGACCAGATGATTAAGGCGAACACGAGCATCTTTCAGACGAACAAAGAACTTGTGAAAGCCGCACGCCCTATGGGCACGACCCTATTGACGGCGCTGGTTCAACCGCGCCGGGCCTACATCGCGAACATTGGCGATTCTCGCTGTTATCACCTGCGCGAAGGGGAAATCATCGACCGCACGGAAGATCACTCGTGGGTGGATGAGCAAGTAAAACTCGGCATGATGAGCAAGTCCGAGGCGGAATCGGATCTGCGTCGTAATCTGGTGACGCGCTGTATCGGCACCCACGAACAGACCGAAGTCGACACCTATCTCTGGCACACGGCGCCCGGCGACATGTTGCTGCTGTGCACGGACGGCTTGGTGAACATGGTGAAGGATTCCGAAATCGCCGAAATCTTTAAGCAAAGCGGCGGTCCCGCGGAGATTGCGCGGCGCTTGGTCGATTTGGCCAACGAGAACGGGGGGAAAGACAACATCACCGTCGTCGTGGCGCGTCTCGAGCCCACATTGGGCGCGTCGTTTCGATCGAGCCTTCACGGCATGTGGAAACGTCGAAGCATCCACATCATTTGGGCGGCGGTGAGCGCCGTTGCCGCCGCGCTCGGGCTTGCCTTGGGCTATGTGCTGGGCCGGGGCGGCCTGCTTCCGTAGGACGAGACATCCGCGCCTAAAGCATTTTAAAAAATGGCGTGGCCGTTTTCCGAGGTCTACCCCGCGCCGTTTTTTGAAATGCGTAGCGCCAAGTGGCTACGGCTTTGCTTAAACTGCTCTAGTGCGGCACGGCGCCCTCTTCCATCTGCACCCATTGGACCGCGTGTTGCACGAGCTCCGACGCATTCTTCAGTTTGAGCTTGTGCTTGATGTTCTCGCGGTAGGTCTCGATCGTCTTCACGCTGAGATGCAGCGCCTCCGCGATCTGTCGCGTGCTGCGTCCTTGGCCGATGCGACGGAAAACTTCGATCTCACGGTCGGACAATCGCGACAATGAGGTCGCGCCCCCTTCCGCGCGGGCGCTGACCAATTGCTGAATCATCTTCGACGACATTTCGTCGCTGAGGTAAACCTCGCCGCGGAGGACACGCCGCAACGCGGTGATCACGCGCTCCGTCGCTTCCTGCTTCATGATGTAGCCATTGGCGCCCGAACGCAGCGCGCGCTCGGCGTACAAATTTTCATCGAGCATGGAAAGCGCCAGAATGCGCACCGAGGGATAACGGGTGCGCAGGTGCTTGATCAGGTCGATGCCCGTCATGCCAGGCAGCGAGATATCCACCACCGCGATCTCCGGCAGGTTGTCCTCGGCGGATTCGAGAATCTCAAAGGCTTCCTGGGCGTTCTCCGCCTCATAGGCGACATGCAGATCGGGCTCATGGTCGATAAGCTGAGCCAAGCCGCGCCGCACGATGGGATGATCGTCCACAATAAGAATACGGGCTTGGCCTGTGGTGGGCGCGTCATTCATGGTTAAGGGGCTCTCCTTTCCGTCTCACGTCCGAAGTGAGGGAACACACACACAATGCTTGTCCTCGCTTCATGCGGCTTCGATGTAACTTCAACGCCCCCCCCGAGCATTTTGGCACGGTAATCCATAATGTGCAAGCCCATTCCCTTTCCCTTCGTTTCGGGGGTGAATCCCACGCCGTTATCGACAACCTCGAGGCGGCACAGATCGTCCTCGCGCGTTAGGTGAATGTCGATGAGATGGGCGCGTCCATGCCGCACGGCATTGTGCACCGCTTCCTGCGCGATACGAAAGACATGCGTGGAAGTATTTTCGTCTTCGATAAGCACGGCGACGGGGCAATGGAACCGGCACTCGATCTCGAACAGCCGACTGGTCGTACTCGCCAACGTCTCCAATCCTTCCATAAGGCCGTGCGCATCGAGGCCAAGCGGGTGAAGCCCTCGTGCGAGCGCGCGGGTGTGGCTAACGGCATCGCTGACCAACCGGGCGATCTGCGCGGCTTCTTCATGTTCCGGAACTTCCCGGCCGCTGAGTTTCCGCTCCAGCACTTTGGCCAAGAACGCGACGCCCGTCAGGTGTTGGCCCAAGCCATCATGAAGGTCCTGCCCGATACGCCGCTCTTCGCGCGCGCTGATCGCGAGGATCTGCTTTTCCAGTCTTCGCTGCTCGGTCACATCGCGGATAATCGCCATCACACGCGCCGCGCCGCTGACCACGAGGCGGGCTTCGTAGTCTCGCTGTTCGCCCGCGCGGTCCTGCTGGAAATTGAGCACCTCGATCCCGCCCGCGCTAAGCACGCGATGCGCGGTGTTCATAAACGCGCGCGTGTGCGCCTCGCCCAAAATGCCCGCGAGGTCATGCCCGATCGCCGTTGAAGTCGCGAAGCCGCCCGGCTCCGACGGCCCCTGGTAATCGAGCACCGTGCCATCGTCGGCCACTTGCAGGATGAAGTCGGGAATGGCCTTCAGCAACGCGCGATTCTTCGATTCGCTTTCCCGCAAGGCGGCCTCCGCCCTACGGCGCTCGGCGATCTCGGTCCAAAGCACCGCATTGGACCGCGCCAACTCCGCCGTGCGTTGTTGCACACGGGCCTCGAGTTGATCGTGGGCCTCCCGCAAGGCCTCTTCCGCGCGTCGGCGATCGGAGATATCGGTGTGCGTTCCCACAACGCGCACCGGCTTGCCGTTTTCCCCGAACGACACGACTCGCCCACGGCTGAGAACCCACTGCCACGCCCCTTCCGCATTGCGCAAACGAAATTCAATGGCGAACGCCTGCAACGCGCCGTCGATCACTTGGGAAAGGGCCTGCTCGACGCGCGCGCGATCGTCGGAATGAAGCAACTCCCACCAGTGCTTGGGGTCGTGCGGCATTTCCTGCGGGGCATAGCCAAGCATCCGCACGCAACTGCCGCTGTAGTAAATGTCGCCCGTCTCGATGTTGGCGTCCCACACGCCGTGCGACGTTGCCTCGAGTACAAGACGCATGCGCTCTTCACTTGCCCGCAGCGCCTTCTCCGCCTCGCGCCGCTCCGTAATGTCGCGCGTGACCCCGACGATCCCCGATATCTTTCCTTGCTCGTCGCGCATGAACGAAGCCGTGGCTTCGGTCCATACAATGGTCCCGTCCTTTCGGATCTGTTCGATTTCGAGGGTTCGCGGACGGCTTTGTCCAGGACGTATCGCCTCAATGCGCAGTTCTTCCGCCAGCGCCTTGCTTACTAATGCAATGGACCTCGGCGTCAGCGTGCCCTGCGGCGCAGTGGCGAGCGCCTCCTCCGGAGTATACCCAAGCAGACGCACGACCGAAGGGCTCATGTACGTGAAATGCAGATTCAAATCGCACGTCCAGATCACGTCAATCGCGTGTTGCGCCAGCAAGCGGTACCGAAGCTCGCTTTCGCGCAACGCGGCTTCCGTATGCTTGCGCGCGGAAATATCGCGCGTGCTGCAGACGATCTCGACAAGTCGTCCGCTCTCGTCACGCCGCAAGCGGCCCAGCGTTTCAACCCAGACCACGCTGCCGTCTTTGCGCACCATTCGCATTTCGGCCGAATACGTGTTGTGACCCGAGCCGAAACGACTGCGCACCTTCGCCAATACCTTGGGGAAATCCTCGTTGATCACCAGCGAGCTTCCCTGCACGCCGACCAGTTCCTCCGGCTCATAGCCAAGCAAGCGGCGGCACGCGGGCGACACGTATAGAATGCGCGTGTCCGCCGTGTGCTGCGAGATCATGTCGCGCGAACCTTCCGTCAGAAGGCGATACAGTTCCTCGCGGTGAAGCGTTGACTGCTCGAGGCGCTTGCGGTATGTGATGTCCAGCGTTACACCCACGATCTTCTCTCGCGGCCCGTCGAGATCGGCCATCCGCGCGCCATACGCCAAAATCCAGCGTTCCGTGTTGTCGGGGAGAAGAACGGGGAACTCGAAACCGTCGATGCCGCCTTCTCCCGCAACGACCGCATCCAACGCGGCGCGCATGGCGCGGGCCACTTCCGAGGTGAGGCGCGTGGAGAGCGATTGCCAAGTGCCATCGAATTCGCCGGGCGCGAACCCGAACAGCGTCATGGTCATCGGATCGAGCGTAAACGTCTCCGTCGTGGCGTCGTAGTCGTAAATTCCGAAATCCGCCGAGAGCGCCGCAAGACGAAGACGCTGATGCGCACGCTTCGCCTCCTCCGCATCGTGCCTGTGTTGCAGCGCATAGAGCAGCAGATCGCCGATCAGGCGTAGCACCGCCGAGTCGTCCGCGAGCCAAGCATGCGCGCGTGCGCACGCCAGCGAAAAGATGCCCTTCATGCCGCGCACGGTTGCCACGGGCGTCACCAGCGCGGCCACGACGTTCGCTCTTTCCCATAGCTCCCGCTCGGCCTGCGCCTCCGGGGGCAAGTCGGAGCGGTCGGTTACGACGAGACTTTCTCCTCGACCGAAAACGCCCTTGGAGTAGGTGAAAGGGCTCGACTCCTCGCTCTTCAGAAATTGCACGCTTTCGATCGCATCGCCGCCGCGCGCCTCATAAATGGACAGAACCTTGCCGTTGGTCGTATCTATCTCAAAAAAATGCGCGGCATCGGCCTCGAAAACATTCCGCACGCGTTCTAGCACGGCTTCTATTTGCTCATCGAGCACATCCGGCGCCGTACGCAGCAGCGTGGAAGAGATGTCGGAGATAAGGTGCTCAATGATCAGGCGTCGCTCAAGCGCGGTTTCCGCGGACTGTGTGTGCATGGCGGGAGAAAGCGCGCCATTGAGCGAGGGAAGGCCGTTCCCATTTTTGGTCGCTGCGCCCGCCGAAATGGATTCAACGAGTTGCTGAGCCAGATGGACAGCCGCTTTGAGTTGCGTCGCTTCGACGACAGGCACCGACCTCATGGTCTCGAGGTAGGCGGTTTCGTCGAATCCATGACGCTTGGCGGTCTCGCGAAGCGTTTTGGCTGTGGGGGGCGCAGTCAGGACATTCCCGAACTGAAGCCGGAGCGTTTCTCCCGTGCGAGACTGGGTCAAGAACTCACGACGCAACAGGCCATGCGCACACCGTCGACGCGCACTGGCGAAGTTCTTCTCGCAGGCGCACGAGGTGCCGTTATGGCTCTTCACCGGAAACCGACGGCACAGCGCCGGTTTCCATCCCGCCGAAGCGAGCACAGAACCGTCCGCCGTCACAAGCCGGCACGCCACCCTCGTAAGGGAATGGAGGCTCTTGAGAAGCCCTTGCCATGAGGTGCGCGACGTTTCGGCCTCTCGGGGGTCCGAAACAGACATGCCAAGTCCCACTCCGGCGATCTATCAGGTAGCGCGTGTGCGTGCGTCCACCCTCGAATCGCCTGTTTCCCCCCGTCCTATCCTTGCCAAGGACAGCATAGCACGTATCGCATGAGGCGCGCGAACGCGCCTCATGCGACCTCGAGGGAAACGGATGGTGTGAAACTCTATTTCTTGGCAGCGTCAAGTTTTTTCAGGTACTTCGACGGGTTTTTCTCGAATTCTCTCACGCACTCCTGCGAACAGAATTGTACGAGCCGCCCACCAAAAACCACACTGGCGGCCGCGCCCTGCGCCGCGAACTTCTTGTCCGAAACCACACAGGTATCAATCGGATACGTCTTCTTCTGCTGCTCCGCCGCGGCCTTGTCCAGCTCGGCGGAATACTTGGCGGTATCCTGATCGATTTCCTTCTTGCACCCATCGCAGCAGAGCAAAAACAGGCGGTTATCGCGCACATAGGCAATCGGCTCGCCGTGACCGCCGAGCTTGTCGCCGCTCACCACGCAGGTCTGGACAGGATACAGCGGTTTTTGCTGCTTGACGATTTCTTCGTCCATTTTCTTGAAGTAGTCCGCCCTTTTTGCTTCGAACTTCGCGGGGCACCCCCCACAACAGAAACGCACTTCGCGGCCATCAATGACTTTCGTGATGGGATCGCCCATCGACCCCAGCGGGCCGCCCGTGACCGGGCAGGTGGTCAGGGGGTATGGAGCGGCCGTCGCCGCCCACGCGCTTCCCGTTACCGCGACCGCCAACATCAGCATGCTTCCGAACATCCACTTGGTCATCGAAGTTCTCCTTAGGGTGATTTTCGCGTTCAGTTACACTTGATGTTTACAAGAAACACTGGTTTAGCTTCCTGTATTTCCTGCGAAAAATATACTCGGAGAGAGTGGAGGTGGGGTTTCCAGCCCCATCAGGCGCAGCACAATCGGCGCAATATCAAGAATTCCGAGTGTATCCATCTGTTTCTCCGCGTCGATTCCCGTCCCGCTCAGGATAAAGATTCCGTCCTGGTCGTGATTGGCCGCATCCGGCCCGGTGTCGTTGGCGCGGTCGAAAAGCGATGGCGTACCGACCAAGCCAGACGCCCGGTAATCGAGGCCACCGGGATAAACCAACAGGTCCGGCGGCGTTCCATGAGACTCCGTATACAAATCGTCCGGGCGCAACACCGTATTGCCCAAATGCATGCCGCTGGGACCGAGCATCGCCTCGATACTCGAGGCCAACTCGTTTCGTGTGGACTCGAAACGTTCTCGCGACACCACGCCTTCCGGTTCACGTCCGGCCACATTCAGCCAGACCCGCGCCGCGTAGCCGCCGCTCGCCCAGGCCCGAGTGCGCGTCCAGTCCACGGCGGCGTCCTCAAGACGTATCGCGGCTCGCGGTTCGTCGCGCAGCACCAGCCACCCCTCCCGGCGCAGCCACTCATTGAGATGCAGCACGCCGTGGCAGGTCCGCGCGCCGTGGTCCGACACGATAAGGACGTTTGCCCGCGGCGCGAGCGCGACGAGACGCCCGACATGCTCGTCCAAGGCGCGGTAGACGGATTCAAGCGTGGACACATCGCCCCAGAACCCGTGGTGGAGCCGATCCAGCGTCAGGTCCACCATGAAAAAAAGGTCCCAGGCCCGCGTCGTAAGCAAATGCCGCGCAAACGCATAGCGATTGTCGAGATACCTCCGCAGTCGTTCGAGCAGGCGCGGTTTGTCCAAGGTGCGATAGCCCTCGACATCCGTTTGCAGCGGTTCGCCGAGTTCCTTCTCGAGCTCCGCCTGAATTCCCGGCGGATAGCACCGATAGTCGCCGTCCTGCGCTGCAAAAGGATCGCCCAGGAGGCACCCATTCACCGGGCGCGCGGGCGCGGTCAGGGGCATGCCTAGCACGATCGCGCGCCGTCCGGCCTGCGATGCCCAATCCCAGAGACGCGGCGCATGCAGATCTGCACCGTTAGGCAGACGAAGTGGGGCGTAGGAATGGTCCGGGCGGTTGTGAAAGCCGTAGAGTCCAAGCGCGCCAGGGTCGCGCCCGGAGGTCATGCAGGCCCAGGCAGGAATCGTGATGGGGGGATCGCAACTGCGCAACACACCCCCGCGTCCGCTTGCGCACAGGCGTTGAAGATGGGGCAAGTGGAATGCCTCTGGCCCAAACACCCACTGCGGCGCCGCGCCATCTAGGCCGATGACGAGCATCCTGGGCGCCCCGGAGGACGCCCAGGATGAGGGATGGTTTATTCGACGCTCTGCGCCCACTCGATGAGGATCTTGGCGACCTCGGGACGCGTGAACTCCTCGGGCGGAATCTCGCCGCGCTTGAGCATCTCGCGCACCTTCGTGCCGCTCAGGATGACGTGGTCCGCGTCCGTGCCGGGGCAGGTCTTCTTCGTGGCCATGCTGTTTGTGCGTTTGGACCAGAAACTGTGATCGAAGAACAACGGCGTAATGCCCAGTTCCGCGGGGTCGAACTCATCGAAGATGTAATGGGCATCGTACGTGCCGTAGAAGTTGCCCACCCCCGCGTGGTCGCGACCGACGATGAAGTGCGTGCAGCCGTAGTTGCGGCGGACGATTGCGTGCAGAATCGCTTCTTTCGGTCCCGCATAGCGCATGTTCACGGGCATCAGCGAGAGCATCGTGTGCTCCCGGGGATAGTAGTCGTCGATCAAGACCTGGTAGCAGCGCATGCGCACGTCGCCGGGGATATCGTCGCTCTTGGTCGTGCCCATCAGCGGATGGATCAGCAGACCGTCGCAGATCTCGAGGGCGCATTTCGTGATGTACTCATGCGCGCGGTGGATGGGGTTGCGGGTCTGGAACGCGACGATCCGTTTCCAGCCGTGATGCTCGAACGCCGCACGGGTCTCCTTGGGCGACAGGTTGTGATCCTGGAACTCGATGGTGCGCTCGGCCAACACGTCGAGATCGCCCGCCAGGAAGACGTCGCCCAGCGACAGCGTGTATTTCACGCCCGGGTGCGATTCGTCGAGGGTGCGGTAGGTTTTTTCCGCGATTTCGCGGTGATCGACCGTGAACTTCTCGCGCAGGTCAAGGATGGCGACGATCTCGCCCAAGTCATTTTCGATGGCCACGCCGCCGCCGATCTCGAGCGTGTCGGCTTCTTTCGGGGTGACCGACAACAGAATCGGGATCGTCCACGGAATGCCCGGGCGCAGGTGCATCGTATCGAGCACGGAGCGCACCTCGGCTTCGCCCATGAACCCCGTCAAAGGACTAAAGATGCCCTTGGCGATACA
Source organism: Candidatus Hydrogenedentales bacterium (assembly GCA_041859045.1). Lineage (GTDB taxonomy): Bacteria > Hydrogenedentota > Hydrogenedentia > Hydrogenedentales > SLHB01 > JBHELB01. The sequence continues at coordinate 59,696 of JBHELB010000039.1, read as the reverse complement.
ATCGATATCGAACGCGGCATAGGCGTCCACCGTGATTTTCGGCAGTCCGGCCGCTTTTTTCTTCGCCGCCTCGAGTTCCGCGCCCTTGAGAAACCGGTTAACCAACGTACCGCCATGGGGAGCAATCGCCATGAGAGACCTCCTTTGAGGTGGAGTACTTCCGCCAAAATATGCCGGCGGGGCACACGCCGCCGCCAAGAGGTGAAAGTCTAGCAAGAATCGCCAGGGAACGGCAACCCCTCGATTGAGTGTGAGCCGCACCTGTGGTATGCTTTTGGCTTGAATGTAGGGCGGGTTTTCAAGACGTGGAGCCTGCGATCAGTGTACACGGGGGAAGCAAGCCGATGACCAAAAAGATGAACTTGGGCCAAGTGGCGGCCGTCGTTAGTGCGGCGGTAATGGCGTTTGTGATTTGGACAGGGATGCCATCCGTTCAGGCCGAGACACTGGACCGAATCGTGGCGGTGGTGGACAAGGAACCCATTCTCCAGAGCGAGATTATCGCTGAGATCCGTCCGGCGTTGAACGGGCTTCAGCGCAGCGCGAGCAGCGAGGCGGCTTTCGACGCCGCGGCGGAAAAGCTCATGAACGACGCGGTGGATCAGGCGATTGACGCCAAGATTCTCCTGCGCGAAGCGCTGATCGCGGGCATTAAGGTCAATGACGAAGACATCGAGCGCCGCGTCCAGGCGGAACGCGCGCAGTATCCGACCGCCGAAGCCTTCCAGAAGGAAGTCGAGGCCGCAGGACTGACGTTGAGCGAGTACCGCGAAAACTTGAAGAAAATGATTCTCGCAAGCCGGATGGCCAACGAGAAGCGCAGACAGTTCGAGGCGGAAGTCGAAGTGACCGAGTCCGACGTCGCGCAGTATTTCCAGGACCACGCATCCGAGTTTTCCCGTCCTGAACGCATCCGCGCACGGCAGATTTTTCTGTCCGCTCCGGCCGACGCGGCCAAGCGCGCGGTGGTGCGGGCGCGGGTGGAGAAGCTGGCCGAAGAGCTCAAGGCCGGCGCGAGTTTTGGCGACCTTGCCATTGCCCATTCCGAGGCGCCCGGCGCGAAGGAAGGCGGCGTGATCGGGTGGGTTGCGAAGGGCGACTTGGTGGATGCGCTGGACGATGCCCTGTGGGCGCTGCCTGAAGGCGGGGTGAGTGGCGTTGTCGAGACGGATACCGGCTTCAGCTTGCTCAAGGCTGAGAAGCGCGAGGCGGCGGGTCAGGCGACGCTGGATGATGTCCGCAAGGACATCGAGCCCAAGCTGCGTGAGACGGCCGCGAGCGCGAAGTTCGCCAAATGGTTGAACGAACAGCGCAAGCGTAGCCGCGTTCAGAAGTTTCTGTAGACGAATGTATTCAACGCACGAGGTTGACGGGAGGGAACCCTAGTGCTCGGGCGGGCCATGAAAATGGCCTTCTGGGTGACCTACGACCACCTCGGGAAGCTTATCGTTGCGTCGTTCTTGTGGTCGGTGGTGGCGTTGACGCCGCTGCTGCTGGGAATATCGCTGTTGGTGAGCGGCGGACCGGGGATGTTGCTCTTGGCTGCGCCGTTCGCGTTGCTCAGTGTCGCGGTGCTGGTTCCGGTGATGACCGCCGGGATGGCCGCGTTGGCAAAGCAGCTCATCGACACGCGCGATGGCCAACTGGGGACTTTTTTCGAGGGAATACGGCGCTACGCGGGGTGTGCGGCGGCATTGGGCGCCATTTACACGATCGCGACAATCTGCCTGGCAAGCAGCGTGTTTTTTTACTCCCAGCGATTGGGCCCCTCGCTGAGCTGGCTCGGCTATGCGCTGAGCGGATTGGCGTTGTGGATATTGGCGTTTGGTGCGTTGACGGCGCTCTATGCGTTTCCTGCGTTGGTACAGAAGAACGAGCGCCCATTGACGACGCTTAGGCTGGCGGCGATGCTGGTGCTCGATAACCCGGGATTCAGCATCGGTCTGGCGCTGATGACTCTGTTTTTTGTGGCGATTTCGGTGCTGGCGTTGCCGTTGGCGCCGTTCATACTGCCGGGCTGGCTTGTGGCGCTGGTTTCGAGCGCCTACGAGATGCTGGCGCGGAAGTACGCCGCGGCGGACGCCGCTCAGGGACTCCGGGAAACCGTCGAGGCCCGGCGGAAACGGTATGAATACGAGAATGTGCATGACGATTACCTAAATCGCGGGTTGCGCGATGCGCTGTTCCCCTGGAAAGGGTAGCGATATAGCCGATTTGGCGTTTGTGTGCCGCCGCAAGGTGGAGTAGACTGGTAGCAGGAAGGAGATAGCGAGAAATGACGAGAATTACTGGTATTCAGGGGCGCGAAATTATCGATTCGCGCGGCAATCCGACCGTCGAAGTCGATGTGTTTCTGTCCAGCGGCGTGATGGGGCGTGCGGCGGTGCCGTCCGGCGCGTCGACCGGCGAAAACGAAGCCATCGAACTGCGCGACAAAGACGCGAAGCGCTTCCTGGGCAAGGGCGTGCTCAAAGCGGTCGCGAACGTCAACGACAAGATCGCCGAGGAACTGCTGGGCATGGACGCGCTGGATCAGCGCGAAGTCGATGCCACGCTGTGCGCCCTCGACGGCACGAAGAACAAGGGCAAGCTGGGCGCAAACGCGATCCTGGGCGTGTCGATGGCCGTGGCGAAGGCCGCCGCGGAAGCCCTCGAAGTGCCGCTGTACAAGTACCTGGGCGGCCCGAACGCGCACGTGCTTCCGGTGCCGATGATGAACATCCTCAACGGCGGCGCGCACGCCGACAACAACGTCGACATCCAGGAATTCATGGTCATGCCGGTTGGCGCGAAGACCTTTAGCGAAGCCCTGCGCATGGGCGTCGAGACCTTCCACGCGCTCAAGGACGTGCTGAAGAAGGCCGGCCTGAACACGGCCGTCGGCGACGAAGGCGGTTTCGCCCCGAACCTGAAGTCGAACGCGGAAGCGATCGAAGTCATCCTGAAGGCTATCAAGCAGGCCGGTTACCGCGCGGGCAAGGACATCTTCCTGGCGCTCGACTGCGCGTCGTCGGAGTTCTACAAAGACAAGAAGTACGTGCTCGAAGCGGAGAACGCGAAGAAGAGTTCGGCCGACATGGTCAGCTTCCTGGCCGATCTCGCCGCGAAGTACCCGATTATCTCGATCGAAGACGGTATGTCCGAGAACGATTGGGCGGGCTGGAAGCAGTTGACCGACTCGCTGGGCGACAAGGTGCAGTTGGTGGGCGACGATCTGTTCGTCACGAATACCGAGTACCTCAGCCGCGGCATCAAGGAAGGCGTCGGCAACTCGATCCTGGTCAAAGTGAACCAGATCGGTACCCTGACCGAGACCCTTGAGGCGGTGACGATGGCGCAGCGCGCGAAGTACACCGCGGTGATCTCGCATCGCAGCGGCGAAACCGAAGACGCGACGATCGCCGACCTGGTCGTGGCCACGAACGCGGGGCAGATCAAGACCGGTTCGGCCTCGCGCAGCGACCGTATCGCGAAGTACAATCAGTTGCTGCGTATCGAGCAGGAACTGGGACGGCAGGCCGAATTTCGCGGCATGGATGTGTTCTATAATCTGAGTGGGAGCGGCAAGAAGGGCGCGGCCAAGTAAGCGCGCCTTCCCACGGAGGCTATGAATCTCAAGTATTGGATAGCGTTGGTCGCGGTGGTGGCGGGTACCGCAGGGTACGCCTACCATCGCGACCTTGCCGCTTGTTGGCGGGACTACCTCGACAGCCAAAAGGAAACTCAGGCCATCGAGCGCGAACACGACGCCCTGCGCGCGGAGCGCGACAAATTGAAAGAGGACGTCCAACGCCTCAAGACCGACCCCGTGGAGGTCGAGCAGTCCATCCGCCAAAATAAGAACCTCGTCCGCGAGGGGGAAAAGGTCTACCGCGTGGACCTGCCCCCGCAATGACCCCCAAAGGACGATTACAGAGGAGCGCGACGCGACCCTGACACACGAGATTCTCCTGAATAGCCAAGAAGAAGCCGTCAAGTTACTGGGACGGAACGGCGAACTGCGCCGGCGGATTCAAGAAACCGCCCCTGTGCGCATCGTCGATCGTGGAGCGAAAGTAGTCGTGATCGGCGACGACGCCGTCACTGCGCGTGTGGGCCGTTTGCTTGATCAATTGCTCGAAGCCGTTCGGCGCGGACACACGCCCACCCTTGCGGATGTCACCTTTGCCTTGCGCGAGGCGGACCAGAATCGTCTGAGCGACATGGGGGCCGTGCTGGGCGAGACGCCGCAGGCGTTGCGCCGCGACATCTCCATCAAGCCGCGCACGCGCGGTCAGCACGCCTATCTCGATATGATGCAGCGCCACGCGGTGACCATCGTGATTGGCCCCGCGGGAACCGGAAAGACCTTCCTGGCCATGGCGGCGGCGGTTTCGGCCCTGCTGAATAAGGAAGTGGACCGACTTGTTCTCACACGGCCGGCGGTCGAGGCGGGCGAAAGCCTGGGGTTCTTGCCCGGCGATCTGGTGCAGAAGGTCAACCCCTACCTGCGCCCGCTCTATGACGCGCTCTACGCGATGGTGGACGTCGACCGCGCGCGGCGATTGGTCGAGCGCGAAATGATCGAGGTCGCGCCGCTGGCGTTCATGCGCGGGCGAACCCTCTCCAATGTGTTCGCCATTCTCGATGAAGCGCAGAACACCACCATGGAACAGATGAAAATGTTCCTGACCCGCCTGGGCGAGGGCTCGAAAGCCGTCATCACCGGCGATGTCACGCAAATCGACCTGCCGCGCGGCACGCGTTCCGGACTCGTCGAAGTCCAGCGCATCCTGCGTAATACCGAAGGCATCGCGGTCGTTCATCTCACCCGCTCCGATGTCGTCCGTCACCCGCTCGTCGAGCGCATCGTGGCGGCGTATGAAGCGGCCGAAAGCGAAGAGGCCGCCCGCGGCGAAACAGGCGGCGCGCGGTGATGTCTTTCTCTTGGCCCCGGTTCGGCCGCCGAAAAGGCCGCATGGGAAAAGGCTTCTATCGCGGGGCGACAGAACCCGCGCCCGGGAACCCGCAGCGGGCCCTGGGCGATTGGGCGGTGTACGGCGCGGCCTTCGTGGTCATCCTGGCCACGCTCGCCCTCTCTCCGTCGCAAGGGCGCCTCGACCAAAAAGCAAAGATCAATTACAACGAGCTCGCCAAGGAAACCATTCAGGCGCAGTTCCCCTTCGAGGTGGAAGACCTCGACGCCACCGCCAAAGTTCGAGACGAAGCGGCGGCGAAGGTGCCCGATGTCTATCGCGTCAATCCTGGACGCGTTGACGAACAACTGGCGGCGTTCCGCCAACGCGTGCAGGCGTTGCAGGCGCGGCGCGGCGATTTGGAGCGCGTTGTGCGTCAGGCGCTGCGCGATTCCACCTCGGCGCAATCTCCGGATGTGCTCGTAAACGACGCGGTGACGAATTACGTTCGCACGCTCGCGCAAGACCCACAGTTCGAAGGCATCGAGAACCCGGCCTCTTTGGCGCTTTGGGTGACCCCACGCCTGGAGTCGCTTCCCAAACGCGAATTCGCGTCCGCCGCTTCTCCGCAGGACACCGCCCCGCAGAAAACCACGACTCTCACCGACCCTCAAGGGCCGCTCTTCGAATACCGTTATTTTGATCGTCTTCTCGCCGCATCCGAGACGGCCCTGCGGCACGTTCTCAATTACGGCGTGCTGCCTTCGCCGGAGCAAGCCTCGGCGGATCAACCCTCGCCCGCCGCGATTGTGATCCTGCGCGACGCCCCGGTCCAGGGCCAGGCGCTACGCGAGGAAATCACCAGTACCGCGGCGCTGCCCGTGCTTGCGGCCGCCCGCCGCATGCTCCGCACTCAGCTCGACGAGGCCATCCGCCAGACCCTCGCCACCGGCGAAGCGGTGGCGGCCTCGACCCAGGAGCTCCAAGACGCCGCGTATCAACTCGCACAGTTGGATATCTCCCCCACGCTTGCGTTCTACCCTGAAGAAACGGAGCGTCAGCGCGAAAATGCCCGCGCCAAAGAGAAGTCCGTGTTGCGCAAGTACGAGCGATACCAACCGATCCAGGAAATGGGTCGGCCGTGGACTCAACAGTCCATTCTCGCCTACGAAACGCACCAGCGCCTGCGGCAATCGGGCCAGGGCAAAGTCGCGGGCTTTGCGGCGCAGCTTACGGCGTACGCCGTTTTCACGGCGATGGCCCTGATCTGCCTCGCGCGCGTCGTGCCGTTGGTGAGCCGACGCCGCAGCATGCCTTCGCGCCGCCGTGTGCACCTGTCATTGCTCATCATCTGCGGAATGCTCATTCTCAGCCGCGTCATCTCCTACTTCGACCCCACCGGCTACGCCGTGCCTGTCGCCGCGGGAGCCATCCTGTTGGCGATCCTGCTCAATGTGCGTGTGGCCCTTGTGGCCAGTATGCTCATGGCCTTGTTGGTCTCCGTTCAATACCAATACAACTGGGGCGTCCTCATCACGCTCGGCGCGATGGCGTTCGCCGGTGCCCTGACCATCTCCAAAGTCCGTCGGCGCAGCGACATGACCGGCGCGGCCCTCGCCGCCGCCGCCACGGGACTCGTCGTGATCCTCGCTGCCACGCTTACCGGCGGCGCTCCCTCAGGCGACCTGCTCATCCAGCGCCTCTGGCTCATCGCCTTGAACGCGCTGGCGTGCCTCTTTCTGGTGCCGGGGCTGCTCTCGCCGCTCGAACGCCTCACGGGCATCGTGACCGACATCCAACTGCTCGAGTACTCCGACCTCAACAACGAGCTGCTCAGCCGTCTCGCCATTGAAGTGCCCGCGACCTACGCCCACAGCCTCATGCTGGGCCAGTTGGCGGAAGCCGCCGCCGACGCCATCGGCGCGAACGGCCTGCTCGCACGGGTCTGCGCGTATTACCACGACATCGGCAAGCTGCGGCGACCGGAGTACTTCAGCGAGAACCAGACCGGCGTAAACGTCCACGACGAATTGTCGCCGCGCCTCAGCGCGCGCGCGATCGCGTCGCATGTCATCGAAGGCGCGGAGATGGCGCGCGATTTTCATCTGCCCAAGCCGATTGTCGACGGCATCCTCGAGCACCACGGCACGTCCATGATCAGTTTCTTTCATCAACAAGCGCTCGCGCAGCAGAAACACGGCGATATCGACGAAGCCGACTTCCGTTATCCTGGCCCCAAGCCGCAGACCCCGGAGACCGCCATTCTCATGATTTGCGATGCGGCGGAATCCTCGGTACGCTCGATCAAGAATCCGAACGAAGAGCGCATCCGCGAGGTGGTGGACAAACTCGTCTCCGCGCGCCTGTTGGATCGTCAGTTCGACGAGTGCGAATTGACGCTTCGCGATCTCGATACGATCGCGCGCGTGGTGACGCGCCGCATTCTGACGAGTCAGCACACGCGCATCGCGTATCCCGACGACGTGCGAAAGAAACAGGCGAGCATTGCCGCCCCGCCGATAGGAGGTGACCTATGACCGTTCATCTCGAGGTTCGTAACGAGTCCCCGTGGCGCACCCCGTGCCGTCGCGACGTGCTGGCCCGGCTCGCCCAGCAGATTTGCGAAGGAGAGGGAATGACCGTTCCCTGCGAAGTCAGTCTCCTCTACTGCAGCGATCCGTTTATTCGCGAATTGAATCGCGACTACCGCAAGCAAGACCGACCAACCGACGTGCTGTCGTTTGCGCAAGCCAGCGGCGCAGTCGCGCAGCCGCGAGTTCTCGGCGATATCGTTATTTCCCTGGACACCGTCGCGCGCGACGCCCGCGAAGACGCCCAGGCCATGCGCGACGAAGTGCGGCTGCTGTTTTGTCATGGTATGTTGCATTTGCTTGGATATACGCACAAGACCGAACGCGCCTGCAAGCAAATGGCCGAAAAACAAGCTCAATATCTCGGTATTTCCATCGAAGAGGCCTGGCCTAAACTGAGCCGCCCCGCGGCGAAGAGGAGGTAGTAGTCGTTTTGCGGAGCGAAATCGGGGGAATTCGCCGCCGCGGCGTCGCCTTGATCACGGGCATCGCCGCCACCTGCTGCGTCGTGGCTATCGCCGCTTCGAATGGGGACGCGTCGTCGGCTGTCTCAATGGACTATCCAGTTACTGCCGCGGAGTGGTTCGCCCTGTGGAACGTGCATATGCCGCCGGGACGCGTGCTCGCGATTCTGCTGCTGCTCGGATTGTCGGCGTTTACCTCCGGCGCGGAAACGGCGTTTTTTTCGATTCACAAACTGCGGCTGCGCGCGCTCAGCGAAGAGGAAGCGCTTCCCGCGCGCATCATCACGCAGTTGATGGCCAACCCCGGCCACCTTATCACGACCATTCTCGTGATGAACCTCATGGTCAATGTGACCCTGGGCGCGGTGCTCGGCGCGCACCTCGAGGATTTTTTCTCCGCGACGCCGCTTTCAGAGGCCGAGGCCTATGGGTTGGCCGTGCTTGCGGTCACGTTCGCACTGGTGTTCTTCGGGGAGATCATGCCCAAGATCGTCGCCGTGCGCATGGCGGAAGGATTTGCCCGTGCCGTCGCGGTCCCGCTTTGGGCGACCGACTACCTCCTCAAACCCTTCTGCAAAATACTGCTCTCGTTCACCGACCTCTTGTTCCGCCTGCTGCACCTGCACGAACTTCGCGCGGCGCCCTTCATTACCGACGAGGAGCTCAAGTCCGTCCTCGCGAGTGAAGAGGCGCAGGGGGTTATCGAGGAAGAAAAACGCGAGATGATCGAGGGCGTGCTGGAGTTCAGCGACGCCCAAGTCCGCACCATCATCGTGCCCCGGCCCGACGTCGTCGCGCTGCCGGAAGCCGCGACAACCCAGGATGCCCTCGACGTGTTGCGGCAGCATGAATACTCCCGCTTGCCGGTGTTTCGCGACGATCTCGACAGTATCGCGGGCATTCTCGTGGCGAAGGATCTTCTTCCCGCAATCGCGAAGGGCGAACTCAGCCGCCCGATCCGTCCTCTGCTGCGGCCCGTGCATTTCGTGCCGGAAACCATGACCGTGCGCCAGTTCGTGAAGGAGACTCAGCGCCACCGCGCGCACATGGCGATTGTCGTCGACGAGTACGGCGGCACCAGCGGACTGGCCACGCTGCACGATGCCCTGCAAGAAGTGGTCGGCGACATTCTCGACGAGGACGAAATCGAAACGCCGGAGTACGAGAAAGTCTCCGAGACCGAATACGTCGTGCCGGGTTCGTTTTCCATCGACGAACTCGCCGAATTGCTGAATGTGGAGTTCGAAGACGAGGAACACACGACGGTCGCGGGCTTGGTCATGCATCTGCTTGAGAAAGTTCCGGAGACCGGCGATACCGTTGAGCATGCGGGGCTGCGCTACGTCGTCGAGGAGTGCGAAGGGAAACGCGCGTCGCGCGTGCGCATCGAGCGCATGCCCGAGGCCGCCGCCGCGAACGGGGAGGAGACGGCATGAGCCCGGAGATTGCGCTCTTCGTCTTCCTCATCACGATCGTGCTCCAGGCGCTGTTCGCCGGGTACGAGATTGGGTTTGTCTCCGCGAACCCGATCCGCATTCGCTACCTCGCCGAAGAGGAGCACCTGCCCCGGGCCGCGCGCCTGCTGCGCTGCATGTACCGACCCGACGCGCTGCTCACGATGTTGCTCATCGCGAACAATATCCTGCTCGTGCTCGGCACGACCGCGCTGGTCGACGTACTCGACTCGCCCCTGCTCGCGACCCTCATTGCGACGCCGGTCTATCTGGTCTTTTCCGAGATCATGCCCAAGAGCTTCTTCCGCAAACACCCGAGCCGCCTGTCGCTGGCGCTGTTTCCTATCATTCAAGTGTTTCAGTGGGTGCTGATTCCCATTACTGCGCCTACAACCGCGCTGATCCGCTTGCTCATGCGCGCGGTGGGGCGCGAACAACACCACATCAGCCCTTTCATGACTTCGCTCGACGACGTCCGCATCCTCGTTGACGAAAGCGCGGAGCACGGCACGATCGAACGCGAAGAGCAGCGCATGATCCACTCGATCATCGATCTGCAACACACCCAGGCCAACGAGATCATGGTTCCGCGCATCGACATTGAGGCATTGCCTGAAACCGCCACGCGCCAGGAACTGTTCGACCTGTTTGTGCAGACCGGGCGCACCCGCATCGCCATCTACCGCGACAGCATCGACACCATCATCGGCACGATCAACGCCTATGATGTGTTGCTCGACGATCAACCCGAGAATCCCAGCATCACGCGTTTCGTGCGTGAAGTGCTTCACGTGCCGGATACGATCAAACTCGACGATCTGCTCAAGACCCTCAAGACCGCCAAACAGCACATCGCGATCGTTACGGATGAATACGGCGGCACGGACGGCCTGGTCACGATTGAGGACATTCTTGAGCAAATCTTCGGCGACATTCAGGACGAACACGACCGCGAGGAAAGTCAAATCCGGCAGGCCGCGCCCAACGCCTTCATTATCGACGCGCGCATGCCACTCGAAGATGCCTGCGAGGCGATGGGCGTGCGCATTGAAGACGACGAAGTGGAAACCGTCGGCGGCTGGGTCATGCATGCGACGGGCCGCATCCCGGCGCAGGGCGAGGTCCTCACGCACGGCCCGTACCGTATCATCGTCCTCGACGGCGGCCCGAATCACCTCGCAAAGATTCGCCTCGAAATTCGCGGTGCGGCCGAGCCGTTGCGCGGAAAAGACGGCAGCAAACCGCCCACAAAATAGCAGAAGCGCCTGAGGCGAAGGTTCTTACTCCAGGTCGCGGTTTTTGCGCCGTGGCATGTCATCGCATCAAGGGGCGATTGAAAGCAAGTCCTGTAGGAAAAGCGGGGACTGCCAGCACTTCCGCCGTGTCAACAGCATGATCGCGCACGAATCGAGCCTCAAGACCCGGGTTACGCGCACGAACCTTTCTGCTCGCAAGGCCTGTGGGTAACGTTCTGGGGCGCTATTCGCCGTCCTTCGGTGGGTGCTGCTTGATGTTCAGCAAGAGAAGCAAGAGGACGTTGAGGTTCACCAGGATCAGGAGCATCCCTTCAACTGAAGGCCGCTCTTTTGTCAGCGCGAAGCTCGCCGCGAAGTCCACAAGAAACAGCCCGAGGACCACGCATACCGCAACAGCCTGGACAAGAACAAAGCACACGACTAGACGATAGTTCGTTTTTTTCGAGAGCATGGTGTCCTTCCTGATGCGCCTATTTCGGAACCGCCGTCTCCTCTTCCGCGGAGTGTTCTTTGCCGTTCGACTTGTCGAACTCGAACGAGAACTCTTCCTGCGGAACAACCACCTCAACCTCCTGCACGGGCATCTCGCACTTGTCGCCGTCGCAGTAGAGGTCCAGCGCCTCATCCGTATTCAGGTTCTCGAAGTTCAGCGGCTTCAGGCGCACCGAGGCGTTGTTGTACATCTCCTCGGTGATCTCCTGATACGGCGCCTGCGCGTAATTGTGGTCCTTGAGCGGCAGGAAGCTGATCGACTTCAGCTTCGGCTCGTACAGCTCAAGAATGAACGGCAGTTCGTGCGCCTCCTCGGCCTTGAACGTTACGGTCGCGCTGACTTGATTGTCCGCCCAGTAGTGTTGCATCTGCGCCACGTTCTCGACCTGCTCCCAGACTGACACGTCGTGCTTGGAGCGTTGGAAGTGCTTCTGCTTGACAGGAAAGTACACCACGTACGTGTTGTCGCCATAGACCGATTCCTCGATCCGGTAACCTGCGCGGCGAATCGGCTCAACCAACGGGCTCGTGCGGTCAAGGCGGATTGTGCGGTAGTAGAACTCCGCGTGCGGATAGTGAATGCCGGGCGTGACGCCGGGCAGCAGCGACACCGTGCCGCTCGGCTTGATGCTGGTCTTCTTAATGCTCTCGGGAATGCACAGCCACTGCGCGTAGATGCGGTCGAGCTTGGCGATGTATGCATAGCCGCGGTCGCACCATTCCAGATGCGTGCGCCGGCCGTGGCGTTCAAACGATTCGATGATGCCCGATTGCGACAGTCCGATGCGCCGGTTGCGCAACATGATTGCGTTCGTGCGTTCGATGTGTGTGGGGATCAGCGTGACGGTCTTCGCGTAGAGATACGCGAACTTCAGCGTCCGCTCGTACTCCTCGTAGCTTTCATGCAGTGACGGGAACGTTTCGACGAGGTTGCAGATCTCATACGACTCGAGGCTCTGCTCCGCGCAAGGATTCGTGCCCGCGACCTTCGCGTCCACCCAGGTCGGCCCGTCTTTCAGACGCCCATACGCGCGCGCATTCTCCAGCCAGAAATACCCCGGCTCGCCGTTTTTCGCGGTCTGCTGGCCCACCTGGGTGTAGTCCATTCCCACGCGCGCCTCGACGCTGTTGTTCGAAGCCCAGCGCCACGCCATCAACTGCTCGCCGTGCAAATCCGGGTCTTTGAGCTTGAGGTAGTCGGCGTCTTCCGGGCTGCCCAGCGCCAGCTCGGCCGTGCGCCGCACGCCGCCCGACACCACACACTTGCCGAGCACGTTCATGAGATCGGTGATATCCGTGGACGTGATCCGTTCGCCGATGCGCGGCTTCAAAACCTTGTCGATGTTCTCCACGCATTCCATCAACGGGCCGGGACCCGGCGCGATGCCGCCAAAGGTGCGGATCGGCGCGCCCATCGGGCGGACGCGCGAGTAATCGATATGCGCCGGGCGCTTGCCGTGGCCCACATAGGCCTCCAGCAGGCAGCGCACGAGATCCACCCAGCCTTCCTTCGAGTCGTCGACGACGTACGTGGAAGCGCCGACCTGCGGGGTCTGCACCTCGACTTGGCCCGCGCCTTTCGTGTCAAACGCCACGCCCACGCCGAGCATGGAGAGGTCCATCAAGAAACAGAACGGCTCGGAAAAGCTGAAGTCGATTTCCGCCGTCGACACGAACGCGCAGTTATTCAGCGCGCCCGAGCCCCGCTCGTAAATATAGTCCGTTCCCATCATCCACAAGCCGCGCCCCGGCGGAAGGAACTTGAACTCCCACATCAACCGGTACATTTCCTGCGCCGAGCGCTGCGCCTTCTGCGGATTCCACGGCAGCTTCAAATTGCGGCAATGGTTGAGCTGGATCGTGTAGCAGCCCTCCACCACACGCTTCAGCGTCTCCCAGTACTCCTCGGTGCGCTTGGTCTCGCCGTCCACCACGCGGGCATACGTGCGCTTGAACGTCACATACCCCAGCGGCCCCCACTTCGGCTGCTGCCCGCTGAAACGCTCCAAAAAACGCTCGGAAAGATAGAAACGCTCGGTCACGGTGAATAACATGGTCAGTCCCTCCCAAGACGTGACGACTGGGACAAACAGTCTTCTTATACTTTTTTGTTCGTGGTCTTCACCCACGGCAATCCGTCCGCCTCAACGACTTCATAGTCGCCCAGGAGGTTCGGATACCGCCGGTGCACTTGTTCATAAACCTGGCCAAACACCAGGCGAATTTCCTCTTCCGCGTCCGGCGCGGTGCGCATTTCGATCACATGGCGCAGCGCGCGGAAATTGCACGACCACCCCACCGTCGTCGCCACGCCTTCCGGCGCCACCCGGCGGAACGCCGAGGTCAGCTTCTTCTTGCGCGAAAACGCCTCTTCCGTCTCGACCTCAAACACCCGCGCCAGGCTCTTCTGCACCTCTTCCAACTGCTCGAGGGTCTTGGTGAACACCGCCATCCCCTCTTCGCTTTCCTGGATATGCATCGGCATATACGCCGACAGCCGGTCCAGCCGCACAAAACGCAGCGACTCCTGCGAGATCGCCGTGCCCGCCCGGTGGCGCACCAGTTCGTGCGTAAACACCCGGCTTACGTCCGCAAATATGAAGTTCAACACGGCATGTTCGAGCACGCTGCCATGCCCCACCTTCACCACGTTGCTCAGGTACGGCTGGTTCCCCTGGCGCACCCGGGTCACGTTCGGGTTCAACCCCGGCTCAAAGCTCCGGTAGCACAGACGGCCAAAGACTTCCGTCAACCGCTCGGGGTCGCTGGGGGCGTCGCTGGTCCAATTTGGAACGCCCAGGTGCTCTAAGTACGCATGAAGACCCTCGTCCACAACGCGTGTCTCGCCCACGAGAAAGACGCTCGGCTTCACCCATTCCATGTGTAACAAATTCCTTCGTAGATACGTCAGCGCCGGGACCAAAGACTGGGAGAACTCGCAGAGGGTCGATTATAGACCCGGATGGGGCCGATGTCCAACAGGCCATTGCCGCGCGCGGCGGAATGGTCAGAGGCTCCGGTCGCTCCCCTCGAGGGGGTTCTCCTTCGCAAAGCGCAGTCTAGCACAGAGGGCCCCAAACGTCAATATATTGTATGTAAACAGATTACCCATACCATATGATGGGGATTGCGGAAGGTAAAAGCATGCCATACCTGAACTTAGGAACAGAGTATTGGGGACGAATTACCCTTTGACGCCGCCCAGTTGGATGCCCCGGACGATCTGCTTCTGGAGTACGACGAACAGGATGACCAAGGGGACGATGTTGATGACCGACGCGGCCATGATGAGGTTGGTCTCGCGGGCGTAGAGGGTGTCGAAGTAGAGCATGCCCACCGGGAGGGTCTGGAGGTGCTGGCTCTTGATGCAAACGAGCGGCCAGAAGAAGCTGCCGTACTGGCCCAGGAACGTGAACATGGCCAGCGTAACCAGGCCGGGCTGGGAGAGCGGCAGGATGATGTCCCAGAAAATCCGCCAATGCGACGCGCCGTCGATGGTGGCGGCTTCGTCCATGGACGGCGGGATGCCGAGCATAAATTGGCGCAACAGGAACGTGCCAAAGGCGCTGAACGCGGCGGGCACGATGAGCGCGGCGTAGGTGTCGAGCAAATGCAGCTTCACGACGAGCGTATAGTTGGGAATCATCGTGACGACGCCGGGGATCATCATCGTCGCCAAATAGAGCTTAAACACCGCATCGCGGCCCGGCCACTGGAGCCGCGCAAAGGCGTACGCGGCCATGGAACTGGTGAGACAGGTCAGCAGCGTGACCCAACCCGCCACAAACAGGCTGTTGAAGAAGTACTTCTTGAAGGTAATGTCCCGCGAATTCCATACCGCCTCGAAATTGCGCTTCGCATTGTGCACGTAATATTCGAGCAACGAGAATGCGCCCGCGCCGCTCTGGTCGAGGTAGTTTTGGACCGTCGACTCGCGGGGGATGGGGCTCATGCGCTCGACCTCGCTCAGCGGTTTGCTGCTGGCGGTCACCATCCACAGGAACGGGATAAGCATCGTACACGCGATAATTACCAGGAAGACGTGATACACGCCGAAACGGCCGTTGCGGGCAAACCAACGGCGCGCTGTCGTGGGGGAAGCGGGCGTGGGGCGCTCAGTAGTTGACATAGCGGCTGCCATACCTCCAATTCACGGCGGTGAGCGCGAAGATCAGCGCGAACAAGACCCACGCAATGGCCGAGGCGTACCCGATTTGAAACTCAAGGAACGCTTTTGAGTAGATGTAGAAGGCCAGGGTGGTGGTGGTGCCTGCCGGGCCGCCGTTGGTCATCACGCGGGCTTGTTCGAACCCGCCCTGCAGCCCGCCGATGAAACTCATGATCACGATGAAGAACGTCGTCGGGGCAAGCTGTGGCCAGGTCACGTGCCAAAACTTCTTCCAGGCGTTCGCGCCGTCGATATCGGCCGCTTCGTACAGTTCTTCGGGAATGTTCGAGATGCCCGCGAGGTACAACAGCATGTTGCCGCCGCCCACCGCCAGCCAGATGCCCATGATGATGATCGCGTCGCGTGCGCCCAGGCCAAACTCGCTAAACGTCAACTCAACCTGCTCGACCCCGAGCCCCAGCAGATTCGCCGTGGACAGCAACCACATCGGCGGCTTGAGGGCGTCCAGATGGATCATGTCGAACACCCAGCGCAGCGTTGTGTTAATCGGGCCAAACTCTGGGTTGTAGAGCTGTTTCCACAACACGAACACGGCGATGCCCGCGGTGAACGACGGCAGGTAGAACAACGTGCGGTAGACGGTGAGCCCGCGGATTTTCGTGCTGAGCATGACGGCAAGCAGCAGCGAGCCCGCAATGGCCACCGGCATGCCGAGCATGAGGTAGATCGTGTTGACGAAGTACAGCCAGAACCGGGGTTCCGCGATGAGATCGAGGTAATTCTCAAGACCGACGAAGCGCAACGGCACGGTGCGCATCAGGTTCCAGTTGGTGAACGACGCGCCCAGCGAAAAGACCACCGGCACAAGCGTGAACACCGCGAACCCGAGAAAGTTCGGCAACAAAAAGGCCAGCGCAACCAACGTAATGCGAACGTTCGGTCTCATGGCGCGTCCTCGGGGCGATCCCAGGCGGGCGCGGCCCCCGCGGCAACCGCCTGCATGTACTTTTCCTTCAACGACGGGTCGATGCGGAGTTGCCGTACGATGGCTTTGTTCAATTCAATGGCCGTCGAACGCATGGCGTCTTCGCCCGTCTTTTTCCCCGCTTTCACCAGGTCGGACTGCATGATCAGCGTTTTGTCCGCCGTGGCGCCGTTGATATAGGGGCTCACCGCATTCGGATCCGCGTGCGCCGCCGCCGCGCGCCACGCGTCGTTATAGTCCTCTTGCGGATACTCGGGGTTGTGCAGGAACGCGTCCGTGCTGCAATACTTCATCACGGGCGCAAGGCCGTCGGCTTGTCGGTTGATAAGGTCGTTGTATGCTTGGCCGTGCAGGAACGCGAGAAATTCGAGCGCGCCCGCGATTTGGCTGCTATGCTTGTTAATGAGCGTCGATTTCCCGTCGCCGAGAATACGGCCGGACGGCCCGCGCGGGAGTTCCACCACCCCCAGGCGCAGATGGCGATACTCCGGCTTGCGCAAAATCAGCAGCCACCACCGCCCTCCCGTGGCCATCGCCCCTTTCTCGCCCGCAAGCAACGAAATCGTCGCCGTCCCCCAACCGCCCGCGGAGGCCATCGCTCCTTCGTCGGATGGCGTGGGCATGATACGGTGCTTGTAGACGAGGTCCTGCAGGAACTGAATGCCCGCCCCGGCCTCTGGACTATCGAGAATGGAGCGCGTCCGCGCCTCGTTGTAAAAGTGCCCGTTCCACATGTGAACGAACAGCTTGAACTGCAATGGATCCGCTGGCCCCAAATAACCAAACTGCACCGGCCGCCCGTACTCATCGCGCCGCGTCAGTTTGCGCGCGATGTCCATGAACTCATCCCAGGTCCAATCCGGCCGCGGATACGGCACGCCCGCCTCGTCGAACAGGCGCTTGTTGTACCAGATCGCCGGGGCGGAAACGTTGCCGGGGTGTCCGTAGACCCGCCCATCCAACCGGAACGTCGGCTCGACACAGGGCCAAACCTCGCTCATATCCACGCCCATCGCCGCAAGGTCATCAGTACAGTCGCGCGCCACCCCGGCGCGAACAAACGCCGCCAACTGGAACGGGTCGTAGCAGTCGAACATGTCCGGTCCGACGCCCGCCAGGCACTGGATGATGACCTTTTCGAATCCGCCACCCGCTTGTTGCGAGTCGAGCTCGACGCGGTATTTCGTGTTCGTGGCGTTGAACAACGCGACGACTTCGCGCCGGTTCGGCGCGTCGTCTGTAGCCCAGACGAGTTTGATTCGATTGTCAGTTGGCGCGGGCCGCCAGATCGCCGCCACGCCCGACAACACGAGCATGACCCCCAACCAACCCCAAAAGACATATTTCATCGCATACCGTTTCCCACCACACAGAACCTAAAAACCGGGAGGTAAGAGTGACGTTTTTGGGGGGTAAAATGCAACCCCGCGAATCGCCCCGCGCCGACGGCCTATTGCGACGCTGCCTGCCCTGTGCTAGAGTGACCTCAACCGTGGCGGGAGGCCTCCAATGGAATGCGCGCTCTGCCAAATCCGCAGTTCGATGGGCTTTTGCGTCGAGTGTGGGGTGTTGCTGTGCGACGTCTGCGGCATCGGGTGCGACCGCTGCCGCAAGATGGTCTGTGGAAATCACATCCACCTCACCAAGGGCGGACGCCGCCTGTGCAAAGTCTGTTACGACGAGCGCAAGAGCCGCCAAACCGAGGCGCATCGACACGCCACTGAGCCCGAGCCCGAGCAAGAAGCGCCCGCAACGTCCTTCGCGGCGTTGCAGAACGCCCCCGAGCCGCCCGCGCCTCACGAACATCACACACATCGCCATCGCCCTGCCACGGATATCGCCGACGAGGCCCTAGTGCAAAGCGGCTGGGCCGCGCCCCCGGTGTGGCAGCTCTGCGTGTACACTGCGGGCGTGGGTTTCTTCGCGATGGGCATCGTCTGGGCGCTGCCAAATCTCCCGCGCGTGCCGATTCCGCCGCTGGGGCTGTTTCATCCCGCGCTCGTGCTGATGATCATCCCGCTTCTTGCGATGCTCTGGGGCGCATGGGGACTCTGGCGCGAGAAATACTATCACGACCGCTTCCGCTGCGTCGCGGGCATCGCCGTGGCGGTCATCACGATCGGTCTTGGCCTGCATATTCTGTTCGCCGCGCCGGACAAAGACGACCGTGGCGACGGCGTGATGCGCATGGAACGCGATGGCCTGAATCCCGCCGACCTCGCCAAGTGGCGTGAACAACAGAAAAAGAAGTACGGCCCATGATCACCTGGCGCGACATCTTTCTCTACGTCACCGAACACTGGCGCGTGCTGATTATGATCGTGCCGCTGATCATCGCCGTCGCCGTTGTCCGCATCCTGCGGTAGCCACACCCCAAATAACTGCGGGGGGAACCCTCTCTATTGAGGATTCCCCCCGTTATTTGTCAGATGCTAGAAGCGAATACGCGTCTCGACACAGTAGTAGTCGGAGTCGTCTTCGCCGTCGCCGCCGGTGAACAGTAGGCCGTTCCAGGCGTTGAAGTTGCCGTCGCTCAGGCCGTCGCCCACAAACATGTGGCTCCAGTGAAGCATGAACGACAGGTCTTCGCTGTAGTTGTACGCGCCGACCAGGTCGAGCTGCCAACCGATGTCGCTGTCGCCGCCCTTATCCCAGAAGGACAGGTTCGGGGCCACCGGCACGCGGAACTTGCCGATCTTCACGAACATCGGGTACGAGAACGTCTCGTCGGCCATGAAATAGGTCAGCCCCAGCATGACCATCGTCTTCTCGGTCGGGTGCGCCATCACGTCGGCCTCGAACACGTGGCCGTTCGAAAAGTCGCCCTGCAGATCGAGGAAACCGCCGTGCATCACGTTCGTGAACAGACGGTTGAAGCTGACGCTCGCCTCCGGCAGGTCGAACGGATTCAGCCACTGCCAGAAATTGATGTCGCGGTTGTCTTCGCCGCCGTAGTAGGTGTAGCCCAGGTGAAGGCGCGGCTGCCACATCATGTCGAAGGTGTAGCCCGCGCCCAGGTTCGCGCCCCACACGCCGTAGTCCGCGCCGTCGTCGCCGTACGTGAACGGCTTGAACGCGAAACCAACCTGATCCGCGCTGCCGAACTGATAGGCCACTTCCGCATCGAAATCGAACGCGTCGATTTTGCCCGCGCCGCGCAGACCCACCGTGTTGAGATTCGTCACGTCGTAGTCATCCAGGTTCAACACGTCTTCGATCCACTCGCCGAACCAGAGACGATTGGTGTCGTTCAGGCTGCGGCCATCGCGGACCAGCATCCAGTACGCGTCGATCGTGATGTTCTCAAGGCCCAGGTACGTGCCGTACACGCCGTAGAAATCGACGTCGCCGTCCTGCTCCGCCACGCCGCCTTCGTTCAGCTTCGACATCCACGCGTCGACCTTGAACAGGTCCGTCGCGTACGTCGCGCGAATCGCATCGAACGAACGGCCGCGGAAGAACGGGCCGAAGTCCTTCGGCCCGACCAGCCACTGATTACCGAACGCCAATTCCTGGCGGCCAATGCGCAGCGACACCGGATAGCCGTACATTTCGCTCGTCTCGATGTACGACTGATACACTTCCACGTCATCACCCGTCGCCGCGCGCGCATCCGCGCCGGTCACGTAGTTCGAACGGAAATCCTCGCCCCAAAAATCATAGCTCTCGAGCTCGATGAACGCGCTCACGTTGTCCGTGAACTCCGCCTTGAAGTTCACGCGCGTGCGCTCTTCGATCAGACGCAGGTCGTTCGTGTTGCCCCACGCATACGGGCTCAAGATGCCCGCGCCGTTGAACGCCCCACGCGTCACCATGTCGCCGATCGGACGGTTGAACAACTGCGTCGCCGGAATCCGAATCTCCAACGGCCCCGGCTCGACCGCCCAGTTCGGAATCCAGTTCCCCATAATGCGAACCTCGCCGCCAACCTGCACATTCTGCAGCTCGGCGGAGGCGGCCGTGCAGAACATCATCGCCGCAACAGCCAGCACCAAAAGCCCCTTGCGCATCTGCCTTCTCCTTCGCGTTTGGCCCCTTGTCAGAGACCGGT
Organism: Candidatus Hydrogenedentales bacterium; assembly: GCA_041859045.1. GTDB lineage: Bacteria > Hydrogenedentota > Hydrogenedentia > Hydrogenedentales > SLHB01 > JBHELB01. The sequence goes on along the minus strand of JBHELB010000039.1, from coordinate 39,379 downwards.
CCCCTATCCCCGATAACATGAAAACTCCATCCGGAATGAGCTTCGTTTTGCGCCACAGACACACCTCACCCGCGCACTTTTGCCCGGGTAAGTGACGAATACTGCTGTCTGGGTCGAAAACAAAGACCCACCCCCGGCCGCATTATCGGCGAAATCGGCCGCACTGTCAACCCGGCGATCGACAGAAAACGCCTGCTCTGAGCGGCAAAGAAGTGAACTTGTCTGAAGGGTATTGACTCGCAGGTGGGACTCTTCGCGAGAGGAAAGGTGGGTGCATTTACGAGAAAGTGCGCTCTTTGAAAAGGATTGGGGGAGATTCTCCTCCGGCAAGAATCCCCCCCGAATTCCCTACGCCAAACCCGCGCCGATCTTCAGGCCATTCACCAATTTTGCGATCCACACGTCGATGTACTCACGCCCAAGCGTCTGCAACACGTCGACGCCCTGCGTACGGCCAAACGCCATCGCGGTGTCCCGCGCCAGCAACCGCGCCTGGCGTCGCTCCTCGTCCGTCAGTTTCCCGTCCGCGCGCGACTCCTTCAGCGCCCGCACATACGTCCGGTACGTCTGCTCCACGCCCGCCTCCAACGCGCTCAACGCTTTTCGGAACCGTTCATCGCGCACGCGCCCCAACACGTCGCTCGATCGAAACGCCGTCCACAGCGCCCCAAACACCATCGTCGCCAACGTCAGGCCCCATTCACTCACGCTACCATCCATCGCTTCTTCTCCTCTTCTACAAGAACGCCCGCACATCCACAATGTACCCATTCACGCCGTCGTCCGTATCCTTGACGCTCACCATTCCTGGCCGCAGATGCAGTTCCGCCAACGCAATGCAGTTCGCCTCCGCCTCTGGAGCCATCGGCGACGCCGCTTCGGTCCCCGTACGAACGCTCACATCCCACGAGTCCAGCCGCGCCTGCACCAAATCCACGCGCGGATACGTCGCGGGCGGCGTTACCTCCGCCGTGGCCATACTCGACCCCAAGCGATACGGACATCGCGCAATCAACGCGCACCCCGCATTCACCACCACACTCCGTCCCGCCGGCGACGCCTGAGTCGTCTTCAAATCCAATGATGTCGCGCCGCGCAACACGCCGTTCTCATCACCCGCCGTCTGCCCCACGTAAAAGAACGCCCGCTCCAATGCCTGCTCGATACGATCGTCCCACGTGTTCAGCTTCGACGACGACACGGGCCGTTCCTGCACCTGCCAGGCCGTCTTCGTATACCCCTTGCCTCGCATTCCCCCTCCTTCTCGTCAGTCCAGGTGATAGCTCATGTCCAATCCAACCACCTCGTCGTCCAATCGAAACGCATACATCTCCGCTTCGCTCGGTTGACTGCGCACAATAAACCGCAGGGGATTCTCAACCGCGCGCCCCGGACTCGTCAGCGTCGCGGTCGTCCGCACGCGACGCCCCGTGAATCGGTGCGTCACCGACGCCACCGCCCCCACCAGTCGCCCTGCGTAGCGCCCGCCCCATTCCCCAGACAATGCCTCGTGATATCGCCGAAACGGCGCTCCACGGATTTCGATCAATTCGCCGGGATGCACGTCTCCCTTTCCCCGATGAAACACGACGTCGCCCGTTAACGATGGATACGCCAAATCATCGAGTAACGCCGCCGCCAAGCGGTCTACGTCCTGCTCCGCGTTAAGACCGTAATGCACCAGTCGTCCCGACGCGCTTCCGTAGCGCCTGACACTGGCCTCTCGCGCATAGGTCTTCGTTAGCGGCAACGCCAACTCACCTCCTTCGAATGTCAACTCGTTCACGAGACCTATATCGGACATCCCCCAGCTCACGCCCGTCTCCGACGGCGACTCGAACGCCACGTGCTCGGCCGTACTCGCTTCGCAAAACCACACGGTCCCGTCCGCCCTCACCCCCCAACGGCACCCGCCCCCCATCAACGCCAGCGCCATCAACGCCTCCATCAGCCCTGCGTCCACCGCCATGCTCACCGGGCCCCCGCCCACGACCGCCAGCGTGTCTTCCGACGGCCCCACGTACGAGTAGTAATCCTTCAACGCCATCGACGGCTCGTGATAGCGGCCCTCTTCATACAAATAGATTTCCGCCATTCCCTGCTCGACCATTGCCGCGTTGAAACAAAGTCCGCCGCCGTAGATCAGCCCCACGTAGCGCCCATACGCATCCACGCGATCGTCGAATGCGCCCGCCGCGTTCCGATGTGGGTTCAGTTCCACCGCATCAATTCCGTGCCCGTCGATCAACGCCTGCAGCGACTCCTTCGATCGTTGCGCGCGCCACGCATACGCCGACGCCGCATACTCTTCCGCCGTCATCGCCGTGACCTCGGGGTGACGCGACACCGCGTGACCATTCTTCGACGTCTCCTCGGCGTCAATCATGAGCAGCCGCAGGTCCGGCCACGCCGCGCCGTCCACCTTCAACCCCGCGATCGTGTCGCCATCCTTGGCATACGCCTCGCTCGCGTCCAACCGTGGCGCGCCCACCCACTGGCCCGCTGAAATGCCGCCCGTCTCCAGTTCGTTTCCTGCAGTCTTCCGCGCTTCAAACTTCGCATACTCGCGTTGTGCGCCGTCTGGAAATGCCGTATGCGCCACGCCGTAGTGAACCGCACCCAACGCCCTGTCAATCACCTGCTGCACCGCCGTCTTCACCGGACACGCCAACAGCGCCACCTGCACCCGATTGTTCCACTCCGGCCCCGAAGTTGACGCCTCGACGTACACCAGCTCGTGCGCGTTCACGTATTTATCGAGAATCAGCGTCTTGAGATCGCCCCATTGCGGCGTCACCCGGCGCACGGGGGCCTCGCAAAACAACGCGCCGTCCACCAACACACGGATCCGGTCTCCCGGCCCCAATTCCGCCAGTCCCGGCGGCAACAACCCCTCCACGCGCACGCCCCGGTCCACCTGCCCGCGCTCCGCCTCAAGCAACAGCACATCGTCATATACCGCCTTGCGAAAGCCGCCCTGCTCCAGCACTTCGATTTGGTATTGCATGAACTACCACCACCGATCGCGATACGAAACCGTGATCGCCGCCGCATGCGCGCCTTCATCACTGTCGGTATACGTCAACGTCGTCCCTTCCGGGCGCACCTCAGGAAACGTGCCTTCCACATATCCCGTGATCTCGCGCTCGCCAACCCACACCTTCCGCGCCACGCCATCCACGCGTATCGCCACACCCGCAGCGAACACGCCTTGCGCCGACAGTGTGTTCGTCCCGTCGCTAAGCGCCCACGACGTCACGTCCACTTCCGGAACAATCACCGCGGAAATCGGCGTCGCCCCAGTCCCACTACTCGCAAATTCCCGCGTGCTTCCCGAAAAAGCCTCCCACGTCACCACGGTCTCCGTGTCCGACTCCTCAAAGAAATCGCGCACCTCCAACACCAGCTTGAATACCCCCGTCTTCCGTCCGCGCTGCACTTCGCGTTCGTAGGACAACCGCCGCACCCATAGCCGTCGTCCCGCGCGCACGGAAAATGTGGTCCAACTGCGGTTTGTCGACGCTTCCCGAAGAATCTCCTCCAGTCGCGCCTCAATTCCCGCAACCGTCGACACATCGGAAACAAGTCCCGTCAACTCGACGCGCCGTTCGTCGCGTCCGCCGACCTCTTCGAATCGCTCTTTCACCGCCACGTATCGTTCGTCCAACGACAGCGTTCCCAGCGTGATCGCCACGGCTTATCCCTCTCCTAGCACCGGAACCGTGTCCGACGCACTCATCGGAGCCCGTCCCTCATGCATACGCGTAAAGGCCTCTAGCACCGCCCACGCCTCGTCCTCCAGCGCCGTCGCCGTGCGGCTCAGCGCCTCGAAGCGCCCGATCCCGACGCTCTCCTGACCGCCTACGCGCACGTCCCGCCGATCAAACGCCTCGCGCGCCGCCAGCAAGCGGTACACCTGCGCCCCCGCCAGCAACGTCTCGCCCAACACCACGCCCGACGCGGGCGTTTCACCCCACGATTCCGCCGTCAACGCCCGCACCAACCGGTTATGCGCATCCTCTATCGCCAACGTGATCAGCGATTCGGGAACGTCTTCCTCGCTCCATTGAAACCGAGCCCGCACCCCTTCTTCCGTCGCCACGCTCGCCATGTCTCATCTCCATGCAAAAGGGCGCGAACGCTTTCGCGCCCGCGCCCTTCGCCGCCCCCTCCGCTACGACCAATCGCTCTGCACCACCACGCGCGCCTTCTCATAGATCACCGCGAAGTCCGTCACGACCGTCAGGTACGTGCGCTCCCACTGCTGGTTGATCAGCTTGTCGCTTTCCACCAACAGGTCTTGCTCCGTCAGTTTCTCCACCGCATAGCCCGCGTCCAGGATCGTCAGCTTGTTCTCCGGCTGTTCCGGCATCGGCACCAACTTCACGCCCACCGGCGTCGGCAGGTTCCCCGTTTTCGCGAAGTCGAAAAGGGCCGAGTCCTTGAACTCGTCGAGTTTCAGGATCGTCTCCGTCAGCGCCCCATTCGCCAGCATGTGCGTCGGCGTGAAGTAATGGTCCAACGTCAACTTCATGAATCCCGACAGAATGTCCGCATACGTCCACGTATTCGCCGTCGCCGTGTTCAGCGTCACCGCCGCCGTGCTCGCGCCCGACGAATCGCCCGACACCAACACCGTCGCCAAACGCGCGTCCAGGTTTCGGCCCAGACGCTCGCCCATGCGCTGCAAGTGAACGCGCAGCATGTCCACCGACATCCGGCGCACCGCCTCGTACGACGCCAGCACGCCGCGCCCTTTCTTGTCCAGACGTACAATTCGGCTGCCGTAGCGAATTTCCGACTCCGGAATCGCCGCGCCTTCCGCAACGCCGCGCAACTCCTCGTCGTCCGCCGACTCCTGAACGTACGGCACGTCGTACGCCGTACCCACTACCGGCTCGTCGCGGATGATCAGATCGCGGTACACCGGCTTGCGCTTCATTCCCGCAATGACCGCCTCGCGCACCATGTCCGGAAACAGCCACTTCGCGTTCGGATCCGACTGAAAGAACCGGTCCACCGTGATCCGGCTCACGTCCACGCCAAACTCCTGCGCGCAGTAGTCCTGCAGGTTCGTTCCCATCGCACGGAAATACTGACCGTACGACAGCCCCAACCCATGCAACGTCTCAAACAACTCACGCCCGCGCACCTGACGCAGCCCGTCCGCGCCGCGCGACAAAAACGCCACTCGCTCCTTCACCATATCGTCTCGATACCCCATCGTCGTTTCCTCTCCCCAAACCGTCTACAGCAACACGTGCACCAACCCCGCCGCCGTGTCCACCTTCACATTCCTGCCCACGCCGTTGCCCGTCGCCGGGGCCTTCACCTTCCCCGCCGTCGCCGACGCCAACACCCCCACAACGCCATTCACCACCGGCGCATCTCCCGTGTACGCAAGAACCGAAATCCCGCGCACCTTCACAGGGATCGCCGCCCCGTTCGTCGTCGCCGGTGCCAACGCTTCGCCAAAAACCACGTCTTCCGCGCTCGTCGCGTTGTCCACCGTGTACGGACCCGCCAGCTTCACCGCGTCTCCGCGCGCAATGCTCACCGCACCGCTTGCCTTCGTCTGACACGTGATCACCAGTTCCGTCACCGCGCCCCCCAAATCTCCAAACGCCATAGCCGTCTCCCTTTCTCTTCGTTCTTTCGCCGCTACATCGACTCACGCGCGATCGCCAGTGCATCCCCCCGCACTGACGCTCCCGCGTCCAGCCGTTCCGGACGCGATACCGGAAGCGGCGGATATTTCGCGTCAAAGCGCACCTCGTACGCGCGCAGGTGCGACTGCACCTCCTCCAGCGAGAGCCCCGCCAACGCACGCCGCCAGGCCTCCACATCAAACGCGTCGCCGTCCAGCTCGCGCCCCAACCCCAGCAACCGCGCCGTCGCCCTCTTCCGCGCCACCAGACCATCCTTCACCAGGCTCAGCGCCGACTCCGGCCCCAGTTCCGCTTCGTCCAACGCGCACCGCACCGCGCACGCCACGCCCGCCGGAAGCCCCTCATGCGCCTCCACACGCAACCAGCGCACGCCGTGCTCGCCCTTCAGACACACCACGCGCCGCAGCGGCCCCCGCTCGATCCAGCGATACACCCCAGCGTCCTCACGTACCGCGTCTCCGTCGCGGTCCAGCCAGTGCACGGGATGCGCCGCCTTCTCTTCCGCCCATGCACCGCTCTCGAATTCCCCGGCGATCCGCCAGCCCGCCAGAAACCCGTCCTGTTCCAGACGCAAATCGACATGCGGCCCCTCCGCATCACGGTGACGATGCACGACGAACCGCCCGTCCCACTCTTCGCCCAGCGCGTCCGGGTTCCCGGCCCGCTCTTCAATAAAGACTCTCCCGTACATGTCTTCCCCTCACATCGAACGCAGCAACTGCTGCACCAGCGTCATCACCACACCCACCAGATTCGCCACCAGCAACAGCACGCCCCGCTCCACCTTGGTCTCGATGCCGTGCACGCGTCCCTTCACTTCATCCAATCCTCGCGAGAGCGCCCGGAACTCCGCCTCGTGCGCCAAGTGATACGCGCAAGTCTCCCGCTCCGGTCCTCGCTCGTCAGTACCTCTTGCCGTTTTCACCTCTACTCCTCCGACCACGCACGGCCTGGCCGCAACACGATCGGCGCGTGGTACGCCCGCCGCGCCACGTCGAGCGCCTCCGCCAGCGGAAGTCCCCGCGTCTGCGACACAAACGTCGTCCCCTGCGATCCCGCAGGCACCACCGACCCTTCGATGACCTCCAGCACCCCGCGCATCACGTAGTGACACAAGGCATCCCCGTAACTCCGCCCCGGCACGTGATCACAGGTGCGCAAATCCTTCCCGCACACCGAGCACTCCGGCGTTTGAAATGAGAACCCGATCGACGTCTCGCGGTACACGCCCCCCTCGATGTTCAAAATGAAATCTTCGTTCTCCCGCGTGCGTAGCACATACACATCCGGCCGCACCGACACGCGTTCGCTATCCCGGTGCACCTGCGCCCGAAAAAACGTTCCCCGCGGCAACGATCCGCGCAGGTCATGCCGCTCCATCAACGGACGTCCCGGCGTCATCTCCGTGATTCGCGTCAGCTCTTCCTCGGGGAACCGGCTGAAATGGCGGTCCACCTGGTTATTGCAGAGGTCCAGTCGAAACGCCGCGAATTCCTCCCGCGCCAACGGACGCAACGCGAACTGGTTCACCGCCGCAACGTCCGCCTCCGCGTTCTCCGGCGTCTCGCGCGACATCACCGCGCCCCAATGACGAAATACAAATGGTTCCAACCCCATCACGCCGTCCTCCCCGCATTTCCTCGCTAGTTCCCGCCAATTCCCAGCATCTCCGCAGTCCCCGCCGCATCCATCAGACCCGCGTCGCGCAGCGCCAACACATTCGCAATCTCTTTTCCACGCGCCGTCGCCTCTTTCAGCACATCCACCGTCCGATTCGTCCGCATCCGCACGCGCGCCCGCGCCTCGCCCCACATCAGCGCCAGCTCGAAGTTGTAGAGGCGCTCCAAAATCCGCTTCACGCTGCGGTTCACCGCCTCCACCTGACGATTCACGATCTCGAACTGCGCCGTTCCATACGTTTCCGTCGTCCCGTAATTCCGGCCCATCAGGATCGGCATCAAGTGCATCCCCGTGATCACCTGCTCCTCAATCGCCTTCAGGTTGTCGTAGAAAATCCGGCTCTGCGAATCCCCCCGGATCAACGACACGTCCACGTTGTCGTACGTCACCAGATTCTGATCCGCCTCCAACCCGCTCAGCCGCGTGCGCAGCGCCTCAAAGTTCCCCGCGATCCGCTGCCCATATGCCTCCACCGACTCCCCGCGCTCGCGCGACTCCGGCGAATACTTCACGTGCAGCTTCGCCCACCCCGCGTTGTGCGTCGCCTTCGCCATGTCTTCGATCAGCCGCTGCTGAATCTTCACCACAAACGGGATTGAGCGAAGCATCGAGCGCCCATAAGGATTTGTCCCGTCGCGGTCCAACCCCACATACACGAACCGCTCGCGGGGCAACCGAATCTCTTCCCCATCGATCACCTGATACGGCTGCAACTGCCCACGTTCACGCTTGAACCGCACCGTCCAAACGTCCACCGGCACCACGTCCGCAATCGACTCCCGGCTCGGCGACAGCACAATCTCCAACGCCGCCGCGCCATACGTAAACAGCGACGCATAAAACACGTCCAGCAGACCGTCCATCCCGCGGTCCCCGCTATTCACCCGCCGGTCCAGGGCCTTCAGCAGGCGCTCCGCCCGAGCGCGCGCCATCTCCGACGACGCCTCTAAAATCTCCACGTCGTAGCCGGTCTGACACAAGCGCTTCCACGTCCACACCGCGTCGCTAACATCCGGAATCGCATCGCGCAAAAACCGGTACACTTCGAGCATCGCGAACGGCGTCTCGCTCGGAAGCCGAACAAAGGATTCCCCCGCCCGCATCAAGCCCCTCATGTCCTCCGTCAACGACACCGTCCCAAATCGTTCGCCCGGCGACCTCTGCTCCACACGCGCCCCCGCGCCTCGCTTCCACCAGCCCAGCCAGTTCACCATCGCCTCACCTCGCTGTTGACTCCATTCATCAACCCGCCCACCGCGTTGCAGCGCGCTGACCCAAAAAACAAATGCGCCCGGCATCTGTGCCGGGCGCATCACCCTCGTCTCTCTCTATCTCTCTCCGTGTCAGTCCGTGTTCTTCCCCCTTACTCCGCAGGCGCCTTGAACGAAATCCCCGCCGACTCAAAATGCTTCAGCAGATCTTCTTTATCCACTGCCTTGCGCCATGCCTCTTCCGCCTCCACCACGTCCTCTTTCACGAAGCGCGTCAACTCTTCGTTCAACAGCGTCATGCCTTCCCGCTTCGCGGTCTGCATGATGCTCATGATCTGGCTCGTCTTCCCGTCGCGAATCAGCGCCGATACTGCCTGATTCACCACCAACACTTCGAGCGCCCCCACGCGCCCGCCGCCTTTTTTCTTCAACAGATTCTGCGCCACCACGCCCTTCAACGACGACGCCAACATCACGCGAATCTGGGTCTGCTGTTCCGGCGGGAACTGATCCACCAAGCGGTCCACCGTCGAGATCGCCGTGGTCGTGTGCAACGTCCCAAACACCAGGTGCCCCGTTTCCGCCGTCTCAATCGCAATATGCGTCGTCTCCAGGTCGCGCATCTCGCCCACCAGCACGATGTCCGGATCCTCACGTAGCGCCGCACGCAGCGCCGCACGAAAGCTCTTCGTGTGCCGGTGCACCTCGCGCTGATTCACCAGACACCGCTTGTTCTTATGCACAAACTCGATCGGATCCTCGATCGTGATGATGTGGTCGCTTCGCGTCGCGTTGATCTGGTCCAGCAACGCTGCCAGCGTCGTCGACTTCCCGCTGCCCGTCGGCCCCGTCACCAACACCAGCCCCTTGTTCAACGTGCAAAACTTCTTCACCGCGTCGGGCAAGCCGAGCTGCTCGCACGTCAACACGTCGGTCGGAATCAGGCGAAACACCGCCCCCATCCCCTTGTGGTCCATGAACGCGTTGCAGCGAAAACGTCCCACCCCCTCTAACTCGTATGCAAAATCCGAGTCCCAGACCTCATTAAACTCCTTCTCATTCGCCGCAGGCGTGATCTCATAGATCATTCGTTTTGCCGTCACGCTATCCAGCACTTCCTCGTTCCGAAGCGCCGTCAGGCTTCCATCCTTCCGGAAAATCGGTTTACACCCAGTACAAAAATGAAGGTCCGACGCCCCAAAATCGACCATCATTTTCAGGTACTTGTCGAGATCCGCCATGCCAGGCCTCCTTCCTTCGTAGTCCAGGGACACTCCGCCACGAAAAAGTCTAGCACCTCTCCCCCGTCACCGCAACGCGCCGCTCCGCTCATCCAGGAATACAATCCCCCAGAAACCGGACCATCCACCAAAACCCAAACGACCATAATTAGACTAAAAGTGAGCAAGCAGAAATTTCTGTTGAAACATACCGCGTAGTCTGGTATTATATGCCAAGGATGAATGAGATCCTGGGGACCTCACAATCAGGGGGTGCCGTCCACAGGCACATAAACGATGAGTACCGCACTGCGTAGATACGACGTCGATGCCGCATGGGATGATCCCTTCGAGCGGAATCATGAGCGACGCCGTGCCAAGCGCCACCGCTTCTTACTCAAGGCGACGCTTTCCGTGGAAATCCCCGGCACGCGTCAACACCTCATCGGCCCGGCCATCGTCCAGGACATTTCCACCACTGGCATTTGGGCACTCACCAAACATCGTCTCACCCCCGGCATGGTTGTCTCGCTGATTCTCCCGACGGGCCCATGCCCGTCGGACCTCTTCCTCCCCGAATCCTTCACGGGCGATGCCCGCGTCATCCGCGTCAGAAGCCTGGAAGACAGCCGCAGCCTCGTCGCCCTTCAACTCGCCGAGACGTTTAGTCAGAACATGGAATTCGCCATGTTCGTCGATTACCTCGGCACCATCGCCCGCACAATCTCGTAGCGCCTTCCGCTACGCCTCCGCTGCAACGCGCCGGTCTCTCGTATAGAGACGATGGGCAGCGGCGGAGAGCAGAAAATGACAACCCTTTCAGCAGTAGATCGGCAAACGCATCGGTTAGTTGACGTGCGTTTTGTTCCGAGTCCCGACCACGGCGGCGAGATCGCGCCGGACCTCATCGTGATTCACTACACCGGCGGCGGCTCGGCCCGAGGCAGCATCGAGTGGCTGTGCGCGAAGGACGAGAACTATTTGTCCGCGCATTTGGTCATCGATCGCGACGGCGCCGTCACGCAGCTTGTGCCGTTCAACCGTCGTGCGTTTCACGCCGGGCGCAGCGCGTGGAAAGGACGCACCGACCTCAACCACTTTAGCATCGGCATCGAACTCGCCAACTACGGGCCGTGCCTGCCGCTATCCTCAGGGAATTTGATTACGTCAACCGGCGTCGAATTGCCTCGCGAACGCGGACTCCTCTGTACCACGCACCCCAGCGGTTCCCAATCCTGGTGGGAAGCGTTTCCTGCGGCGCAATTCGACTCCTGCGCTGCGGTTTGCCAGGCGTTGCGCGATGCGTACCCGCTCACGGAGATCGTCGGCCACCGCGACATCGCCCCCGGCCGCAAGATCGACCCCGGCCCCGCGTTCGACATGACCGAACTCCGGCGCAGGGCAGGATTCCTCGACGCCTAATCCGTCCATTCCACACGGTAGACCGCGGTGAACGTGGTGACGTAAAGCGTACGCCCGTTCGCGCCTCCAAGCACGCAGTTCGTGGGCTGACCGGGCACGCGTAGCGTCGTGAGCAGCGCCCCGCCTGGGCTGTACACGCGCACGCCGTCCCGCGCCGCAATCCACAACCGACCGGCAGGGTCTGTCTTCATCCCGTCCGGCGTCGGAACGCGGCAGAACGTGCGTCCGCGCGTCAACGCGCCATCCGCTTTCACACGGTAGCGCCGCACAAATCCTTGTTCGGAGTCGCTAACATACGCATAACGCTCGTCCGGGCTCAGGGTCACCCCGTTGGGGTGTGTGAACCCGCGCCGCGCCACGAGCCGCGCAGGCTCTCCGGGCCGCACCGCATACACCCCCGAAAAAGAAAGCTCCCTATCGGCAGGAGCGACGCCATACGGTGGGTCTGTGAAGTAAATGAGTCCGTCCGAACGGATCGCCACGTCGTTGGGACTGTTGAAGCGTTTCCCCTGATACTGTTCCGCAATCACTGTCTGTGCGCCGTTGTTCTCCGTGCGCGTCACGCGGCGCGCGGCGTGTTCGCAGGCAACGAGCCGTCCCTCGCGATCGAACGCCAGTCCATTGGTCTCCTGACTGGGCTGGCGATAGACCTCGCGCGGCGCACGGTAAATGGTATTGTCCAGGACATCGGAGTACAGCAGGCCCACTCCTTCGCGCCAGACCGGCCCCTCGGCCACACGAAACCCCTCGGCGATCGTTTCTATCGGCTCAAAACGTGGCGCGGCGTCCGCCGCAGCAAACGCCAGTAGTATCGCCGTGACCCACATGCGTTACCCGCGCTTATCGTCGTCCGCGCGGGGCATGCGGGAGTCCTGCAAGGCGAGGCGCTGGGTCAGGTTCTTGACTTGGGTTTCGAGCTTGGAGATTTTCACGCTGAATTGCAGACACAGCGCGAGCAGAAAGAACAGTCCAAAGAAAAACAGTGTCGATGACGTAAATCCCGCGCCGATGAACCGGGTGACCCACAGCAGCAGGTTGTAGTTGAGCCCGACCACCGCGATCACCACGCCCGCCAGCAACCACATCCAGGCGTAGTCCTCGCGCAACTTGCGACGGCGCACCAGTTCGAGAATCACAAGCAACAGCCCGATGCCACACACCGCGGCCAGTATCTTCTGGCGAACGTCCATGCCTCAGCCCTCCTTGCGCAGCAGGTTCATCGGGATGGCCAGCGCCATCTTGAATAGATAATACACGGGCCGTAATCCCGCATGGATCGATTTTCCCGTGGGATTCGCATGCATGACCACCGGCGCCTCGGCCACACGAAAGCCGTGATGATGCAACGCCACAATAACGTCAGTGTCGGGATAGTCCACGGGGTAATGGTCGCGGCAGAAAAACTCGATGACGCGCCGGTTCATCGCCTGGAATCCGCTTGTGGGATCGGTGATCGTCGCGCCGATGAGAAACGACGCAATACGCCGGAATAGGATCATCCCGATTCGCCGTGCAAAAGGAATGGAGTACGGTTGACCCTCGAGAAACCGCGACCCGATACACACATCGCAGCGCCCTTCGCGTACGCGCTCGAGCAGCACCGCAATCCCCGCCGGATCGTGCTGGCCGTCCGCATCGAGCTGCACAAGATAGTCGCAGCCATGCTCCGCCGCGTACTTATAGCCGGTCTGCAACGACACGCCATAGCCCATATTGAACGGCAGCGAGACCACCACCGCTCCCGCCCCGCGCGCCTGCTCCGCCGTGTCGTCGCTCGAACCGTCGTCGATCACCAACACGGCATGCGGAGCCGCCGCGCGGACCCCCTTGACCACTTCGGCAATCCGGGCCCCCTCGTTGTACGCCGGCATGATGATAAGTACGCCGCTGTCCATCGGAGTGATTGTAGCCCCTAGTTCGTGCGCTCTTTCTCCGCCTTGCTGATGAGTTTCTCCAGGCTGGAACTCTTCGGAGCCCCAAGACTCAGGGCCTTGTCGTAGTATCCTTGCGCCTCCGAAGCCTTCCCCTCCTCCGCCAACCACCACGCAGCATTGAACCACGGCGCAGGCGCTTCAGGTGCGGATTTCGTGAGTCCAGTCGCGATCTCCAGCGCACTGGCGCGGTTGCCGCTACGGGCCGCATTCACCGCGCGAGCGTTCTGGGCCTCCACGAAACCGGGCTCGAGTTCGATGGCACGCGCCAGATGCGTCTCGGCCTCTTCATATTCCTTCTGCCGAATCGCGTTCACCCCCAGCACATACCGCCCGCGTGCGCTGTCCTCCAAACCCAACGCGCACAATAGCGCCGCCGCCACGTCCTTCGTGAGTTCGCCGTAAGCGCTCTTGAATTGCTCACCGCCGTTCGCAGTCCACGCCGCGACCGCTTCCTCATCCACCGATAGCCGCAGCTCGTCGAAATCGGTCTTCATCGTCTTCGTCGGATCCTTCAAATCGTCATTCGCGTACAACGCGCCGCGCGTAACCAGGAAATCCGATGTCCACAGCGATTGTCCCTCCGGCAACGTCACGAGTTTGCCTTCCATTTTCGCCGCTAACAGCGCCTCCGGGCCAAACAATCCGTATGCGGCTTTCAGGTCCAGCAGCAGATCGCCGCCGTTCCGCGCCAGTCCCATCCTCCGCGCCGCTTCGGCGTCGCGCTCCGTGTTGAACCCCGCCGTCGTCGTCAAAGGCGCGCCCTGCCGCAACGACGCACCCAGCACGCGCTGCAACTCGTCTCGCAGTCCCTGCTCAAGCGCCGCCGTCGTATCGTAGTCCTGCAGCGCGGCTTCCACCGCCTTGCGGTGACGATCGTTCACCACGGCGTTCACGCTCACGCCGATCGCCATGCCGTAACTCCCCGCCAGCCGCAACGTGCTGCCCGCCGGGGATAGCGCCACACTCATCCCGCCCGGCGGAGTCTTGAGCGACCATACCGGCGCCTTGGCGCCGCGGAGCATGGCAGGGTCATAGGCGCGCGTTGCACACGCCGACAAAAACAAAACCGCCCCTAACGCGACAGAGACTACGCCGTAGTTACGCATGAACCCATTCCTCCTCTCAGGCGCCTAGTAAAGCGCCGCAGCCCGTCCACTCTCATCACCCCTCGCGGTCGGTAGCCAAGGGCGGTGCGGGCGACAGCGCTGAGATTTCCGCACGTTCCTCCGCCGTAAGCGCTATCGCGGCGCACCCCAAGGTGTCGCGAAGCTGATCCAGATTACGCGCCCCGATGATCGCGCTCGTAACAGCCGGATGCGACGCCACCCACGCGACCGCCAACGCCGCCGGGGACACCCCGCGTTCCTGGGCATACACAACGAAGTCCCGGCTCACCTCCGGGTAATGCTCCGCGCCGTAGCGCTTCTTGTACACCTGATTGACATCGAGCCGTCCCTGCTCGCCGCGCAGATACTTGCCCGTCAGCATTCCCGCCGCCATCGGGTTATACGGACACACCGCGATTCCCTCGCTCTGTGCCATCGGCAAAATCTCAACCTCCGCCTGGCGTTTGAGCAAGTTGTACATGGGCTGTATCGCCGTAATCGGCCCGAAACCGCGCCGCTCAGCAATACCCGCCGCCTTCATCACTTGCCACGCCGCGAAATTCGATGCCGCCGCATACAGCACTTTCCCCTGACGCACCAAGGCGTCCACGGCCGCCAACGACTCTTCAATCGCCGTGTTGGAGTCCCAATGGTGAAGGTACAGCAGATCGATCCAGTCCGTTCCGAGCCGCGCCAAACTCTTCTCCACCGAAAGCAGAATGTTCCGGCGCGAGCTGCCACGCTCGTTCGGGCCGTCGCCCGTGGGGAAATGGCACTTCGTCGCGAGCACAATCGCCTCGCGGCGTCCCTTCAGCCACCGCCCCACGATCTCCTCCGAGCGGCCGCCGTTGTAAATATTCGCCGTGTCAAAAAAGTTCACACCCGCCTGGAATGCATGGTCCATCAGCCCCGCCGACGTCGCTTCGTCCGCTTCGTTGCCAAACGTCATCGTTCCCAAACAAATCTCGGAAACGCTCACCCCAGTCTTTCCCAAATACCGCATACGCATCGCGCATTTCCTCCTGAGTAACGACGCACAACAGTGTAGCACGCGCCCGGGTTCGGCTCATCTGGCCGGCTTCTGCCGCGACCAGTGCTCAAACATCAACAACGCCCAAAGATGATGGCCGTAGTTCTCCCTGCGTGAAATATGGGCATCAAAGATCGCGCGCACGGCGTCCGCCCGCAAGACCTCCACACAATGCGCCCCGGGCGAGAGCACGACGTCCTGAAAATGATCCCGCAGTTCCTCGCGAAACCAACGGTGTATGGGAATCGCAAATCCCTGCTTCCGTTGGCGCAACAGCGCCTTCGGCAAACGCGCACGCAGCGCATGTTTCATGATGTACTTGCTGGTGCGCCCGCGAAGCTTCATCGCAAACGGCACCGTCGCCGCGAACTCGATCAGGCGGTGATCGAGCAACGGCACACGCGCCTCCAGCGAGTGCGCCATGCTCATGCGGTCAACCTTGGTGAGAATGTCGTCGGGAAGATACATCATGAAATCGTGGTACAGCATGCCGTCGCCCAAGCTGAGCGCCCGCGCGGCCCGCGCATGCGCCGCAAAACGATTCGTCGCGTCGCCCATCACCGCCGCCGCAAGAGGCCGCTGATACAATGCGGACCGTTGCGCCGCGTCAAAACACGTTTGCCGTCGTCGGAACACGTCCTGCGGCTCGAGAAAGCTGTCGTCGTTGAAGCGCCGAACTTTGTTAAACCACGGCGACGCCGGAAGTCCCGCGAGGATCGTGCGCGCGGCATTGCGCAAGTCCTCGTTCACCCGCGACCGGTACCGATTGACGGCCAGCGCCATGCGTGTCCAAGTGTACCCGGCAAACAGTTCGTCGCCGCCGTCGCCAGACAGCGCGACCGTCACGTGTCGCCGGGCGATCTCCGACACGATCCACGTCGGCAGCGCCGAGGAATCGGCAAAGGGCTCGCCGAAATGCGATGCGATGCGCGGCGTCAACGAAACGAGATCCGGCCGCAACATCTCCTCGGTATGCTCGGTGCCGAAATGCCGTGCGGCAATACGCGCAAACTTCAATTCGTCGGCCTGAGCATCGTCGAAGCCGATCGTGAACGTCTTCACCCGATCCGACACGCGACACAAGCTCGACACGACCGCCGAGGAATCGAGTCCGCCGCTCAGAAACGCCCCGAGCGGCACATCGGCCACGCGCTGAAGCCGCACGGAATCGTCGAGTAACTCAAGAAACCGCTCCGATGCGCTGTCGAGCGTCCAACTCGAGTCCGCTTGATAACGCGGCTGCCAATACCGCTCCCGCGTGAGCCGTCCGCGCCGAAACACCAATTTCTCCGCGGGCAACAGTTTCAGAATATTCGCATAGATGGTGTCCGGGGCAGGGATGTAGAGAAACGTGAAATACGCATCGAGCGCGCCCGCATTCAGCGGCCCCGGCTTGACGCCCCCTTGCAGCAATGCGCCCAGTTCCGACGCGAACACCAGCGTATCGCCGTCATGCGCGTAAAACAGCGGCTTGATGCCCGCACGATCGCGCGCGAGCATAAGACGCTCGTCGCGCTGGTCGTAAATGGCAATGGCGAACATGCCGTTGAGCCGCGTAAGCACGCCGTCGCCCCAGGCCTCGTAGCCGCGCAGAACGACTTCGGTGTCGCTCTGCGTGCGAAAGAAATGATCGAGCGCTTCGAGTTCAGCGCGCAGCTCGCGAAAGTTGTAGATCTCGCCGTTGAACACCACGACGACACGCCCGTCGTCGCTGCTCATCGGCTGACGACCGCCCGCGAGGTCGATAATACTCAACCGCCGCATGGCAAGCCCCGCGCCCGCGCCGATCCAAGCGCCGTGGTCATCCGGCCCGCGGTGAACCAGCGCCGCATTCATCGCCTCAAGGCGCGACGGTGGGACGCCCTCCGGATCGACAATGCCGCAGATTCCACACATGCCGTTAGATTCCCATCGCCGCGCGGTCAGCGGACATGCAGTTGCTCTGCCCCGCGCCCCTGGGCTATCAGCGAAACATACGTCTCAAGCGTCTTTTGCATCGCCGGGTCGGTGAGGTCAATCGTCCGCCCTTGCTCCGCGGAGAGATACGCCGCCTGGCACAACTTGGTGATCTCGAGGCCATACGCCCAGTTCGCCAGCGCATCGCGCCCCTCTAGAAACGCTTGCCGCGCATCAATCAGCTCGTCCACATAGCCGTAGAGATCGGCCTCGTTCGTCTCCACCGCCAGCAGTCCACGCGAGGCCGTCGCCTTCTCCAGCGCCAGCTCGGCGTTGGCGGCGGCCTCCGCCGCTTGGTCGCCAATGAAGATTTCCACCGGAGACCGCAGCGAGTTCACCTCAAACGCGTATCCTGGCCCAAGGCCTTCCATAGACAACCGCAGCCCCTGCTTGTCGTACATCCACGAGTTCGTGAACTGTCCTTTCACGCGCTGCCCGGTCCCGGGGTTCAGAAACGTGACCATCCCCGTCGCAAAATCCTCGCCCGGTGTCTTCGCGTAATCAACGTTCATACGCGCCAGCAGATCGCGCCGGTATGCCGCCTCGCCCCACTTCAACAACGCGACCTCGGCATTCACCGCCACCGGCTTCAGAAAAGTCAGCGGTTTGCCGAGCGGCGTCAACACCATCCAATCGCACGCGATGCTGTGACACCCCATGTCGCTGAGCACACCGCCGCCCTGCCGCGTGGGATCCCAGAACCATCCCTCGTGTGGACCGGCGTGTTCCTCGGCGCTACGCGCCAACGTCATCGGCCCCATCGCGCGTTGCACCTGTTCGAGCTGTGCCAACGGCGCGCGCACGGCCTTCATGTGCAGTTGATTCTCAAAGTACGCCGTGGGAATGCCCATTTGCTCCGCGAGCCGCACCAGTTCGCGTGCTTCCGCCACGGTCCGGCCCAGCGGCTTTTCGCAGATGATGCCCTTGAGCGCTGCGCCGGCGCGCACAGCGTCCGCCACTTGCCCCACGAGTTCCACTCGCACGTAATTGGGCGCGAACACGGCCACGACATCGACCCGGTTGCACAACTCCGCCACGCTCGGGCAGACTAGCGGTTCCCCGAGGCCGTTGCGCCGCGCGAAATCGGCCAGTTCCTCCGCTCCGCGCAGCGCGTGCACCGCGGCCAGATCAAAACCGCGCACGGACCGCAACGCTTGTGCCTGAAATTTCGCAATGAAGCCCGCGCCAATGAAGCCAAGCCTGAGTGTTTGCATGGGTGTTCCTTTCGGGCGGTCGCGAAACGAACGTGAACGACAGGTCAGTCTGGAGTCTCTAGAATAACGAACTCGACGCGGCGGTTCTGCGCGCGGCTCTCGGGCGTATCGTTGGGCGCGATGGGCCGATACTCGCCGTAGCCGCTCGCGCTGAGCATACTCGGCCCGATGCCGCGTCTCTGCATGTACATCAACACGCTCGTGGAGCGGTCCGTCGAAAGCTGCCAGTTCGATTGATACCGCGCGGTGCTGATGGGAATGTTGTCCGTGTGTCCCTCAATGCGCACAAACTTTCCGGTATCTCTCAGCACGTCCGTCAGACTATCCAACAAAGGTCTCGAACTCTCTGATACTATGCTGCTGCCCGGCTCAAAAAGCAGCGAGTCGGAAAGACGAACCACCAAATTCCCATTGCCAGGCCGCTCGGAGACATTGACCACCTTGCTGAGGTTGCGTTCGGCCACAAGTTGCTCAATGCGCTCCTTCAGCTTGGTTCGCTCCTCCGCGCGCTTCTCCGCTTCATTTTGCTTGAGCCTGTCCTGAACCGGATTCGCGCTCAAGGGCGGATTTCCTGGACGATTTGGAAACGTGCGCGCCTGACCCGCTTCGAGACCGCCGCGATCTTGCGTCGGCACCGGCGTCGTCGGCATATTGTTGAAGGCCTCGCGCATCGCAAAAATGAGCGACTGAAACTTGGTCGAATCCACACGCGACATCGCGTACAACACCACGAAAAACACCATGAGCAGCGTAATAAGGTCAGCGTACGTGAGCAGCCACCGCTCCTCGTTTTCGTGGGCTTCTTCGCCCTTATGTTTGCGTCCCGCGCTCATCGTCGCCGCTGACTAGCGGCCACCCTTGGCGGCGGCCGCTTTGACCCGCAGCCGCTCGGCGTCGTCTTCGTTCACGAACGACAACAGCTTCTCGTGAATGATCCGCGGATTGTCGCCGGACTGAATCGCGAGAATCCCCTCGATAATCACCTCGGTAAGCCGGGTATCTTCCTTCGCATTGAACGCCAGTTTCTTACCCATCGGCAGAAACAGAATATTCGCGCTCGCAATACCGTACAGCGTCGCGATGAACGCCATCGCGATGGCCGGACCCAGCTCATCGGCGTTCTCAAGGTTGCCCAACACCGTGATCAATCCCAACACCGTACCGATAATGCCCATCGTCGGCGCAA
Organism: Candidatus Hydrogenedentales bacterium; assembly: GCA_041859045.1. GTDB lineage: Bacteria > Hydrogenedentota > Hydrogenedentia > Hydrogenedentales > SLHB01 > JBHELB01. Next base: position 19,751 of record JBHELB010000039.1, on the reverse strand, counting down.
ACCCGCCCGCCGTCTGATAGATACCGGCCTGACTCTTGGCCTCTTCTTCCGCCACCGCCGCTTCCGTCGCAAGCATGTCCTTGGCCAACGCAGGGTCGGTCGCGTCCACGATCAGCCGAATGCCGCGCTTGAGTACGGGGTGATCGATCTTCAGCGGCGTGTTCTCGAGAATAAGCAGCCCTTCACGCCGCGCCGCGGTCGCCAACTCGATAAACACATCGATAATCTCTTCGAGGCTAATCGCAGGCTTCCGAAACGCACGCATCGTGGCCTTCGGAAGTTTGAGAATTTCTTCGAGCGAATAGCAGGTGATTGTCGCCCCGATCGTGCCGCCCGCGATAATCAAGAACGCCGATGGCGCCACCAGCGATGCGGGATTCAGATGTTCTAGAATGGCCCCTGCGAGGATCGCGACAGTGGCCAGCACGATTCCGACGATTGAGATGGGGTCCAACGCTTCCTCTCCCGTCTAGGCCGCGCGCTGTGTCCACACGCCCCCGCGCACAGACCTCACGCGAACACCTCCGACATGAAACCAGCCTCTACCCCGGCCACGTGGACAGGTCTCGCATGTACACGCCCGCCATTGGCCGCCGCCCCCGGATATCCGGCAAGGCACCCGCCACATCTTGACCCAACCGGCGCGGCGAGTCAAGAAACTGCCTGGATGCGCATATCCCTCATAGTCTAAAGTGAATCATTAACGAAAACAGAAGTCCCAGCCGCCTGCGCCGGGCCTAGAACAATCGGATATTTCCATCATGACGCCAAGACAACTCGATGAGCCCCGCTGGACCGGACTGCGCGAGGTCAGCACTATGGCCGCGCCGATCATCGTCGGCTCGTTCAGCTATACCCTCATGGGCTTCGTGGACCAAGCCATGGTCGCGCGCCTGGGCAGCGACGCCCTCGCCGCGATCGGCTCCGGCGGCATCTGGGCCTTCGCCGTCTGCACCCTGTTCGTCGGCATCGCCTCGTGCATCAGCACCTTCGTCTCGCAGAGCCTGGGACGCGGCAATCTGCACGACTGCGGACGCTACGCATGGCAGGGCATCTACCTTTCCATCGTCTCCGGCGTGCTCGCTCTCCCCGTCTGGTGGCTCGGAGAACATTTGTTCGCGTTGATGAACCACTCCCCCGAAGTCCGCCGCCTCGAAGAAGGCTACTTCAACATCCGCGTCGCGGGACTCGTGTTTGTGACCGGCCAGGCCGCGCTCTCCGCGTTCTTTCAGGCGATCAACCGCCCAAACATTCCCACCATCATGTCCATCCTAAGCAACGTCATTAACGTTGCCCTCAATTACGCGCTTATTTACGGGAATTGGGGCTGTCCCAAACTCGGCGTAAACGGCGCCGCCATCGCCACAACCATCGCCCTCGCGATTCAGGTCATCGCGATGTTCGCGATCCTGCTCACACCATCGTTCGCCAAAACCTATGGCACGCGCGCCCAATGGCGTTTCGACCTCGGACGGTTTCGTGAGCTCTTCCGAATCGGCGGCCCCAACGGGCTCACCTTTCTCATGGACATCCTAAACTGGGCGATATTCACCAGCTTCATCATCGGCAGCTTCGGCACAGCCGCCCTCGCCGGGCATAACGCCGCGCTCGCGTTCATGACCATCTCGTTCATGCCCGCGCTGGGGCTGAACCACGCCATCGCGCCCATCGTCGGCCAGTGGATCGGCCGCGGCGACCACGATCGCGCCGCCGCACGCGCCATCACCGCGCTGAAAATCGCGATGGTCTACATGACAATCATGGGGTTGTTCATGGCGTTCATGGGCAAAGAACTGCTGCGCATTTTCTTCACCACGGACCCGGAAGTGCTGCGCATCGGTCACCTGCTGCTGATTATGGCGGCGATTTTCCAGGCCTTCGACGCGATCAACATCGTGATCTCGGGAGCCTTGCGCGGCGCGGGCGACACAAAGTGGATGGCGTTCATCTTCACCGGAGGGGCCTACCTCGTCCTGACGCCCATGGCGCTCCTATTCGCCTTCGTGTTCAAGGGCGGAGCGGTCGGAGCCTGGATCGGCACCAGCCTCTACGTCATTATGCTCAGCGGCGTACTCTTCATGCGCTTCCGAAATGGCAAATGGCGGACCATCACGATTTTCGACGCGGATCGGAAATCGGAAGCAAGCGAAACGGACCTGTCCCCCGCGCTCAACGAAGAGTAGCCTCCGTCCTCAGCGTTTCGGGCGTTCGGCGTGCAGAATCCGCCGTTCCGGTTCCTTGGATGTATCCGCGGCATAGCGTTGCGCGGCGGCGGTGTCGTCGAATAAATCCACCGTCACCGTATCGCCCGCCGAATACGACGCCGCCAACCAGTCCACCAACTTCGACAGCCGCTCCTCACTCGTTCCCGGAGGCACGGAGCAAATGAACCGATGCGTCGCGCCGTTCTTGTTGGGCGTTGAGGAATCCCAACGCTTGATGATCGCGAACGTCAGGTCGCCCGCCGTCGCAACCGCAAACTCCGAGGCCGATGCCGCCTGCCCACTCGACGCTTCAGGCGCTGCGGTAACGGGCGGTGTGAAGCTGAAGGGAACATCCGCGGGGACGTTGCGTCCCGCGCGCAGCGATTCGAGTTGAAGGCGCAGGCGCTCGTTTTCCATGCGCAACGCCGCCTCCCGCATCCCCAAATACTGCTCCGTCGTAGCGCGCAGCCGGGCCAAATCCTGTCGCAACGCCGCCACTTCGGCCGCCAGCCCGGCCAAATCCGTGTTGGGTGCGGGCACATCCTCCTCAGCCGGCGCCGCATCGCGTGCGGCCACCTCGCCAAGCTGCTGCTCAAGTGAAAGGACCGGATCCACGGCTGGAAGCGCGACCGCTTTCCACGTCACCTCGGCGGGAGCAAGCAAGACCGGGGGGCTCTCGGCGTTTTCGGTTTCCTCGGGCACGGACCCAGCGCGCGGCGCACAGCCAGCCATACAACACAGCCCCACTACGCCCAGGCACACCACCACCCAACGTCGCATGTTGACTCCGCGTTCTCTGTTCCCCGGCGTATCCCCGCTCCAGACGACCCAAAACCCGATGTTTGAGTCCCGGCATGGTCTTCTGATAGTATCACGCCCCCCACGTGATTCTCACGGGGCCCAGTGCTGCGGAGAGGTGGCCGAGTGGTTGAAGGCGGCGGCCTCGAAAGCCGTTGTACCGCATCGCGGTACCCGGGGTTCGAATCCCCGCCTCTCCGCCATTCTTACTCCTGACCATTCCCCCGCGATGCCGCCGTACCAAACGACGCGCGGAACAGATCGGCCCGATCCGCACTCAGGCTCATTTCGTCGCGCGAATGCCCCTTTTGAAGCTCCAAATGCGCGCGTTGCAGCCCGGGCAACAGCTCATTGAATACCATCAGCGAAGGCTCGCTAAGCAACCCCATCGCCCGGCCCATGCGCAGCGACGACCACACCTCCAACGCCTCAGACAGGTCCAGCAGTCGAGCGCCCTGCGCAATTCCGACCGCCCGTCCCACGCGATCCTCGACCGCGCGCGGATTCTCCGCCATCGCCGCCTCGCGAGCCGCTTTTTCCTTGGTAATAAGATCGGCGGCGAGGTGCTTGACGTGAAACACGATCTCGTCTTCCGAACGCCCCAGACAATACGCCCCGGCAAGCGCATACAGCTCGCCGTGCGCCGCGCCCATCTCCCCGAAAACCGGCTCGAGCACGTGCCATTCGTCGCGCAACCCCTCGGCCAACCCACGGATGGCGTTCGAGAACGTCAACGCCGGCAGGTGCAACGTCGCGCTCAGGCGCAGGCCCGTGCCCACCGACCCAAGATCCGCCGACAAAAAGCCCAAGGTCTCGTCGAACGCAAAATCCAACACCTCCGACAGTATGTCGTCGGCGATAGTCAACCGCGCCCACGCCTCCTGAAGCTGAAGTCCGGGCAGCATCACCTGAAGCCGCAGATGATTGACTCCGTTCACGAGCACCGCCAGGCTCTGGTCGTCGCTGATGTACACGCCCGACCCCACCTGCGGCGGAAAATCGCGCGGCACCAGGTTCCGCTCCAGCAAAAAACGCACCTCATGGCCATCGATCTGCGACAAAGGCACGTAACGTCCGTTCGGCATCAGACGTGACTGCTCGAGCGCAGCCACGATCCGTTCCTCCACGGTCCGTCGCTCGGACTCCGAGCAGCGCCACGAGAACGCGAAGTCCGACAGATTACGTACAAGCACCCCGCGCGACTTCACCACCAATTCCGCCTCGGGCCCTTCTGCGGAAAGCCACAACGAACGTTTACTAAGCATGGTTTCCAACATGGCTAGTTCCGTCCTGTCGAGGGTGCATGCAGCCCCGATTCCAACGCGCGAATCTCGTCGCGCACATGGGCCGCCTCTTCGTAGTTCTCCGCCTTCAGCGCCGTGCGCAGCAACGCCCGCTTCGCCTGAAGGTTCGCCCGCAACCGGTCGCGCGCATCGCTCATATTCGGCGTCTTACCCCGGTGACGCGTCGCCGGGTGCAACGTCCTGAGCTGTTCAGCAATACCTTCCGCAAAACTGGAGTAGCAGTCGCGGCATCCCACGCGGTTGGTCTTAACCACCGTCCGCAAACTTACCCCGCACGACGGACAGGACCGGTGCGGCACCTGCGCATCGGCCTCTTCCTTGAGCACGCGGGCGCGACGAGCGGTCGGCGCACCAGACACCTCGAACCCCGTCCCTTGATCGGTTTCGAGTTCGTCCATGCAGGTCCGGCAGATACTCCGGGCGGAAACCTTGCCGTTCACCACCTCGCTGTACCGCAGCGTCGCTGCATGTTTATGACACCGCTCGCACAACACGTCCGCGCCCTCCGTTCGTTTCTTCTTCTAGAGTATACCACCGCTCACGGCGAACGTTCCAAGCACATCCCCCGACGGGCAAAGGATGCAACTATCTTCAAAACAACGGCTTATGCCTATTCTGTTCCCGGAAATCCACCCCTGCGTGCGCAAAAAACGTCCCAGGATTTGCATCTTTTCCGATCCCTCAGTACAATTCGCCCCAAACTACTGGGCAACCCGCCGGGAGCACTCACAATCATGGCCGACGTCAAGGGATTCCGGGGCTATCGTTTCAATGCGGAGGTGGTTGGGTCTCTCGACCTTACCGTGACCCCGCCCTACGATGTGATCAACCCTGAGCAGCGTCTCCGCCTGGCGGACCAAAGCCCCTACAACATGGTCCATGTCATCCTGCCCAAAGAGGGAGACGGCGTGGACCAATACACCGCGGCAGGCAACCATTTGCGGAGATGGCTCGCCGATAGGGCCATGACCCAAGATGATGCCGACTCCATGTACCTCATCGAGCAGCGCTTCGCGCTTAAAGACGGCTGCCCGCGCCTTCGCCGAGGCTTCTACGCGGTTACCCGCATTCCGGAACCCGGCGAAAGCATTGTCCTGGGTCACGAACGCACGTTCGCGGGCCCGGTCGAAGACCGCCTGAAACTAATGCAAGCCACCCAAGCGAACTTTGGGGCCATTTTTGTGCTGTACGCAGACCCGGCGCATACCCTTGCCGGATTCTACGCACAAGCCGCCGCCCGCCCGCCGGATAACACGTTTACCACGATGGACGGCGCGGAAACGCGCGTATGGAAGGTGCCGGGCTCGCCCGAGGTAACCGCCTTTTTCGCGGACAAGCGGCTCTACATCGCCGATGGACACCACCGCTTCAAGACGGCTTGTTTCTACCGCGACCAAATGCGAGAACAGCACGGGACTCAAGGCGTGCACGGTTACGATTACGTATTGATGGGCTTTGTGCCGTTCGACGACCCGGGCCTCGTAATCTGTCCGCCGCACCGTGTGGTTACCGCTTCGGCGGGACTGACCGAGGCGGCGCTGCTTGAGGCGTTGTCGCAGTGGTTCACCGTTGCGCCCGTGAACGGCCCGCTCGCCGAGGCTGTCGAGCAAGGCGAAGGCTGTCGGCTGGGACTCAAGACCACTAGCGGCGCGCAGTTTCTCCTCACCCTCAAGCCGGGCGACCGCCGCGAGTTCCTTGGCGACGACCACAGCGAAGCGTGGCGAAACCTCGATGTGGCGGTCCTGCACCGTGGAGTGCTGGCCCGCGTGATGAATCTGCCCGAAGGCGCAGAACACCTCTACGAGCACGACGCCGAACGGGCCTTGGCCGCCGCGGGCCCGGACACCGGAAAATTGGCGTTCCTTCTGCCTCCGATGCATCCCGATCAAGTGCGCGCGTGCGCCGAAGCCGGCGATCCGATGCCGCAAAAGGCCACCTATTTCTTTCCAAAACTGCCGACAGGGGCGGTGATTTACCGCCACGAATAGCAGCCCCTGAGGTCGTCGAGAAAAGGCCTGTGCTATACTCCGGCCAGTATCCGGAAAGGAGGCCTTCATGACGCCCGATGCACGTCCTACCGATGCCCCAGGCCACATTCGCTTCTTCGGGTCCTATCCAGCGGAGTTATTCACCAGGGAAATCCGCGAATCCCTCCAAGCCGTACTGGAACGCAACGCCTACTCGCGTTTCGAAGGCGATAATGCGGGGTTTGTCTCGGCGTCGGTGGACGGCCGCCCCTGGACCGACACGATGTGGTCGCGCGATACCGGAGTGTTTCTGCGGGAGCTGACGCTGTTTGGATATCTCGGGCGCGCCTGTCTGACGGCGGACTGCCTAATGCGCATGGTGCGCGAGAACGAAGCGCGGTACTTCACGTTTCCCGAATACTTCAAGCTCGGCGAGCCCGGCGCGGGGAGCGAACTGGATGGCACCAACGCGATCGTCATCGGCCTCGTGCTCCTTTGGGAACGTCTGCCGCATACCCATCCCCTGCGCGTGCGCATCGCCGATTTCCTTACCAACGAGAAATCGCCTGTCACCTATATCATCCGTATGCTCGACCACATCCCGCTGTTGCCGGGCAGTGGCGAATTCGGAGGCGGTTGCGGCATCCCCGGCCTGCACTACAACGTCGTACAAAATTACCTCGGCGTCTTCGCCCTATACACGGCAGCCCGCTTCCATCAGGCATCCCATCAGCCCGACAAAGCCACGGAAGCCCTGCGGGTCGCACGATTGATCGAGGAAAACATCGTCAAGCATCTCGTCTCTGAAGACGGCGCATGGACGTGGTGCATTGACATCGATTCGCTCAAACCCGACCCGGCGATTGTGGATCACCCCATCAACCGCGGTTTTGGCGGACTCAACGGGGTCGCCGCCATGGCCGCGGATGTCTTCGGATTCGCCATCGACCACGCCCCGTGGCACGGCCTGCGCCCGAGTCGGCGCACCTTCGACAATCTTGCGCGTGTTCCGCTCCGGCGCGAACTGTTCGAGCGCTACGGCATCTGGACGCAATTCGACGCACCGCCCCTGGACAAACAGATGAGCCCATCCTACGGCCACGGATACGCGCTTCAGAGCATGCTGTTGTTCGACAAGATGGAGATGGCCACCAAAGCCGCCGACTACCTCGCCGAAGCCACCTTCCAGCCGCCGCGTGGCTACAAACTTGACCGCGACTGCCCATACTACTTCTACGAACGCTATCCGTCCCCTGCGGTGGAGGATCTGCCGAACTTCGACCAGGGCTGCGGGGCGCTTAATCTCGTGTGCGTGGCCGAACCGCTCAAAGCCGCGCGGCTCATGGTGGGATGCGACGACACTTCCGCGCAGCACGTGCAGTTCATTCCCCGCGTGCCCACGACCTGGCGCGGCTATGAACTCGATGACTGGCCCGTACTCTCCGCGAACGGCCTCTCGCGAGTTCACGTGCGCTACGATCAGCAAGGAAATGGAGCGGCGCGCTTCTGTCTTGAGGTCACCGACGGTCCCGCGCTGTCCAAACTGCTCGTGGAACGCCGCGCGGCCGGACGCGCCGACGCCCGCGAGGCCACTAACGTCACGCATTTCGACACAGAACTCTAACGCGCTTCAGAAATAGCGTGCCGCGTTTCCCATGCGCGTAAATACAAAAAGCGTATCCGCCCAGGATGGACGGATACGCTTTGTCTCAGAATACGTCAGCTTGCCGCGGGCGGTGCCGTCGAAGGTTCCGGTGTTGCGGCTTGCTCCATCGGGAACGCTTCGGGATGCGCCGCGCGCAAGCGATCCAGCGCGGCCTTCGCCTTGTCCGCCGAATGCGAGCCCGGGAACTCGGTCATCACCGTCTGATAGGCGGCGCTGGCTTCCGCGAACTTGTTCTGCTGCTCATACACGCGACCAAGGTTAAGCCCCTGGCGCACGCCCGCGAAGGAATCCTTCCGCTTCTGCGCCACTTCCTGGTAAAGCGCCAACGCCTCATCCAGTTTGCCTTCTTGTTCTGCGACGAACCCCAGCCCTTCAATGGCCTCCGGGGCGTATTCCGACGTACCAAATTGACTGCGCACTTTCTCGAAGCACTCGCGCGCCTTGTCATACTGCTCGGCCTTGAAATAGCTCTCGCCAGCCAGGTATTGCGCCGTCGCCACCAAAGGCCCGTCGCCGGTGATCTTCGCCAACGCATCGCCACGCGGACCAAGATCCGTATTGTCGAAAAACGCCCTTGCGAGGGCCGTGGACACCTCTTGCTGGCGGGCATCGGCGTTCAGACGAAAAGCCAATCCGGCCAACGCCGCCACCGCAATAATGCCGATTGAAACCAGATACAGCACCGGATTCTCGCGCACATGCTCAGCAAAGGCCAGCAGGTCGTGCCGAAAATCCTTCTTGGTCTCGTCGGAGTCTTCCATGAACTTGCGCTTGGTGGTCTTTTCTTCGGTCATGATCCTACCTGCCATTCCTGGTCATTGCGCGGGGTTTCCACGCCGTTACGGGAGGTTGCTCCACTCCACAATTTTCCAACGGCCGCCCTCGCGCTGGAGCCGAGCCGTCACTTGCCCCTGAATACTCACCACCGGATCGACGCCCACCTTGATAGGGTCGCCCCATGTGCCAAAACTCTCCACCACCGTGGCCAGATCGCCCTCGACCACCACCCGCGGCGGCACGCGTCGAATGCGTATCGTCTTGTACCGGGCAAACGCGTCGTTCAAGTAGGCTTCGACCCGCTTGTAGTCCCGCCCCTCGGCATCGCGGTAGGAACGTGATACGTTCGCCAGAACCTGATAGATCCGGCGCGTCTCCATCCCCCGCCACACGTCGTCCATGACCATTGCGACCTGTTCATCGTCCGGCCGGACGCCAACAACCGCCCGCCCCTCGTCCACGGGAAACAAGGTCACCAAATCGCTCTGACAACCGCTCAGCGCAAACAGGCACATGGCCCAGACCACGCCCGCGCCGACCGCCCTTTGCCAGGTCTGTCCCGCCACTGCCCCGCTCCTATTGATGGTCGGGAGTCAGGTGCAAGGTCAGCCGACGTCCCTTCACCGGACCAAGGTCTTCGATAAGGACCTTCAGCGTCCGGCCGGGCTTCGCGAACAGCAGTTCCGAACTGTTCTCCGCTTCGGCGATATTTTTGAACGTCCACTGAGCCGTCGGCGCTTCATCGAGATAGAACTGCGCCAACTCGCCCATGTCCGCGCGCGACTTGTAGATCATCCGGCCGATCTGCAACGACGGCGTTTCATACACATAACTGCGCTCTGAGTCTTCTTTGAGCCCCACCGGCAGCGGCACATCCGCGAAACGCTGATCGGACGACAGCGCCAGACCGGACGGGGGAACCGCGGGAGATTCATACGTTCCGCTCGTGCTGTCAGCGGAAGCCACCGTATCGGAATTCGACGAACCCCTCGAAAACGGCGACGACTGGCATCCCGCCAGCGCCAACAGGCTTACCAAACCCAAAATCGTCATCACACGCGCTATCATGGCCGCGCTCCTTCCCCACAGGGACTTGCTAGGCGTTAAGCCCAGCCCCGTGACAAACCGGCGCAAATTCTAGCATATCCCAAAATGCAAACGCCACTTGCCGAACCCGCGCGTTCGCCGTAATCTCACGCTCTGGCGATGAATGGGCATGGCCTGCGGAAATAAACGAGGAACGACGCGGGAACTGGACACCGCCTCCGCATCCCCCCATAATTGCGGGAAGCAGGGAACTCCGGCCGGGGTGGCGGGAAATCCTGTAGCTTGCCTCGTCTGACAGGCATACGGGAAGGAAACTCATGACCAGGACACCGTGGAAACATAGCGTGGGCGTGGCGAGCCTCTGTTTTACTGCGCTTGCGCTCTTCGCCTCAGGATGCGCGACGACGTCATGTATGCACCCCGGGCCTTCCGTGAACTATCTAGAGCCCGTCTTTCAAGTGAAAACCTTGGAGAAGACGGTATATGGACGCGATGCGGGAACCGGACAAGACCTGCTGCTTTTTGCGAACGTTCCCGAGGGCTATGACGCACGAAACAAACCCGCCATCCTCTTTTTCCACGGCTGGGGCGAGACGCTGGGCGCGGCAAACACGCGCGCCGTCGAATTCGCTCGGCTGGGGTACGTGACGTTCAATGTGAGTTGGACGCCCGCGGGCACGACGGATCCCGTGGATGCCTTTGCCAACGCGAGGACGGCGGTGCGCTGGGTCAAGAGCCATGCCGCCGAATATGGAATCGACACGCGAAGGATCGGTGTGTTCGGCTACTCCTATGGAGGCTACTTGGCCACGCGGCTTGCGGTTTCCGACGACACCGACGGCGGCGTTTCAGCGCGCGTGGCGGTGGTCGCCGAGATGAGCGGCTTTGCCGAGACCCAACATAAGGACCTTCCGGAGATTCCCGCCGGGGCGTTTGATAGGAAGGACTCCCCGCTCATCATTTTCCACGGCGAGAACGACGATAAGGTGCCGTTCGATCGCGCGCTGACGATTCGTGAACACTGCAAAAAGGCGAACATGCCTTTCGCGTTTGTCTCGTATCCGGGTGTCGGACACGAACGCACCAAAATGTTCACGTCCGAGGTCAATGGCAAGACCGGTCTCCGCTGGATGGCGGAGTTTTTCGCATATCACCTCTTCGGCGAGCGGACTGCGGCGACGGCCCCAAAAATCGATGCCGCCAAGAAAGAGTAGAGGACTGCATCGCTCCTGATGTTCTCTCATTCTTCCTCGATTTCTCTTCTCTGTGCTCTCTGTGTCTCGGTGGTGAAATTCTTTTTTCCCTTTCTTTGCCCCCGAGGAAATTTCCGATTTCTGGCCAAGCGTGGTAGGATTTGACCCGTTTGCGTCAGAACTTTTGGAGATTTCGCATGAAAAAGCCGAAGCCACGTCCGTATGAGATGCACGTAATTTCGAACACCCACTGGGACCGCGAATGGCGTCGTCCTTTCCAGCATGTCCGGATGATGCTCGTGGATATCATGGACACGCTGTTGCACATCCTCGACACGCACCCCGACTATACCTGCTATCACCTCGACTCGCAGACGGTCGTGCTGGAGGATTACCTCGAGATCCGGCCGGAAATGGAAGCGAAGATCAAAAGGTACGTGAAGGAGAAACGCATCTGGGTCGGCCCGTGGTACACCGCGCCGGACATGAACGGCATCTCGGGCGAGTCGATCGTGCGCAATCTCCTGTTGGGCCACAAGATCGCCCGCGAGTTCGGCGGCGTGATGAAGGTCGGCTATACGCCTTTTTCCTTTGGCCATACGGCGCAACTCCCGCAGATCTACGCAGGGTTCGGCATTGATACCTGCATGTTCTACCGCGGCGTGGGGCGCGATCGCGCGAAGGCCGAGTTCTGGTGGGAATCCCCGGACGGCTCGCGGGCGCTGTGCTCGCAGTTCAGTCGCCGCGGACGCTACAACTTCTACTTCCACGTCTACCGTCCGACGGTGGACGGACGGCCGCATACGACGGTGACGATCGATTGGGACGAGATTGGGCTTCCGGTGCGCTGCGCGGACATGCCCAATCAGTATGAGGCGATCTATGCGATGAACCACGTGAGCCGCTTCCTCAAGGAGAAGATCGGCCCGGGCATCCATGACTTGCTTGAGGAAGACCGCCACGAATTCACGACGCGGCACCTGCTGCTCATGCAGGGCTGCGACACGACCGCGCCGAATCCCGAAGAACCGCGCATCATCCGCGAGGCCGACCGGTGCCTGAAGGAAGGCCGCGTGTTTCAAAGTTCGCTGCCGGAATACGTGGCGAAGCTACGCCGCGAGGTGAAGAACCTTCCCGTATTAAAAGGCGAGATGCGCGTGCCCGCCAAGAAGCCCGGGTCGTCGATGGTGATGGGCGATGGCATTTCCGCGCGCATGTACCTCAAGCAAGCGAACGCGTGCGCCACCACGGCGCTCGAACGCTGGGCGGAGCCGATGGCCGTGGCGGATTGGCTCGAGGGCGCGGAGTATCCGGAACGCTTCATCGAGATCGCGTGGAAGCACTTGCTCCAAAACCACGCGCACGACAGCATCATGGCGTGTTCCGTCGACGAAGTGCATGAGGACATGGTGTTTCGCTTCGAGCAGACGCGCATGATCGGCGAGGAGGTCGCGCGGCGCGCGCTGTCAAATCTGACGCGACGTATCGACACGCGCCACCTCGACAAAGACGGCAGCGTCGTAACCGTCTGGAATAGTCTGCCGTATCCGCGCACGGACGTCATGACGGTCACGGTGGATTTCCCGAAGAAGAAGACCCCCAGCGCGTTTGTGTTGAAGGATGCCGATGGCCGCGTGGTGCCGATGCAGGTGCGCGGGCCGCGTCCGGTCACGGCGAGCGTGCAACTCCGCACCGACTGGCCGCAGGTCTCGGCGGTGAACCGGTACGACGTGGATCTTCTCGCGAAGGACCTGCCCGGGATGGGGTATGCGGCGTTCACGGTCACGCCGTGCGACAAAGTCCCAGTGACGGAAGGACTGGCCACGGGCCGCGACGCGGCGGAGAACGCGCAGGTGCGCCTGAGCATCAACCGCGACGGCAGTTTCAACGTAACGCAAAAGAAGACGCGCAAGACGTATGCGAACCTCAACGTATTCGAAGACAACGGCAGCGCGGGCACGCCGTGGTCGTATGCGCCCCCGAAGAAGGACCGCGTGTTTTCGACGCTCGGCAAGCGGGCCAAAGTGACGCTCGAAGAGAACGGCCCCGCGCGCGCCGTGTTCCGCGTCGAACAGACGTTGCGCGTCCCCGCCTCGGGCGACGCGACCCGTCGCTCCAGCGAACTGGCGCTGCTGCCCATCGTGAGCCGAATCGTCCTGAAGCGCGATGTGCCGTGGGTTGAAGTCGAGACGGAAGTAGACAACCGCGCGGTGCGGGACCACCGCCTGCGCGCGGTGTTTCCGACAGGACTCAAGACGGACCAAGTGTGGACCGACCGTCCCTTCAACGTGATTGAGCATCCGATTCCGCTGCCCGATTCCACGGGCTGGGCCGAACCGGCCAGCGGTACGCGCCCGCAACTGACGTTCATGGGCCTCAATGACGGCACGCGCGGACTCGCCGTGCTGGTGGATGGACTGCCGGAGGGCGAGGCCATCGACGATCGCGAACGGCGCATCGCCGTGACGTTGCTGCGGACGTTGGCGCAGGTCAACCTCGACTACGCGATCCCGCCGCCCAAGCGCGAAGGCTTGCAGTGTCTTGGAATTCACACGTTCCGCTATGCCGTGTATCCGCACGCCGGGGACTGGGAGGCCGCCGCGGCGCCGCGCGTGGCGCAACAGTTTGCGACGCCGCTGCGCGCGATGCAGTCGGGCCGCAACGAAGGCGCGTGGCCCTTGCGGCAGTGTCTGGTCCAACTCGGCGACGGACCGCTGGTGTTCAGCGGCATCAAACGCTCCGAAAACGGACGCAGCATGATCGTGCGCGTGTTCAATCCCACGACAAAGACCGCGCGCGGCACGCTTGAGACGTTGTGGCCTGTGATCGCAGCGCACGAACTCACGCTCGAGGAAAAACGCCTAGGCGCGCTCGCCGTGAAACGCGGGAACCAGATCGCCCTGCGCGTCGGTCCCAAGAAGATCTACACGGTGGAACTAAAACTAGGGAAAGCGTAGCGGGCTGCGCGCTATCTCGGGATATTCTTGGTGATTTCCGTGGGGATATCCGGGGAAATACGCGGGGCATGGGTAGGAACGTCGGTGAGGTCGTAGACAAGGACCTTCGCGGCGCGGTCAAGGTCGACCCCGTATGCCCGGCGCAGACTCCAGAGCGGGGTCTCGTACCCGAACGCGGGGATGCCCTCGGACTCGACTAAGGGTCGGGTGATGCGCTGCTCGTAGGAGAGTATCGGGTTCGCGCCTGCGGGAATGAGACCAAACTGGTCCGGGTAAGGTCCCACGCTGAGTTCCTGCAGGTCGCAGACGAGGAATTGCGGGCGCAGGCGGCCGTCCGGCATAGCCGTGCCGTATGGCTCCAGCCCCGCAGCGGTCATGTAGCACGCGGGGATCAGCGATTGCGGGCCGGGCACGAGGGCTGCGCCGCGGCGTTCCATGTCGACGAGAAACGCGGATTGCGCAGGATCGTAACCGCTGCGAATGCGCAAGGTATCGCCCCCCTGCCGGACGGAAGACACCGCCGCAATAAGCAATGCCAGCGCGAGCACGACGCGCACACTACGGCGCTGCGTGTTCCACGCCGCCGCCACCGCTACGCCGAGCACTCCCGCCACAAACGGCACGATGTGCACGTATGACCGGATGACGAGCACCGTCTTTACCGCCAGCACGAGGAACGGCAGCGCAAGCGGAATCGCAAGATAGGGCACGGCGGGATGGCGCAGTAGACTGACCACGCCCGCGCGTTCGCCACGGCGCGGCCAGCACGCTCCAATACCCAATGCGGCGACGAGCAGCATCGCCGCCATCGTGGCGATGCCTTCGAAGCGGCTGAGGTAATACGGGAACACCAGCAGCCCGCCCCAGTGCGTGGGGAGTTGGGTGTGATACGTCCAGCGCGGCACATTGAGCTCGAGATACGTGGCGTGGGGGTACTCCATGCCGAACGCGCGAAACAGCAGGATGAGGGGATACGTCGGCGCTTCTGCGACGAGCAGCGCGGCGGCGGCGCCCAGTCCCACAAATGCCGCGGCGAAGACGCGCCGCACCCGCGCCCAGAAATCCGGCGCGAGCGCACTCACATAGAGGTGCGTGCAGGCCAGCGCGGGAACCAGCGCCAGCGTCTGGTACGCCCCCCAAAGCCCCGCACCCAGCGCAAGTCCCGCCACGAACAGCCACGCCACGCCGCCTTGGCCCGTTCCCCAGCGTGCGTGCGCGGCGAGGGCCGCAAGCACGAAGAATCCCGGCAGACACTGGGTGTAGGCGGTGCGGGAGTAGTAAAGGTGAAACGCCGAGAGCGCCAGAATCGCTGCGGCGGCAAGGGCGGCGCGCGTACTGTGCACGCGACGGACAAGAAAGAACAACATGGCCACGCTGAGCACGCCGAACAGGGCCTGAATCGCCGCGCCCGACCACGTGACGAAGCCGGTGCACAACATCATTGCGCCTGCGAGGTAATAGAAAAGCGTTTTAGGAAAGAAGACGCCATGTTCTGCAAGGTCGGCGTGCATCTGAGGAAGGTAGTCGGCGAGTCGAAACTCCGGTCCGCCCGCGCGTTCGGCGAACTTGAGGCGCGCAATTTCCAGTAGATGCTGCATCTCGATGCGCTTGGCGTCGGCATCGAGCAGATACCGGGCCTCGTCCATCGCGAAGACGCCTGCATGCTGGATGTTGTAGAACCGCAGACTGGCCGCCACGGTAAGAATGAGCAGAAACCACGCGGCCGTTCGGACCCACGTCCTAGAGGACATCGCCTCGGTCGGTCCGCGTTCGGTCATGCCCCGCGCATCCCTCCCCCGTACTGTGGAGTTGCACTACGACCCGGCGGGTGCGGCGGTTCCGACACCGCTGCGGCTCAATCCCTGCTGCATCTGGTGCATACGGTGTTCCGAGCCAGTGTTCTTCGGGGTGAGTTTAGTATTCTTCTCGCCCGCGGCCCACTGGGCATCCTTGATCGAGTAGAAGAACTGCGATCCCGCCTCGCGGCTCAGAGTCAACGTGCCTGTAATCGCAACCGGCTCATTCACGATATCCGCGCGCTTGCCCTGCACCAATTCGACGTACATGATCTCGCGCATCGGCGGGGCGGAGCAGAAAAAGCATTCGATAGGGACCGGCAACAACATGAAGTAGCTCACGTCCTGGAACTGATCGATCGGCGCCATGAACCCAAGCAGCGTGACTTCTTTTCCGTCCAGCGCGGAGAGGTCATCGGCGAAGATCGGGGCGCTGCTGCTGTTTGCCCGCTTGGTCTGCCGCATCTGGTCCCACTTCAGCAGACTCTGCCCTTCGGTCTCGCGCTGCGTCTCCACGGTGCGGCGGTACTGCTCCATGCGCTCTTTCTTGCCACCTCGGGAAACCTGGGAGTTAAACACCACCAACGCCAGCAAAATAACGACCACGCCAGCGACTGTGACCAATTCACGAACTACACGACGCCTCAAGGGATGTTTCCTCCTCTAGTCGAGAGGTTTTTCCGAAGCCCAAGCCGCCCCGGAAGTGTGCGCAAGTATACCCAAGCGGGGGATCGGGCCGCAAACGGCATTCTTGACCTGCGCGAGGCGGCGCGCTACGGTGAGGGAGGCCTGAAACGTCCCGCGTGCTCGGGGAAAACGGATGGAGAATTGAATGGATCAGGTGGAACTGTCCATCGTCATCCCGGTGTATGGCGAAGGCGCGCTGCTGGAGCGTAGCCTCGAGGAAATCTGCGCCACACTCACGCCGCTAGGACGCCCATTCGAGATTGTCCTGGTCGATGACGGGTCGCGCGACGATACGTGGGACACCATCAAGCGTCTCGCGGCGTGGATGCCCTTTCTCCGCGCGCTGCGGCTGAGCCGGAACTTCGGCAAGGAGTCGGCGCTCGCAGCGGGGCTGGCCCAGGCGCGGGGACGCGCTGTGATCGTCATGGACGCGGATCTTCAGCATCCGCCGCGACTGCTCCCAGAAATGCTGCGCTTGTGGGACACCGGCGATTACGACGTGGTCGATGCTGTGAAAGCGCGGCGCGGCGCGGAACCGACGTGGCGGCGGTGGATGGCGGGAGCCTTCACCACGCTGATGTGCCGGCTGTCCGGCTTCGACCTAGCGGGGGCCAGCGATTTCAAACTGCTCAGCCGAAAAGTGGTGAATGCCTGGCTGCGCATGCCGGAAACCCTAACCTTCTACCGCGGCATGACGGAGTGGCTCGGATTCCGACATGCACGAATCGAGTTCGAGGTGGCAGAGCGGGCGGGTGGGCGCTCGGCGTGGTCGACATGGCAACTGGCGGTCCTCGCCACCGAGGCGCTGGTCTCGTTCTCCTCGCTGCCGTTGCAGGCGGTAACCCTGTTTGGCCTCCTGTTCCTGCTCAGCGCCGTGGCGCTCGGCCTTCAGACCTTCGGCCGTTGGCTGGTGGGAGGCGCGCTGACGGGATTCACCACGGTCATTCTGCTGCAACTCGCCATCGGCAGTCTCACCATGATCTGCCTAGGCATTATCGGCCTCTACCTCGGCGGCATCTACCGCGAGGTGAAGCGCCGCCCGCGATTTGTAATTGCCGACAGCGTCCCTTCCGCTCAAGAGCACCGCGAGCAAAGTTCCGTCGCTTCAAGCGCTGATTGAAACGCCCTCGAACGGACCGTATACTAGCGCACTGAGGGGAGTTGAGCCGACGGTGGGGGGTCGGAAAGACCAATTCTCGCTCCCTTGTCCTAGAAGGAGATCCGTCGGCATGGGAAAATCGCGTGTGGTCCGTCCGCAAACGTCTGACGCGTCGAGTCCGTTATGGCGCCATCCCCTACTGCTGCTGCTGGCAGTCGTCGGCGTTATCTACCTTGTCAACTACAACGGTCTCCTCTGCACCAACGACGGCAGTCATTTCGCCCTCATCCGGGCCATCGCCGAGCGGGGAACTTTCGAACTCACCAAGGCCGATGCCGAGCGCTATACCGCTATGATTGACTACGCGGTAGGGCGCGATGGGCGCTACTTCTCCGATCGTCCACCTGGAACCGCTTTCCTGCTCACCCCGTTCTACTGCGCGGGCCTTGCGGCAGACAGCGTCTTCGGATTCAGCCCAGGGGTTCGCGAACAGGTTCTCCGGTTCTGCGCAACAACGGGAATTTACCTACTCGCACTGCTGAACGTAGCGCTCATCTACTGGGGCGCGCGAATGCTCGGCGCTGCCCGCTCCGCCGCAATCCTCGCCGCAATGGTCTTCGCGTTGGCTGGACTTCAGTTCAGATACGCCACGCTCATGTTTTCCCACACACCAAGTGTCACCGCGACACTTCTCGGAGCATGCCTCCTGCTCGCAAACGAACCGACGCGCCTCCGCCCACTTTACTTCCTTGGAGTTGGCCTGCTTCTCGGCTATGCCGTGCTCATTGAGTACCAAAATGCGGTATTTTCGGCGGTCTATGGCGTGGCCTGGCTGGCACGCCTTCACAAGAAGCGGGACTGGGGCGGCCTAGGCGCCATGGCGCTCGGGGCCGCCCTATGCGTCGTGGTTCTCGCCGGATATCATTGGATTAATTTCGGCAACCCCTGGCGAACCACCCACGCCTACAACCCAGCAATGCCCCATAACCAGCACATTCAAACCATCTTCGGAGGCAATATGGTCAATGGGCTTAACCTGATACTGGTTGGCCCCAACGGAGTCCTCCTTTTTGCCCCCATCTTCCTGATCGGCGCCGTGGGCCTCGCTGCGGCGGTCAAACACCGCCCTCAAGCCTGGCCACTACTCCTCGCCATGCTCGCCTACTCGCTTGTAATCTCGAAGCACACGACGATCCTAGGAGGCGGAACTCGGGACTGCCGTTACTTCTTCCCCGTCACCGCGTTGATGTCCTTTGGAATCGCCACGGCATGGCAATGGGCAAGAAGCCGGCGCAGCGCATCGGGAAGACTGCTGCTCGCCGTGCTCCTCTGCACAGTCAGCGCCTTCTCGGTCTACCGAAGCGTCAACCTGAACGTCTACAGCAAGGCCGTAGCTGTGCCGAGCGAATTCAGCCCAGCCAAGAAGTTTTGGTGGAAGTATTCGACGCTGCTGTGGCGCCCGCCTCAACTACTGGACATCGCCTATCACCAGCTCTTTCGAGGACGCTCCTGACGCATCTTGAAAAATGGCGTGGCCGCTTTGCATGTCACGTCATTTTTGAAGAGGCGTAACATCTGCCCAATAGGCCGCCAAGACTTTCCGCACAGCACAGTCCACCAACATTTCGTACCACTTGTTTTCGGTCTGAAACGCCACAAACAATAAGGCCTGATATTCTCTCCATTGCTCCAACTGTTTCCAGAAAGTCCCAAATATCTCCGCTAAATCCTCTCTCCCGAGCTCCTTCTGTAACAACGTTCTTTTTTCCCAAACGCTTATTGATGTATCCGCTGCCTCTTTATTGTTGATTTCAATGATGGTGAATTTCTTCCCATTTGCTGGAATTATCGTCATCCGGTTCCTATCTCGATCATCCAGCAACTTCGCATTTTCTGGCTGAGATAGTATCCCATCGAGCAATGCTTCGTATGTTTTGCTCAAGTCAACCATGTCGTCGTCTCCATGTGCGCCCTATCCGGTTCTTTGCACACATTACAGATCTTGAATAACAGCCCACAACTCGATGTTGCCCGTCGCGTGCTCCTCTATTCAAAGCACTTTCACCAAGGATGCCTTCCGTACACCTGCCAAAGCGGCGTCTGAAAGTGCACTGGTGCCGATGGTCATAGAGATGGAACCTAAAGCGCTCAGCGGTTCTCTAGGCCTCCCGTCTGCCAAGCGTGGTGTCCAAAAACCTCCATAGTTTCGCGCATGGAGAAATCCCACCACGATAAAAACAAAGCCCTGGTGGGGGC
>JBHELB010000028.1:0-63482 GCA_041859045.1 Candidatus Hydrogenedentales bacterium | reverse complement strand
CAACACCGTCCACCAACGCGTCCTGTCCCTAGCCCGCATCGGAAGCTACTGCATCCAAATCGCTGACCTCTACCCACTCAACCACGCCATCAACGTACTCAAGGAAATTCCAGATTAATTAGGAAACTGGGGATTGATGAGTTGGGAGGGAGAGAGTGATGACAGGGAAGCCGTCTTCCTCAAAAGAACATCGGAGCCTGCGAGAAATCACAGGCTCCGATGAAAGGAATGCGCAGGGTCTATTTGAAGAACACGTCGAGGAGCGGGGTAATCCCCTTGAACAACGGCGCGAGCACCAACGAGATCACGCACATGAGCTTGATCAGGATGTTGATGGACGGGCCGACGGTGTCCTTGAGCGGATCGCCCACGGTGTCGCCCACGACCGCCGCCTTGTGCGCCTCGCTACCCTTGCCGCCGTAGTTGCCGGCTTCGATGTACTTCTTGGCGTTGTCCATCGCGCCGCCGGAATTGGCGGTCTGGATGCCCAGCATCACGCCCGTGCAGATCGCGCCGACGAGCATGCCCGCGAGCGCGGACGGCCCAAGGAGGACGCCGATAATCACGGGCATCATCGCGGCCATGATACCGGGAACCATCATCCCGGCGATGGCGCCGCGAGTGGCGATATCGACGCACTTGGCGCTGTCGGGCATCACGCCTTCCTTGCCTTCTTTCAGGCCAGGAATGGTCTTGAACTGACGACGCACTTCTTCAATCATCGCGAAGGCGCAACGGCCCACCGCGCGGAACAGCATCGACGAGAAGAAGAACGGAATCATACCGCCGATAAGAATACCGGACAGGATCCGAGCGTTACTGAGGCTCAGTTCGGCTCCATCGTGCAACCCGGCCGAGAGAATGAACGCGCTAAGCAGACCGATGGCCGCGAACGCCGCCGAACCGATGGCGAAACCCTTACCGATAGCCGCAGTGGTGTTGCCGACCGCGTCCAGGTTGTCAGTGATGTCGCGCACGGAGTGAGGCAGACCGGCCATTTCGGCCATGCCGCCCGCGTTGTCGGCGATGGGACCGTAGGAGTCCACCGCCACGACCATACCGGTCGTCGCCAGCATGCCCAGGGCCGCTACGGCAACGCCGTACACGCCCGCGAACTGGTACGCGACGATGTTGGCGAGCGCCAACACGACGATCGGCACAGCGACGCTGGCCATACCGACGGCGGTGCCCTCGGTCACCGCGATCGCGGGACCAGTCTGACAGCCCTTGGCCAGGTTCTGCACGGGCTTGTAGTCACCCGAGGTGTAGTATTCGCTGATGAAGCCCACGGCCATACCCGCCACGATACCGAGCGTCGCGGCGACGAACGGGCCGAACCACTGATAGGTCACGCCCATCAGGGTGAACGCGCCGTTGTCCTTGTTCATGTACGAGTAGATGCCCGTGCCGACGATGCTCAGGACCGCCGCGACGTACGTACCCATCATGAGGGCCTTCTGCGGGTTCTGTTTGCCGAACATCTTGACGTACATGACGCCGACGATCGACGCGAACGCGCCGATGACGGCCACGATGAACGGGAACGCCTTGACGTATTCCGGAGCCTGGTAGCCCGCAATATTCATAGCGAACGCGATGGCCAAGCAGGCGATGATGGATTCAACATACGACTCGAGCAGGTCCGCGCCCAGACCGGCCACGTCACCGACGTTGTCGCCGACGTTGTCCGCGATCACGGCGGGGTTGCGGGGATCGTCTTCGGGGATACCGGCTTCCACCTTACCCACCAGGTCCGCGCCCATGTCCGCGCCCTTGGTGAAGATGCCGCCGCCGGAGCGGGCGAACAGTGCCACGAGCGAAGCGCCCATCGCGTAGCCGTTCACGATCGTCGGATCGCCGTTGAACATGAAGTACACGGCCACAAGACCCGCCAACGAAATGCCAACCACGCCGATACCCATCACGGCACCGCCGCTCAGGGCGATGTCGAGGGCCGCGCGCACGCCGCCGGTCGCGGCCGCCTGCGTGGTGCGGGCATTCGAGCGCGTGGCGATGGTCATGCCCAGGAAACCGGCCAGGGTGCTGGCCACGGCGCCCGCGGCAAACGCCACGGCCGTCTTCCAGCCAAGGCCAAGCTCGGGTTTGAAGCCAAGCACGACGAGGATGATACCAATGACCACCACCACCGGAAACACGTAGCTGTACTCGCGCTTCAGGAACGCCGCGGCGCCCTTCTGCACGAGACGGCTGATGGTGATCATCTTGTCGGTGCCCTGCGGCTTACTAAGGATGTACCGCGACAAGTAGGCGACGTACAGCAGCGAGACAACGCTCGCCACCGCCGTCCACATTAAGTAACCCATGACTTCTCCTCCGCTCCTTCTTGCCCCAAGCACAACTTCGGCCCGGCGGATTAGGGGCTACACCCCGCCGGTTCCGTATTCAGACTTCTCGAACGGCCTACGTGCGCGGGCCGCCCGTCAGAATCCCCTTCTGCTCCAGGGCCGCGCGCGCGGCGTCCTGTTCCGCCTCTTTCTTGCTTAAGCCACGACCCAAACCGGCCGCTTCGCCATCGAGCAAGACCTCGACTTCAAACTCTTTGCGATGGTCGGGGCCTTCCGACCGCACCACTTGAAAGACCGGCAGCGGAATCCGCTCGGCCTGGCAGTAGTGCTGCAGCCGGGATTTGTAGTCCCACACGCGGTCGAGCGCCTCGGCGCGGCCAAACTCGTCGGCAAACACCCGCTCGACAAACTCCCGCGCCGGGCGCCAGCCACGGTCGCGATAGATGGCTCCGATGACCGCCTCGAGACAGTCGGCCAACAGAGCAGCCCGGCTACGCCCTCCGGCCTGTTCCTCGCCTTTGCCCAGCCGGATGGCCGGGGCGAGGTCGAGGGTACGGGCGATTCGGGCCAGACAGCGCCGATTTACCAGCGCCGCTCGCATACGGCTGTATTCGCCGGGCGTGCGGTCCGGAACGACCTCGTAGAGGTGTTCCGCTGCGGCAAGCCCCAGCACGGCATCCCCCAGAAACTCGAGCGTTTCGTAATCGGGCACCGGCGCGGCGGTCTCACCGGAGATCGACGCATGCGTCAGGGCACGATCTAGCAGGCCCCAGTCTTTAAACTGGACGCCCAGCCGCTCCGCCAGATGGCGGAGTTCACGTGCGCGCCCTGTTTCTTCATTTTTCATACCGCCTCAGGATCAGGCACGCATTGTGCCCACCGAATCCTAACGAAGTGGACATTGCAATTGCAACATCGGCCTCCCTTGCCGTATTAGCGATAATATTTACGTCGCATTCCGGATCGGGTGTATCGTAGTTGATCGACGGCGGCAAAATGCCGTCGCGAATCGCCAGCAAGCACGCAATCGCCTCGACCGCGCCCGCCGCGCCCAACAAATGGCCGATGACGGACTTGGTCGAACTGACCGGCGGCGTTTTCGGCCCAAAGACCGACTTGAGCGCCAAACATTCGCCCGCGTCGTTGAGTTTGGTGCTCGTGCCGTGCGCGTTGTAATACTGCACCGCCTCTGGGGCGACCCCGGCGTCGCGCAGCGCCGCGCGCATCGCGGCGGCCGCACCCGAGCCGTCTGGCCGCGGAGCGGTAATGTGGTACGCGTCGCAGGTCTCGCCTTGTCCCGCCAACACGCCGAGAATCTGAGCGCCACGCGCGCGGGCATGTTCTTCGGATTCAAGGACGATCACGCCGGAGCCCTCACCCATGACGAAACCGTCACGGTCGAGGTCAAATGGCCGGCTCGCGCGTTCGGGCGCGTCGTTACGAGTGGAGAGGGCCTTCATCGCGGAAAATCCGCCGAGGCCGAAGGGAATGATGGCCGCCTCCGCGCCGCCCGCCAGCATGACGTCAGCGTAGCCCGCGCGAATCAGCATGACCGCCTCGCCGATGCTCTGCGCGCCTGCAGCACACGCCGTAACCACCGCTTTATTCGGGCCGCCCAAGCCAAAGCGAATCGCGGTCTCGCCCGCCGCCATGTTGCTGAGCGACTTCGGGATCATCAACGGCGAAATGCGCTTGACGCCCCTTTGCACCATCACAGTCACTTGCTCTTCGATAGTGCTCAACCCGCCGATGCCGCTGCCCAGAATCACGCCGCAACGCTCGGGATTCTCCTTGGAAATGTCGAGCCCGGACTGCTCCCACGCCTGCTTGGCCGCGGCCAAGGCAAACAGTGTATAGCGGTCGCGACGGCGAACGTCCTTGGTCGAGAAATCTTCCATCTCGATGTCCGGCGCCATCGCGGCGAACTTAGTACCCAAGTCGGTGGTATCGAAATGTTCGACCAGGCGCGCGCACGAACGCCCTTCGCACAGCGTCTTCCAGAACGTGGAAACGTCATTGCCCGCAGGCGAAATTACGCCCATTCCGGTGACTACAACGCAATTGTTGCTCGCCATAGTGCCCCTGATGTCATGGCCTTTCGGCCCAGCCCCGCGCTACGCGCAAGGACCATTGTCCGTTGTCTGTCCGCCCGACCAAGGAGATTACCCCCTCGACTCGGGCCTCACCGTTCCGCCAACGGGGCGGCACGGGTACTGCATAAAACCGAGGCGCCCGCGGTGAACCGGCCCTGTTCGGGCACGGCGCGAGGCGCCTAGGCGAAAAACGAGCGAGAATAGAAAAACCGGCGCCGAGGCGTTACGCCTTCTCCGCCAGCTTGCCCTCGATATACTTGACCGCGTCGGCGACGGTCTGAATTTCGTTGGCCTCGTCGTCGATGTCGATGTTGTATTCCTCTTCGAGGGCCATCAACAGCTCGGTCAGGTCGAGCGAGTCCGCGCCCAGATCGTCGATGAAGCGCGCTTCCAGCGTCACTTCCTCGGCCTTGCGGTCCAACTTCTCGATCACAATCTTCGTCACTGTCTCAGCAACCGTATTCTCCGGCATCCGTCTTGCCTCCTAGCTGTTATCCGGCCTTATGTCCGGTATTTCCCCCTTGCGGCAGAAAAGCCCCGGGAGTATAGCAGGACGAGCTATGAAATTCTACTCGGAGCCGCCGGGCGAAAACCGACGACGGGCCGCGGCAGGCTCAGTGCTTGCTTTTTGTGCTACATCGCCGAATAATCTAGACAAGTCCGGGTCGGGGTGGACGTGCCTGCCTGGACGGGCCGGGCATGCCCTCGAAATACGCGTCCGTAAACCGGAGTACCTGCGTCCAGGATGACCAACGCATCGCAAGGACACGCCTCGTTACTGGGTGCCACGCTAGGCGGCTATGAAGTCGTCGCATTAATTGGCCGTGGCGCGATGGGCACGGTGTACCTGGCGCGCGATGTCGTACTCAAACGTCCCGTGGCGCTGAAGGTGTTGCTTGGCTCGTTGGCGCAGAACCAACTGCTGGTGAAAAGCTTCCACCGCGAGGCCCAGGCCGCCGCACCGCTACGGCATCCCGGGATCGTGCGCATCTATTCCGCGGGCGTGGAAAAGGGTACGCCCTATATCGCGATGGAGTACGTCCACGGCGAGCCCCTCGACCGCTTCTTACGCCGGAAAAACCAACTCCACTGGACCAGCGCCCTGTATATTGGCGGGCAAGTGGCGGAAGCGCTGGGTTACGCGCACAAGCATGGCGTGGTCCATCGCGACGTCAAGCCCGCAAATATCCTGCTCGATCAGAACGGCCGCGTTCACTTGACCGACTTCGGCATTGCCCGGCTCAACACCACCGAGCAAGACCTCCCCGAGACGGGCGGGTTTGTGGGAACACCCAAATACATGGCCCCGGAACAAGTCTCGGGCGGTGAAATCACACACGCGGCAGACCTATATGCGCTCGGCGTCACCCTCTACCAAATGATCGCCGGTGAACTGCCGTTCGACGACGATCAGCCAATGGTGTTGATTAAGAAAATCATCAACGACGAAGTGCCTCGTCTCAACCGGATCATCCCGTCGGTGCCCGACGACGTGGCTCGGCTCGTCGCGCATCTGCTCGAAAAAGACCCCGCCAACCGGCCGCCGGACGCCGAGAGCGTGGTTCAGGCGATCGATCGTCTACAAGTCGAAAAAGGGGGCCGCTCGGCTATCCCCGACGCATTGTCTGCCTTTATCCAAGAAAACACACGCCTTCCCGCCATCCCCACGGGGCTTGCCAGCACGCCTGTGCCTTCAAAGAAGAGTACTCCCGCCCCAGGGAAAAAGGGCAAGCAAAAAGACAAGAAAGCCCCCCTCAAACTCCGCGCAATGGCCGGATTGCTCGCGGTGTGCGGGGTGGCCGTGGCGGCTTCGGCCTGGGTGCTGGCCTCGGTGCTGCAAGGTCCGCTTCCTCCGCCCGACGCCCCGGCGGTTACCGTCATGTCCTTTGAAGATCAAGGGGCGGGCGTGACACGGGCGCGAATGGGACAAGGGGCCTACTCTCTTCGGCATGTTGTTTGGACGGAAACCGGCGCGGAAGCGATGGCGTTGGCCGAGGGCCGCTCTGATTCGCTGACGGCGGGCGCAAAAGGCGTACTCGCAATCGATCCGCAGTCCAAAACTTGCCGTAGCGTGATCGCCCCCGTTTTGCCTGCGGCGCTCCCCGACGCTTGGCGCTCCCGCATCCTGGCTCAACCGGCGCTTGGCGGCGATGGCATGCTCACCGCGCGTGTCCGCTACCGTGGTCTCACACCCACTTCGGTCCTGGTCCTCTACCAGCCGTGGAATAAGGCCGCGCCCCAAGCGACGGTACTCGCGGGCCTGGACAGTCCGGCGACGCTGAACAATGCAATACGACCCTGGGATGACCTCGAGGGCGTGGGGATGGCCGCTCACCCTAAGAACGAGCGCTTTTGTCTGCTCCTGCACGACCCCACCAACGCGGGGAATTATCTAGCCGAACGCGACCCGCTCTGGAAGCCCGCCAACCGCGTTGGCCAACGCCTGACGCAACCCGGGGATCCGATCCTGCCCGATTCAGTGCGCTACGCGGAGGGTGGGCGAATCACCTATATGTGCGCGGGGCAAGAGGGCCAACGCCGACTCTACCTGCTCAACCCGTGGATGGGACAGGTCGGCGGAACCGCGTTGGCGGTGGGCAACCTTGATACGCGCTACGCGGTCAATCCTCAAGCAACCGCGGTCGTGTACGGCGTGACTTCCCCCGACAGCCCCCCGGAATTGCGTCTCGCCGATGCCAGTTCCGGAAAGGTCATCGCGCGGCTTGAAAAGGGGTATATCGGCGCCCAAGCCTGGCATCCTTCAGGCAGTGCGTTGCTGGTGATTGCAGGTCCTCCACCCAATGCCGCCAGCGCCAATTGGCACTTGTGGCGCGTCCAGACGTCTCCGCCTTACGCCTTGACGCCACTTACCCCGTTGCCGTTCAACACGCCGGTGGAGACCGCCGTTTCGCGCGATGGCCGCTGGGCCGCCGCGTTGGGCGTCACCGATGGGCGCTCGGAAGTGATCTTTGTGGACCTGACCGTCCGTACGCCGGGAACGCCGATGATTCCGGGGGGCATCGCCAATGGTTGACGAATCGACCCCCTTGCCCGTTCGCACCCGATTCGGCGGATACGAAATCACGCGCATGGTCGGCAAAGGCGGCATGGGCATCGTATATCACGCGATCGAGACCGCGCTAGGCCGTGACGTCGCGCTCAAAGTATTACGCGAAGAGCTGCGCTCGCAGGCGCATCTCGTCACGCGATTCCAGCGCGAGGCCCGCGCGGCCGCCAGCCTGAGCCACCCGAATATCGTCCAGATCCACTCCGTCGGCGTGCAGAACGACGTGCCGTACATCGCGATGGATTATATCCAGAGCCGTCCGTTAAGTGTCGTGCTGCAGGAAGATGGCAAGCTGCCGTGGAAACGCGCCCTGGCGATTGCGGAACAGGTGGGCCG
Source organism: Candidatus Hydrogenedentales bacterium (assembly GCA_041859045.1). Classification (GTDB taxonomy): domain Bacteria; phylum Hydrogenedentota; class Hydrogenedentia; order Hydrogenedentales; family SLHB01; genus JBHELB01. The sequence goes on along the minus strand of JBHELB010000028.1, from coordinate 55,680 downwards.
CGCGTTGGACTGCGCGCACGAGGCCCATATCGTTCATCGCGACATCAAACCGGCGAATATTCTTATCGACGCGAACGATCATGCATACGTGACCGACTTCGGTGTCGCCAAAATTCTCACGGCGGACACGCAACTCACGGTGGATGGCTCGCGAATCGGCACGCCCCAGTATATGTCACCGGAACGCTGTCGCGGCGACGAAGTTACCGCTTCCAGCGACTTGTATTCGCTCGGGGTTGTGATTTTTCAGATGATTTCAGGACGCCTTCCTTACGAGGCGAGTTCGTCTTCGGAATTGATCAATCTAATCCTCAGTGAACCGCCCGCGCGACTGCGCGATCTTGTGCCGGACGTGCCCGATGATGTCGATCGCCTCGTGGCCTACTTGCTTGAGAAAAAGCCGAGGAATCGTCCCTCGTCCGCAGCGGCCGCGAGCGACGCGATCGCCCGAGTGCTCGAAGGACGTCCGCTGGACGACGCCGACACCGCGTTGGCCGAGGCCCTCGCTGCATTTCGCGGCAGTATGGACACGCCCGTTCCAACGAAGAAGAAGGTCATCACGCCCAAGGAAGCGCCAAAGTCGCGGTGGGGCCGTCTTCAACGCGAGTGGCAAGGATTCCCGCGGTGGGTTCGGTGGATGACCATCACCAGCGCGGCGCTGTCCGTCTTGCTGTTGTTTTCCGCATTTGCCCTGGACCTTTTGCGTCGGGATCGCTTGTTCTTGGAAAACACTGCGGCACTGGAAACGGGTGCCTGGTTCGAAGCGAATACGCTAGGCGTGTTCACCGATGAGGGCCCCAATGTCCGTCTCGGCCAAATCATGTTCCAACGCTTTTCCCTTGGCCCCGTTTACTGGAGCGACGCGGAAACCGCCGTCGCCGAGCTGCGCGGCGCCGAGAAATCCCCCTGGAAAGGCCATCGCGTTCTAGTTTCGCTTCAACCGAATCGGGCCGCCGTGCAGATGAGCAGCCCCGTTCTCCCCCCGCTCCCTTCATCAGGCCTCCCGGCGCTACAGCTTCTTGCGCCTGTGGAAGGCGGCGGGCTGCTTGCGCGGTACGTAACGGACCTCGCGCATAGCGCCATCGTGTACGATCCCAGTCCGACCGACAACGTGATGCCGCAAGTCATTCTCGAATCCGCTCCCGGCCCCATGGCGGATCCTTCATTTCCTCCGGAGCAGGTCCAAAATCTGGCTCAGCACCCGGGAACGAAAGTCTTTATCATCGGACTCAGCGATCCCGACACCGGGACAGCGCTCTTCGAGCGCGGACAGGACTCTTCGCCTACCCGCTTGACGGACGTAGGGCCGCCAATAGAGCGTTTGACCTATTCCGCAGGCGGACAGGTGCTGGCCTTTTTCCGCCGGAATTCAAGCACGGATCGCCGGCTCCACCTGCTGCGCCAAGGAATTCTCTCACGCAATACGGAAGTCCTTGCCGGGGATCTGCGGCTGGGCACGCGGCCTTTCTCCCCCGACGCCAGCATGATCGTCTGCGTGAAGGATAAGCGCGCCGTGATCCTCTCGGTCGTGGATGCGAAGGCGGTGGACATTGGCGAAGCCCTCGATGCGGTGTGGCATCCGAGTGGAGCCTTTCTGCTGCTGGCCGCCAATGACAGCCGAGGCAAGTTACAGGTATGGGCGGTGGAGGTCGCCGGGGCGCAACGCCGCCTGCAACTGACGTCGCTCGAAGAGGGCGTCCAACCCGCGCTGGATGTCTCGCCCAACGGCCAATATTGCACCGCACCGCTGGTGCAGACGGGCAACGTCCCCATGTGCGCGTTCGTGCGCACGGACAGCATTATCTTTCAGTAGAAAGCGCGCGAGGGCTACGCGGATTCGGAGGAGTCTTCCTCGGGAAGCTCCAGCGGCATGCGCGACATCGCCGTAGTGAGGATTTCCACCACCAACCGGTTTAGACTCTTGCCTTCGGCGCGACAGGCCAGCCGAAGGGCCTCATACAAGTCGCTCGGAACGACCAACGTCACACGTGTGGTGTCATAGAGGGAAGTGTCGTGCGCGACAGCGGAAAAGGACGTGGCCACGGGCGGCTCTCCGAAGAGGTCCTGCTGGGAAGGCGGGTCCAGGTGAAGCGGCGTGAAGTCTTCCTTGGGTAGGCACCGTTCGAGCACTTCGGTGTTGGTCAGCCCTTCCGCGAGAAGCTCCTGCACATGGGCGCGGCCGCCCATCCGGCGCAGGTTGCGCGCGATGCCCGCCGGGGTCATGGCGAATCCGCTTTTCTGGATGAACTCAACCGCAGCCATTCCCTCCAGCCCTTGGCGAATGGCCTCGACGACCCGCTCCTGCTTGTGCTGTGTCTGACTCGACATATTCCACCCCACCTGCTCTAATTATGCGTTATATATTGACAAAATTGCAACGAGAATACGACATCTGCGCCAGAATGGACTTCTCCTTCGAGACGTCTGGCCACCCGGCCCGTCTCGATCATTTTGTTCCGATGCCTCTTTGTTCCGCTGCGAGGGCGTGCTAGAATGAGGGCCGGGTCGAAACCGCCGGGCTGCGGCGCAGCCTGCGGGGAGGTGGTCTATGCCAGCCTACGAATATCACGCCATACGCGCCGAGGGGGACGAGGAGAAGTCGTTTGTGGGGGGTGTTGTCGTCGCCCGGTCGCGGCATGAGGCGAAGGAAAAGCTGCGCGAACGCGGACTCAAGGCGACGATGCTGAAGAAGGCGCGCGGAATGATGGCCTTCGTGAAGTGGTTCGATGCCGACATCCGGTGAGAGAGGGCGCAGCAGTACCGCATGCGGATAGCCATACACCAACCTCACTACCTGCCGTGGCCGCGGTACTTCGACAAGATCATGCGGGCCGACGTGTTCGTGGTTCTGGACACGGTGCAGTACAACAAGAACGGCTGGCAAAACCGGAACCGAATTAAGGCGCCCTCGGGCCCGCTCCTCCTGACCGTGCCTGTGCACGCGAGTTTGGGTCAAACGCTGGACAAAGTGACCGTGCGCAGCACCGAGCCGTGGGCCAAGAAACACGCGCGCAGCATCGAGCAGGCCTACCGGCGCGCGCCGTACTTCGCGCGCTATTGGGAATTCCTTGAAGCCGCCTACGCGCGCCCCTGGACGACCCTGAATGAACTCAATCAATATTTCCTGGGGTGGTTTGTCGAGTCGTTAGGAATTCGGACCCGCATTGTGTACGCGTCGCAACTCGACGTGCCCGGCATCGCCACGGAGCGTTTGGTCAATCTCGTCAAACTGCTCGGCGGCAGCACCTATCTGAGCGGCGCCTACGCCACCGAAGCGTATCTTGAGATGGCGTTGTTCCGCGAGGCCGGGATTGCGGTCGAATTGCAGGAGTGGCACGCGCCGACCTATCCGCAACTTCACGGCGAATTCATCCCCGAGTTATCCACGCTCGATCTGCTCATGAACTGCGGCGGAAAATCGCTGAGGGTCATCCAAGGCCGGACGAAATACTAGCACGCGTTAAGCAAAAGGACTTAGCCGCTTGGCGTTACGCATTCTAAAGAACGCCCTAGCCCGGCATCCCCAGCCGGCAGACGGCTTCGGGAGTAATCAGCGCGTCGAACGACGCCGCATCCATCAGCCCTTCCGACAGCACCGTCTCTCGCACGCCGAGACCGTTTTCGAGCGCGCGCTTAGCGATCTCGCAGGCCCGTTCGTATCCGAGCGCGGGCACTAGGGCCGTCGCGGCGGCGGTGCTCGCTTCCACGTGCGCGCGACAGCGCGCTTCATCGGCATCGAGACCATCGACGCACAACCGGCGCAGACGATCGCATGCGCGGCTCAACGCATCGAGACTCGACAAGAGACAATCGGCAACCAGCGGCAGGAACGCATTGAGTTCGAGGTTGCCCGCCGCGCACGCGGTGGCGATCACGGCGTCGTGGCCCATCACCAACATCGCGGCCTGGCTGGCCGCTTCGGGAATGACCGGGTTCACTTTGCCCGGCATGATCGAGGACCCGGCCTGCCGCGCGGGCAGATGCAATTCGCCGAGCCCCGCTTCGGGGCCCGAGGAAAGCAGGCGAAGATCGGTCGAAACCTTAAGTAAAGAGGCGGCGCAGGCCTTCAGAATACCGCTGACTTCGACGAACACATCGGCGTTCTGCGTGGCTTCGACCAGATTCTCCGCGCGGGCAAAGCCGATGCCCGTGAGTTCGCGCAACGTGTCCACGACCCGGAAGATGTAGGCGCGCGGCGCGGCGAGCCCCGTGCCGATCGCGGTGCCGCCAAGGTTCACCACGCGCAGACGCTCTTCGCACTTGTACACGCGCCACCGGTCGCGATTGAACGCCTCGGCGTATGCCGCCATCTCGCGGCCCAGCGTCGTCAGCACGGCATCCTGCAACTGCGTGCGGCCCACCTTCACGATATGCGCAAACGCCTTCTCCTTGGCCTGGAACGCCTCCTGCAACAGCACGAGGTGTTGTTCCAAAGCCCGAATCAATGTGATCGCCGCCAAACGCAACGCGGTGGGATAGGTGTCGTTCGTGGATTGATGGCGGTTGAGGTCGTCCGTGGGCGAGACGCGGGCGTAATCGCCGGGCGCCGCGCCCAGCAGTTGCAGCGCGCGGTTCGCGAGCACTTCGTTCACGTTCATGTTCGTGCTCGTGCCTGCGCCGCCCTGCAACGCGTCAACCACCACATGCGCCGTCAGGAGTCCTTCCGACATCTCGCGGCAGGCGCGCAGGATCGCCTCGGCTTTTGCGTCGTCGCCTTGCCAAACGCCGAGCGCGTGATTGGTCATGGCGCACGCGAGCTTTACGGCTCCATATGCCTGTACCAACGCCGGATGCACCGGACGGCCCGCGATGCCGAAATTCTCGATTGCGCGCGCGGTGTGAATACCATAAAGCGTTTCGCGCGGCAACGAGACCTCGCCAAGAAAGTCACGCTCTATGCGCGAATCGCTGCTCATGCCTTGCGCCTATACGAACACATCGCGCTTGCCCTCGACGACGCGATCGAGCAACGACTTCGACACCGCACGTCGCGCGTCGCTCATGCCCGCGAGGATTTGTTCGATGCACCGTTTCCCCATCTCGCGCGTCTCGGGCGAGGCGTAATCGATGAGGTATTCCATGAACGTGCTTACCGCGTTCACGTCGCAGTGGTCCTTGATCTTTCCGGGCTTGGCGAGGTCCATGAAGTCTTGCCCCGTGCGGCCCATGCGGTAACACGCCGTGCAGAACGAAGGGATGTAGCCCAGCGCGGCGACGTCGCGCACGACCTCGTCGAGAGGGCGATGATCGCCGAGTTGAAACTGGCTCGCGTTGAATTCTTCGTTCTCGCTGTAGCCGCCGGGGTTCGTGCGGCTGCCCGCGGAAATCTGCGACACGCCCAGCGCGAAAGTCTCGCGGCGAATGTTCGCGGTCTCACGGGTGGACATGATAATGCCCGTGTATGGAACCGCGATACGGAGCAGCGCGACGATCTTTCGGAAATCCACGTCCGACACGGCATGCGGCGGGTGCGTGGCGACGTCCGACCCGGCGGCCGGCTCGAGGCGCGGCACGCTGATCGTGTGCGGTCCCACGCCGTGACGCTGCTCGAGGCTGCGAATGTGTTGCATCATCGCCATGACTTCATAACGCCAGTCGGCCAGCCCAAACAGCACGCCGATGCCCACGTCGTCGATGCCCGCCTCCATCGCGCGGTCCATTGCGGTAACGCGCCAGGCATAGTCCATCTTGCGTCCGCCGATGTGCACGCGGCTGTACGTGGGACGGTGATACGTTTCCTGGAAAAGTTGGTACGTGCCGATGGCCGCGCCCTTGAGTTGTTTGAACTCGTCGAGCGTCAATGGTGCGACGTTCACGTTCACGCGGCGAATCTCGCCGGAGCCAATCTTCGTCTTGTACACCGTCTCGATGCTTTTGAGCACATACGAGAACCCTTCGTTGGGATACGATTCGCCCGCCACGAGCAACACGCGCTTGTGCCCGGACTTCACCAACGTCTCGACCTCGTGCGTGATTTCCTCTTGCGTGAGCGCGCGGCGCTTCAACGACGTGTTGCGTGCGCGAAACGCGCAGTACACGCATTCGTTGCAGCAGAGGTTCGAAATGTACAGCGGCGCAAACAGCACGAGCCGCTTGCCGTAGATCTCTTCCTTCACGTCGCGGGCGGTGTCGAATAATTCGCCAAGGAGTTCAGGATCGCTCAGCGACATCAGCGCCGCGACTTCGTTCATGTCAAGCCCGTGGAGTTCGCGCGCCTTGGCCAGGATCTCGCGCACACGCACGGTATCGGCCGCGCGGGCGTGCTCGAGGGTCTGTTCAATTTCGACATCGTTAATAGGGAGGATTTCGGTATCCGAGGACATTGCTACTGCCTTTCTTTCTTCGGCCTGGATCATTTCCCTGCACCCATGAGCGGGCGCTCGAAATCTTCCGGGCCTCCTGGTAACTCAATCGTGAACGAGGCCCATTCTCCGGGTTGAGATTCCGCCCGAATAGACCCATTGTGAAGTTGAACAAGCCGCCATGCGGTATACAATCCCACACCGGTTCCAGGCTGCCGCCGCAATTCCGGCGCGTCGAGACGGGAAAACTTCTGAAACAACTTGTGGCGCTCGTCGGGGCTGAATCCCGGCCCTTCGTTCCAGACGACGATCCGTAGCGTCGTGCCAACCCATCTGGCCTCGAGACGGACCTCGCCGCCTTCCTTGCCGTATTTTACCGCATTGCCGAGGAGATTCACCATGACGACCTGTAGGAGGTCGGGATCGCAGGTTAACCGCAGTTCGTTTTCAGGCATTCGCCACACAAGGCGCATCCCGTGCGTCTCGAAATCCGCCCGCACGACGTTCCAAGCGCGGTCAAACACGAGCGTCTTCAAATCAGCGTTGCGCTCGAGGCGCGGGGCCATCTGACCGCCCTCGAGCCGCGCCAGATCAAGGTATTCGCGGACCAGTGAAAGCAAATACGACGCTTTCCCTCCGATCCGAGAGATCTTCTCGCGAATCGTGTCATCCATTTCGCCAAGGTATCCCGCGGTCATCGCGTCGGAGTCCATGACAATCGACGCCAGCGGGCTCTTCAATTCATGACTCACGAACCCAAGCATCTCGGTATACGCGCGGTTGGCCGCCTCGAGCCGCTCGATCTGCCGCGCCTTCTCCACGGCCTGCGCTAAGCGCTCAGCCACCGCCAAGTGCATCACCACTTCCCGCTCGCTGTAGGCATTCGCGATGCGCGCGCTGCGAAAAAGCACCCCCACGTGGCGGCCATGCACCGTCAGCGGGCACGTCATGCTCGACCGCACGCCCTCGCGCACGAGCAACGACGTCGAGGCGCTTGTGGGACGGCGTTCGAGGTAGCCTACCAGGTCGTGAATCAGCCGTACGCGGCCAGTGTCGATTACTCCCTCCAGCGAACTCCCGCGCAGATCCTCGGCGTAGCCCTTGCCCAGCAACATCGGCTCGTAGCGCGCGCGGCAATAATAGGCCCGAATCCGGTGACCGTCCTCTTCCGTGAACGCCACGCCAATCCGGTCGCAGGGAGCGCGATCCAAGGTGGCATCGAACACGAGGTCGATCATGCGGTCGACGTTCTCTTCCGCCGCGACGCCCTGGTTGACCTGCTCCAAAACGGACCGCTCCGCCTCCGTGAGCAGCTCCCAACGGTTACGAAGGGACTCCGGTTCAAGGAAACGGATGAGATTCTCGGAGAAATTAGGCACGTTCACCTCTCCTGTCTCCTTCCATCTTCGTGGGAACGGGGGTAGGAATCAACTTTAAAGGGAATGAGAATTAGGCATGGGATTGACAAATTTACTTCACTTACGTATACTTTATGTATAGACGATTAATGAATTAAGTAAATGTGGATTGGGGTTGACCAAACTTCATTTACTGTGTGATGGTGGAACAACCGTTTGAGGGCATTCCGAACGGACGAAGGGGAGGGCACAGGGTTATGTTCTTCAATCTCGATGATTTATTTCTTCCTCTGCTTGGTATTCTCTTCGTTCTGTTTATGATTGTGGGTTCCACCCTAGGCTGGATCAGTGTGATTCGACTGCGCCGTGTAAACGCCCGGCTGAGAGACGTTGAGACCAAGCTCGCGCTCATGCCGCGGGCCCAGGCCGAAAGCGTACGCCCAACCGCTCCGTCCGTTGCTCCAGCGACTTCGGCGATGGACATGCCCTCCTCGCCCCCGAGACCGGCTCCACGCCCGGTCCCGGTTCCGGCACCGGTGCTCACGGCGGCGCCTTCGCCCATCCTCGCCCCTGCGCCCGCGCCCAGCGGCTCCTTCGAACTGCAACTGGGCACGCGCTGGCTGCGCTACGCGGGGATCGTGATGTTTCTGGCGGGCGTGGCCTTCTTCCTTCAATACACCTACAGCCGCGGACTCGTACCGCCGATTGCGCGCCTGGCCATTGGCGTGTTGACGGGTGCGGCGATGCTTGTCGTGGGCGAGTACTGGCGTCTGCGGTGGAGGCCGTTGTTTACGACCCTGACCGGCGGCGGACTAGGCGTCTTCTATTTATGCACCTACTTCTCGTTCCAGGTGTATGAGCTTGTTTCCGCCGAGGCCTCATTCGGCGCGGCGATCTTGGTGACGTTGATGGCCCTGGCGCTCGCCGTGCGGCACGACGCGATCGCCATCGCGATTTTCGGTGTGGCGGGCGGGTTCATGAGCCCGGTGTTTCTTTCCAGCGGCGGGAATCATCCCCACGAACTCTTCCTGTACGTGCTATGCCTCGACGCGCTCGCGCTGGGTGTGGCGTATTTCCGGCGTTGGCTCTGGCTCGACGTGCTCTGTTTCGCGGGCACGGTCTTTCTGTACCTGGGGTGGTTTGGCCAGTACTACAGCGTTGAACAAATGCCCGTCGCGCTGGCGTACGTGACGGCATTCTACCTCGTCTTTCTCGTGCTGCCGTTTATCAACGGGCTTGCGCACAAACGCCCGCGCGGCGCGGATGTCGCCGGCCTCGTGCTCGCAAACGCGGTCTTCAGCGTCGGCGTTTACTATCGCATCCTCCACGCCGACTACCGTCTGGACCTCGGCGCGATCACCATTGTCCAAGCGCTCGCGGTGTTGGGGATGTTCCGCCTCTGGGGACTGCGCGTGGCGACGACGGGTCCCGTGGCGGAATCGCTGCTCGGCACCGCGCTGGCCTTGGCGCTGCTCGCCGTGCCGTTTACGCTAAATCTCTACGGGATACCCATCGCCTGGGGCGTGCAGGCGGCCGTACTCGCGTACTTCGCTTCGCGCTTCAAGCACGCCACCGCACAGATCGGCAGCCTCGCCGCGGCCGCGCTCGCGATCGGCGGTGTGCTCGACTTGCTGCCCATGCACAGGGCCGCGTTTGTGCCCGTCATGAACGGCCCCTTCCTGAGCTGGCTGTGCGTGGCGGCGGGCATCGCGGTGGCCGCGTACCTCTACCACCGCTTTGGCGGCGAAGACCGCGCCGAACGCGTGCTGGGTTCAACGTTTGGCGTCGCGGCGTTTGGCGTTCTGGCGATGGCGCTGTCGGCGGAAGTCTGGAATTATTGCCGATATGTAGCTCCCCCCGAACCGACCCCGTGGCAGAACGCGTATATCTCCTACACGTGGAGCGCGGAGTTGCTGTTGTGGAGTCTGCTCGCGCTGTCCGTGTTTGTGGCTGCGCACCTCACGCGCCAACACCGTCTCCTCTGGTTCGCCGTTCCCGTGTGCGCGATTGGGGCGGCACTCTTTGTCAGCGCCACGCTTCACGCGGAACAGGCGCCCTCCATCGCCCCGTTCGCGAACCGCTTCGCGTGGACGGCGCTCGTCTACATCGCGGTGCTTTACGCGGGCGGCTACGTTGCGCGTCGGCTGGACGCGCCGAGTGTTCTCTCTGATACGGCAGGCCATATCGTGCTCGCGCTGCTGATCTGGGCTCAGTTCGAGCTCTGGCAGCAGACGCTCGCGACAAGCCGGTTCGGCGAAGGCATGATCTCGGCGGGATGGGCCATCGAGGCAGCGGTCCTATTGTGGATCGGCCTTGCGCTGCGTTGGCGCGCGTGGCGCATTATGGGACTCGTCCTTTTTGGCGCGGCGATCTTCAAAGCGATTGTCTTCGACATGAGCGGACTCGACCCCGTCTATCGTATCGCGTCGTTCATCGGCACGGGCGCGCTGTTGTTGGCGGGCACGTACCTCTACCAACGGTACGCGGCGCGTTTGACGGAGCCGCGCGGGGAGGAGCAGTCATGATTACCCTTGCGCTGGTATCCATCGCCGCGTTTGCCGCTACGGCGGAGCCGTTTGACAGCCGGGGCTGGAAATGGGAGTCCCCGATCACGATCGACGCCGCGCGAGGCGAACCGGCGTTCGCTCGAGTGTCGCTTTCGCCCGAGGTGTTGGACCGTGCCATGCCGTCGCTACAGGATCTGCGCATCGTTGACGACCGCGGCCTCATCGTGCCGCATGCGCAATGGCAACTCGCCACAGCGCCGTTGCACAGCGCCACGTCGGTTGACGTGCAGATCATCAACAAGACCTTCGAACCGACAAATACGGCGGGCGGATACGTTCGCGCAACGCTCGATTTTGGCCAGCGCGTTCCGAAAAACCGGATCGAACTCGATACCAACGGCGACAATTTTCGGCGGCGTGTGGGTATTGAAGGAAGCAACGACAACAGCACTTTCGAACGGATACTCGAAGACGGATATCTATTCGATATTCATGTCGATGGCGTGGAGCGTTACACCTTGCGCGAAGTGAATTTCCCAGCGAACGATTTCCGCTATCTTCGAGTAACGATTCACGCCACGCCGGACGATCCGCGACGCATCGATCTCCTCGCGGCACGCGCCGCGCGCGTCGAAGTGACGCCGGACACGCCCGAAATTCCCGTGCCCACTCAAACCATAGAGAACGATACGCCGCCGCCCGCGAGACACAGCGAGCATGTGATCGATCTGGGCTACCGCAATCTACCGGCGGTGCGCCTCACAATTCGCGTCGACGATTCCGCATTTTACCGTGGATACGAACTCCTCGGCCGAAACGGCGCGGAAGAAACCGTCGAACAACGGATGGAAACGGGCGGAACGAGAGCAGTCACACGGCCCGCGCCATGGCAACATGTCACAAGCGGCGTGCTTTGTCGCATCCCCGATACGCCATGGGCGGACCGCGCCGAGATCATCGTGACGCGGCCATACCGTTACCTCAAACTGCGCATTGCAAATGGGGATGATCAGCCGCTGGCCGTTCGCGGGGTTGATGCGGCGCGTCCTGATACCAGGATTCTGTTCCCGGCCGCAACGGACCGAAGTTATCTTCTCTTGGTGGGCAATGCGGAAGCCGCCGCGCCCGATTACGATCTCTCGCGCGCGCATCCGGAACTTCGCAACAAACCGCATTTGAACGCCGCGCTCGGCGCGGTGCGTGAACACCCCGTCTATACGCCGCAACAGTCTTGGCTCGAGCGCAATCAACGCATGCTGCTCACAACCGCGATCGGCGTTGCGGCGCTGGTTGTTTTGATTGTGGTTGGACGCAGCTTTCGCGCGCTTGCTCCGCCGACATCTGGATAAAAAGAGAAACGCCACAACGGGTGTTGTGGCGCACTCCAGGAGGTAAGACTTGGGAGTTTCCTCCCCCCGAAGCGCGGGATGAGTCGCCCCGGGTTTTGTTCCCTTCAGCAACGTCCTTGTCTTTTTAGGGAGCCTCGACATCCTTGTCTCGGCCTTACACATTCTCTATCGGTCCTGCGCGAAAAAACTTGAGGATGAATCAAAATGCCTCACAAATGGGCGGTTTTTCGACAGAAAAGAGGAAAGCCGCGGATGGGTGGCCGCGGCAGTCTCACGGAGATTCGCCTGGGAAACGGACTGTGGCGTGGGGTTACTCGCCGCAGGTCGGGGAGGGGTGATTCCCCGGTATCCGGTTCGTTTGGCTTCAACTTTCGTCGAGCGCTCGCTCGACACGTTACCTATCGGCATAACCCCATAAAACTTGAGACGCGCTACTTGTCGTCCGCGTCGAGATGGAGCTTGTGCAGGAATCGATGCACCACCGGCGCGAATACGACGCCTGCAACAAGCAAGAACACGAGCCCCGCAAACAAAGCATATGCAGAGGCGAAGAGTTTGCCCGCCACCGTGTACAACGGATTGACCGGTCCCATACCGCCCAGCAACATCGACGCGTTCACGAGCGCGTCGATCCAACTAAGCCCTTCCGTGTAGTGATAGCCGAACACTCCAAGCCCCAACGCCGCGGCCACGAGCAAGACCGCGGCGAGCGCATGACGAACGATCCGGAGCAAGTACGCGCCGCGCGACAACAACGGTTGCGCAATGTGCTCGAACATGCCGCTACTTCGCGAGGTAACCGCGCGCCTTCATGACCGCGCGCAACGCCGCAACCTCGGGTTTCGTCGCGGTGTCGAGCGGGCCGCGCGCGTCGCCCACGGGCATGCCCGCGAGGCCAATGCCCGCGCGCAGAATCGGGATCGGGTTGATGCGGCCATTCTGGTAGAACGCCTCGAACAACGGAAAGGTCTTGCGGTGCAACGCCCGCGCCGTATCGAGATCGCCCGCGACAATCGCGTCGACCAGCGCGCGCATGTCCTTGCCGCAGATCTGCGCGCCTCCACTGACGACGCCCGCGCCGCCTTGCACAAGGATCGGCAGGACCATCGTGTCGTCGCCGACGTAAACGCGGAATCCCTTGGGCACGGCCATCAGGTAGCGCGTGGTTTGCATCGGGTTCAGGCCGGACTCTTCCTTGATCGCAACGATGTTCTTGATCTTTGTCAGTTTCTTGAGCGTTTCGGGTTCGATATTCGAGCCGGTGAACAGCGGGATGTTGTAGAGCATGATGGGCAACTTCGTCGCGGCGGCGACGGCGCGGTAATGCGCGAGAATGCCTGCCTGCGTGGGCTTGCAGTAGTACGGACACACGACCATCGCCATGTCCACGCCCGCTTTCTCCGCAGCCTGCGTGAGGCGGACGGCGTCGGCTGTCGATGCCGCGCCGGTTCCGGCGATCACCGGCGTCTTTTTGCCCACCGCCTGCACGATCGTCTCAAACAATCGAACGCGTTCGTCAAAGGACAGCGCATGGAACTCGCCCGTTGTGCCGCTCACGATCACGCTGTCCGCGCGATCCGTGTCGACGAGCCATTTTGCTAGCGCGGCCGCCCTTCGGAAATCCACCGCGCCTTGCTTTGTAAAAGGCGTCACCATCGGCGTCAGAATACGTCCTATCTCACGCATGCCACTTCTCCTTCCGTTTCGAGACGGTTTTCGCGGAGCGCCCGCGCAATCTCATGCTAAACCGCGAGGGGGAACGCGTCAACCCGCCTCCGCTCCCCGGTTATTGCGTGGCTGCGGCATGCCCGATACAATCCAATTCCAGGCGGTTCTTTGGAACGGCCACAACGAAGGAAATGCGGCATGAAATCATCACGCGTGTTCGTCATCTTGATGCTTACGGTGACTGCGACGGCGGTTCGCGCCGAAGCGGCCCGCATCACGGGGCACGTCGTCGGCGCTTCGGGCAGCACGCTTGCCGGGGCGCGGGTGTTTCTCGAGGCAGGCCGCGAAGCACCGCTCGTCGAGGCCGCCGTGGACGCTCAAGGCGGGTTTGAGTTCAAGGACGTCGGGCCAGGTCTGTGCGGCGTGTTCGCGTTGGCGAACGGTGCGGCGTTTGGGGGCGCCAGTGTTACCCTTTCCTCAAGCGATGCGCTGCAGGACGTGGCGATACGTCTGGCTGCGCCCGCAACGCTTTCCGGGCTCGTGGTGGATGATAAAGGAAAGCCCGTGGGCGGTGCGCGGGTCGCGCGCGTGGCATTGCTGGGTGAATCGAAGGTGTCGATCCCCTTTTCAAAACTTGAGACTCTTGGCATCGCCGTGCCGATAACAAGCGCCCGCGGTGCCTTCGCGATTCCGAACTTGCCCGAGGGCGGAACTGCCGCGCTAATCTTGACGCACCCCAACTATGCGCAGGAAGGCACGTCTGGCTGCCGCGTGGCCGAGTCCGCACTGACCGTCACGTTAACGCCCGGCGTGGAAGTTTCAGGAAATGTGCGCAATCGCGGATCGAACGCCGCCGTGCCGCAAGCGTCGGTGTTCATCAAGAACGCGCAACCGCCCCACGACACCGCCGAAGCCCGCGCGGGGGCCGATGGCGCATTCTCGCTGCGGCTCAAGCCGGGCGCGTACCTGCTCCAAGCCATCGGCGATGACCTTCGCAGTGCCGGGTGGCAGTCGCTGACGGTGCGTGGCGACGCGCCGATGCAAGGGCTCACGGTGCTGGTGGCGGGGATGGGCAAGCTGCGCGGCGCGGTGCGTGAAGCGGCCAGCGGCGCGCCCGTCGCCGGGGCCAATGTCATGCTCACCCTCCAGGGCAGCACCGCCGCGGTCGCGCCCGTGGGAGCCGACGGTCAATACGAACTCGAGGCGACCGAAGGCGAAGCCGTCGTGACGCTTCAGCCGCCGTCGGGGTTCGCCCCGCCGCAGCAGAACGCGTACAAAGTAACGGTGAAGGCAAGCGAGACCGTGGAGATGCCGACATTTTGGCTGGCGCGTCCACCTGGAATCCGCCTTGAGACCATCGACGATACCGGTGCGCCCGCGCCGGGGGCTGTTGTGACCTTGCTTCGCCCCGCTCAATTCGGATGGCGCGTAACGGACGCTCAGGGGCAAGCGTCGTTGGCGCTCGCGGCGGCCTCTGGGGGCAAAGTTATCGGCCTTGCCGAGGATCCTGCGCGCCCGCTTGCGGCCTTGTTTGCGGCGGACCCCAACGCGACAGAGCCCGCCAAGGTACAGTTGCTTCCGCTGGCGTCGGTTCGCGGCGTGATTCAAGACGAGAAAGGCCGCCCCTTGTCCGGCGCGGTCGTGACGGGCCAACTCGCCCTGCCCGGCGAACCGGATGCACTAACCGTTTGGCGCACGGTGTCTGGCGAGGACGGATCGTTCGTCTGGGAAAGCATCGTTCCTGGCGCGCCTTTGCTGATATTGGCCGCATCAGGGGCCGCCACAGGGGTCTCCGGTCGGCTTGAATTTCAGCCCGGCGCCACCGTGGACGCTGGCACGATTACGCTGACCGGCGTGGCGCAGCCCAAGCCCTCGTTACGAGGCAAGCACCTGGATTGGTCCACGCATTCCCTTATCTCCGGCCCCGCCCCAGCACAAACCAAGCGTCCGGCGTTGATTGTGTACGCCGCGCCGGAAGAAGTCCTTATGCTCACCGAGGGGCTTGACGCCGCCGCGAAGGCCGTCGGACTCAGCGACATGACTATCGCTGTGCTCACCACCGGCGCATATCCGGGCGGCAATGCTCCCTTGCCGATACTGGAGGGAACCGCGCCCGGCGTTGCCACGACGTATCTGGTGAACGCTGAGGGACGTGTGACGCTCGAAACCTTCGGTTTCCCGTCTTTACGTGCACTCGCAGCCGTTCGAGGGAAGAAATGAAGCGATTTTTGGGCGTCTTTGTTGCACTGCTGCTGACGTTCTCCGTAGAGACGGCCTGTGCGCTTACGTTGACAGGAACCGTTCAAGACATTCACGGCAAACCCACGCCGCAGGCGGCGGTATGGCTTGTCGAAGGCGGCGGTGATCGCGTGCGCGCAGGCAAGACCGACGACGCAGGCCGTGTCGCCTTTGGGCAGGTCGCGCTGGGAACGGTCAGCGTGCTTGCGCTCAAAGACGGGTACGCGATCGGCGGTACAACGGCGCGGGTCGTTGGAGATGCCCCGGTTTCAATCACCTTACGTCCCGCGTTGTCCCGGCAACTTCGCGTGATCGACGCAGGCTTCAACCCGATTGAAGGCGCGCGCGTGAAACTGCTGCGGATTGGCGACCTTTCCGGCGGGGCGGAATTCAGCGTACCCATAAGCCGCTTGGTTCCGGAGGGCTTTCCCAGCGTGCGCAGCGATGCCGATGGGGTCATGACGCTGCCGTGGTTGCCGGCGGACAGCTACTTCCGCATCACCTTGAGCGATCGCAATCACGCGGAGGCTTATATCCCCTACCTCAACGTCGACGGCCCACGGCAGTCGCTGCAGATGCCGCCGGGCACGCCCGTGCGCGGACGCGTGCTCGATCCGCGGGGGGAGCCTGCCGCTGGGGCACGTGTGGCGGTGTTCTCCGTGACCGGCAGCGGGGTTCTCGAGGTCGCCGAGGCTGAGACCGACGCCGAGGGGTACTATGTCTGCCGCGTGCCACTGGGCTCGTATCACATCGCCGCGACGCATCCAAAACACGCCCTTTCCGCGCCCCAGTCGTTGGAGATCGACGCAACGGCGGAACAGGCGGTGGCCGACTTAACCTTGCGCGCGCCGCTCGATCTGCAAGGCCGGGTGTTGATGCAGGGAAAACCGCTGGGCGGAGTTGAAGTGCAGTTCATTGCGGACAGCGCCGTGGCCGCCAGCACCCTGTCCGCAAACGACGGAGCCTTCCAACTGCGCGCGCCGCTCTGCAAAGGGCGGCTACATCTCCTTCCGCCGGACGGGTTCCAGTCCGAAACGCCGCTGGACATGAGCGTCGATCCTGGCACAAAAACCCAGATCGACGTGGGGGTGCTGCGCGTACTCCCGTTGCCCGCACTGAAGGGCGTGGTGCATGCGCCCAGTGGCGAACCCCAGCCCGGCGTTGTGTTGACGGTCACGGGCGCGGGCCCTGTGCTCTATGCGCTGACGGGGACGGAAGGAAACTTCTCGTTGCAGCTCGATCGCGCCCCCAAAGAGGGCAACGTCCGCGTGCGCGCGGAAGACGCCCGCCGGTTCTGGCGAAAAGACCTGGAACTCGACCTGCGTGCTCTTCCGCCCACGCTGGACGTCGCGCTGGAGCCGTTTGAACCGAACACGCGCGCGGACGACCCCGCGAAAACGGCGAGCGATTTCTCCATACTGCTCAACAAGCCCGCGCCGGAACTGGAGTGCGCGAAGTGGTACAACGGCGCACCGCAGACCCTGGCCGCGCTCAAGGGAAAGGTTGTCGTGCTTTGGTTCTGGGGCGAGTTCGCCGTGCGAAAGGATGAAGGCCGGGACCGGTTCAACGAGCTGCGCGCGCTGTTCGATGCCTTGCGCGGCGACGACGATGTTCGCTTTGTCACCGTGCATGACGCGGGAACGGATGCGCGAACGGTCGAGACGTTTATCAAAGAGCAGCAGATTGATTTCTTGGTGGGACTCGATGGCGCGCCGTTCAAGACCTTCAACGCGTACGGCATTAAACGAGTACCGCAGGCCCTGCTGTTGGACAAGGAGGGGGTTGTTCGCTACGCCGACACGGAAGGACGGCTGCTCGAGCTCATCAAAGCCCTTCGCCGGTAGCCGCGCGGCGCAAGAGAAGCAAACACAAAAACGCGCCGAGCCCGCTCTGTGAACGGGCTACGGCGCGTATCGTTTTGCGAGAAAACTAGCGCTGGCTGGCGCCGGCCAGACGCTGGAGAGTCGACTTCTTGCGCGCGGCGCTGTTCGGGTGGATAACCCCCTTCGACGCGGCCCGGTCGATCTCGGCCAACGCCACAGGCAACGCGGCCTTGACCTCTTCGGCGTTTTTCGCCTCGATCGCGGTCATGGCGTTCTTGACGAACGTCTTCATCCGCGACTTCACCGCGATGTTCCGCTGGCGATTGCGCTCGCTGGTCTCGATGCTCTTGATGGACGACTTAATGTTAGCCATGCGTTCCGACTCCGTAAAAATTCCATTTCACCTGTCAAAGCGAAAACGGATGGTAGCAAATATCCGGCCCCGAATGCAAGCGCCGAACGCGGCGGTGTTGCCGGGGATACTGCGGGGGCGGCCCAGAGGCGTGCCGGCCCCGTAAATCAAGGGATGAATCCAGCCCTTCAGGGCAATCGCACTAAGACCTGCCCCCCCCCATCTACCTGAGCACGTGGCCCTTAGCGCCCGGCCTCCGTGCCGGGCGTTTTCGCCTTTCGCCCCGGAGGGGCGATTGACTGTAGCCCAGCGATTCATCGCTGGGTTTTCGACGGGAAAAAAAGAAGAAAGTGCCGTAGGCACGGTTGACGCGTTTGGCGAGAACCTTCAACCGTCCCTACGGGACTTCGTTTAGGGGAGGCCAAGATCCCAGCACTGAAGTGCTGGGCTACAATCAATCGTCCCTACGGGACTCGAAGAACGCCCGCTGCCACTGGCATCTTCGTGAAAGGCGGGCAGTGTTGTGTCACATTACCCCTCCCGCATTCACAAATAACACAGACGCCCGACACGGAGGCCGGGCGCTACGGGCCGCGCCGGGGCGGCGCTCTGAGAAATGAGAAGGCGAATTTTAGTGCGATTGCCCTGTCCAGCCCTTGACTTCCCCGACGCCGAAACCTAGAATCGGGGTCCTCGCGGAGAGATGGCCGAGTGGTTGAAGGCGCACGCTTGGAAAGCGTGTGTACCCCTAACGGGGTACCGCGGGTTCGAATCCCGCTCTCTCCGCCATTCTTTTTTCCGCTCAGCCCTTACCGGCAGCAGCAAACATTCCCGCGCCCGCGAACCGTGCGTACTCTTCGTCGAGTTCGCCCGGCGATACGACGCCGTCGTGTACCAGCACGCGGTAACGCAGCGTGAGCGTCGCGCCCTGGCGCAGGGAGATGGGGTCCTTCATCACGGGCGACGGGTTGATGTAGCCGAAGCCGTCGATGCCAAAGGTTTTCCAACTGCTCGGCGCGCGCAGGTTCGAGGGATGCTCGAAAAAGGCCGCGCCGCCCTGCCGGTCCCAGCCGCCGTCGGCTGCGCCTACGATATCCACCCAGCGCGCGGGTTGGTGTTGCGTGTCTTCGCCGACTTGCCCCTCGCTGTTGAGCAATTCGAATCGGCCCATCGTCCGCGCGGTGCGCAGACTGATCCCGCTGTAGCCGCCCCAGTCTTCCGGCGTACGGCGAATGACCACGTCTTCGCGCGCCGTGAATGTGAGGGTCCAGTCGATGTGAAAACGATCTTCGCGCGGCGTGGCGAAATGCAGTTCCCGCGCGTCTTCCATCACCGTCACGCCGTTCGGATCGATGTACTCATAGCGCGAGCGCACCGTCGCGGCCTCGGGCGTCAGCGACACTTCCTCGGGACCAATAAAACGCGTCTGTCCCTCGCCCACGCCCTTCGGCACGCCGCGGCGCTCTTCCCAGTAGTTCACGTCGTTGATGTACTGCCAGGAGAACCACAGCCCGCGATGCCACTGGTGGTCCCACGGCTCGAAGCACGTCAGTTCGATGCCGCCGGGCGTGGTCAGGGGGTGGATGAACGGCTTGGCGCGGTCCGTCGCGAAATGGTAGCGCCAGAGCGTGACGTGACCGGCGATCGAGGAAAGCTCCTCGCCGGGACGGTAGATGGTGCGATGGGCCTTGCAGGAAGCCATTGGGCGAAACTCCTTTTGTGATGCGTGAACGCAACGACGTTGCGGACGTTACTTTTCGACGTCGACGCTTTGTCCGGTACGTACAGACTCATAGAATCCAAAAATCGTCGCCATCGTGCCGAGGTTGTCGCGGCCACTGCTGTCGGGCTCGCGGCCCGTGCGGACGCAGTCCGCGAAGTGCAACACCTCGTTGGCGAAACCGTCGTCGGTGGGGAACTCCGACTCGCCGCCTTCGAGCGGTGTGAAACCCCGGTACTGGTCTTCCCAGGCGGTAATCGGCGCGCCGTTCTTGCGCAGGACGATCACCGCATCGCCTTCATAGTGGCCTTGCGGCGGGACCGCGTGGATGGTGCCCTCGTCGCCGAAGATCATGAACATTTCGCCCCACGGCATGCGGAAGCCGGTGTACGTCGCGAACATTTCGCCGATCGCGCCGTTGTCGAACTCGAGCAGGCCCGCGGCGAAGTTCTCCGCGCCGTTGGTAAAGAGCGGCGTGGTGATCCGCGAGACGCCGGTGACGCGGCGGATATCGCCCACGAGATAGCGCATCAGATCGATGCGATGCACGCTGACCGAAATGACGATACCGCCGCCGGCCTTTTCGCCATCGCACAGCCAGTGTCCGTTTGGCGCGAACGACGGCAAGTCCTGCATCGAATCGAAGCGGACCGCGCGGATCGTGCCCAGTTCGCCGCGCTGGATGAGTTGGCGCACGCGCCGGTACGTGGGCATGTAGCGCTGGCATTGCGCGACCATGAACGTGACGCCCGCTTTCTCCGCCGCGGCAACCATATCGCGGCATTCCTGCATCGAGCAGCCCATGGGTTTCTCGAGCAACACGTGTTTTCCCGCGGCAAACGCCGCCATCGCGTTGGCATAGTGCTGCTGGTGGGTGGTGCAGATGTCGACGGCCTCAATGTCCGCCTCACGCAACATCTTCTCGACGTCCGTGTAGACCGCTGCGCCGCCCGCCTCCGTGGCCCTGGTCTGCGCCGAGGGCTCATGAATATCGCACACCGCCGTCAACTGCACTTGCTCCGGGTACTTCGCGAGCCCGCGCATGTGCTGCCCCGAAATACCGCCCGCGCCAATCAACCCAATCTTCACCGGCTTTGCCATCTGGCCAAACTCCTTCGTAAATGACTACAACAACGCCTTGAGATGCTTGATGCTGCGTTCGGCCTGATCCACCGTGCCGCATTCCACTGAAATCACGATATCGCGCGGAGCGGTCTTCAAGATGCCGATCACGCGTTTCCAGTCGATCACGCCTTCGCCGCACGCGCAGCCCACCGGCGTGCCGGTGACCTTGCCGCGCTCGGCGTCGGACTGCGTGACCGAAATGTCCTTAGCATGCAAATGGACGAGGCGGCTCTTCACGCGTTCGAGCCATTCATACGGGTCGTGCCCGCACAGGTAACTGTTGCCGGTGTCGAAGTTGATGCCGATCGCCTTGCTCTGCACCAACCCCGCGATACGATCCAACCCGTCCGGATGCTTGCTGTACTGCTGGTGCGGCTCGATGCCGATGAACACGCCGCGCGGTTCCGCCACGAGCGCGGCCTCCTGCAACACATAGCGCATCAGCACGTGGTCTTCCTCGGCCGTCGTCCATTTCGGCTTGGGGCCTTCGTCGGTGTTCACCACCGGCGCGCCGCATTCGGCCGCGAACCGGATCGCCTGTTTCAGATATTCCGTACTAATCTCGGGTTTGCACAGCGGGGTGTGCGTCGAGAGTCCGGATACCTTGATCCCGGCCTCTTCGCAGGCGCGCTTGATGCGCAGCGGGTCGTCGAGCATAGAGACGCTGTGAAAATACCCTGCCTCGCTCAGAAGTTCCCGGCCCCAGTGGACCATCGGCTCGACGTATTCGTAGCCCAACTCGGCGGCCTTCTTGACGCCCCACTCGAAGGACTTGTCGTCGTGACGGACAAACTCCATGTTGACGCCAATCGCTACTTTTCCCATGCCGTGCGCCTCCGTTGCGGTGCAACCCGCCTTGGAACCCGTGTTCTCCCAGGACGCACTCCTCGCGCGGCCGTGGGGACGATGTACGAGAGAGAACCACCGACTTGCCGCCTGAATTCCTGGGATAGCAGATGGGGCAACTCGGGAATATATGCCGCCTACCCCCAGCGTGAGCGTCTGGCCCGGCTTTCGAGCCAGTCGCACTGGAGCGCCAGGTGTTTGAGCCACTGAAACGAGGTCAGTCCCGCCAGGAGCCCCTCCATATGGGCGGTCTGATAAGTGACCGTGGCCACCTGTTTGATGCCGACCGCGTAGTACAGGGCGGTTTCCTCGGCAAACGACAGGGCCCGATAGCGTTGGTACTCGTTCAGCATGATGTCCGTGCGGCGGGCGAGCCGGTCGCTTTGGGTGCTCGTGCGGATACACAGGTTCGAGAGGGCGTAGCTGAGGTCTTCGAGGTAACAGCCGTCGCCCGCGAACTCGAGATCGACAATGGCGCACAGCTTGCCGTCGTGAAAGATCAAATTGCCGCTATGCCAATCGCCGTGGATCAGTCCGGTCTCGAAGGTGTCCCGAACCTCGAAACTTAGCGCCTGCCCGGCGTCGTGCAGAAACACCGCGATCCGGTCGCACAGGGCGTCGGCCTCAGCGGCCTCGCCCTCTTCCCGGGCGCGGCGGTACAGCCGACCAAGGTGGGTACGCGAGACTTCGCCGAACCGCCACAGCCGGGCGTCGCGTTCGGGACGAGGAAAATCGCGGCAGACTTCGTGGAATCGGCCCAGCGCCTGCGCGCTGATCGCCAACGCGCCGCCGGAAATCTCCATGGGCTCGCCCTCGACGAATTCCTGGAGTTCGAGCGCCCAGTCATCGACTTCGACGATCCGGTGGCCGGTTTTCGAAGGCTGAATTCGCGCCACGGGCAGGTCGTTCGCCGCGAGATGGTCGGACAAGCGGTGTTGGAACCGCAGGGCGTCGAGGACATAGGGATCGCGGCGGTAGGTTTTGGCGAGGAAGCGGCCGCGCTCCGTAGGCACGATGATCTTGCGGTGGCGGCGCTGATGGGCGAGGGGCATCGCCTCGGGCATGCCCACCTCTCCCAAGTCGTAGAAGGTGTGGATCACCCGCACCAGGATGTTCATTCCGCCTAAAGAATTGTTGCTCATGTTTCGCCTTGACGGATAGAGGTCTCTGGCTATTCCTGGTCGTCCGCCTGCGCGCTAAACATGCGCTGGGCGATACGGTCCCAGTAGGCCATGACTATCCACAGCAGGAATGGCAGCATCACGGAGAGTTCGGCAGCGGCCATGGGCACCTCCGGCCGCTGCGCGATGGTCGGAGCACAGACATACCCGAGAACGAGGTAAAGAGCATGCCCGAGGATAAGGATCGCGGAGCCTATTGCGAGAACCGTCATCCGACGGCGAAAGGCGAGGCCGGGCGTGGCGAGCAGCAACGCGACAAAAGGCGCGATGTTGGTTACGATGAGCGAGACTTCAATAGTCAGCTCGTTGTCCGCAGAGATAAAGCCCAGTGTCATCGCCGTGTTCAGTACGCCTTCTGAAGAAACCTGAATCCCCTCGATCGGCTGATGCAGCGCGACGCGCATAAACCAGGCGCAGGTGTGGCCCAGAGCGGAGACGTAGTAGGGCATGACGCTCCACCATGCGGCCAATACCAGCGGAGCCAACACAATGAAGCGGATGCAAAAAAACAGCAAGGTTCTTACTCGGCTGGGTTCTTGCACGTTGGCCTCCGATACACGATGAACTCAACCCAAGCCAACCATACCGCCACGACAAATACCAGGTAAATGCCTTGCCACACGTAGTGATGGGCGAAATTGAACCAGCGGCCGGAGGTATCGACCGCGCCAAGAACGGCCAGTGCCGCCAGGCGAATGAGATTGATGATGTACAGCAAGGGAAGCCCCGCCGCCACGCCGATCAGGCGCTTGCGCCAGGAGGCCGGAAACGCCAGCACCGACGCCACAAAAATCGTCATGGACGGCAGCGCGCCGCAATCCGGCACCACGCGGAAATGGAACATGCGGTTCTTTTCCGCCGGCTTGTCGCCGAGCGCGGCCTTCGCGGCCTGCGCCTTCATCAGCCGCTGCGTGATTGCGTCACGGCGCGCCTGGCGCCCTTCCTCCGTCAAGCCGGGCTCACTCGCAAGCATCTGCAATTGACGGTTGGAGCGCTCGATTTCGGTATCGGGCGAAATCGATAACGTGAGCAGCACAAGGGGGCCGTCGCCTTCGGGACTGGACTGTAGACGGCGTAAGCTGTCTTGAACAACGCGCACTTGGTCGATGCGTAACTCATCAAGATTCTTGAGGATGGCCTGAAGTTCCAGGGTCTTGTTTTTCCCGGCGATTCCGTCTGGTGTCTGAAGCGCATTATACTGTTGCTTAATCTCGAGAATGGCGGCGCTAAGATCGGGCCTGACCGGCACGACCTGACCATTCTTTCCCACACTAAGCTCCAGGTGTTCGATGCGCTGGGCCGTGTAGGCATTCGCTTCTTCTTCACTCTTAAACACGACGCTGGGCGCCTCGTCTAGCGCGCGAAAACGGCGTTCATACTCGGCGACCATCTCTTTGCGCAGCAGGGTGCGGTAGCGGAACGCTTCCCAGGCAGTGAGCGGCGGTCCGGGAATGGCTTGGGTGGAAACGGACGTGTCTGGTTGCGTTCCGCTCGACCATGCCTTGATCGCCGCCCGAATCGTTGCCTCGCGGCCGGTAAACTGCTCGGGGGTTTCCAGTTGGCACTCGGCGGCGCCCAGCTTAAGCAGGTACGTCGTGTGCTTCGCGACGTGGAAGAGATACCACTGCATCGCCGAGGAGTCGGCGGCATAGTGGTAGCCGACCAGCGAGAGCAGGGTGCAGGTAAGAAACACGACCGCAAACACGATGGCGCGGCGCTTTCCGGCGCGAGACGAATGTGTTTCCCGTTTTGTTGCTTGCGGTTCTTGCTCGCTCATGAATACCCTTGCCCCGTTGCCGTCCAAAGACAACTCATACGGGGGCCACGATAGCAGGATTCGCCGAAGGGCGCAACAGACCGCGCCGGGCTAGACCGAGCAGGAGCTGTCCGGATTTTTTTCCGCAGCACGCCGTTCCATCTCGAGAACGAGCCGATGGATATGGGAGGGGACGCCGTTGTCTTGCAGCGTCTCGCAAATCGCCACGCATTCATTCTCGCGCTCGAGAAAGGCGTCGAACACGACGGGGTCGAAATGCGTTCCGCGCGCCTCTTTCATGATTCCCATCGCCTTTTCATGAGGGAACGCTTCCTTGTAGGGACGCTTCGAGGTCAACGCATCGTAAACGTCGGCCACCGCGACAATTCGCGCGGCCAGCGGGATTTCGCGTCCGCGCAGTCCCATCGGATACCCGCTGCCGTCCCAACGTTCGTGGTGGTAGTAGGCGATATCGCGTCCCATCGCCAAGAACGACCCTTCGCCCGCCTCCAAATCCGCCGCCCGCAGCGTATCGCCGCCGATCGTGGAGTGCGCCTTCATGATCTCGAATTCTTCCGGCGTCAATCGTCCCGGCTTGAGCAGGATCATGTCGGGAATGCCCACCTTGCCAATGTCGTGCAGCGGGCTCGAATGAAACAGCTCGTCCACAAACCCCGGATCGATCTCGTCGCTGTACTCCGGGCGCACGCCCAATTCCAGCGCCACTTCCCGCGCATAGCACCGCATCCGGTTCAGGTGCTCGCCCGTTTCGTTATCGCGCGATTCCGCCAGCTTCGCCAGCGAATACACCGTCACGTGCTGCGTCCGCTCAAGCTGCAACGTCCGCTCGCGAATCTTCGTCTCCAACTGCTGACGATGCTGCAATAATTGGTCTCGAAGCCGCTTGGTCCGTAACGAATTGCGGATGCGCGCCTCGAGAAGCACGCGGTCGATGGGTTTGGAAAGGAAGTCATCGGCGCCCATCTCGATTGCGCGCACATTGGCGTCGTGATCGCCGGTGCCCGTCACCATGATCACGGGAACATGCCGCGCCCGACCATCTTGCTTGAGCCGTTCCACCACCTCAAGTCCGCTCATGCCCGGAAGGGCCAAGTCGAGCAGCACTATGTCTGGAAGCCCCTTTTGAAGTACGGCCAGCGCATCTTCTCCCGAGAGGGCCTCCCAGATTTCATATCCCTGCGGCTCCAGCATCATCCGGAAAAGATGGATGTTGTCGGGTTGGTCGTCGACCGCCAGAATGATGGCCTGCTCGTTGGTGGAAGGCTGCATGCGAATATCCCTCGCGCGTATGCGTGCTCTCGGCGTGCAAGGAGAAACATACCCTGACATACGCCGAGGTCGCCGGTTCACAAAGATGATAATACCACGTAAAAACCCATTAATCAAGCGGGAATTTCAAGCCAAATTCAGTTATTTGCTAATACAAATCGCGAAAAAGCTGATTAGGTATAAACCTGCAACAATATACACTTGAAGCACGACCAAAACGGACGAGGAAGGTGAGGTTTGGAGTTGCGATTGAGGTTAAGGATGCTCAGCCATACGGCGCGAGCATTTTCGCTGAGTAGTCCTCAATGCGCGACACGCGGGAGTCATCCGACAATGCTTACCCCAACAACTGCCGGAGCACTTCGGGCAGGCGCGCGGTATGATCCCCTTGGAGTTCGATGGACCCGCCTTCGCACGCGCCGCCCGCCCCGCAACGCGATTTCAGCGCGCGCAGAAGGGCGTCGGCGTCGCCCGTGACGTTCGAAAGAACGGTGACCACCTTTCCACCCGGACGCCGTTCCACGCGGATAGGCAAGCCGCCTTTCTTTGTGCGGCCCACGGCATAGGGTACACGCACAGGCGCTGGGGATGGCGGGGAATCGGCCGGCGCCGGCGGCGTGGGCGCGCCTCCCGCCAAGGCCGCAAAGGGATTATTGGTCAGGGCGTTTCGCTCGGGACCGGTGTTCACGCGGGAAGGCTCTTTTCCTTTAGCCATACGTCCCTCACTTCAGCAGCGGCAATACCCGCTTGAATTCCGGCGTGCCCGCCTCGCGCAACAATTCGAACATGGCCATCTGGACCGTCACCAACTGCACGCCGTTCGAGGCCATGCGCTCGAGGCCCGCAGCGCATTCTTCCGGCGCGCTGCTGCTCACGGCGTCCCGCGCGACAAACACTTCCAGTCCCAACTCGCGGAGTCCGAGCGCGGTCTGCAATACGCACACATGCGCTTCGATCCCAGTGATGAGGACCTGCGTTGCGCCTGTTGCCGCCAAGGCGTCGCGAAATCCGGCGTCGCCGACACAGCCGAACGAGGTCTTGGCCTGCGGCGTGAGCCCGGCCAACGCATCCGCCGCCGCGGCGACTGTGGGGCCGAGGCCCTTCGGATATTGCTCCGTCCACAAGACGGGAAGTCCAAGTTCCCGCGCGAAACGGATCAGACGCAGCGCCTTCTCCAACGCTGCCTCGCCCTGGTGAATTGTGGGCAGCAGCTTTTCTTGAAAATCGATCACCACCAACGCCGTCTTCGCGCGCTCCAACATTGTGAATTCCTTTCTCGTGCGTTCACTTCATAAAAACACGTTGGCGCGCCACAGGTCAATCTGGATATGTCCTGCTGAAAAGGAGGCTTCATGAGGCGTGGCTCATTGATGGCAAGGCTTCATGGCCGTGTGCGAACGCTTTTGTTATACTCTCGCGGATACGGCGGCATGGGGTTCGCCGGATGGGAAGCGGCTGTGAAGATCCTGTTTGCAAACAATATCCGTGGGTACTTTGGCGGCGTCGAGCAGGTGATCGTCGATACCGCGCGTGGCCTGGGGCGGCGCGGTCACGAGTGTTTCCTGGCCTATGCGGTTGAAGGGCGCGACGTCGCGGCGTTTTCGGAACCCTTTGCCGGTTGTGCGGCGTGCAGCGAGTTCGGCGCGGGGGCCCCGCTCAACGGTTCGAAGACGTTTGTCGAGATCGCGGGGCGCTTGCGGCCCGACGTTGTCTACTATCACAAGGTCACCAAACTGCCCGGCGGCTGGAAACCGTTTCCGATGGTTCGCGCCGTGCGCATGGTGCACGACCACGACATGTATTGTCCGCGCGGCTACAAATACTTCGTCCACAACGGTCGCGTGTGTCATCACCGCGCGGGCTGGCGCTGCTGGGCGGACCTTGCGTTTCTCAAACGCGATCGCGGGTCGCGGCTCGGCATCGGCTATGCTCCGATCAGCGCGAAAATCGCCGAGATGCGCCGTAACCGCGAACTCGATCTCATTTTGCCGGTCAGCAGCTACATTCGCGATCAGCTCGTGATGAACGGGTACCCCGAAGATCGCGTGCGTGTGCTGCATCCCATCCTTCCCGTCGAGGAACCGCACCCGACGCCGGTGCCCAGCGAGCCGCACATTCTGTTTGTGGGCCAACTCATTCGCGGCAAGGGCCTCGATCTGCTCTTCCGCGCGATGACCAAATTGACCACGCCCTTCACGGCGACGGTCGTTGGCACAGGCAACGGCGAGGAGAAATCGAAGGCGCTGTGCGCGGAGCTGGGGTTGTCGAGCAAGGTGCAGTTTGTGCCGTGGGTGAGTCACGACGACATCGGCGGTTACTACGCGCGCGCGAAGGTCGTTGCAGCGCCGTCGCGTTGGCCGGAGCCGTTTACCTTGGTGGGCCAAGAGGCGATGCGGCACGGGCGCGCCGTTGTCGCGTTTCACGTCGGCGGCAACGCGGACTGGCTCGAGCACGATCGCACAGGGCTTCTGGTGCCAGAGCAGGACATCGACGCGTACGCCACGGCGCTCGATCGGGTGTTGAGCGATACCGATCTCGCCACGCGCCTCGGCGATGCCGCTCGCACTCGCGTGCGTGAGCGGTTCTCGTTTGAGAAGTACCTCGATGAACTTGAGGACGCGCTCTCCGGCGGCCGCGTGATCGGCGCGGAGCATCTGGGATGAGAATTGGCATCTCGACGTTTGGAGGCGACGGCGGTCGCTCGGGGGTGAGCCAATACATCATCGAGCTGTTGCGCGAACTCCCCGCCGCCGCGCCGGAAGACGAATTCGAAGTTCTGATCCTCGACAACGAAGACGGCATCTATTTTCAGGAGCAGCCGCGCATGCGCGCCGTGCGCGTGTCGTCGAAGTTGCGCAATCCGTTCGTGAACCTCGCGTGGCAGCAGGCGGTTCTACCGGGCCTATGTCGAAAGCGCGGCTGGGACGTGTTGTTTGTGCCGGCGGGAAACCGCCGCATGCCTTTTTGGACGCCGTGCCCACGCGTGGGCAACTTTCTCGATTTTTGCGCGGCCCACATTCCGGGCAAGTACGATTTCGTCCACAGCGTCTACAACTTCCGCGTGCTTCCGATGCTGGTGCGGCATCTGTCGCTGGTGCTCACCATTAGCGAGAGCAGCAAACGCGATCTCGTTGAACTCATCGGCGTGCCCGAAGAGCGCATCGTGTTGACGCCGCTCGGGGCGGACGTTTCGCGTTATCACCCGCGCGACAAGGCCGAGGCTCAGCGGCGTGTGGCGCAACGCTACAACATCAACGCCCCCTATTTTCTCTACCTTGCGCGCATCGAGCATCCGGGCAAGAATCACGTCCCGCTGATTCGCGCATTCGATCGCGTGAAGAGCGAAGGCGCATATCCGCACCGCCTTGTGCTGGCCGGAAGCGACTGGAGTCGCGCCGAGGACGTCCATCACGCCGCCGAGGCCTGCCGTTGCCACGCGGACATCGTCTTCACGGGCTTCGCGCCGACGCAGGACTTGCCCGACCTGTATGCAGGCGCGGACGCGTTCGTGTATCCGTCGCTCTACGAGGGGTTCGGCATGCCTGTGCTCGAGGCGATGGCCTGCGGCACGCCGGTGGCCTGTTCCAACGTCTCGTCGCTGCCGGAAGTCACCGGCGACACCGGCCTGCTCTTCGACCCCACGGACGAAACCGCCATCGCCGATGCGCTGCGCGTGCTCATGAGCGATCCTGCCGCGCGCGAGGAACTCGGACGACGCGGGTATGCGCGCAGCAAGGAATTCAGTTGGCGCAAGACCGCCGACCTCACGATCGAGGCGTTGCGCCGCGCGGTCCGCGAGGCCCGGCCGTGACCGCGCCGTTGTTGGCCGCGATCGCGGGCCCGTCCTGTTCCGGCAAGACAACCATTGCTGCGCGGCTCGCTGAATTGTTGGGGGCGCAATGCGTCACGCGATTCTCGCTCGACTCGTATTACCTCGATCTCAGCGGGTGGGATCCTCGCGATATCGAGGCACACAATTTCGACGAACCGGATGCGTTGGAATGGCCGCTGATGCGCGAAGACGTACAGCGGTTGGCGCGCGGCGAGACGATACACGCCCCCGTCTACTCGTTCGCGGATCACGCGCGCTGTCCTGAGACCCAGCTTGTCATCCCACGCGACTACGTGCTGCTCGAAGGGCTTTTCGCGCTGCACGATCCCGTGTTACGTGGACTCTGCGCCGCGACGATTTACGTCGACGCCAGCGAGTCGCTTTGTCTCGAGCGCCGCATCACGCGCGATATCGCGGAGCGCGGGCGCACACACGAAGCGACCGTCGCGCAAATCGAGGCCACGGTTCAGCCGATGGCGCGGCAGTACGTGATTCCCTCGCGCCGCTACGCCACGCTTGTGCTCGACGGCGCCGCGCCGCTTGAACAGTCCGCACAACACGCCGCCGCCTATCTGCAGGCGTTGCGCGCCTCACGCGAGCACAACGGCAATGGATAAAGAGCGGCTCGATGTGCTTGTGCAACGCGTCGCAGGCGTGACGCGTTCGCAGGCGCAGGGACTGATTCAGATGGGGCGCGTCTATGGGCCGAACGGCGAGCGCCTCGACAAGCCGGGGCTTCGCCTCGCGCCCGACACCCCGATAGAAGTGCGCCAGGGCCCGCGGTTTGTCAGCCGCGGCGGCGAAAAGCTCGAGGCCGCACTCGACCATTTTCAGATCGACGTTACCGGTCGCATCGCGATCGATGTTGGCGCGTCCACGGGCGGCTTCACTGACTGTCTGCTGCAACGCGGCGCGTCCAAGGTCTACGCGGTGGATGTCGGGTACGGTCAACTCGCGTGGAGTTTGCGCCAAGACCCGCGCGTTGTGGTGATGGAACGCTGCAACGCGCGTCATTTGACCGCCGAAGCGTTTCCCGAGCCGCCGGAATTCTTTGTGGTCGACTGTTCGTTTATCTCACTACGCCTGATTCTCTCGGCGGTGGTCCCGCTGCTGACCCCGGACGCCGAAGGCGTTGCGCTTATCAAACCGCAGTTCGAGGCGGGCCGTGGCCGGGTCGACAAAGACGGCGTGGTGCGCGATCCGGAAGTGCATGAGGAGGTCATTCAGGCGGTGCTCGATGAAGCGACGGCGCTGGGACTCATTTCCCTGGGCGTGTGTCCGTCGCCGTTGTTGGGACCCGCCGGGAACCGCGAATTTCTCGCCTATTTTCGCCGGAGTGTTGACATTTGACCCCTTGAGGTGGCGCCTCTATGCTGATCGCCCAATGAAAAAGGAGCCGGGCCATGCCGATACGTCAAGATATCCTTCACCTTGTTGAGCGAACCCCTTTCATCGACACACACACGCACCTCGTCGAGGAATCCGATCGCTTGCGTGCCGTAGCGAATCCCAACGACCCGTTTCCGTGGGATTTCGCGATGCTTCTTCTCCATTACTCAGATTCCGATCTCCTGGTGTCCGGTTTCACGCACAAGGGTATCGAAGAGCTATTGCGCCGCGACCTCTCGCCGCGCGAAAAATGGCGGATTGTCGCACCGTACTACGAGCGCGCCCGTCACACCGGGTACATGATGAACGTGCGCGAGACTCTGCGCCTGCTCTATGGAGAAAACGATCTGCGCGAGGACAACGTCGAGGCGGTGTCGGCCAAGCTCAGAGACTTCATTCAGCCGGGTTTTACCCAAAAAGTGCTGCGAGACGTCTCGAATATTCGCTATGCGATGGTCGACCCGATCGAGACGCCTTTTTTCCGCAAGACCGAAATGCCCGATCTTTACGGCGTCGACATCAACACCCGTGCGCTGTCCACGGCGTTGAACGTTAAGGCCGTGTGCGAACAAGTGGGCCGCGAAGCAAACACGCTCGACGACTGGTACGAGATCATCACATGGATTTTCGACACCTATGGCCCCAGCGCAGTCGCCACGAAGAACCAGAGCGCGTACGAGCGGCGTCTCGACTACGCCTTTGTGTCGCGCGAGGACGCCGCGCCGTTGTTCGCGCGCTTTGCCGTGGATCCCGCGTCGCTGAGCGCCGCTGAAGTCAAGGCGTTGCAGGATCACCTGTTCCATTACTGCGTCGATCAAGCCACCGAGCGCGGTCTTCCGGTCAAACTGCACACGGGCTATTACGCGGGCGACGGCGGCATGCCGATGGACCGCGTGCGCCGTAACATCTCGGATCTGTGCCCCATTTTCCAGGCCCATCGAAAGACGCGTTTCGTGCTGATGCACATCGCGTATCCGTGCATGGACGAACTTATCGCCGTCGCGAAGCACTATGAGAATGTGCACGCGGACATGTGCTGGGCGTGGATCGTGAACCCCATGGCCAGTGTGCGCTTTCTCAAGGAATACCTCATGGCCGCGCCCGCGTCGAAATTGCTCACCTTCGGCAGCGACTACACCTGGGTGGAGAAAGTCTGCGGCCACGCGAGCATTGCGCGGCGGGGCATTGCGCAAGCGCTGAGCGAACTCGTGGCGGATGGATGGATCGCCGAGCGCGAAATCGAACCGCTCGCCGCGACGATCATGAACGGCAACGCGCGGCGTCTGTTTCCGAACACGCCGCAAGATTAAGCGACAGACGCGCTACTGTTCGGCCGCCGCGCGAAGCGACTCGATCGCGGCGAGGTACGACTTCTGCCGGAAGATGTACGAGCCCGCGACGAGCACGTTCGCGCCCGCGCGCACGACATCGGCCGCAGTCTGATCGTCGATGCCGCCGTCGACTTCGAGATCGCGATCGCCCAACATGCCGCGCACCAACTCGATCTTGCGCAGCATCTCCGGGATGAACTGCTGTCCGCCAAAACCGGGGTTCACCGTCATGAGCAGCACGAGGTCGACGAAATCGACAAGATACTCGATGTCGTCGTGCGGCGTGCCGGGGTTGAGCACAATCCCCGCCTGACACCCGAGATCGCGGATTTTCGACAACGTTCTGTGGGGGTGCCGCGCGGCTTCGACATGAAACGTGATGATGTCCGCGCCCGCGTCCGCGAAGGCCTCGATGTACGCATCGGGATCCGTAATCATCAGGTGAACGTCCATCGGCACGGAGCAATGTTCGCGCAAACACGCCACGACCGGCGGACCAATCGTCAGATTGGGCGTGAAATGACCATCCATGACGTCAATGTGAAGCCAATCGGCTCCGGCGTCGATGACCGCTTTGACCTCCGCGCCGAGGCGGCTGAAATCAGAGGCCAGAATGGACGGCGATATCTTGATCGAGGTCATACACAGTTCCTTCTTGCGCTACGGGCGCGGTCACAGCGGGCGGCGCGGGTTCTGGGGCCATGGGGGGCTCTGGCGCAGGCGCAGGTGTCTGCGTCGTTTCGGGTTGGGCCGCAGCGGGCGCCGGTTGCGGCGCGGCGGCGGGCGCCAACGGTGCGCCTGAAGGGTCGTAGTCCGTCACCTCCGGCGTCGCGTTGCCCACGTAATGATAGCGCCGGGCCAAAGCGTCGTTCACAAACACTTCCACCGTCAGTTCATCGAAAAACGCAAGCGGAATGCGGTACTGCCGAGCCGCATCGGGACCGGCCTCCTCGGGCGGCGCCTGCACGACGCCGCTGTACAGCACGTGCCGCTCTTGGTTGCGATCCACGTATTCAAAGCGGATCTGTTTCCCCGCGTCACCGGATGCCGCCGCGTAGACGATCTCGATCTTGCGTCGCGCATTCGAGAGCTGATCGGTCTTTGATGGGCGCACGTCATACGACACCGCCGCGCCTGGCTCGAGCGTTGTGCCCGGCGCGGGGCGCTGCGCGAGGATGACGTCCATAGGCGCGTCCTCGCGCTCGACCGCGTTTGCCACTGCCGTCACGCCGATCGTGCTGAGGATGCGCAGCGCGTCGTTCAGCGGTTTGCCCATCAAATCGGGCATCACCGCAAGGGCGGACGTGGTCCCGCTGCTCACCAGCAGATTGACGCCGGCTTCCCGCGCGAGGGGACGTCCGGCGGCGGGGTCTTGCGCGAGCACCATGCCCGCCGAAGCGCCATCGGGCAGGTACGCGATGTTGCCTGCGCGCAATCCGTCGCGTTCGAGGGCTGCCCGGGCTGCGTCTAGCGACTGATTCACCAGATTCGGCGCGGCGAGTTGGCTTGGGCCGCCGCTGACGACCATAAACACCTTGCGCCCCGCGCGCACGACCCGGCCCGGCGTGGGGCGTTGCGAGATCACCAGGCCGCGCGGCGTGTCTTCGCTGTTCATCGGGGTCTGTTCGCCCACGACCAGGCCCGCCGCGGTGAGCCGGTAGACCGCCTCGTCCACGCGCAAGCCGCCGACGTTCGGCATGGTCACGTAGGAGCCGCCGGTCACTGCGCGGTTGAACACGTACCATCCGGCCGCGCCCATGATCGCGAGCATAAGGATTGTGGCGAGGGTCCAGCGAAGAGACCAACCGAAGAAACGAAACAGAAAGACGATGACGTTCAAGATGACTTCCGCCACCGCATCAAGAAGAACCCGTCCATATTGCCGGCGTCGAGGCGGGTTTGGTATGTTCCCGGGGCGATTTTCCATGGCTCCAACCAAGCAGGTCCGTCTTCGGGCGTCAGGCCGCCATCTTCAAGGATTCGCGCCCCCACCCACTCTGTTTCTTCGCGCGTGATCGTGCATACGGAATACACGATTAGGCCGCCATTCTTGCAGAGTGCCGCCGCGGATCGCAATAACGCGCATTGCGTCTCCGCGAGACGCGCCGGAGTGTCCGCGTCCACGCGCCACTTCAGGTCCGGGTGTTTGCGCAACGTGCCCAGACCGGAACACGGCGCGTCGACCAGCACCGCGTCCGCCATGCCATTGCCCAGCGGCGGCCGCGTGCCGTCGGCGCACACGAGTCCAATGCCGCCAATGCCCAGACGATCCGCGTTTTCCGCCACGCGCATCAACTTACGCGGGTGCGGGTCCATCGCCACGATGTCGGCGTCGTCCCCGGCAAGCTGCGCAAGATGCGTCGTCTTTCCGCCGGGCGCGGCGCACAAGTCCACCACGCGCCAGCCCGCCTCGGGCGCAAGCAGGTGCGCGGGCAACATCGACGCGGGGTCCTGCATGAAAAACTCACCCTCCGAATATCGCTTGCTTCGCGCCGGAGGTTCATCGCCAACGATCGTCAACTCTTCGGGAATCGGCGTCGATTTCGTCACAGTGTATTCCGACTGCTCCAGCCGCGTGCGCAGCGCGTCCGGCGTGGTTCGCAGCGTATTGACACGCAACGTCACCGGCGCGGGCACGTTGATTGCCGCCGCACGCGCCTCCGCGCCCTCGAAACCGAGTTCGTCGAGCCATCGCGTCGCCAACCACTCCGGCAACGAATGTCGCACACTGATGTATCGCGCGGGTTCGCGGGCGGGATCGGGCAGACGCACCTGATCGACGGACGCGGGGACGCGTTTGAGCACGGCGTTTGCGAGACGCGCGGTGCCCGCATGGCCGCGCCGTTTGGCCAGCTCGACCGAGGTGAACACCATCGCGGGGGTGGGGACTTGCGCGCAGAACAGCGCCTGAAACACGCCCATGCGCAGCACGGCATGAATCGGGCGCGGCAGTTTTTCGAGCGGTTGCTCGACGACTTGTTCGAGCACGTAGTCGCACAGCAAGCGGTGCCGCACCGTGCCGTAAACGAGGTGCGTCAGGAAACGCCGGCCACGCGGCGGAAAGGTCTTGCGCGACAACGTGCGGTCCAGCGCGGCGTCGAGATACGCGCCTTGTTCGAATACGCGGAGCAGCACGTCTATGGCGGCGTTGCGAACGGGATCGGCGCTCATGCGGGGGGTAACTCCTCGAAGCGCTCGCCGATGGCGATGCGGTGGCCGCGTAGAAAGTCGGAGACGTCCATTGGGCGCTTGCCAGGGGCTTGCACGCGCGTCAACGCGAGCAACCCTTCGCCGGTGGCCACGCAGAGGCCGTCCGCCGCGACACGCACGACCGTACCCGGCGCGGCATCGGCGGGCTCATCCACCACGCGCGCGGCGAGCACGCGGAACACCTGCCCTTTGTATAGACAATGCGCGACGGGCCAGGGCACGGCGGCACGCACGAGGTTGTGAATCCGTCGCGCGGACGCGTTCCATGCAATCTGGCCGTCGGCCTTTCGGAACATGTGCGAGTACGTGGCCTTTGCCGAGTCCTGCGGCGTATACACCGCGCGGCCCTCGGCGATCAGGTCCAGCGCGTCCGCCAGCATGCGTCCCCCCAGCGCCGACAGCCGTGCGGTCAGCGCGATATTGTCCTCCTCCGGCGCGATCGGCGTGCGCTCCTGCAGCAGCAGGTCGCCCGCGTCCACCTCGAGCGTGAGCCGCATGATCGACACGCCCGTCTCCGTGTCGCCTTCGAGCAATGCCGTCGTGATCGGCGACGGCCCGCGATGGCGCGGCAATAGACTCGGGTGCATGTTGATGAACCCGTGTGCGGGCACGTCGAGAATAGGCTGTTTCAGCAAGCGCCCGTACGCCGCGATCGCGCAAACGTCCGGCCGCTGCGCGCGCAGCCACGCCTCGAACGTGCCGTCGTTCAGGCGTTCCGGTTGCACGACCTCGATGCCGTGTGCCTGCGCCCAGACCTTTACCGCGGGCGGCGTGGGGGTGCCGCTGCGGCCTTGCGGCTTGTCCGGTTGACACACCACGGCGGTGACCTCGTGGCGCGCTGCGGCGGCCTCCAGCGACGGGCACGCCAGCTCGGGCGTGCCAAAAAACACGACCCTCACTAGGTGAGCCCCGGAATTTGCAGGCCGCCGGTGAGTTCCGTCATCTTACGCTGCACGAGATCCTGCACTTCCTGCACCGCCTCGTTCACCGCCGCGCGCACGAGCGTCTCGAGCACTTCAACGTCTTCGCGGTTCACGATCTCGGGGTCGATCTTCACCGACAACACCTCGAACTTGCCGTTCAACGCCACGCGTACCATGCCGCCGCCCGCGCTCGCCTCGACGACCTCTTCGCCGAGCTTCGCTTTCATCTCTTCGATACGGCCCTTCATCTCCATCGCCTGTTTCATCAGGCCGCCGAGATTGCCCAAGCCTCCAAGATTCCCGAACATACGCCTCCTTTGACTCACGTGCCCTGTAAAGGGGTCGGGGAAATCCCCCCGTTCGAAAGGATTTCCCCGAGACTCCCGTAATTACGCGGCGCGAACTACCCCATGTGGTAGTAGACGTCCCAGCCGAGGTAATTCGACAGCGCTTCGTATACCGCGCGCGCGGTCGTGCTGTGGTTGACCGCCACATGGTGTTCGAAGCCGTTCTCGCAGATGTACTGGAGCAGGCCCTGCAGATTCGGGATCTCCGCCACGCCGTAACCGCCGAACGTCTCGAGCGGATCGTTTGTGAACTGGCCTTCGCCCATGTACGCCGCCAACACGCCTTCCGTGTCGAAGGTGCTCAGGCGCAGGTAGGTCATCGGATTCGCCTTGATGCGTCCGACCACGGTGCCGAAGGCGTTTTGCTTGCCCACCGAACCCGCAATGATCTCCTGGTAATCCATCTTCATGTGCTGGAAGCAGCTCTTGGGCAGGTTCGAGCAGTGGAAGCACACGCACTTGTCCGGATCGCTGCCGTAGTTGTTGTTCCAGTCGAGCAGGAAGCTCGGGCGGCCCGACGCCAGCGCCAGCGCATGCATACCCACCGCGCCGCAGACGTCCACCTCGCACGCCGACGACTTCAGCGTGTCGCTCAGCATGCTCATCACCGTGCACGGCACGACGCCGTAGAACTCTTCCATCGACGTCCA
Organism: Candidatus Hydrogenedentales bacterium; assembly: GCA_041859045.1. Lineage (GTDB taxonomy): Bacteria > Hydrogenedentota > Hydrogenedentia > Hydrogenedentales > SLHB01 > JBHELB01. The sequence continues at coordinate 18,483 of JBHELB010000028.1, read as the reverse complement.
GCACTGCACCGCCGTGATGTCGAGGTCGGCCTGCGCCATCCAGTCGTTGATCACGATCGCCAGCTTCGCCATCTTCGCCAGCGCGTCGTTCGGCACGCCCGCCGTCGGCGTGTAGGCCTTGATCTTCGCAAGCTGTTCCTTCACCTTCGCGTTGCTATCGGCCAGCTTCGCCGCGCGCCCAAACACTTCCGACAGGTCCAGCGTCTCGACGCTGATGCCGCTGTCCTCAAGCAACTTCTCGCTGTAGCGCACCGTGTTGAACGCTGCGGGCCGCGCGCCCAACGCGCCCACGCGGCACGAACGCAGGCCATTCACCACGCGGCACACCGCCGCGAACCACTCGATCTCTTCCTTGAACTCCGGCAGCGTCGGATCCATCGTGTGGCGCGACGTGAGGCTGAAACCGATCCCCGCCTGCACCAGGTTGTTGCACGCCGACATCTTCCCGCAGAAGCTGTCGCGGCGGTGCTTGATGGTCATTTTCTTGGGATCGTCTTCCCACGCGTGAATCAGCACCGGCACGTTCAGGCCCGCCATCTTCAGCGTGTCCGTCACGCCGCGCTCATCGCCGAAATTCGGCAACGTCACGATGACGCCGTCGATCTTGTCCCGGTTCTTCTTGAACAGATCCGCGCACTTCTTCGCTTCTTCCCACGTCTCGACCGAGCCGAACTTCGACTCCTTCGGTCCCAGCACCACAACCTTATGCCCGAGCTTCTTGAGCAAGCCCGTCATGAACTCGTACCCCTCACGCGCCAGCGCGTCCGGGAAAAAGCCACGGTTCCCCACGATCAATCCAAAGCACTGTTTCCCGTTCTTCCCAGCCATCGTGATACCTCTCCTTCCGGAACCCCGGTTAATAGACCCTTCCAAAACTACAGGACGAGATATTGTAGAACGTTCCTGGCGGCGGAGCAACTGATTTGCGGGCCCCGGCACGTCCCCGGACCGCCCCTGCAGTATGCCCCGACAACGCCGCCGTGATTCGGGGATGTTTTCGGTGCTCGAAAATCGGGACGACTTCGTGTATAGTGCAGCCTTGGCCGGGTGTGCCAGAGGGGGCGCGCACTGGCTTTGGGTGGGCTACTGCAACCTTTCGAGATAACGCATGACGTCGGAAATCGCCGATCTGGCACCGCCCCGCCGCAAGGGGTTCGATGCTTTCTTCCACGTGGTCGCGTATTTTTTCCCTTTTCTAATCCCTCTCTGGGACAAAGTCCTTCTCCGATTTCTCTTCTCGAACTCCCTGACGCTCCTGGGCGTGTGCACCGCCATGGTGGGCGGAAAGATCGTCGACGAGGGTCTTGCGCCGCTCAACATGGATCGGTTCTTGTTCTGGATCGGTTTTGGTTTCCTGATCTCGGTGGTCACCGCGCTGCTTCTGCTGCTCAACCGCATCATCATCGGTTATATCAACGTGGCGCTCGAATCGCGGTTCCGCTTTTCGGTGTTCAGCCATCTGCAAAAGCATTCCCTGCGCTTCTTTCTTTCGCGCCCCGTCGGCGAGCACATGTACCGCACCAACGACGACACGATGGTGACCGTGATGTTCGTCGGGGAAGCGCTCATTATGTTCCTCGAACGCTGCCAGACGGTGCTGCTTACGCTGGGGGTGGTGTTCACGGTAAACAGCACGCTCGGCGCGATCGTTGTGGGGTACATGCTGATCTTCGCGCCGATAAGCCACATCACGGCGTCCTACGTGCGCGGTATGCACTTCACGTCGCGTTGGCGCGTTCAGAAATCGTTTGCGACCTTGCAGGAAAATCTGGCCGGGTATCCCATCGATAAGATCTTTGGAACCGAGCGGCGTAACCTCCGCGTGTACTACGCGATTCTTTCCGATGCGACGCGCTATGCGATCCGCTACATGAACTTTAACTCGATTTTCGCTCATCTCATCACCGGCGTGCTGAACGGGGCTCCCGGTTTCATGCGGATGATGTTTTTGCACGTGGCGGGCGTCGTTATTTTTGGTTATCTCGTCATGTCCGGCAGCTTGACCACGGGCGACTATATTTTCATGGGCGGCGTGCTGCTGACACTGGTGGGGCCGTTCGAGGAGATGATCAGCTCCATCGCAAACATGCGCATCTGGGCCGTGCCCGCCGAACGTATGCTCGAGACGCTCGAGGTTGAGCCGGAAATCAAGAACCCCGCCGAGCCGAAAGAACTCACCGCGCCGAAGGGCCTTGTCGAGTTCGAAAATGTCTCTTTTGCCTACGGCCCCGGACTTCCTGATGTGGTGAAAAGCCTTTCATTTCGCGCGGACCCGGGCACGATGACCGCGTTTGTGGGGTTGTCGGGCGCGGGCAAGACCTCGGTGTTCAACCTGCTCATGCGCTTCTACGATCCGACCGGCGGAAGCGTGCGGATCGATGGAGAGGATTTGCGCGCGTACGATCTCCGTTCTTACCGCGATCATGTGGGACTCGTGCTGCAGGAAAGTTATCTCTTTTCCGCGACACTGCGCGACAACATCCTGATTGGCAATCCGCATGCGTCGGAAGACGCCGTGGTGGAGGCGCTGCGCCGGGTGGACATGGAGGAGTTCGTGCGATCTCTGCCGGACGGACTCGACACCGTCATGTCCGAAGCAGGCAACTTGTCCGCGGGCGATCGCCAACGGATTAGCATCGCCCGGGCGTTGCTCCGCGACCCGGAGTTCCTCTACCTCGATGAGCCGACGGCCTCGCTCGATCCGGAAACGACGCGCGAAATCGCGCGGCATCTGAATGTGGTCATGGAAGGCCGCACGAGCATCATCATCGCGCATAGCCTGCAACTCATCACCGGCGCCGACCAGATCATCGTCATGGACAAGGGGGTGGCGATCCAACGCGGCAAGCACGAGGATCTGTTGACCCAAGAGGGATTTTACCGCGAAATGTGGTTTGCCGAACTTGAGAAGAACCGGCGTGACGCGAAGGCGAGGGGGAACTAACCGTGATTAACCCCGTCATCCCAGACTCCGTCGCGCGCCCGGACGCCAGCCGCTTCACCGGATGGCAGCAGTTCATGCTGATTCTGCGCGTGCTGCGCTACGCACGGTTGGTGTGGGACAAGGTGTTGCTGCGTCTCATCATTACGCAGGTGAATGCGTCGGTCGCCACGGTGCCGGCCGTGTTGGGTATTCGCATTATCGACGAGGCCTTTGTGCAGAAGGACATGGGGCTGTTCATTCAGTTCTGCCTTATTGTGACGGCGGCGATTGTCGTCACGAAGGTGCTCGATTTCACGAATGATGTGATGGCCATCTACGGTATTGGACGAATCGGACTTCAACTGCGCACGGACATCATTGAGCACATTCTGCATCTTCCGCCAAAATTCTACGAGTCGCGTCCCGTCGGCGAACACATGTACCGCAGCGTGTACGACACCAGCGACGTGCAATTTGTCGTCAATGACACTTTGCCGCGCGCGGTCATGAACTTCCAGAAAGTGCTGATGCTCGGGATCGTGCTCGCAACGATCAAGCTCTGGCTGATCCCGGTTTGCGCGGTGTATCTCGTGCTCTTCTTCATCGTGAAGCACCTGATTTCGTCCCAACTGCGTATCGTTCTTCGCCGAGAACGCCGCGGCGCGCAACGCGTCGACGCGCTCACTCGCGAGCTGTTTACGGCGTTCAAGTTGGTCAAGGGGTATAACCTCGAGCCCATGGCCAATCGATGGTACTGGGCACAGGTTTCCGAATATCTGCGGCAGGTCTTCCGGCGGTTGGTTTGGTTGGCCATTGACATGGTCGTTGGGAATCCGGCGCAGGGCATTGGATTTCCCGCGCTCATTTTCGTGCTCAATCTTGTCGCTGGCCGCATGCTGATTTCCGGCGGAGGATCCAGCCTCACCGTCGGCGAATACACGGCGATCGCCATCGTGGTGACGCAGATGGCCTTGCCAATTCAGGACGCGATCGCCTTGTTTCAGGAAACGCGCCAACGTCTCGTTCCCGTCGAACGTCTCATGGACACCATGGAGGTGCAGTCGGACGTGGTCGACGCGCCGGATGCGCTTGTGCTCAGCAGTCCGAAGGGGCATATCGAAGTGCGCAATGTGACGTTTTCCTACGACGAAATGCCGGTGTTGCGCAACGTCTCGCTTGAGGCGAAGCCCGGCGAAAAGATCGCTATTGTCGGCCCCATCGGCGCGGGAAAGAGCACCCTGTTGCGTCTGTTGCTGCGCCTGGCGGATCCGCAGGAAGGCGAGATTCTCGTCGATGGCGTCGATATCCGCAAGATTGCGCAGGACAGTTTGCGGCGGGCCTACGGCACGGTTCCGCAGGGGGCGATCCTGTTCTCCGAAACGCTTGAGGACAACATTCGCCGGGCAGTACCCAGCGCGCCGCGCGAATTGGTCGAGGACGCCGCACGGATGGCGCGAGTGGACGAGTTCGCGCATGAGTTGCCGGAGGGCTACGACACGCAGCTTGAAGCCGGCACCAATCTTTCCGGCGGTCAACGGCAGCGCGTGTGCATGGCGCGGGCGCTGATAAAGAACGCGCCGATGCTGCTGCTCGACGAGGCCACCTCGGCCCTCGACCCGGTGTCGGAGCAGCAGGTGGTGACGGCGGTGGACGATCGCTACGCGGGGCGCACCCGCGTGGTGGTGGCGCATAATTTACTCAACGCGCGCACCGCGGATCGCGTGTATGTGTTCGACGGCGGCGAGGTCGTTGAGTCGGGCACGCACGAGGAATTGATCTCCCGGGGCGGGAAGTACTGCGAATTATGGGAGGCGGAGCTCTAGCGCCGCCGGAACGCGTTCGATATTTTAGAGGAGAGAAGATCCGTCATGGCAAAGCGCAGTGAAGAAGACATCGCGATGCGGCCGAAAGGAATCCGGCGGCTGCTTAACCAGCGGTTTGTCCAGACGGTGGAAGTATTCGGTTACCTGCTATGCTCGCTGATCGGCCTGGGGCTGGCGTACAGCCTCTATGTGAAGGTCGACGTCGTGGTGCCGTGCGAAGGGACCTTGGCGATTCCTTCGAGCGAGATTACCGCACCGGATCAGTTGACCGTCACGGCGTGGGCGGCCGAAGCGGGGCGGCCGGTTGCCACGGGCGCGGCGTTGTGTTCCTATGTCTCCGATCCCGCGCAGCGCGACCGCGCGCGCGCGCGCACTTTGCTCGCGCAAAGCGTCGTGATTTTGGCGAAAGACCCCGACCCAGGCGCGAAGGCGGCGGCGGATATCTGCAAACACGCGTTGGAGGCGGTGAGCGGCGTCGACGCCTATGTGTCCGCCACGGCGCCGAAGGACGGTGTGCTTATCCCCGCCCCGGCGGCGTTGCCGGGCGCGGTCCTCGCGAAGGATGCGCTGCTTGCGCGCGTGGTGGACCTCTCGCAATTGGAGCTCAACGGTGCGCTTGTCGGCGGTCCCGCAGCCGAAGTGGAGCAGGGCAACCCTGTGACCGTGACCGATGGATTGACGGGCGCGAAACTGACGGGTGAAGTCGCCAGCGTCACGAAGGAAGGCAACGCCGCCGAACTAACGCTGAAATTCTCGCCGCTTCCACAAGAATTGGCTGAGAAGTATAAACAAGAAGCGATGCACCCCGAGACCGCAACGCCGCCCGCCCGCGTGAAAGCGTTCATCGTCGTCGGTCAGCAGTCGCTGTTCAATAGCGTTTTCGGTCGCCGCTAGTTCCGGAGCAGCGCCTACACCAGTCCGAGAATGACGTTGATCACTTTCTGCACGTCGCGGACGTTGATGAGGCCGTTGCGATCGCAGTCCGCCTCGATCTGGTATCCCGCGAATCCCAGCAAGATGTTGATCTGTCCCTGCACGTCGAGCACGTTGAGTTTGTTGTCGCCGTTCATATCGCCCATGCGATCGCCGGGACGGTCAAAGAACTCCTTTGGACTCGAACCTGCGGCGATCTCGGCGACGTTTGAAAACCCGTCATTGTCGATATCGAGATCCACGGCATTGATAAAACCGTCTCCATCCACATCGCCGAAGTTCTGCGTCTCCGGCGTGCCATTCCCGTCGTCGTCGGCGTCGTAGTAGTTCATCACACCATCATCATCGGCGTCCTGTGCCTGATACATGTCGTCGAAGCCGTCCCCCAACACATCCGCATCCGCGGCATTGGGAATCAGGTCATCATCCGCATCCGCGTCGATCGCGTCCGGCGTGCCGTCGCCGTCGGCGTCGTGTGCCGCGTATGGGTCCGAGCCGGTCAACGCCGTTCCATCGATCGCCAGTGCCCCGAGATCCGTTTCCGCCCCGGCGTCCACGGGTATCAGCAGCGTCGTGCCCCACGTCGTGGCCGTACGGAAAGTCGCGCGCAGTGTTTCAACACCCAAGTCCGACACGTCGACCACCGCGAGCGCACAAACGCCCGCGGGCACGGTCAACGCGAAAGCCCCCGCGTTGGTCTCGGTGCGATAGACCCGGCCGCGGCTGTCCAGCGCGACGACCGTGGCGGCATGCAGCGCCTCGGGCAACGTTCCGCGCAGCGTTCCCGCGGGCTCTGCGCCGTCGGGACTGCGCTGCGCCCAGGCCCAGGGGTCGAGCCACACGCTGCGAACCCCGGTGGTCTGCGCGGCGGTGAGCGTGTTTCCGAGGAAGACCGGTCCACGCGCCCCTTCGCGCGTGCCGACGGGTGTGACATCATCGGCCTCCGCCGGAAACGCGTCCTGTCCCCAGCGCCCGGCGTACGCCAACCACGGCGCGGCGCTCGCCTCACGTAACCGCCCCAGAGCGACGAGGTTCATGCCCCGTGTCTGAGGATAGTCCGTTGCGACTAGCGACTGCGCACCGTCCTGCGGCAACATCCACAGCCCCAGGCCGTCGTGCACCTCGAGTCCCGAGGCATATCGCGTTGCGCCCGCACGGAAGTAGAGCGAATGTCCGCCCTGGCCCGCAAACAACACGGTATGCGTCGCGCCCATGCACTCCACTTCCTCCCACGCGACGCTCGCGGCGCCATCCGCGCCGCCGCTTTGCGCCAGTACCATTTGCTGCGACGCCGTCGCGCGGTAGGGTGTGCCCTCCGAACTCAGCAGCACTTGGAAGACCTCCCAATCGCCCTCGTGCGTATGCCCCCCGGCGGCATCCGCGCCCCACGTGTCCGCGAAGAAGTGGACGTAATACTGAATCACGATATCGTTGGCCGATGCCCCAGCCACCGCCGATGCCGTTCCGAGCCGCGACACCGTGTAGTAGATCGTCGGCGTGTAGTCGCCTGCAACGGCGCTATAGACGTTGCGCAACCCGAGCGCCGAGGTGCCGCTGAGGTCGAGCTGCGCTTGGGTCTGCGCGAACAACGCCAGATCGGCGGCGCTTGGCGGCGCGATGCTCTTGTGCTTGTCGCTCGGACGCAAGGTGGCTTGCGCGAGCGTCAGATCGATCGGTGCAGGCGCGAAAGTCTCCGTGCGGTGCAGCCGAATCACCGGCGCAAACTTCCGCGCCAATTCCTGCGCGGACAGCGGACCATTCGCGAGGGTCGTGCGGCTATCGCAGACCAATTGCGCCGCAATCGCTTCGTTGATATTGCCCGGTCCGGTCAGGCGAAACGCAAAATCAGCCAATGCCGCGTCCGCACCGACACCTGCCTGCGGCGTTACCTGAAGGGTAAAGACGTGCGACCCCGGCGCGAGCGTGCGCGCAGCCGCACCCTCCAACGCGGCGCTCCACCCCGTGGGCGCAATCCATCCCGCCGCAACCGGCGAGTTGAGGTGCAGCACGTAGTTGCCGTCCGCCGGAACGGCCGCGTAGACCTTCACCGCGGCGGCAACGCCTGCGCTGAAGGCCGGTGCTTGAACACGATACAACGCCGCAGGCGGCATGCTCGCGCCGCTGCGCGGGTTCGAGTCGAGCCATACTTCCGCGCCGTCGTCGAAATGATCGGCGTCGCTGTCGAGCGCGGCGGGATCGGTTTCCGTCGCATCCACCACGCCATCGCGGTCCGCATCTTCGCGACCATCCTCCAGGCCGTCGCCGTCCGTATCCGTATTCTGTGGATCTGTGTTCAGCGCGCGTTCCTGTGTGTTCGTCAATCCGTCGTCGTCCGGGTCGCCTCCCGCGCCGTCGTCGCCTTCCGCGCTCAACGGGTCGAGACCATGCGCGACTTCCCACGCGTTCGGCAAGGTATCGTTGTCTTCATCCGTCGAACCGCCGACCTGTCGAAGCCCATACACTTGTGCTTTGCCGTTGCGCGCATCGAGGAACACCGAAAAATGTTCGTGTGGCGCGACGGCGTAGACCACTCGCGGTTCCGTTTGCGCGCCGGTGGCGATAGGGGCAGGCAAAAGCGGCCCGAGCGACGCGCCGTTTTCGAGAAAGCGTTGCGCCGCGATGCCGCGCGGCGAGGTCGCCGCGTCCGAGAACACCACGCGGTACTGCTCCGCGCTCGGCGCGGCGGCCAACGCGGGCGTGGGGGCATCGCCCACCCCCACGGCCGCCGTGGCCAATGTAATGACCGGCGTATTTGTGCCCGAAGGGAAGCGCGCCGTGCGGAGATCCGTAGTGCTCGTCGAATGCTCCCATGCCGCGAGCCAATCGCCGCCCGACAACAGCAATAGCGCCGGGCGCGTCTGTGACGACAGGACGTCCTCAAGCACGTAGACGTTGTCGATCACATTTCCCGTGGCACCGTCCACACGCCGCGCCTTGATGCGGCGTTGATTGCCGCCCGCGTCGTCCACCCACGCCACGAGCCATTCCTGATGTGACGCGTCGTACGCCAGCGTGGGGTAGTCTTCCGCGCTGCCGGTCTTGCTCACGACATGGCCGCTGATCAGCGCCAAGCTCGCGGCGGTATAGCGCAACAGGCGGACATCCAGTGTGCCCGATTCGTCCGAGGCATACGCCACGGCAATTTCCTGGCGCGTGGAGTTGTACGCCACCGCAGGGCGTTGCTCGTTGCCCACGAAAAACGTGAGGACCGCGCGCGGGCCCATGCCGCCGGGCAGTCCAATCGCCCGCATGGCCAGATTCGCCGAGCCGCCCGCGGGGTTGCGCTCTTCCCACACGACGACAAAGCCGCCTTGCGCGGGATTGGCGGCGATGGCCGGGCGGTTGTTCACGACTTGTGCATCGCTGACCGTAAACGCATCGCCCAGCGGCAACGCGGTTTCGTCGAGCAACTGTGCGCGGACCTGGCCCCCCTCGACCCAGACCACGCCATAGCGGTGACCGGTCGCGTCGTACGCCACCGCAGGGACGCTTTGTGCCAGCGTCGAGGCCGCCACGGGAAAGGCTTGGTTCAACTCGCGGCCAGGGGCGACCTCGAACGAAACGGCCACATCCACGGGGTTGTTTGCGCCGCCCGGTGCGGTGAAGCGAACGGACGAGACGTACGGCGACCCCGCGGCGGTGAGGCCATCGGGGTTCACGCCAATCTGAACCGCGCCGTCGGCGGTGCCGGATGGGGGCGACACCGTGATCCACGATGCCAGCGTCGTGGCCGTCCAGGTATAGGGGCCGCCGGCGGTATTGGATAGCGCGACGACTTTGGTCGTGGGCGCACCGCCGCCCTCGAACGCGAAGAACGTCAGCGACGTGGGGTTTGCGGTCAACGACGGCGGCGCGTACGCGACGTTCACGGTGATCGGTATCTGTTTCGTGCCGCCGCTGCCTTGCGCGTCGACCGTGAGCGTCGCCGTGTAGGGACTCTCTGCGGCGGTAAGGCCTGCCGGATCGATGGACGCGAAAAAGGAGCCGTCGCCCACGCCCGAAGCGCCATTTAAGGTGACCCATGCCTTGTCGGCCTGCGCGCTCCACGTTAGGAACGGGTTCTGATTGCTTGAGACTGCGACATTCTGCGGAGCGGGCGCGGATTGACCCTGGGTGATGTTGAAGGTCAGCGACGTCGGCGCGGCCGAGTACGTCGTGTTCGCGATAGTCGGTTGCGCATCCGCACCGTCCGGGATGCCGTCGCCGTCGGTATCGGCTTTCGACGCGTTGGTGCCGAGCGTCGCCTCCTCCGCGTTCGTGAGGCCGTCGGCATCGGTGTCGGGCGGCGCGGCGGTAAGCCCTTGCGTGCGCAGCCAAAGCTGCATCCACGCCGAACTGCCCTGGCCGGAGACCTGCCCCGCGCGCTGCGTAAACACGGCAAGGTTGTTGTTGAGCCCGAGGGTGCCCTCGGGGAAGGTCGCGCTGTTGAGCTTTACGAGTCCAGACCCCGCGACCTGTACTTTACCCGATAACGTCGACGCATCGCCGTTGCGCAGCAGATCGCCGCTGTAATTGCCCGTGCCCGTGAGCAGCACCACGCCCAAGCCCGAGGCATGCGCGTTCCCCGGCAACGCACGCAGCTCGTGGAGACGGTAGGTGCCGTTGAAGTCAGCCGTGGAACGCGACACCCCGCGCCGAAGATACAGCGCGAGCCCGCGGTAGCCCTGCGGCACGCGCGGATCGGCCCCTGCGGCAACGTCGAGGTTCTGCACCAACAACGAGCCGCCGGACTCGAGCGTTGCGCCGGAACTCGGGGCGCTGTCGATGGCGACACGGCCATCCGCCGCCACGGTATACGTCGAGCGTCGCGCCGCGAACGCATCGCCCGGCAGCGTGTTGTCCCATTGCGTGACCATGACACCCGCGCCGTTGGCGAGCGTCGTGCCCGAGACCGTGCGCCACGCGCCGCCCGTGGGCAGCAGCAACGCATGGACACTGTACGTGCCGGTGAGACGCGCGTTGGTCTGCGCGCTGGAGAGCCGCACGCCCAGCCGGTAGCCTGCGTAGCCCGCCGTGGCCTCGGCGTCGGTGCTGGGCGCGGCGTAACTCCCGTGGATCGGCAACAAACCCGCCGCACCTACCGTGCCCCAAAACCCCACCGGTCCGGCATAGCCCGTGCCGTAGTAGGCGAAACTGCCGTCCGACACGACGTTGTAGTTGAAGTCTTTGATCGCCGAGCCGACAAGATTGCGGCGCACGGCGTTGCTCGTCATGAACTGGAGCGTACCCGAGCGCACCTGGGCTCCGCCGTTGAGCAGCGCAAACAGATCGTGCACGCCGTACGTGCCGCCTTCGAGGATGCTTTCATGGTATCCGCCCGTATCCGGCACTTCGTCGTAGCCGATATCCACGCCCGTGCCCAGTGGCCGCTCGTCGCCGTCGAAGTCGATATACGGCGCCATCCATCCCCAGCCGCGATCCTTGCACGCGGAACCCGTTTGGAGATGATACGCGCGTCCTTGCGGGTTGATGAACCCGGGATTCGAGAAACTGAAGTTCGTTTCGTCCGGCGTTTGGCCCGAGTAATTGCTGGTCGAGTTGCCCGACGCGTTGTTGCCGCGCAAGGTCGGCGCTCTTGTCGTCGAAATCTGGAAACCCACGCCGTTGTAGCAGACGTTGTTGTTCTGCAGCAGACTGACGCCCGTCGCCTGGAAATACACGCCCTGCTGCGTGCACGCGACGATCGTGTTGTTCATCAGCGTCGTGGCCGAATTCTGCCGCATGCGTACGCCCGCCTGGCACTCGATGATCAGCGAATTGAGAATCGTCGGCCGCGCCGGACCGCGCACATCCACCGCCCATTCCGTGCACGACTCGAACTGGCCGCGTTCGATGCGCGGACTCACGGTTGTGCCGCTGATCGTGCGCCCGCAGATGAGTCCATACGTGCAGTTCTTGAAAAAGACCTGGGACAACGTGATGTTCGCGCCCTGATCCACATAGACGCCCGCCGCTTCGAGGCCGCCGCCCGGCTCCAGCCCGCCCGCATCGCGGACGGTCAGGTTTTCGATACGCGTGTTGTCGTGCCGAATGTGAAACGGCGACCCCGCGCCGCTCGCGCTGACTTCCGTCGTCTCGCCCATGCCTCGGAACGTGATGCCCGGCTTGGTCGTCGTGACGGTCTCCTGGTAGAACCCGCTATTGATGAGCACGACATCGCCGCTCTGCGCCGCGCCGAGCGCCAACGCGATCGTCGAGTACGTCTCCGGCACCCTGCGTTCCGCCGCACCCGCTGAAAGCGCCACAAACAACGCGCCCAACAGACATGCCCAGCCCCGCAGCGTCCACGTTCCACCCGCCATGTTCACCCTTTCCCACGCGTCCCCAGCGCGCGAGTTCTTTCGCATCCCCAGCGTTCACCGTTATAGTACCCCCACTCCCCGCCGGAGGTCCATATTTCGCCCTGCACGATTTCGATCTGGAACATCAAGTTTCGGAAGCTTGACTGATTGGGGTGGGTATGCAACAATTTACCCATAAGGTAAAGACGCGTCGCCACGGAGGGTTGGTGCAAGGTGGAGGTTCGGTTCCGCACGCGAACGTTGCGCATCTGCTATGAGCAATCCCAGAAAGGGGTTCGCGCGTGGGGGGCAGAGGTGGCGCGCAAGTACATCTTGCGGGTGAAGATATTGAAGGTGAGCACCTCCCTGAGCGATCTGATGGCCCAATCGTCGTTGCGCTGCCACGCGCTGAAGGGAGATCGCGTAGGGCAATACGCCATGAAGCTCACAGGACGTTGGCGGTTGGTGTTTTCCTTCACGAACGACGCGACGGAAATTGTTTGTATCGAAGAGGTGAGTAATCACTATGATGACTAAGGAACAGACATACTCGGATCTCGCGATCCCTCCCGGCGAGTACCTCGAAGAGGTGCTGGATGACCTTGGTATGTCCAAGGACGAACTTGCCAAGAGAATGAATCGCCCCGCTCCAAAGCTAAGTGCCATTTATAAGGGGGATAAAGCGATTACCCCGGAGACGGCGCTTCAGCTCGAGCAAGTGATCGGCGTGCCCGCGCACATTTGGACCGGCCTCGAAGCCGAGTATCGCCTTACTCTGGCGCGGCAAGAGGGCGCAAAGGCCGCGGCCCTTCTAGAGTCGGAGCAAGGCCTTGTCAGGATATTCTGTTATTCCTATCTCGCAAAACTGAACCTTGTGAAGAGCACCAGAGACCTACGCGAGCGCGTGCGTGAATTACGTCGTTTTTTGGGGGTGACTTCCCTGCGCGAAGTCACGAATCTTCCAAGATACGGGGTAGCGTTCAGGCAAGTTGCAGGCACGGGAAAGGCGCCTTCCGCCGAAGCGCTGGCGGTTTGGCTGCGAATTGGAGAACGGTACGCTCATCAGACGGAGTGCAGAGACTTCAAAGCCTCGGCTCTCGTCGAGGCGTTGCCGACTATTCGTCGAATGACGTTGCTTGACCCATCCGATTTCCAGACCCAACTAACCGCGTTGCTGGCATCCGTAGGCGTCGTGCTTGTTTTGTGCCCGCAGCCGCCAAAAACCTATGCGCACGGGGCGGCTTTTTGGCTGGGAAAAGACAAGGCCGTTATTATGATGACAAGCCGGGGGAAGTGGGCGGATATTTTCTGGTTCAGTTTGTTTCATGAACTGGGACACCTCAAGTTGCACCGTGAAGAGAATGTCATTCTCGAAATTGGGGGTGGCAATCCTTCCTGTGCAGAGAGAGAAAAGGAAGCCGACCGATTCGCTGCGGACCAATTGATCGCCCCGAATCCCTACAACGCTTTTGTTAACGCGGGAGCGTTCTACTCAGAAGCAATAGCGTCTTTTGCAAGGGAAAATGAAGTCCACCCAGGGGTTGTTGTTGGCCGTCTCCAGCACGACGGGCACATTCGGAATGACTGGCACAACAAACTCCGCGTTCGGTTCGAATGGCGCTCCTGACAGAGTCTCGCCTGCCTACTCTTCGCCTACCGCGTTGTGGCACAATGCCGCCGTGGAATAGGGCCTAGGAAACCGGCGATGAGTTCGAAACGCTTGCGGATATTCACGTTTATCGACGCGTTTGGATGGAAACTGGCGCAGCGCGCGCCGTTTCTGGACGATGTGCTGACGTGCCGCGAGCCGCTCACTTCCATCTTTGGGTATAGCTCGACCTGCGACCCCACCATTCTCACGGGGCTGATGCCGCAGGACCACGGGCATTTCTCGTGTTTCTACTACAATCCCGAGGGGTCGCCGTTTCGCCTGTGCCGCTGGCTGAACCTGCTGCCGCAGAGCATCACGCGCCGCGGCCGGGTGCGGCGTTACCTCAGCCTCGCGCTGAAGCGCTACTACGGTTACACCGGCTATTTCCAGATCTACAACATGCCGTTCCGCCTGTTGCCGTACTTCGACTACTCCGAGAAACGCGACCTCTATCATCCGCGCGGCATCCTAAGCGGCGCGGAGACGATCTTCGACTTCCTGCGCGCGGAGGGCATTCCGTATTCGCTGTCGGACTGGCGGCGAACGGAGGCGCAGAACCTCGACGCGCTGCACGCGGCGATTGACGCGGGCGAGGTGCGGTTCGCGTATCTCTACCTCGCCACGATGGACGCCGTGTTGCACCAATACGGCCCGGACTCGGCGGAGGCGCTGCAGCATATGGAGCGCTATGCGCGCGACCTGCGCGCGATCTGGGAGCATGCCCGCACGCGCTATGACGACGTCCAATTGTGCGTGTTCTCGGACCACGGCATGACCGCAGTGACGGATCACGTGGACCTGATCGGGCCAATCGGGGCACTGGGCCTGGAGTACGGGAAGGACTATGCGGCGGTCTACGATTCGACCATGGCACGGTTCTGGTTCTTCAACGACCGCGCGCGGACGCGTATCCGCGAGACGTTGGCGGCCATGCCCAAAGGCCGTCTGCTGACGGATGCGGACCTCGCCGGATACGGCTGCCTGTTCCCGGATCGCAAGTACGGCGAAGTGTTCTGGATGGCGGATCCGGGTGTGCTCGTATGCCCGAGTTTCATGGGCGAAACGATGCTCGCCGGGATGCACGGTTACGAGCCCGCGCATCCGGACTCGCAGTCGGTGTTTCTCTCGAGTTTCAGGCCCGACCCGATGCCGCACCGCCTCGACGATCTCTATCGGCTCATGCGCCGTGAGGCGGAAGGACTGCGCTAGAACCCCTCGAGCCGCACGCCAATCCGCACCGGTTCATCGTGCTGCGCGGTGTCGAGGTAATGCGCGAGCAACGCGCAACGGTCCGCGTCGATCAGATGATCGTTGCCCTTGTCATAGAGAATCTGCCCACTCGCGCCGAGCGAATAGGTGTGCGCGGCATACTGTTCCTCACGCACCGCAAGACGCGGAAATACAATACAACGCTCGCTCATGCGGCGCTCGATGAGTTCGGTCATAAACGCCTTCGCCGGACGCCGAGCCGTGCGGCCATCGATCAGCGTGCCGAGTTCGAGGACACCGCCGAACTCCATGGGCCGCACCTTCTCGCACCACGCCATGCCCGACGCCATAAGATTATGCGCGACGGCGCGTCCGCTGTTGCCGCTGTCGATGCCGATCGCGCGGAAATCGAACGCCGCGTCGAGTTCCTCGATGATCGCCTGTTGCCGCGCGTAGTTGACGTTCTCAAGATGCACGCGCAGCACGTTGATCAAATGCGGCGGCGCGTTGCGGTAGACGACGAACTCCGACGGATCGCGCGCAAAACCCAAGTCGCACCCCAGGTAGTAGTCGCCGCGCGGCACGTCGTACGGCACCCCGAACGGCGCGTCGCCCTCAAGTTCGAGATTCGCGAAGTCCACGCCGTCGTCCACGCATTCCAGGTAGTCATCGAGGTTGAACACCGCCTGCGCGGGGCTGCCGTGCTGACCAAGCACGCGATGAAGGTAGCCCGGCGAATTCCGCCCGCCGTAGAGCAGCGCCAGCTCTGCGTCCTTTTCCGTCGTGAACGACGGATTCAGCGACGATGGCCAGTTGTATTGTTCCGCGTCCGTCATCGCGGTCATGCGGTGAAACGTGTTGCGGAGTCCGTTGGGCACGCCGTAGACCCAGCGCCGTCCACCGCCGTTCAGCGCCTGATACAACTCGCCCCAGGCGGTTTCGGTCATGTCCTGCGCCTCATCGACAATCTGCCAATCAACGTGCAGGCCCTGGAAATTCATTCCGCGCGGACCGGCGATACGTCCCCACAGCACAAAGCCGTTCGAGAAGCGCATAAACCACGACGGCGACCGGCGAAACTCGACGAGGCTCGGCGCGAATTCCGGCGTGGACTGGAATCGACGCGCGAGGCGGTGCATGAGCGGAAACAGATGGTTCTCGCACTGCGCCGCGATGAGCAGTTCCGTGTCGGGCCGCGCGACCATCGCCCACGCGGCGATGACCTCGATCTCCGCGGTCTTGCCCACATCACGCCCGTCGCAGTGCACCTTGCGCAGGGCATACGATTCGAGCGACGCCGCCTGATACGGACGCGCTCGCCACGGCTCGCCTTTGGCATCGCGCAGATACCGCGCCGCGAATTCTCCGCGCCGGTGCAGGTGGATCCATTGGTCCAGCGCTTCTGGCGCGATCCCGCGCCGGTGCGCCCCGAGCCGCGCACGTTCTTCGTTCAACCGCATAAGAACTCCGGCGTTTTAGTTTCGGTTCTCGTTTTCCTCAAGCGATTCGTCGAGCAGGCCCTCGGCCTGCCGCAACAACGGACGCACGGCGTCCGCGATGCCGCGCGCGGCGGTACCGCCTTCGCTTTGACCCAACGCGTCTTCGAGTTCTTTCATGGCCTTGCGCAACCTTTCTCGAGCTTTGCTCGCGGCCTCGAGCGCGGGATGCACCGCCGGCGCTTTGGGGGCGTCGGGGGTGCGATCTGGCAAGGGGCCCTCTAGCAACAGGGCCCGTTCGAGGCGGTTTACGATGCAGTACGACACCACAACGTCTTCGGCGTGAATGAGAAGCAACGGAAGGGCGGTGTGGGTTTCGGGGACGGTCGCCGACAGGTCGCGCATGAACCCGCGTGCGAATTCGCGCTCGGCCGCCGTCATGCCTTCCGCCAGCGAGACCTCGCCGAAGCGGTGCATCGGCAACCGCGCATACGTCAACGACGCCTTCTTTGTCCCCATGCCGCCTCCTTACACTACTTGCTTATAGGTAAGGCGCGTTGCACGGTGGTGAGGCTATTTCCCGATGCAGAACGACGAGAAGATGCGATCCAGGATGTCTTCCGGCGTGGTTTCTCCGCTGATTTCGCCGAGGGCGTCGAGGGCGTCGCGCAGGTCGATGCTCAGGAACTCCGGCGATGCCTCATAGTTTTCCAGCACCCGGCCCAGCGCATCGAGCGCGCGTCGCAAACTATCGCGTTGATGCGCGCGCGTGACCAGGGCCTGCTCCGGCGCGGGCGCGCCTTCGCCCAACAGCAACGCCGCGAGCCGCTCCTCAAGCGCGGCAAGCCCCTCACCGGTGCGCGCCGAAACACGAACGGTCTCGCGGAACGTTCCGGCCCATTCCGGCACGGCGCCCGGTGTGGCGAGATCGATCTTGTTCACCACCAACAACGCCGGAACGCCCAGCGCGAGCACGTCGCGCGCGATCGCCTCATCCTCGGGCATGAAACCTGCCGCCGCGTCGACCAACAACAACACGGCGTCCGCGCGTTCGACCGCGCCCCGCGCTGCCGCCACGCCCAGTTGCTCCGCTTCATCGTGCGCATGGCGCAAGCCCGCCGTGTCGATCAGGCGCACCGCCACGCCGCGAATGTTGACGGCCTCTTCCAGGAGGTCGCGTGTCGTGCCCGGGGCCGCCGTGACAATCGCCCGGGTGTCGCGCAGCAGCGCGTTGAACAAACTCGACTTGCCGACGTTCGGCCGCCCGGTGATCGCCAACGCCGCACCTTCGCGGTACATACGCCCCGCGTGCGCGGTGTTGAGGAGCCGTTGTGCATCGTTGCGCGCCGACTCCAGTCGCGCGCGCAACGCGTCATCCACCAGTTCAGGAAGGTCTTCATCGGGGAAATCGATCGCCGCTTCAATTCGCGCCAACGCGTCCGCCAGGGTATCGCGCAACGCCGTGATCGCCCGCGACAGACCGCCCGATGCCGCCCCGGATGCCGCCCGCAACGCCGCGTCACCCCGCGCGCGGATGCGATCGATCACCGCTTCGGCCTGCACGAGGTCGATGCGTTTGTTCAGAAACGCACGCTTGGTGAATTCGCCCGGATGCGCCAGACGCGCGCCGCGACAGAGGGCGAGTTCGAGGATGGCCTCCACCAACGCAGCGCCGCCGTGGGTATTGACCTCGACCACGTCTTCCCGCGTGTAGCTGTGCGGGGCGCGCATGACATGCACCAGCACCTCGTCGATGCTGCGCGCACCGTCGCGGATTTCGCCGTGAAACACCCTTCCGCGCCCGGCGTCCAGCCTGCGGCCCGTGGAGGAGACGAAAATGCCCTGGGCGATCTCGATGGCGCGCGGTCCGCTTAGGCGTACTATGCCGATCGCCCCTTCGCCGGGCGGCGTTGAGACGGCGGCAATGGTGTCGTTTTGAGAGAGAGACACGGCAGCAACCTCCTGGAAATAGGGGGATTATACCTAAGCCGCGAAGCCGAGACACGACCCCGGCGGAAGCGCCGCAGTTTTCCCGAAAACACCGGGGAAATTGGCGTTTAATGCGATTACCCCTTCTCCTTCCTCCCTCATCAATCCCCAGTTTCCTAATTAATCTGGAATTTCCTTGAGTACGTTGATGGCGTGGTTGAGTGGGTAGAGGTCAGCGATTTGGATGCAGTAGCTTCCGATGCGGGCTAGGGACAGGACGCGTTGGTGGACGGTGTTG
>JBHELB010000007.1:0-84013 GCA_041859045.1 Candidatus Hydrogenedentales bacterium | reverse complement strand
CACCCCGTTCCGGGGTTCTTTTCTTTGGGAGAGCATCCCCCGGGTTCCACTTCGCGGCTACGCCGCTCCGTTCCACCCGGGGCTACGTTCTGTCATCCGCTTCGCGGATTAGAGACAAAATCTTTCCGCGACACAACGCCCCTGACGCTTTTTCTGAAAGTTATTCGGCGATTTGGGACATGCGTTTTTCTTGACTCTCGGCCCTCCAAAACCTATACTACGGCCCGCTGTGCCGGGATAGCTCAGTTGGTTAGAGCGCTGGATTGTGGATCCAGAGGTCAAGGGTTCAACCCCCTTTCCCGGTACCATTTCTTTTTCTAGACGCCGCGCTTGGCGTCTTCGGACGAAAGTAAGTTCTTTTCCTACTTTTCCCGCCAAAGAGTGACAATGCCGGAGATTTGTCAAAGCGACTGTTTATTCTGATTCTCTATTGACCACAAAAGACCTAACCCCCTGCTAAACCTCAACTTTCCATTTCGCGCTCTCTTGGCACACGCGTTGCATACTCCTAGACACCGCCTGCACAGGGTACGGGCAAGGGCCCTCGAGGTTGAGGGCCTTCCGAAAGGAGGATGGTATGGGTAAAGCGGTTGATGCACTCACGAGAACGATTTTGCGGTGGCTGTCCATGGGCACGCTGGACAAGCACTGGAACACGGTCGACAACTGGATTGATCACTTCGGCAGCTCTTCCTGACGCCAACGGCCTTCGCGGAAACGCCAACGGCCTAGCGTCTGGAACGGATGCAGCGTCGCAGAGCTACGATTAGCGCCGCGAGGATCATTACGGGTATCCATGCGCTGACCACGAGGAGACCCCGTACGAGCGCCGCGAGCCACGGGCACCGGGCCACGGCGTCGGCAATCGGTGGACTCGTTCGGTAGTAGATATCGACGAATGCTGCCCCTGGCGCATTGCCGAGCAGCCACGTATCGCGGAAACGACGTAACTTCTCGATCTGCGCTGCGCGCGGAGTCCCGTATGCCGCTGTCGCGATGAAGCAGGGACCGTGTCCCCCATCCTCGCCGCCCGACGCAGCTACGGCGGTCAGCGTAAACGCCCCTGCCGCCATCAGCCAAGCCCCACGGAGGTCTTCTTCAGGCTCTTGTGGTTCCGGCGGGTATTCAAGCAAGACAAACGTCGCCAACTCCGTTGTCTCAAACTCTATTCCACCATTCGCTGCACGGTACGGCCACTCGGTCCACTTCGTGGACTCGTCGGCGACGCGCCACAGCCTGCGCGTCGCGCCTTCCGCCAGGGCTTCAACCCGCAACGACGCCACCGCAGGCGCGCTAAGAACCCATCCGCGCGGTTCCATGGACACCACGGCGGCAACGGTAGCGCCTTGCGGCGCATCAATCGGCTCGTCGCACAACGCAACCACCAGCGGCCGCGTCAGCGCCGCGCCGGGCACACGGAGTTCCACGTCGGAATAGAGCGAACGTGCAGCGGCAAGAGACAGCACTCCGCCACTTCCCGGTTCGAGTTGCGCCCAGGTCAACACCGGCCAATGCGTCAAGGTAAGCGGCACGGTGGCCATAGTCACCGCGCCGAGCGTATCCACAACGTGCGCATGGGCGTCGCGCGCGCCGGGCAAGGTTCCCTGGCCAAAGAAGAAACTTCCATTCTCAGAGAAGATGTCAGGCAGACCGTCCGCATCAACATCCCACCAAGCTTGCGCAAGGCCAAAAGGCGCATCTACGCTCATGAGCGCAGAGACTGCAAGCGGTGGAGGCCCGGCTTGCGGAACAATCATGGCCTCAAGTGACGGCGGAAGACCGACGCGTACCTCGATCGTGGTCTGGGAGCGCAGTCCGCTGTTATCCGCGACCTCAAGCGTAACGATTCGCGTGCCCGGCGTGCTGAACTGTGTGGACACACGCGCGCCGGTCAGGTTCGGCTGAATGCCGTCCGATGCGTCGAGGTCCCACGCGTAGTCCGCGATTCCCCACTCGTCATCCGAAAGGCTCGCGTCAAACTCCACCGTCAGAGGGGGATGCCCACGAGGAGGGGACGGGGTTGTAACAATACGCGCGCGCGGCGCGGTGACGTCTTGCACGCCGTGCGGCCCGCCGTCCGCGCCGAGGTCATTGCGCGAACCGTCGATATCCGACTGCTCGGGCGCGGGATCGCCTGCGTCGCGCAATGGCGAGTCAGCGCGGAGATGGACATTCCCCTGTTCGGCCTCCACGAATCCCGGATCGTCGGTGAGGTCCACATCAATGCCGTTGAGACCATTGCCGAATGCGTCGTTATAGGCGTGCTCAAGCGCGGCCTTCGTTTCCAAACGCACCGCAACGACATTGAACGCGAAGATGTTGTTGCGCAAGACCAGCGACGCGACGCCTGAGGCAACATCGAGACCCGCGACACGCTGATTCAACACGGTGTTGTTAAGAAACGTGAGATGGGCGCCCGTCTCCACGCGCAGACCGATGGCATTCGCGCGAAACACGCAATTCGTCACCTCAGCCGCACGTCCTGTGTCGAGAAGCACAGCCGTTGCGTCCGTCTCGAGCGTGAACCCGCGCACGGTCGTCATGTGGCCCAGCGCAACCAATTGCGCGAGGCCCGTGTGCGCCGCGCCGTCCGTCGAGACAAGACTCGTGCCGGGCGGCAGCGCAACCGCTTTATCATACGTTCCCGGGCGCACCAACACACGATCGCCGCTGTTGGGGGTTGTCTGGAGAACCGCCGCGCCAATATTGCGGAACGGTTGCTCGGCGGTGCCGGTTTCAGGACCGTCGTAGTGCTGATCGACGTAGAAAGTACGGCCCACGCCAATCTCGAACGTATAGGGCTCCACAGCAAATCCGCCTGCGTCGAGGACGTTCCCTGCGCGATCACGAATTGCCGACGGAGAGCGCAGATCGAGCGCCAGCGTTCCCGCGCCATCGCCTGCGTAGAGCGTGGCGATGTAGCTAGCATCCGAACCGGTCACGCCAACGATTTCCGCCTCGATCAGACTCCCTGTTACAAGCACACCAAGCGCGTCGACGGTCAGGCCTTCGATCGCTTCGCTAAACACAACACCGTACGCGACCGTGCGCGAGGCGGGCGGCATCGCGTCAAGCGGGTCCACGCGCAACACCCGAGGCGGCGTTGCATCGTACTCCACCCCCAGTGAGGCGGTGGTCCCTTCGTTTGCGTTCCCTGCGGCGTCTTGCACGGCACCAGGGCGAAGCCGCGGCAACAACACACCATCTTGGCCTGATGTCACACGCAGCACATACTCCGCCCCTGCGCCCACGATTTCTGAAACGACTCCAGCCAAGTTAGGCGAAAACTCAAAGTCCTCCGGCTGCAGTTCCGATACGTTTTCACTAAAGTGAATCTCGAACTCGATGGGCAATTGATTTGTCAGCGCAGCTTGCCCTGCTCCGACCGTAATCGTTGCGATCGGCGCAAGGCGATCCACGGTGTACGCCTCGTTGACGTCCAGCGCAGCAATGGCCTCGTTGCCGGCCGCATCGGCAGCGCTAAACCCCGCCGACGGCGCGAGTCCAAGCGTGCCCATGCCGTTACCCGCAGTAAGCGTTGCTTCATAGAGACTACCGCTGCCGTTCAACGATGAGACCGCCACGCCCGATAGTCCGGTCGCGTCCGCGACGAAATCCGTCGCGTCCAGGCCCGACACGGCTTCGTCGAACTCGATAGAGAACGTCACCGACGCGGCGTTGGTGAGCAATGCGCTCGTTCTCCGTATTGCCACCAGACGCGGCGGCACGCGTTCGAGCGTAACGCCTTGCGCAAGGCTAGACGCTTCGTTCGCATTGCCCGCGGCGTCGATCGCCGCTCCCGCAACGAGCCGCGGCTGTAGCATCCCATCGGCGGATGTCATCACCTGCACCAGATAATCGGTCCCCGCGCCGGTCACCGCGGTCATCAGCCCCGGCGGCCCCGCAGCAAACTCAACGTCCGACGCGTCAACCCCAGTCACGGGCTCATCGAAATGAATCGCAAACGCAACCGGCAAGCGATTCGTCAGAACCGATTGACCTGGCGGCAGGGCGAGCTGCGCGGTAGGCGGGGTTCTGTCGATGGTATAGACTTCAATACCCGCGAGACTCTGTGTGGAAAGTGCGTTCCCCGCGGCATCGACGATACTCGCGGTCGGCGAGATATCTAGCTGAAGCGAACCGTCGCCATAGCCGGTGTCGATCGCCACAATGTAGTCAGTTCCGCCGCCGCTCACCGCCTGGATCACGGCCCCAACCACACCGTTGCCTCGCGCGATAAAATCAAGGGGATCCACGCCCGACACAGGGTCGTCGAATGTCACCGCATAGCGCACGCTGTCCGCGTTCGTAAGCGTGGCGTCGAGCGACAGAGCACTCGCCACCTGCGGCGGCACACGATCCAGCTCAACCGTGTTGTCCACGCTGACCGACGGCGTATTTGCATTCCCCGCTTCGTCGAACGCCGCACCACCGGGGATCGTTGCGCTCAGTGTGCCATCCGTGCTCACAGCGAACACATTGACCACGTAGTCTTGTCCAGACCCGCTGACGGTGCACTGCGCCCCCGTAGCGGTACCTCCGAGCAGCACGTCGGCTGCGGTAAACCCCGTCACGGCCTCATCGAATGTCACGGTGTACGCGATGGGCAAAGCGGACGTGGGATCGGGTTGGGTGGCGGCCTGTTCGATACGGACGCCGGTGGCGGTGCTGTCCACGGTTACGGGAGTGACGGTGAATGCCGCCGGGGCAAGCGCCAATGCGGAGGATTGCGCTGTGCCCGCCGCGATGCCGATGCTGAGTGTCCCTTCGCCGGTAATATCGGAAAGCGTCACTTGGCGTTCAATAAGCCCCGCTCCCGTGACCTGCACCTGGCCCGCCGCCGCTGTCCCGGTGGAGACTACCGCTATGTCCGCGGGAGAAAGCGTAATTGCCGCGGCGTACCCATACGTAAGAGTGTAAACAACCGGTCCGCTGCGGGTCCGGACGGGGTTCGGCGGACTAACGGACATCGTGGGCGGCAGGGTATTCACGGTAACCGATGCATCAACGCCGGTTGAGGCCAGATTGGGATTGCCCGCTTCGTCGACAGCAATACCCGCCGCGATAGACGGTTCGATCGTGCCGTCGACTGTCCATACCGTGACGGTCAGCACATAGTCCGCGCCGGCCCCCGTGACGCTGAACTGCGTGCCAGCCGCCGTTCCACCAAGCGTCACGTCGGAGGTGGAGAAGCCAGTCACCGGTTCCGAGAAGTGGATTGAGAAGCGCACCGGCGGCGCGGACGCGGGGTCATTCTGCCCCACCGCCTGCACAATCTCGACCGCAGGCGGCGTCTGATCGACCCGCACGGCAGCGCTAGGACCGGCTGGAAGCGATGGCACGTTTGCCGCCGTGCGCGCGGTATCCGCAGCGAGCGCGATCCGGAGTTCGCCATCGCCCGTGATATTGTCGAGCGTCACGGTGCGCACGTCCAGACCACTGCCCGACACCTCCACCGTCGCGTTCGCGGTACCCGTGGTCTGCAACGTGATGTCGGCGGGAGAAAGACTGATCGATCCCGCCGCCGTATAGCTAATCTCATAGCTCACAGGTCCCGTGCGCGTCACCGCCGCCGAAGGCGCGCTGATCGACACCGTGCCGGGCATAGTAGAGTACGTCACGCTGTTCAGCGGCGAGGCCGCGTTCACGCTGGGATTTCCCGCGAGATCTTGCGCCGCACCCTGAGTCACGGAGGCCGTAATCGTGCCGCTCACCGCCACCGAAGTCACGCTTACAGTGTAGAGCGCTCCGCCACCGCTCAGGGAATAGGCCAAGCCTGAGGCCGTGCCTGTCAGGATTACATCGGACAGGTCAACGTCGATCACAGGTTCATCGGAAAGGATCTCAAACTGCACCGGCAATTGGCTCGTGGGATTCGCCTGCGACGCGGCGCGGCGCACTGTTAACGTTGGTGGCGTGTTGTCTACGGCGAACGGCGTCGTGGAGATAACGGCGGGCGCGGGCTGTCCACCAGAGGAAACCGCGGTATTGGCCGCCAACGCGATCGATAGTGTTCCATCGCCCAAAATGTTGTCGACGGTGATGGTCCGTTCCGTTAGGCCCGCACCAGAGACGCTAACCGTGCCCGTGACCGAACCGTTGCGGACAAGAGTGACGTCCGCCGCATCGAGGCTCACGCCCGCCGCACCGCCGTAGGTCACGGTGTACGTCACGGGGCCATTGCGTGTAAGCGATTGGCTGGGCGGGCTGATTGTAATCGACGGCGGCTGCGTGTTGACGACAACGCCTCCCCCCACAAGTACAGAGACGTCACTTGGATTTCCCGCGGTATCGCTCGCAGCGCCTGCGGGCAATGACGGCTCGAGCGTACCGTCGGCCGATGCGTTCACTTCGAGGGTATACGCCGCGCCGCTACCACTCAGTGCGCAGGTAATCGGCGCGAGCGATCCAAAACTGAAATCGCTCACGTCAAGACCGGCAACGGGTTCACTGAACGCTATCGTGAACACAATCGGGAAGAACGCGGTCGGGTTTGGCTGCGCGGCGGCGCGCGCCACACTCACGGTCGGCGCGGTGGCGTCGTAATTCACCGAAGCGCTCGATCCGCTCTGATTTGGGTTCCCCGCCGCGTCAGCGCACGTCGCCGCGGGTACGGTCAATGCCAGTGTACCTTCGGACAATACTTGGTCCACAGTCACGGTGTACGACGCGCCGCTGCCCGAAACGCTTGCATGCAAACCTGCCGCCGTCCCAGTAAAAACAAGGTCTGAGGCGTCGAACCCCGTGACCGTTTCGCCAAATTCGACATCAAACACGATAGGCAAGCTCCCCGTGAGCCCCCCGCCGGACGGCGAGATCACCGTAACTGTAGGTATCGGAGACGTTGCGTCGTATTGGCGCGTAAGGGAAGCGCCTGCGCTTGCATTGCCCGCGGCGTCGGTGGCCGCGCCGGGCGCGACAGAGAGTGTCACCGCGCCGTCCGCCGACGGGCTCAACGTGATCAGATAGAGCGAGGCCGACACCGGAGCGAACGCGGCGAGCGATGCGTTGGTGATGGACAAGTCGCCGGCATCGAACCCGCTGACCTCTTCGTCAAAACTCGCCTGGACGACGATGGATGCGCCGTTCGTCGGGTCAGGCGCGATGCTGCTCAACGTCAATCCGGGCGGCGTGGTATCGACGGTCACGCTGGCGGAAGGCCCCGCCGCAGGCGACAGCACTCCGCCAATGCTTGAAGCCGTGCCTGCGTTGATTCGCACTGCCAATGTGCCATTTCCGTTGAGCCCTGCAAGCGTCACCGTACGGCTCAGCAGTCCCGTACCGGTGACGGTGATGGAGCCCGCGGCCGCCGTCCCCGTTGCATCGACGACGACGTCGGTGTTCGTGAGCGTGATCGCGGCAGCCGAGGCATACGTCACCGTAAAGGAAACCGGCCCTGAGCGCGTAACAGCGGGCGACGGCGCGCTTAACGCGATCGCGGGCGGCGTTGTGTTGAGCGTCACGGCATTATCAACGCTCGTGGACACCAGGTTGCTGTGTCCTGCCGCGTCGGTCGCCGCGCCCGCAGGCACGCTGACCGACACGACCCCATCGTTCGCCGCGCTCACTTCAATTTCATACGTTGCACCAGCACCCGTAACGGTGTAGGCAAGTCCTGTTCCACTCTGAACCTGCACATCGCTCGCATCGAACCCGATGACGACTTCGCTAAACTGCACCGCAAACCGAATGGGCAGGGAATTGCAGGGATCGCTCTGTCCCGCAGCCTGCTCGACACTCACCGTGGGCGGCGTGGTATCGATCAACACCTGCGCGTCGCTACTCACGCTCGCGGTATTGGGATTGCCCGCCGCGTCGGTTAACGCGCCGGGCGCAATCGCGGGAATCACCGTGCCGTCCGTGGTCAACGAGGTAATGGACACGGTGTAGTTCTTGCCCGACCCCGAAACGCTTGCGGTCGCGCCCGTAGCGGTTCCGCCAATGGTCACGTCACTTGCATCGAATGAAGTCACGTTCTCGCTGAACACCACGGTAAACGACACCGGTAACGCCGCTGCCGGATCGGTCTGACCGACCGCTTGCTCAAGGGTGCAGCTCGGCGGGGTCTTGTCCATGGTATAGCTCAACGCCGACGTGTATCCGCCGTCCAAGGCGTTACCCGCCGCAGTCGTGATCGTGTCGTCGTCGAGCACGTCCAGTCGAAACGCCCCATCGCCACTGCCCGTTGCGCAGCTAACCGTATAGCTCGCGCCGCCGCCGCTCACCCCCGTCACCGACGCACCGCTCACACTGCCGCCGGTCGCGGTAATGGCGAAATCGGTCGCGTCCACACCGGTCACGGCTGCGCTAAACTGCACGGCGTACCGCACGGTCGCGGCGTTGGTGGGTGAGGAGTCCAGTAACGCCACAAGCGTCACTGTCGGCAACACGCGATCGATGGTATAGCTCTCTCCGCTCGAAAAGGTTCCGCCGGACATCGCCCGTGACAGCAGATCGCGAATCGTGCCGTTGTTGAGCACGTCCAGCCGGAGCGTTCCGCTGCCTGTCCCCGTGTTCACCGTCACGGTGTAGTTCGCGCCGCTGCCGCTCACGCCCGCCACGCTCGCGCCGGAAAGCCCCGCGCCTTGCGCTACACTAAAATCCGCCGCGTCGACCCCGGTGACGCTCTCGGTAAACGCCACCGCGAAAGTCACCTGCGCCGCGTTGGTCGGCGTGCTCCCCGCGCGTATCACGGACGACACCGCGGGCGCGGTAATGTCGTAAGTAACCGTATTGTCGGCGTTCGAGGACTGCGCGTTCTGGTTCCCCACGCTGTCAGACACGGCCCCCGCGCGCACCCGCGCCACCAACGTCCCGTCGGTGGCGACGCTGTTCACAATCAACAGCGAGCCGATCAACGAATACGAAACGCCCGTCGCCGTGCCGCTCATTTGAATGTCCGCATAGGCCACGGTGGTTGTCGTCGCGCCCGTCACCGTGACGGTAAACACGATGGGCAAACTGCCCGTTAGTGTGGCTTGCGACACCGAAGGCGTGACGGTAACGACAGGAGGCGTTTTGTCGATGGTGTACGTCTGGCCAGTCGTAAAATTGCCGTTGCCCGCGCCCACGCCCCCCAATGGCACAAGACTTCCATCTTGAATCGTGTCGTCGTCGATCAGGTGCAACGCGACCGTTCCGGATCCGGCGCCTGTGTTGATGGTAACCGTGTACGTCGTCGGACCGCCGGTAACCCCAGCAACGGATGCCCCCGCTACGCCGCCCGATCCCACTGCGGAGAAGTCGCCGACATCGACCCCGGTCACCGCGGCATTGAACACCACCGAAAAGCGGACGGTTGCCGCATTTGTGGGAGTCGCGTCAAGACGGGTGATGGAATTGACGGTGGGGGTTGCCGCCACGGCAGGCAGCGAGAAAAGAAAACAAAGAACCCCCACCCACCCACATCCGCCGCGACGGATGCTTCGGGCCCACTTCCGGAATCCGAGGGTTCCTATTCTCCTGCCTCTCGCTTCGATGACCTGTCCCCCGCCGACTGGACTCGTATTCCCAACAATCGGCGGACACCCCTGCGCCGAAAAGCCAGCGCGCCACACTTCTTATTTAATGCGCTCTAGGGATATCTCTGGACAAATTGTACCCGATTTTCACCCTAAAGCGCATTAAGTAAAACGTGGCTACTTTTATCAAATAACCCCAGCCACAATAACTTGACATATGAACTATTCCTATGATAACATAATGTCGAAGGGAAATCTGGGGCTCTCATGACGGACGAAGCCGGATTCTCTTTGTCCATAAAGTTCATATGTATAACGTACACTTAGGAAATAAAACCAAAGGAGAATAGCCATGAATATCCTGCTCATCGCGCCCGCCGCCGGAAACTGGCGACAGATCGGACGCCGACGCCTGTTTAATGGCAAAACGTTCCGCTTCTCGATGCTACCTTTGCTGACTGTCGCGTCGTTGTCGCCCAGAGATGCGCGCATCACCTTGATTGACGAACAGATCGACGACTTGCCCGATGGCCCGTTCGATCTCGTCGGCATCACCGCGATGACGGCTCTCGCGCCGCGAGCGTATGAACTTTGTCGCCATTTCCGCGCGCGGGGCGCGAAAGTGGTCATGGGCGGCTATCACGCAAGCCTGAACCCCGAGGACGCGCTGCAACACGCCGACGCGGTCGTGGTCGGACCGGCCTACGGCGCGTGGGAACAACTCTGCGCGGACCTGCGCAACGGCGCCCTGCAACGCGTCTACCGAGGCCACTTTGACGCCGCCGCGCCACGAACGTTGCCCCGGCATCTCCTTCAGAGCAGACGTTACGTGACCGCCAACGCGACGTTCGCCACGATGGGCTGCCGTAATCACTGCCGCTTCTGCTCGATCCGTGCGGTGCATGAAGGGCGCTTCTACGCGCGGCCCGTGGCGGAAGTGGTCGAAGAGGTCGCCGCGTTCGATGGGCCGTTCTTTATGTTTGTCGACGACAACCTGACGCAGGATCGCGGCTATGCGCTCGAACTCTTTCGTGCGTTGAAGCCGCTCAAGAAACGTTGGGTGACGCAGGCCGCCGTCCGCACGGCGGAAGATGCCGAGCTGCTGACGGCGATGCAGCGCGCGGGATGCTTCGGCGTGTTTGTAGGCCTCGAAACCTTCAACGACGACGCGTTGACGGCACAAGCAAAGGCGGACATCAATTCGCCCGCGCGCTACCGCGCTGCGATCGCCGCGTTCCACGCCCAGGGCATCTACGTCGAGGCGGGCGTTATGGTCGGGTTCGACGCCGACACGGTGGACGTGTTCGCGCGCACGGCCCGCATGCTCGAGGAAGTGGGCGTGGATGCCATCCAACTGGCGATCGTAACGCCGCTGCCGGGCACTCCGCTGCACAAGGAGATGGGCGAGCGCATTTTCGACGCCAATTTCGAGCACTACGACTTCCGCCATGTCGTGTTCACCCCCAAACGCATGCGTTCCGAGGAACTACAGGCCGGTGCGGACTGGATCATTCGCCGTTTCTACTCGCCATCCCACATTTTGCGGCGACTCACGCGGTGGCTCACGATGCCGCGCGGAGTACGAACGGCGGTTTACCCGCTCGCCCTTAATCTCGCCTACTATGGACGCGTCAAGACCTTCGGCATCCGCGGCTACGACCCCGCCGCGCGTCCGATGGCTGAGCGCGTCAGGCAATGGGTAATATCATTGGAGAAAAACACAGCGTCGCTAGCACGTGCCACGAAGGGGGATTCGTGAAGCATCCAGACGAAGCATCTGAGCCCGTCGCGCGTCCGACGAATGCGCTGCCGCTCAGCGCCAGCGCCGTCGCGACGGGCGGAGTGGGCTTGGCGCTAACCGCCGTGGTTTTCGCCTGTTACCACCGCAGCCGCCCTGAACTGACGTGGCTTGCGCTCATGTGGGTCTCGCTGGCGGGCGTCAGCGGAATCATGGCGGCGCTGCGAGAGCCGTTTTCCCGGAACAATGTTCTGTGTTTCGTTCTCTCGCTCGCGCTGCTCTCCATTGACTTCGCGCTGGCGATGTTCAAATCGGATTTCTCGCTCCTTCGCCTGCAATTCTCCCCCTTCGTTCTGTTTGCGTTGGTGGCCCCCTTCGCTGCGATTCGCGCACGCAACAGCGCCGTCGCCCCGCGATACCTTCTGGGTGTGTGGCTATGCCCGTTCGCGCTCTTGTTGCCCGCTGTAGGCATAGCCGCCGTCGCGGGCGCGTTGAAACCACAAAATGCCCTCGGATTCGTGCTGGCAGCCCCTTTTGGCCCATGGGCAACGCAGGCGGCACGTGCCGTAGACTTTCCGAACGCGGGCGAATTCTTCCACCTTCCGCTGAGTATTGTGCTTACAGCCACCGTGGCCGGTCTTACCTACTACGCCGTCACACACCCTCGGCGCACCGCCTACGCCATACTTCCGTTCGCTTGGGTCATGGTGGGATGGTGGGGAATTGCGCTGGGCCAACTCCTCAGCGCAATCGAATAACGCGCAACTATCGTCTTTATGCGATTCTTGGACTCCAATCGTCGAGGATCCGAAAGCGTGTCGCGTGAACTCGTCGCGTTTTTTTGGATATCCCGCTCCACGGCAGTAGAATGAGAGCGCCAATGCGCTTCGCGTGGCGTTGAGGAGTACGATGGACAAGCAGACGCGTATAGCAGAGCTGGAACAACAGGTGAAGCGACTTCAGGACGAGGTCGCGCGCCTGCGTTCGGGCGCGGCTCCGGAGCCCTCGTCGGAAGAAGGCGGTCTGGCCCATTGGGTTGATGACATGCGCGCGGGTGTGGGGCGCGCGCTGAGCGGGGATTCCGGGCTTGAAACCCGCGTAGGCGGAGTCTGGCTCGGACGCGCCGCGGTACTGCTCATGATGACGACGATCGCCCTGGGCGCGGTCACCGGAGCGCAGCAAGGCGCGCTAGCCCCAGGCTATCGGGCGCTGATCGGCTATGCCCTGTGCGTGGCGGCGATCGTGTATGGATTGCTCGGACGAAACCGCGAAGATCGTTTCGCGATGACTTTGCTCGGCGCGGGGTTGGCCGGAACCTATTACGTCACGTACGCGCTGTTTTTTGTCGAGGCGATGGCCTTGTGGAAGTCGCCGTGGGCAGCGACGCTGACGCTGACGGCGTGCTTGGCGTTGCTGACGGGCATTCTGCACTGGCGCAAGAGCCAAACCGCCGCGGGAATCGCGTTGTTTCTGGTTTACTACACCGTGATGGCGGGGTGCGCCACCAGCGGACGCCAGGAGGATCTCGTATACGCGCTCGCAGCGTGCGCGATCTTGTCGCTGGCCACGTTCTGGTTTCACGCCGCGCACCGCTGGATGGGCGTCACCTGGGGCGCACTGCTCGCAACGTACGCAACATACCTGCTGTTTTTTCACACGAAGCCCGCCGCGCTCCTCATCGAGCCGCGACCTTATTTTTGGATAACGTCCGCGCTTCTCTCGCTCTATTTCGTGATGTTTTCGCTGGCGGCGGTCGTCGACGCGCGCCGTCGAGGAGCCTACCGGCGCTCGCCCGCACTCCTGTCATTGGCCAACACCATCATCTACGCCACCTTGATGTGGGAACCGGTAAACGCCACATTCGAGAACTATGTGTGGGCGTTCCGCCTGGGGCTGACCGTGTTTCTTGGCCTGATGGGGATACTGGCGGAAACGGCCGGGCCGGACCGCAACCGGCTGTATCAGGTCCTGCTGGCCCAGTGCTTCGTGTTCTTGGCGCTCACGCTCGAATCGGTGTTGTCGGGCGAAGAGCTGATGACCTCGCTCGCGGCGGTGTGTTTGGTACTTGCGCTGGCCTATGCCCGCCGCGGCGTCGTGCTGTTCAAAGCGGTGAACGTGGCATTGCTGGCGGGCGTGACCGCGTATGCGCTCTTCGCGCCACGCACGGCGGTCATGCTGGCGTGGGGTCCGTACACCGCCCCAAAGGCGTGGGTCTATTACGGCAGCGTCGTCGCGGCGCTCGCGCTAACCGCCGCCGCGTACGAACGCATTGTCCGCCGCCCCCGTCCAGAGCAACGCCGGCGCAGCGGACATTGGTTTCTTGCCGATACGCTCATCGACCTGCCGGGCACGGCCATGTCGATGCTGCATGCCGCCGCCGCCGCGTTCATTCTGATGGGGCTAACCCTCTCCGACAGAGGGGATGACCCCGCTTTGCCTTACATTTTAGGCGCGCAGGCGGCGGTGCTGGTCATCGCGGGCCTTCTTCTGCGAACGCCGCAGTTGTGCGCGGCGAGCATGGTTCTACTTGTGGCGGCGCACGGCGCCTATCACTTCCTATTGTTCATCGCGTTGCCTGGATTCGAGGATCAGGCAAGCTACGTTCTCTACACGGCCTTGCTGGCGCTGATGACGTTTGTGGGGGCGCATTTCTGGGAGCAGTTTCTCGAGCGCATGCCGGGACCGCGAACGTGGGACCATCATAGCGCGGTAGCCATCCCTTATTTACTGGGGACCGCACTCTGCGCGGCGCTGATTGCGCGCGCCCTCAATTGGATCTACGCGCCACTAGCCTACAACATCCTGGGCGCCGCGTTGGTTCTGGGAGGACTCGTCTTCATGCGCACCGGCGTGAAAGCGTCGGGCGTACTGCTCCAAGCGATCGGCACAGCCTATTTTTACCTCCAGATCCGCGTCTACCGCGATGCCCTCAGCGACCCAAGCGATTTTCCGCTCTATGTCGTCTTGCTGCTCGTCACCTATCTCTGCGCCGAGCGCCTGATCCACCTCATGCGCGGACAGGGCGGACACCCTGCTTACTTCGAAGATGCGCTGCGCACCATTCTGGCCGCGGCGATGGCGGCGGTCGGCGTGGCGGCGTTGGGTGTGTGGGCGCCTCCCGCCTATCTTACGCTGTGCCTGGTGGCGCATGGATTCGCCACGTTGTTTCTCGGCGCGGTATTCCGTGAAGCACGCTATCGCTGGGCGGCGTTGTGCGTGTTTGCCATTGCGGTCGTTCGCGCATACCGCTTTGACCTCACAAAACTGCCGCCGCTGCTCCAGATCGCGTCCTTTGCGGGGTTAACCCTCGGCCTGCTGGCCGTGTCGTGGGCCTATTCGCGACGCCGCCTGCGCCTCACCGGCCGCAACGGGAACACGTCGCGACGTGGCTAATCCACGCAGCGCACGCGACCCGCGACGCGCCGCCGCGTTGCGCATCTGCGCGCGTCTTCGTAAGGCGGGACACCGTGCGCTGCTTGCGGGCGGCTGCGTGCGCGACGAGCTGCTTGGCGTCACGCCAAAGGACTACGACGTCGCCACGGATGCCCGCCCGGAGCAAGTCGCGGTGTTGTTCGAGCGAACCGTCCCGATCGGCGCCGAGTTCGGCGTTATCCTTGTTGTATTCGCTGAAGGTCTTTTCGAAGTGACCACGTTTCGCCGCGACGGCCCCTACCTGGACGGACGCCATCCCGCAGGCGTTGAGTTCTGCGATGAGCGCGAGGACGCGCGAAGGCGCGACTTCACGATCAACGCCCTGTTTCTCGATCCCGATCGCGAGACGCGCGGCGAAGACGCCGTGCTGGATTACGTCGGCGGCCGTGAAGATCTGAAAAAGGGCATCGTCAGGGCCGTCGGAAATCCACGCGCGCGGTTTGAAGAGGACCACCTTCGCCTGCTGCGCGCGGTGCGGTTTGCGGCGCGACTCGGCTACGCGATTGACCCCGCGACCTGGGATGCATTATGCGCCTTGGCCCTGTGCGTCACCACGACCAGCGCCGAGCGAATCCGTGACGAACTCCTTAAAATGCTCACTGAGGGCGCGGCGCGAAGGGCGTTCGAGCTGTTGGACGCGAGCGGACTTCTCAAAGCCGTACTGCCCGAAATATCGGCAATGAAAGGCGTCGAACAACCTCCGGAATTCCACCCCGAGGGAGACGTGTTCGAGCACACGCTGCGCATGCTTGATCTGCTCTCGTCGCCTACGCCGACGCTCGCGCTCGGCGCGCTGTTTCACGACGTGGGGAAACCGTTCACGCAGACGTTTGAGGATCGCATCCGATTCAACAACCATGAGAAGTGCGGCGCGGAGATCGCGCGCGCGATATGTCGCCGCCTGCGCCTCGCCAACGACGACACGGATCGGGTGACGTGGCTGGTGGACCAACACATGCGCCTGGCGGCCACGCCACGGATGCGCGAGAGTCGGCGTAAACGGTTCGTGCGTGAGGAAGGGTTTCGAGAACTGGTCGAGCTTTGCCGTCTTGACTGCCTGGCCAGCCACGGCGATCTTGAAACCATCGCGTGGGTCGAGGACTACCTCGCCCGACTCACGCCGGAAGCCGTGCGCCCACCGCGCCTGATATCGGGGAGAGATCTCATCGCGCTGGGGTACCGCCCTGGGCCACTCTTCACGGAAATTCTGGCCGCTGTGGAAGACGCGCAACTCGAAGACGAACTGCACACGCCAGAAGAGGCCCTTGCGTGGACACAAGCGCGCTGGCCCGTACAGAATCAGTGATGTCCGCCCATGTGCTGCCCTTTGATTGAGTCCAGCCGCGGCA
Source organism: Candidatus Hydrogenedentales bacterium (assembly GCA_041859045.1). Classification (GTDB taxonomy): domain Bacteria; phylum Hydrogenedentota; class Hydrogenedentia; order Hydrogenedentales; family SLHB01; genus JBHELB01. Next base: position 68,033 of record JBHELB010000007.1, on the reverse strand, counting down.
CCGAGTAGGTTCCCATCAGCATTTGGTCGAAAATACTGAGATCCGTGCAGGCTTCCCGTGCGTGCTCCAGGTCAATCGTCCCCGCCTTGTGGAGCTTCATAATGTAGTCCTCGAAAATGAAGCTCTGCGAGACCGTCTGCTGCATACCGATGCGGATGCCGTCGGTGTCCCCCGCGAGGATGGCCGAGTTGATCGGCTTGATGTCGTTAAACATCACTTCGAGCGCGGGCACGCGGCCGCCCCCCGTCCGCGCGATGAGACGCTGGCAAATAACCGCCTTGAGCGAATCCCTCAGTTGAAGCTTAACCAAATCACGCTCGACGGGATCGAAGAAGCTAACAATACGGTTGACCACCTCCGCGGCGGTATTCGAGTGCAGCGTGCTGATCACGAGATGTCCCGTGGCGGCGGCGTTGATCGCCGAGCGGATTGTATCGGGATCGCGCATTTCGCCGATCACGATCACATCGGGATCGTGGCGCAGCGCGCCGCGCACCGCGTCGGCGAAGGTGGGCACATCCGTGCCGGTGTTGCGCTGGGAAATGATCGCGCGCTTATTCACGTGTACATATTCGACCGGATTTTCGATAGTCAGAATATGAACCATCTTGTTTGTATTGATCCAATCCACCAGCGCCGCCATGCTCGTGGATTTTCCGCTGCCGGTCATGCCGGTGATCAACACGAGGCCGTGGTGCAACGCCCCGAGCCGCACCATCGCCTCGCGCGGGATATTGAGCTCCTCAAACGACGGAATAACCTCGGGCAAAAACCGAATGGTGCAGTGGGGCGCGCCGGTCTTAATGAACGCCGACACGCGTGAATATCCAATGCCGACTTGGTGGAAATTGAAACTGGTTTGGCGCTCATTGACGAAGGTTTCCCAATCGCGTTCCGGGGCGATTTCCCGAATCAGGGCGTAGATCTGCGCGCTCGACAGTACGCCCAGCACGTCGGCATGGCGCATCTGATTGTCAACGCGAAATACAATCTTCTCCCCAGGCGCAAGATGAACGTCGCTGGCCTTATATTGCACCATCGCCTGAAAGAGAAGCTCAACGCTGATCGGATCCACACGGTAATGGTCGCCGTGCGTGCGCCAGACCTCGGGAAGGAGCAAGGCTTGGGAAAGCGTATCGATCTGCGACAGGAGTTCGTTCGTCTCGCTCGCCGCGCCGCCGTCGATCGTTATGGTATGCCAAAGGTCCTCGACCGAATGCGTAACGTGACTGCCGCATGCCGCCAACGCTTGGTTTACTTTATCGAGATCCTGGTATGCCGCATCGAACTTCAGCGTCAAGGCCGTAAACGGTCCTTCGAACGCGGGCCGGGATGCGACAATCTCGAATCCCTTGGCGCGAGCAAAGACGGCGCGAGGAACGCCTTGAGTCTTGCAGAGCTGAAGAACCGCTTGCTCGAGCACGACGGGGATGGTCTGATGCTGCCCGATCCCGATGATGACCTCGTTCATGGCCATTCTCCGTTCCCGGCGCGACCCGGGACGTTTCGAAGCGCCCCCACGTTGCGAAGTCAGTATACCACGACGTCACGCGGAGACGAAGGAACTGCCCGCTTGGCGTGTGGCGGCGCGGAGCGTATACTGAAGCGCTTTCGATCGCGGTTCCCGTGACTCCGCCACAAGAAAGGTGTTGAGATCGGCGAGATGCAAACGAGTGAGTCCAGAAGAGGCATCGAGTGGAAAATTCTCCGCTCCATCCTGTGGGTCGGAATTCTGCCGCTGACGGTGGCGCTGGCGGCGGGCTATGTCGCGGCGCGTCGTGGCCAAACGAGCGCCACTGAGCAAACCCTGCTCGCCGCGACGGAAGGCAAGGCCGTGGCCCTCCGACTGTCGGCGGAGTTTCGCCTCAAGAGCGCCGGGGAACTGGCGCAGGAAGAGGAAATCACGGACGCGCTACGTCCGGGGGATGACGCTCGCCCGCGTTTCCTCTCGGATCCTCCGACCGAGGCGCGGCTTAAAAAGCGCTTGGAAAGAGTCGCGCGTGCCACCAGCGACCGTCTCTCGGTCTGGACCGTGTACGATCCCTCCGGCGCGCCGCTGCTCTCCACCAACCCGGCCGCCATCGGCGATAGACACATTCCCAAATGGGTCACCAAAGTTACGCAACCGACCTTTGTCGAGGTGGAATTCCTCCCCTCTCAAGACATCTATACTGCCCAAACCGTCGCCCCGATCTTTGGCGACTCAGGCCGCCTTGACGGATTCATCTGTGAACTCTTCGATCTGCACTCGTTGGTGATGCACACATTAACGACGCCCGGCTTCGATGACCCGCGCGGGCTTCAGGACATCCGTTTCCAAATCATCTATCCCACACGCCAAGGCCTATTGGCCGCGTCGCTCAGCCCGGCGCGCGCGGGCAACGAGGAAAACCTGCAAATTGTCCCGCTGGACCAGGCCCTTGCCGAAGTCCTCCGGAATCCGAAAACCCCGCCCTCTTCGTCACGGATTCAGCACAACTACTCCGTCGCCATGGAGCAGCAACGTGACGTGTTTCTGGCCTATGTGCGGCCTTTCCCGACCGAAAACGTCTTTGTCGTGGCCTATATGCCGTTGACCCAAGTCTACCGGGTGGTGAACCTGGGCGCGCTCGCCGCGATTGGCATATGCTTTCTTTTCATCGGCTTCATGTGCGTCAACGCCTATCGCCACGTCCACAACAACATTGTGCGCCCGGTGTTGCTCCTGAACGAAGGCGCGCAAATCATCGGACAGGGCGATCTGGAACTCAAACTCAAGATCGGCACGGGCGACGAAATCGAGGAACTCGCCGCGAGTTTCAACTCGATGGCCTTGGCGCTCAAACACAATATCGGACAACTCGAGGAATCCGAGGAAAAATACCGCAGTCTCGTCACGTCCATGCGCGACGGCATCTTCCAAGCCGACGCGAACGGCACGATAGGCTTCATGAATCCGGCGGGCGCGGAGATTTTCGGTCTGGCGCGCGATGAAGAGCCGGCGGGCCTCAATCTCGGCTCGTTGTTCTTGGAAGAAGACGAGATGCAGCCGATTCTCGCCGAACTCGAGCGCGAAGGCTACGTCGAACGCTCCCGTGTTTGGATGAAACGCCGTGACGGAAGGGCCATCTGCGTCGAGCTGTCCGCAAACCAGATGCACGACGATGATCGCCGCGTCGCGGGAATCGAGGGCATCTTCCGGGATGTGACCAAGAGCGTCCGCCTGGAACGCGAGGCCCGCGATCGCGCGGAGCGCTTGGCGGCGATTAACCAGATCGCCAACGTGATTAACTCGAGCCTTGAGGTCGGACGTCTCTATGAAAGCCTCGTGGTCGAGGTCAAGAAACTGGTCGATTTCGATCAAGCCTCGCTCGCGCTGCTCAATGATCAGCGGGACGCGTTCGTCACCCATGCCCTCTGGCCTGAACATGCGCTCGACCCGGCGCTCAATCAGTCTATCGACGACGACCGTTCCTGCGCGGCCTGGGTGGCGCGACGACGCCAGTGCCTGGTGGTGGACGATCTCTCCGCCCCCGGCACGCCGTTCACGCCCCAGTTCCCGGCATCTATCCGAAGTTGCGTCTCCGTGCCGCTGTATGCCACGGGCCGCATCATCGGCACGCTGAATCTGGGCTCCATGCACGCCAACGGGTTTTCGCATCATGACGTCGAGGTGCTTGAGCAGATGGCCCCGCACGTCGCCGTGGCCATTCGCAACGCGCAGTTACTCGAAAACCTGCAACAATCGCTTGAAGAAGTGACGCGGGCGCGCGAAAAACTGCATGAGGCGAACGAAGAACTCAAGACGCTCGACGAGATGAAGACGAATCTTCTCTCGAACGTCTCGCACGAACTGCGCACGCCGCTGGTGTCGATCATGGGCTACACCGACATGATCTACAATGGAAAGGCGGGTCCCGTCACCGATACGCAGCGCGAATACCTCTCCATCAGCCTGCGCAACGTCGATAAGCTGGTCACGCTCATCGAAAATCTGCTGGATTTCTCGCGCCTGCATCGCGGAGCGGAAACGCTCGTGTTCGACACGCTCGACCTCGTGGATGTCGCTCGTTCGAGCCTGCAAATTATTCAACCCGTCGCCGACGGCCGAGATATCCGCCTTATTCTCGACGCGCCCGAGGAACCGATCTCCGTCGAAGGCGATAAGGGTAAACTTGGGCAGGTGTTCAACAACCTGCTGTCCAACGCCGTAAAGTTCAACCACAACGGCGGCAGCGTGACCGTGCGCGTGCGCCCCGCGGGCGATTCGGTGGAGTGCTCGGTGTCGGACACGGGCATCGGCATCCCCCCGGAGGCGCTCGACAAGATCTTCACGCGCTTCTACCAATACGATAGTTCCTCCACTCGCAAGTACGGCGGCACCGGCATCGGCCTGAGCATCGCCCAGGACATCGTCCGCCTGCACGGAAGCCGCATCGTGACCTCAAGCGAACTCGGCGAAGGCGCCACGTTCCGCTTCGCGTTGCCTCTACGCGCTGCACGGCGCGGCGAGGGCGGCGAAATGATCGAAGCGGAAACGCCTACGGAAACGCACCTGCTTATTGAATTGGTGACGCAAGACCGGGCGCTCATCACGCAAGTGCGCAACCTGCTCGTACCGGAGGGAATGGACGTGATCCACGCGGCGGGCAGCGCACACGCCATCGCGCTGGCGGGGCGTCATCATCCGGATTGTATCCTTGCGGATATCGAGGGCGATGACCGTATGCTAAGCGAATTGGTTCAGCATCCCGTGCTGGGCCAAGCTCCCCTGATCTTGCTTACAAACGATGACGCGCTCTATCAACGCTATCGTCCGCTCGTCGCGGCGCGTATCAAGCGCAGCTTCCGCAAAAGCACCCTACTAAGCAGCGTGCATTACGCGGTGCGGCGCGACGAGGCCCAGGAACGCACCCTCGGCGATCGTGTGTTGTGCGTGGATGACGACGCCGAGGTCTTGATGTTCATTCGGCGCCTGTTGGAAGGCGAAGGTTATCCAGTCGATACATGCACGTCTGGCGAAGAGGCCCTCGAGATGGCGATGTCTGGTCGCTACGGCCTTGTTCTTCTCGACGTGGCGATGCCCGGCATCGATGGCTGGGAAACCTGCCGTCAGATCAAGGCGTCCCCCGCGCTCGCCGGTATAAAGGTCTATATGGTCACGGCAAAACCCATCGAAACCGGCGGTGTGCGCGGTAACGACGCCGACGGCTATCTGCTCAAGCCGTTCCGCGGCGAAGACCTGAGCGAATTGTTGCGCGCGCTGGATCTGCCGCAGACCTCGCGGGAATCGTAGCGCGTGGACGCAGCACGTCCGGCCGTCGATCCGCAGCGGCCTTTTCTGTCGCTGCTGCGCTACAACCGCCGTTATTGGCGGGCGTATCTGCTTGGCGCGGTGTTGGCTATCGCGTTCACCTTTACCGAACTCGCCACACCGATGGTGATCCGTTCGATGGTCGATCACTTCGGCGCGGGCGAAATTACCGGGCGGTCGTTGGCCGAGTATTTTGTGCTGCTCATCGCTATCGGCGTCGCCACGGGCCTGGCGCTCTACTGGGAACGCTCCATTCTCATCCGCGCCTCGCGCCGCTTCGAATACGATCTGCGCAACGATTACTTCAACCACGTTCAAACCTTGTCCCAGGACTTCTTTCACCGCGTCAAGACAGGCGACATCATGGCGCGCGCCACCAACGACATGAACTACGTGCGCATGCTGATCGGCCCGGGCATTATGGGCTCCGTGAACATGATGCGACTGCCCGTAACGCTCGCGCTCATGGCCTACCTCAGTCCGTGGCTCACCCTCGTGGCTCTGCTGCCGCTCCCGGTCGTCTCGATCCTGGTCTACGGCCTCGTCATGTACATGCACCGTCAGTCCAAGCGCGTGCAGGAACGGTTCTCCGACGTTACCTCGCGCGCGCAAGAGAGTCTCTCCGGAGCGCGCGTGGTCAAGGCGTTCGCATCGAGCGAAAACGAGATCCGCGACTTCGGCGATCTCTCGCGGCGCTATATGCGCGAGGGACTGAAGCTCAACGTCGCTGCCGCCCTGCTGTGGCCGTTCATCGGGTTCATCGTCGGGCTCACGAGTTTGCTGGTCCTCTGGCAGGGCGGCATGATGAAAATTCAGGGCCACATTACGCTCGGCGATCTCACGGCGTTCATGGTCTATCTCTTCATGCTCGCCTGGCCCCTTGCGGAATTTGGCTGGATTATGACGCTCTATCAGCGCGGCGCGGTCAGCATGAACCGCATCTCGGAAATTCTCTGCGAAGTCCCTTCCATTCACGATACGCCGAGCACCCGGCGCGATATCACACGTATTAAGGGCGCGATTCGTTTTGACGAAGTTGCGTTCGCCTACGCCGACGTCCCTGTTCTTCAGGATATTTGCCTCGAAGTTCCTGCGGGCGAAACCTTGGCCATCGTTGGGCCTACGGGCTGCGGGAAGAGTACGTTGGCGGCGCTCATCGCGCGCGAATACGACCCCACTTCAGGCCGTGTGCTTATTGACGATGTGGACGCGCGGGAAATTCCCGTGGCGTTGTTGCGTAGTTCCATCGGCTATGTCCCACAGGACACCTTTCTCTTCTCCGACACGATCCGCGAGAATGTAACGTTCGGAAGGCCAACCGCCACCGATGAAGAGATCCGGCGCGCCTGCGAGATCGCGCAGTTTCAGGAGACCGTGGATGGACTCGCCAAGGGCTTCGACACGTTGCTCGGCGAGCGCGGCATCAATCTTTCCGGCGGCCAGAAACAGCGCCTGGCCATTGCCCGCGCCGTGTTGCGTGACGCGCCGATCCTCATTCTCGACGACGCACTCTCCGCCGTCGACACGCACACCGAGGAGCGCATCTTGTTAGGTTTGCGCGAGGTCACGCGCTCGCGCACCAGCATCCTCATCTCCCACCGTGTCTCCACCATTCGCCATGCGCATCAGATCATCGTGCTCGATGGAGGCCGCATCGTCGAGCGCGGAACGCACGACTCGCTGGTGCAACTTGGCGGCCTCTATGCGGAGATGTATCGGCGTCAACTTCTCGAAGACGCGCTCGAATCCGAAGACGGCGTGGAGACCGAGCGATGAGCGACGGCTACCATCTCGATGACGACCTCCACGAACGGGCCTACGACGGCCGCATCATGCGCCGTCTGTTGCGCTCGGTGTGGCCGTACCGGCGTTCACTCTCCGTGGCGACGGCGCTGTTGGTCGCGGCGGCGTTGCTTGGCAATTTGACTCCACTGCTTACCATGCGCGCCATCGACCACTACATCGACAATCCCACGCGCAAGGCCCTAGAACGCGGCGCACCGCTGCCTGATGCAGCGCCAGATCCCACGCAGAATATCTTTGAGCATATCGAGGCGCTAATTCTGAGGGATTCCCGCGGCCTAGAGACCCTCGTGCTCATTATCGCGGCTATCATGCTCGCCGAAATGCTGGCCCGGTACATTCAGACCTTCATCGTCGCCTATGCGGGCCAAATCACCATGTTCAACATGCGCATGGACATCTTCGTGCATCTGCAAAAAATGTCTTTGGCATTTCTCGACCGAAACCCCGTTGGTCGCCTAATGACGCGCGTCACGACGGACGTGGAAAAAATTCAGCAAACCATCGTGACCGGCATGGTGCAGGTCGTGAGCGACCTGATGACAATCGTTGCCGTGCTGGGGTTCATGTTTTACGTGAACTGGAAGCTCACCCTGATCACCCTCAGCACCACACCGCTCGTATTCCTCTCCAGCGCGATCTTCCGGAAATACGCGCGGGAGTCCTATCGCGAGATCAGCCGAAAGGTCGCACGCCTGAACGCCTACATGCAAGAGATCATCAGCGGTATCCGTGTGGTTCAGATTTTTGGGCGCGAATCCGAAGCGTTCGAGCAGTACCGCACCCGCAACGCCGACCATCGCGACGAGTGGTTTCGGCAAGTGCGGTACTACGCTGTGTATTTTCCTGTGGTGGATTTTCTCGGCCAACTCAGCATTGCACTCATCCTGGGGTATATCGGCTATCAACTGCTCGGCGCGCAGGCGGGCGCTTCGACCACTGCGACTGTCGGACTTTTCATGGCCTTCGCACAGTGGGCGGATCGCCTGTTCGGCCCCATTCGCGCATTGAGCGACAAGTACAACATGCTGCAGGAAGCGATGGCCTCGGCGGAGCGAATCTTCAAACTGCTCGACACGCCGGAGGACGTTGCCGACGCCCCTGATGCGATCCCGTGCGCAACGCCGAAGGGGGAGGTCGAATTCCGCGACGTGTGGTTTGCGTATGAGGATCAACAATGGGTCCTTAAGAACCTCAACTTTCACATCAACCCGGGCGAGCGCATCGCCATCGTTGGCCACACCGGCGCGGGCAAGTCGACGGTGATCAATTTGCTCAGCCGTTTCTACGATGTGAACCGTGGCGCGGTGTTGTTCGATGGTCACGACGTCCGTGAATACGAACAGGAGACCTTGCGCCGTCGCATCGGAGTCGTGCTCCAGGATGTTTTTCTCTTCTCCGGTTCGATTGAGGACAATATACGATTAGGCGACCAGGCGATGACAATGGAGCATATTCGCGAATGCGCGGAATACGTCAATGCGGCGGGATTCATCGAGGCGCTGCCGGGCGGCTACGGGTACGACGTCGGGGAGCGCGGCGGAAATCTCTCCACGGGCCAACGCCAGCTCATCGCGTTTGCGCGCGCGCTCGCCCACAACCCCGCCGTGCTCGTGCTCGACGAGGCGACATCGAGTATTGACACGCTGACCGAGCAACTTATTCAGGACGCGATCGTGCGCCTCATGGAAAGCCGCACCTCGATCGTCATCGCACACCGGCTTTCGACCATTCAGCACGCGGATCGGATCTTGGTCTTTCACCACGGCGAACTGCGCGAGAGCGGAACGCACCAGGAACTGCTCGCCCGCAAGGGTCTCTATCACACCCTCTACGAGTTGCAGTACAAGTAAGCAAGTCCGCCCTACGGAATGTCCTGCCCGGCAATGCCGTCGCGAGTAAGATTGGGGTCGGGAAAGCCATCATTAGCGGGGATAAGGTCGTCCGCATCGAGGTACTCGACATGGCCATCGGCAAACAAATAATTACGCTTGCCGCCATGGCCAAACCATCCCGCGTCCGTGGCATACGCCGCGTGATTCGCATACCACTCGCCAACAAGAATTTTCTTCGACGGATGCCGAAGCGCGGCGGTGGTCTGTGGACGCGCCGGAGGCGGATTGATAAACGTCCCTTGATACGACGTAATGGCGTTGATCTGATCAGGGGTATGGTAGAAGGCCATCGAATACGCGTACGAAGTGCTCTCGAATTTCTCCACCGAACGCGGATCGCTTGGACACCAGAAGACGCCCGGATCCGTGGCGCTGCCGGGGATATACTCGGCGAGCATCACGCGCCAGCCGCGCCCCATCCATAGACAATAGAACGGGGACGTGCTGAGGGGATCGGAGGCGGAAGGATACTTTCCCTGATTCTCCTCTTGATAGAGACTAAATGCGATCCCGATCTGCTTGAGGTTATTGGTGCAACTGATCCGAGAACCCGATTCACGGGCACGGGCAAGGGCGGGCAAGAGAAGCGCCGCCAGAATGCCTAAAATCGCGATAACAACCAACAATTCGACGAGTGTGAAACCGGAACATGAGCGGCAGAGTACTTCACCGCGCCGGCGGTGAGCGACGGGCATGGGGAGGGGTTTCCTTTTTCTTGGAGTTGTGGGCCTATGAGGTTTTCCGATCGGGGGAAGCGTCGTCCTCCTCGTCATCGACGAGGTCTTCCTCCGAATAATCGAGCACATTGTCCTTCAACGCAGGAGGCACCGTCGCGCGCGGAGATTCGGCGACAGGCGGACGCACAGCAGAAACCGGCTCACTCGTCGCAACGGTCGAGGGACCGTCGGCGAAGATGCCCATGACTTTGAGTTCGACCGTCGTCACTTCTTCCACGCCCAGCAGATTGACCGCCGTGCGGCGAATCGCCTCGCTGATACGGGCAGTCGTCTCGCGAATGCCGGCCGACGTGGTGTAACAGTGCACATTCGCCTGAATGCGAACCTGCCGGTTGTCGTTGACCGGCTCAACGCGCATGGAAATCTTCTTCACCTCGGGCCGGTTGCGAAGCGTGCGGTTGAGCGACGCTTCGACCGAGTCGAGCTGAATCATGACCGGGCCATGCGCGCCGGGAAACGAAATCACATTGAGATGCCGCCGCCCGCGAAACACCGGCAGCAACGCCAGCAGCCCCGCGATCACGATCACGCCGCCCGCACCATAGCGAATCGCCATTTGCAGGTAGTCGTTCGAGAAATGCGGCACGTAGATCAGCACGCGCTGATAGACCTCGCCGAGCGGCAACCAGAATAACGCGACACCCACCGCAATAACCGCTAGGCTAATCAGCTTCTGAAGGGTGATCTGCAGGTACTTCATGCGTGGCCGTCCTCCTCCGCCGGTTTGGCCTCCCGGCTGAATTCGATGTCGGCGATATACACGTTGATCTGGCCGACCGGCTGGTCGGACATCTCGCGCAGACTGTTGAGTACGCCTTCCTGAATCGCCGGTCCGATAGTGCGCAGGTCAGCGCCATACCGGACCACCACGGAAATATCGAGTTGAAGCGAGCCGTCCTCCTCGATGCGCGCGGAAACGCCGGGCGTTCGGCTAATGCCAAGTTTCTCGGTGAACCCCGCATTGAGCCGCACGACGCCTTTTTGCCTGAGCGTCTCGTGCGCGGCCACCTTGGCGTAGACGGTCAAATCCACTTCCTGTTTGCCGGGCGCCAAAAAGTCATCCATGGCGGGTTCCTTTCTCTCGCACCGCGCGCTATTTCGCGCGCTGCACGAACAAGTCTACCATATCCGGCGAAATGTCCCCACGACGGAATCGATCGCTGCCCACGATCTTCGCGCACAGCTTCGCCGTGGTCTTGACGCCTTCGGTCGTGAACTCCTCGAGCGCGCCCACGAGCCGGTTGATCGCCTCTTCGCGGGTTTCGCCGTGGGCAATCACCTTCGCCAGCAGCGAATCATAGTATCGCGGAACCGTGTAGCCCGAGAATAAGTGGGACTCGATACGGATTCCCGGACCGCCGGGCAAATGACACCGCGTAACCAAGCCGGGGCTCGGCGCGAAATTGTGCTCGGGATCCTCGGCATAGACACGGGCCTCGATGGCCGCGCCGTGCGGACGCACGTCGCCATAGCGTAGGGGCTCGCCCGCCGCTACACGGATCTGTTCTTGCACAAGGTCTGTGCCGGTGACCTCTTCGGTCACAGGGTGCTCGACCTGAATGCGCGAGTTGAACTCGATGAAGTAGAACTCGCCGTTCGGCGCAAGCAGAAATTCCGCCGTGCCGGCATTGGTGTAATCGATCGCCTTCGCCGCGCGCACCGCCGCTTTCGCCATCTTCGCACGCAGCGAGTTCGACAGACCGGTCGAGGGGGTCTCTTCGATCAACTTCTGGTGACGCCGCTGGATGCTGCATTCGCGTTCGCCCAAGGACACCAGATGTCCGTGGTGATCGCCGAAGATTTGAAACTCGACGTGGCGCGCGTTCTCCACAAACTTCTCGAGGTACACGCCGCCATCGCCAAACGCCGCCGCGGCTTCGTTCGACGCCATCGCCACGGCGTTCTTTAACGCAACGTCATTGTGGGCGATGCGCATGCCTCGCCCCCCCCCGCCCGCAGAGGCCTTCACCAGTACAGGAAATCCAATCGCGCGAGCGATCCTGAGGGCCTCGTCGGGATCGCGGATCAAACCTTCCGAACCCGGCACCACGGGCACGCCCGCCGATTTCACCTTGTCGCGACAGGCCGACTTGTTGCCGGATAGCGAGATGGCCTCCGGCGACGGCCCGATGAATCCGATGTTGCACTCGCGGCAAATGGACGCGAACTTGGAGTTCTCGCTCAAAAAACCATACCCGGGGTGGATGGCCTGCGCGTCGCAGATCTCCGCCGCGGCGATGATGTTCGGAATAAGCAAATAGCTGTCGGTCGCCGCAGGCGGACCAATGCAGATGCTCTCGTCGGCTAGCGAGGTATGCAGACAGTCCTGGTCGGCCTTGGAATAGACCGCGATGGATTTGATGCCCATCTCTCGGCAAGCCCGAATGATTCGTACCGCGATTTCGCCGCGGTTGGCGATGAGGATGCGTCTAAACATGGGCTCAGTCTTGTTCGCTGGGGCGGATCGCGAAAAGCGGTTGACCGAATTCGACCGGTTCGCCGTTCTCGACCAGCACCTTCTCGATGACGCCCGCAAACTTCGCCGTCACCTCGTTCATCACCTTCATCGCCTCGATGATGCACACCGTCTGGCGTTCCTCGATGTGGTCCCCCGCGCGCACGAAAGGCGCTTCGCCAGGAGCCGGGGCGGCGTAAAACACGCCCACCAGCGGAGAATCAATGGTGACCAGGTGCGGGTCTGCCTCTGGCGCCGGGGCCGCTGCCACCGTCGCGGCAACGGGTGCGGCCGCCACTGGAATCTGCGCCATCGCCGCTGCCTGTTCAACGTACACGCTCGGCATTTGCATCGGTGGCGCCATCGTCATACTGACCGGCTCAGGCTTCTTGAGTTGCACCCGCATACCGGCTTCTTCGAGTTCGATCTGCGACAACGCCGAATTCTCGAAGATGTGGATCAGCTCGCGCAGTTGCTCGAGGTCCATAGGTGTTTTTTCCCTTCGTTACCCCGCGGCAAGGCCGATGGCGGCCCCGTGCCCCAGGCTGAGCCGGACTAGCCGACGCGTTCGATGTAGGTCCCTGTGCGCGTGTCTACCTTAATTACCGTTCCCTCGCTCAGGTATAACGGCACTTGAATCACTACGCCGGTCTCCAAGGTGGCGGGCTTGGTCCCGCTCGAGGCGCGGTCACCTTGGACGCCGGGGTCACACTGCGTTACCTTCAACTCAACAAAAAACGGCACCTTGATGTCCATGACCTTCCCATTATAGAAGACCAACTCGACATCATTATTCTCTTTCAACCAGCCGCTGTTCTTGCCCACAACCGCCGCGCTGACCGGCACCTGCTCAAACGACTCTTTGTGCATGAAATGGTAAAGGTCGCCGTCAAAATAGAGATACTGGAAGGGCTCGTCTTCGAGTCGCGCCTCCTCCATCTTCTCGCCCGAACGGAACGTCTTTTCCAGCACACGCCCGGTCAGCACGTTCTTGAACTTCGTGCGCACGAACGCGCCGCCTTTGCCGGGTTTAACATGCTGGAATTCAACGATTTCCATCAAGTCACCATCCAACACCACCACCATACCGTTTCGAAAATCCGCAGTCGAGATCATACGTTCAAAATCCTGAATTGCTTGTCTGCCGCACTCAATAGTTCACACCCTGAATCGGTCACTGCAACCACATCTTCGATGCGGACGCCCCCTTGCCCCGGAAGATAGATCCCAGGCTCAACCGTGACCACCATCCCTGGCTCGAGAACGGCATCCGACTCGGGGTTGAGCCGCGGGGCCTCGTGAATCTCAAGCCCCACGCCGTGTCCCAGGCCGTGTCCGAACCGAAGGCCGTAGCCTGCCGACTCAATCACGTGCCGGGCCGCCGCATCCACTTCCTTACCCTTCACCCCGGGGCGAATCACCGCCATCGCGGCGGCCTGGGCTGATGCAACTACCCCGTAGATTTCCTCGAACCAAGGTCCAGGAATCCTACTGAAAGCATAGGTTCGAGTCAAGTCGGAGCAGTATCCGGCCAACCGGCACCCGAAATCGATCAGGATGGGATCGCCCGGGGCCAGCGCCCGATCCGTCGGCGCTCCGTGGGGCAGCGAGGTGCGTGCGCCGAACAGCGCAATCGTGTCGAACGACGCCCCGGAAGCCCCGCGCCGCTTGAACTCATACTCGAACCGCGCCGCCAACTCGCGTTCCTCAAGTCCCGGGCGCAATTCCTCCAATAAATCAGCAAGCACCCCTTCCGACAACGCCAGCGCCCGGCGAATCGCCTCGATTTCGTCAGGGGACTTCACCAAACGCAGCGACGACGACAAGTTCGGGACCGCCCGCCATTTCCCGCGAAATCCCGAGCGCAGCGTCTGGAGCGTCGCCACTGTCAGGCACGAAGGATCATACGCGACGGTCTTCACCCCAAGTTTGGCGAGCCGCTCGGCCGCGCGCAGGACCAGATCGCCTTTGTGCTCCTCTATTGTGAACGGCGACACAACCTGCGTCCCGGCCTGCTCCGTATACCGGGCATCGCACAGGAACAGACACTCCCGTCCGGCAATAACCGCGGAGGTTGTACCGGTGAATCCGGTCAGGTATTCGTTTGCCGGGGGAGAAAGACTGCAAAACACCTCGCATCCTGCCGCGTCGAGGGATTTCCGAAGACGCTCGAGGCGTGCGGGGGTCATGAGGAAAGAAGCTCCTTGAGCGCCTGCAGGGCGAGCCGATACCCCTGCGCCCCCAACCCCGCAATTTGCCCCACGGCGACCGGGGCGATGTGGCTGTGATGGCGGAATTCTTCGCGTTTGTAAACGTTGGAGAGGTGAACTTCGATCACGGGCAACCCCGTGGCCGAAATAGCGTCGCGCAGGGCGATACTGGTGTGGGTATAGGCCCCGGGATTGATGATGATGCCCTGGGCCCAGGTGCGCGCGTCTTGAACGGCGGTGACCAGCGCCCCCTCGTCGTTCGATTGCATGCAACGCACCGTCACACCCAAACGCTGCGCCTCCGCCTCGAGCATCTGGTTAATGTCGCTCAAGGTGGTGTTCCCGTACACCTCCGGCTCGCGGGTTCCAAGCAGATTCAGATTTGGTCCATGAATCACGCTGATGTTCATGACTCAGTTTCCTTGGCGACGTTGCCGTTCCGACTCCACCGTACTTGCCTGCTGACGGGCGCGGGCGGCTTCGTCCAACATGCTCTTGGCTCGGTCCGTCATGCCCGCCCCTTTGAGCGAATTGCCATACGCATCGAGAGCACTCGCCAACTCAGTCCACACCCCCGGTTCGCCTGGGAAAAGCTGCGCGGCCTTACGATACTCCTCCAACCCCTTGTCGTAGTACTCCATGCGGGAGGGGCTGGTATCGACGCCGGCCCGCAACCAAAATGCCGACCCCAAGTAGGTGCGCAAGTGTGCTTGCTTCGGACTGCGTTCGACGGCTTTCTCGGCCCATTTCTGCATTTCAATGGCATATTCACGACGGCGCGCGGTATCGGGAATGTATTGGTACAGCCGCTCATACCAGGCCGCGGCCTTCTGCGCGATCTCGGGATTGTGCGGATAGATCGTATCCGCGCGCTGAAGCGTGCCCAGCCACCGGGAAATCCCCTCCACGACCATCCGCCTTCCCTTAGCAGGATCAGTGATCGCGGCCAATGTCGAAATATCCATGGGTTGTTCTTTGGAGATCGGCACGAGTCCGGCGGGCCCCTTCACGCCGAGTATCGAATTCGCCTCAATTGTGGCGCGATCGAGACCAAACGAGAGCAACATGTCGGCCTGAACGATGAGCGGCTTTCCTGAAGAGGAACCGAAAACGGCGTTGGCCAACGCGAACTGGGCATTGTGCACGTTGTCGCGGCCAAACAACTGGTCGCTGCGATACACGCGCACGGCGTTACCGGAAGTAAACATGGCAATCACAATAAAAAGCACCATCGCCCCTTGCGCGATCCAGGCAGGCCGGGGATTGCGCGGCGGAGCGACCAAGAAGCCTGCCAGGGTAAACGCGAACAGGGACAGCCCCGGGCTGACGAAATTAAAGTCGACAAGCGAGTGCACTAAAAACGCCACAAGCGCCGCCCAAATACCGGCATGGAGCGCCCGAGTGGCGACGTCGCCCTGCACGGCAAACCGGCGCGCGCTCGTGTACAGCAATACGCCCCAGAAAACGGCAAACAGCGCCAGACCACCCACGCCTGTCTCACACGCCACCTGAAGAAAATCGTTATGCGCTTGCTGCGAAGTCGCCGCGCCGGGCGTCTGGTAAGTGGAGCAAACCGTCCCGTAATTCCCGGGGCCAACGCCAGTAAGGGGATTCGACAGAAACATACGTAGGCCGGTCTGCCAGTAGTCGAGCCGCGCCTTGACCGTTGCGCCGCTGGCCAAGCGCGGGCCTTGGCCTCCGAACTCGATCTGGTTCAACCCAGCGGCATCCGTGGAATGCGCCGTAGCTGTTGCAGCACCGGGGGCCTGGGCCTCGGCGGACACAGGCTGAAGCGCGTGTCCGATCAGCCCCGAACAGAGAAGGATAAACGCCGCAGTTGCCGCCAAATGCCCAGAAGGCTTTCGTTTACCCCACCAAAGCAAACACGCAATCGCCACTGCGCCTGCAAACAGGCCGAGCATGGCCCCGCGCGAAGCGCTGGCCCATAGCCCCGTAACCCCCATCGCAACAGTTGCGATAAGAACGGCGAGCTGTATGCGCAGCCACCCCTTGCGTAGCCCGCCCGCCGCGATAAGCGCAAACACAGCAACGGCGCAGGCGATTGGAAACACACCCACGACAAGCACCCAGCCCAACGGGTGTGCTGTCCAGAGGGGCGCGGCGCCCGTCGCGGAATCCATGAATACGATTTGGTAGCCCGTGGAAAAGAGGAAATAGGCCGGACACAGGGTGAGAAACAATGCGACGACGGACAGCGCAAGCGCCGCGTAGCGCTGCGTGAATTCGGAAACCGGTGCAGAAAGTTCTATTTTCGCGGCCTCCAAGCGCGCCCAAGTCGACACCGCCGCGCCCACGGCAAAGGCGATGCCGAACATGAGGAAGGCGCCCAAGGCATTGGGGAACATGAACGAGCCAAAAGCGCGGTTCATGTTGAGCCGGTCGGCGAGTTCGGGGGTCATTTTGTCCGTATCGAAGTAGGAGACCAATAGGTTGGGATTGGCCGCCAACTCCTTGCGCGTCAATGGAAGAATGTATTCGAGATGGAAAATGCTCCAAATCGCCTCGCCGAGCACGGCCACCGCAAAGGCCCCCAAGACAATTGCGCGCTGGCGTGGCAGGGTGAGCGCGTTGATTACCAACAAGAACGCGAGCAGGTATGTTGCCCAGTTCTGCAGGCTGCGGAAAGTGGCATCGAGTTGAACCGTCGTCGCGGTCGTCAACAGCATCACGCCGAACAAGGCCGCAAAGAGACGTCCTTCCAGACTGAAACGAAGCCCACCGCCGCTGAGCAGACGCGTTAGCCCCCAGAGCGAGAACAGAAAACCCACGGCCAAGGTGAACAAGCAATTGCTGAAAGGGTACGTCATGCCGTCGTATTGCACGCGGAACAGGATGATAAGCGCAAGCGCTACCGCGACGGCGTCCCCGCTCCAACGCTCCAGCACCGAGGGAGGGCGTGGCAATGCCGTGGTAACGTGTCCCCCTGCTTTCTTGCTGGATTTGCTCACGAACCGCCGTCCTTTCCTTGAGTTCTAGCGCGCATTAGCAGAGCAATCAGCGAGAACACGCCGCCGGCTTGCACAAGGATAATGATGGTACCCATCGCGCTGACCTGCGGCAAGAGCGCCGCGCCAAGACCCGTAACGATCGCGACGAGGAAGATGAATTCGACAGCCTGTCCTGTAGTCATACCCGCGTTGACCAAGCGGTGGGAGAAGTGGCGTTTGTCGCCTTTCATCAGGGATTCGCCGTTGCGCCAGCGGATGTACATGACGCTCAGGGTATCAAACAGGGGCACGCTTAGCGCCAACAACGGCGCGGCGATTGCCACGCGCGACGGCGTGCTTTCCTCATAGAAGGTGCCCAACACGGCCACGGTGCCCAGGAAGAACCCGCAGAACATCGAACCGGCGTCGCCCATAAAAATCCGCGCGGGGTTGAGGTTATGGTAGAGGAAACCCGCCACCGACCCGGCGAACACCATGAGCAACACGCACACAAAGGAATCGCCATGCGGCAACATGCACAAGAAGAACGACAGCGCGGCGATAATGGATACGCCGCCGCTCAGGCCGTCCATATTGTCGAGCAGGTTCATCGAGTTCGACAAGAGGATGATCCAGAGCATGGTGATCGGGCCCATGATCCAAGGATTCGACACGAACAGCTCGAGCCGGATGCCGCAGACCACGGGCAAGGCGGCGGCGATAACCTGTCCCAGCAGCTTGCGCTCGGGCGATAGCGCGCGGATGTCGTCGATCACGCCGAGAATAAACACGACCAGGCTACCGAGGAAGAGCCCCAGAAGTTTCCTGTAGACGTCGTTTCCGAGAAACCAGAAGATATTGTCCTGAAACCATTCGAAATCCAGGTCAAACTGACGCAACGGGATAATAAGGAGCAGGTGCGCGCCGATTACCAGGTAGAACGTCACAAAAATCGCAACGCCGCCCATCAGCGGGATCGGTTTACGGTGCACTTTGCGGTCGCCGGGATGGTCGAGCACGTTCCAGCGCAGGGCCAGGCGGCGAACGACCTCGGTCAGGGCCGTGGAGATTAGGAAGGCAAGTCCAAGCGTGTACGCATAGATCAGGTACCAGTTGATGGTACCGCTTTCGACGAGTTGCTCAATCATGTCCCGCTTGTCCGCCTTACGTTCTCTATCGCTTCCCGGTACAACTCGAACTCGCGCGCGGCGATGGTGCGCGCGTGCAGCTCCGTGCGCGTCCGCTCCTGCGCGCGGACACCGTAGCGCGCGCGCAACGCCGGGTCGGCAAGCAGCGTGTTCACGGCTTGCGCCAACGCGTCGGGGTCGCGGGGCGGAACATTGATGCCGGTTTGTCCGTCAAGGTTCACGAACTCCACTCCCGTGCCCAAGCGCGTCGCCACGACGGGTTTTCCGCACGCCTGCGCTTCGAGCATGGCCATGCCATACGCCTCGCTGCGTTCAACCGAGGGAAACGCGAACACCGCACACGCATGCAGGTAGTCCACCAAATCGGCGTCCGGCACTTCACCCACAAACGTCACCGCTGCGCCCAGCGACCGCGCCAGCGCCTCGCATTTTGCGCGTTCAGGACCATCGCCCAGGATGACCACCTGCCCCCGGATGCGTGGCGCGGCGCGCACCAGTACCTCAAGTCCCTTGTAATACCGGTGCCGGCCTGTAAACAGTACGAAATCCCCCCCGAAGCGTTCCTTCAGCGCAGTCACGTGCGCAGCGTTCGGCCGCTCGAATTCCTCGCTTACCACTCCCAACGGCAACACGCGGCACTGGCTCTTGACCTGCGCAAGGGTGGGAGACGTGGCAAGATACTGCTCCGACGCCACGAGGATCATAGCAGCTTTGCGCAGAAATGTCATTTGGAGCGGCCCGTAGACGCGCATCGCCGACGCCTGGCGCACCACATCGCTCTGGTAGCGCACGATAAGGACGCCGGGCGGACGCGTGAGGAGCCAACTCAGTTCGGCGGTGGGGTTGGGCACATGCGCCACAACAACGTCGGCACGGCGGCGACGTAGGTAATAAGGGTACAGGGGCGCCAACGGGGCGCTTTGAAACCGACCCCACTCCCCCACTTCGGTCACGCGGGTGCCGTCACGCTCGACGACGCGGGTCCAGGGCGTCCGGCTACACGTAATCGCCTCAACCTCCGCCCAGTCGCGTTGGTAACGGCACATGAGCGCCATGTGTCGCTCCATTCCCCCGTGAATCGGCGGTTCAAAGTCTTTGTAGACGTGGAGAATCTTCATACTATCCCGCCAGCCCGCGCATCAGACCTCGGGCCGTTCCATCGGATACACCAAGCCCCATTGCGCGCGGATGTCGTCGAGTGTACGCATCAATTGCAGCGACTCGCTCCAGGACACCTCCGGGCTTTCGAGCAGTCCCTCGCGAATACAGCGCATGACCTCCATCGCCTCGAACTCATATCCATTAACAAGGTGAGGCTGGGTGAATGTCATTTCCTCGCCGGAGGGGCGTACCAGCGTCACGCAGGTCGTGCACCAGAAGGGGTGATGCAACACGATGCGGCCTTCATCGCCAAAGATGTATGCGTCCTTGAGGGTATTGGTGCGAACGGCGCTGGAGAGCAAGGCCATCGCGCCGCCCTCGTAGCGAAACACCATCGCGTTCTGCTCGTCGACGCCGGTCGGGCCGATATGCGCGGTGGAAAGGATGCTTGCGGGAGGTCCGCCGAAAACCATAGAGGCCAAGGAAACGGGGTAGATACCCACGTCAAGCAGTGCGCCGCCCGCCAATGCGGGGTTGAGCAACCGGCCCTCCTCATTCCACTCCGCGCGGAACCCGAAATCGGCGGACACCATGCGCGGGTCGCCGATCCGTCCCTCGCGCAACCATTCGCGCGCGCGGACGATCGCCGGCAAAAACCGCGTCCACATCGCCTCCATCAGGAAACGGTTTTCCTCGCGGGCGGCGTCAACCATCGCGCGAGCTTCCGTGGCGTTGACGGCGAAGGGTTTCTCGCACAGGACGTGCTTGCCATGACGCAGACACAGCGCGGTATTCTCGGCATGCATGGGATGTGGAGTGGATACGTAGACAACATCGACGCCGGGATCTTCGGCGAGCGCCGTGTAACTGGCATGACAACGGGGAATTTCGAATTCCCTGCCAAAGGCTTCGGCCGTTTCTTTCGCGCGGGAGCCACACGCGACTAGCTCCGCCCCCGGGGTTCCTTTCAACGCCAGCGCGAATTTCCGCGCAATCGCCCCCGTCCCCAATATCCCCCAACGCGTTCTGTCCGCCATGTGTTTCTCCTGCTGTGGGTGTCAACCGTTCGGATTGTAGCCCAAAAGAGCGGCAGGAGAAACTTTGCACTTACGGCCCAGCGGCGGAAGCCTCCGGTTGATGTGTGAGGGCCACGGAGTTGATGCAGTAGCGCAATCCGGTAGGCGGCGGACCGTCATCGAACACATGGCCCAAGTGCCCCCCGCAGCGCGCACAGAGCACCTCCGTGCGGATCATGCCATGACTGCGGTCCTCGAGTGTCACGACGGCATCGGGACGGAGAGGCTGGAAAAAACTCGGCCAGCCAGTCCCGGAGTCGAATTTCTTGCCGGATTGAAACAACTCCGCCCCGCAGCCCGCGCAGCGGTACAGCCCGGGTTCGTGCATCGCGCAATACTCCCCGGTAAATGCCCGTTCGGTCCCCTTCTGGCGAAGGACTCGATACTGCTCCGGAGTTAAAATCCGCTGCCATTCTTCGTCGGTGTGTGTCACGGGAAAGACCATGGTTTCCTTTCCTTCCCCGCCCTGCGCGGGCGTTGGTGCGGGGCACGCGCTCAGCAACAGCGCCGCAATTCCAACAGTGAAAACCCAATACCGCATCGGGGCCTCCTTGTTCTCTGAAAAGAAGAACAACGCTTTGAGCGGGTTCAATTCGCGGCGGGCCGAAATATATCTACGTACATATCTTGATAAATGTATACCAATGAATGTACAATTGCTTTAAGATCAGGAGTGGCCGGGCATGACTACGGCTCAGTTCGAAAATGGACTCGACCCATTGACAGGCCTGAAAACCTACGCGGCCGTCGCGGGTCCGCTCGAAGAGCGCATGACGCGGGCGGAAAGCGGCGAGGGCGCGTTGTCGCTGGCGGTGGTGGACTTGGACTCGTTCGCGAAGGTGAATGAGCGGCATGGGCGGGATGGCGGCGACCGGGTGCTGCGCGCGCTGGGAAACCACTTGAGCGGCGTTTTGGGTCCGGGAGCCGAGGTGGTGCGGTTCGGCGGCGATGCGTTGCTGGTGATCTTCGAAGGACTAGAGAAGGAACGGGCGTTTCTTCGGATGGAGGAAGCGCGCTGCGGTTTTGCCGAGGTCTCTGGCGTGGGCGCGACGTTTAGCGCGGGCGTGGCGGCGTGTCCGGACGATGGGGTGCGGGCGCAGGAGGTGCTGCGGAAGGCCGTGGACGCGCTGTATCGGGCGAAAGCGACGGGTCGAGAGAAAGTTTGCCTGGCGCGTGAAGAAAAGATGGTCACCAAGACCACGTACTACACGCAAGGGCAGTTGGCAGGGTTGCAGCGAATGGCCAAGCGCATGGGGATCAGCGAGGCGGACCTCCTGCGCGAGGCGTTGGACGATTTGTTGCGCAAACATAACGCATAGGCGGGCGTACTAAGGAGCGAGACAATGGCGAAAAACATTTACGAGAAGATTTGGGATGCGCACGTGGTGCATCAGGAACCGGGCCAGGCGGCGATCTTGTACATCGATCGTCACTTTGTGCACGAGGTGACCTCGGCGCAGGCCTTCGAAGGGCTGCGGCTGGCGGGACGGCGCGTGCGGCATCCGGAAATGACCTTCGCCACGATGGACCATAACATCCCGACGACGGATCGGTCGAAGCCAATCGAAGATCCATTGTCGAAGCAGCAGGTCGAGACGCTCAAGGCCAACTGCGACGAGTTCGGCGTGACGTGTTTCGACATGGCCGACCCGCGCAACGGCGTGGTCCACATCATCGGCCCGGAACTGGGCCTGACGCAGCCGGGCTTCACGATCGTCTGCGGCGATTCGCACACCTCGACGCACGGGGCCTTCGGCGCGCTGGCGCACGGCATCGGCACGAGCGAAGTTGAGCATGTGCTGGCGACGCAAACGCTGCTTCAGAAGAAATCGAAGACGATGGAAGTGCGCGTCACGGGCAAATTGGGCGTGGGCGTGACGGCGAAGGACATCGTCTTGGCGTTCATCGGCAAGATCGGCACGGCGGGCGGCACGGGCTACGTCGTCGAGTACACGGGCGACGCAATCCGCGCGTTGAGTGTCGAGGGCCGCATGACCGTGTGCAACATGACCATCGAGGCGGGCGCGCGCGCGGGCCTGTTCTCGCCGGATGAGAAGACCTTCGAGTACCTGAAGGGCCGTCCGTATGTGGCGCAGGACAAGCCGTGGGACGAGGTTGTCGCGGGCTGGAAACAGTGGGCCTCGGACCCCGGCTGCACGTACGACACGCTGGTCGAACTGCGCGCCGAGGACATCGAGCCGCAGGTGACCTGGGGCACGTCGCCGGGCATGGTGACGAGCATCAGCAGCACGACGCCGGTGTTGGCGGAGTTGAAAGACCCGAACACGCGCCTGGCCGCCGAGCAGGCGTTGAAGTACATGGACTTGGCCGAGGGCGCGCCGATGACGTCGGTTAAGCCGAATAAGATGTTCATCGGATCTTGCACGAACGGCCGCATCGAAGACTTGCGCGAGGCGGCGAAGGTCGCCAAGGGATACAAGATCGCGTCGACGATGGACCAGGCGCTGGTCGTTCCCGGGTCGTACGCGGTGAAGAAACAGGCGGAAGCCGAAGGGCTCGACAAGATTTTCATCGAGGCCGGTTTCGAATGGCGCGAGCCGGGTTGTTCGATGTGCCTGGCAATGAACGCGGACGTGCTGAGCCCCGGCGACCGCTGCGCCTCGACCTCGAACCGCAATTTTGAAGGCCGCCAAGGCAAAGGCAGCCGCACGCACCTGGTCAGTCCCGCGATGGCCGCGGCCGCCGCGATCAAAGGCCACTTCGTCGATGTGCGGAGTTGGGAGTTTAAGTAGGGATTGTTGGCGAGACGGGAACGAGGACGCTGTACCTCGAGGAGAATAGACAATGACACCTTTCACGACATTGACCGGAATCGTCGCGCCGCTGGAGGCGCTGAATGTGGACACGGACCAGATCATTCCGAAGCAGTTTTTGAAGCGCATCGAGCGCACGGGCTACGGCCCGATGTTGTTCTTCGATTGGCGTTATCTCGACGACGGCAAGACGCCGAATCCGGAATTCGAGATGAACGCGCCGCGTTATCAGGGCGCGAGCGTCCTGTTGACGAAGGACAACTTCGGCTGCGGGTCGTCGCGCGAGCACGCGCCGTGGGCGCTCGACAACTACGGGTTCCGCTGCATTCTGGCGCCGTCGTTCGCGGATATCTTCTACAACAATTGCTTCAACAACGGCATGCTGCCGATCAAGTTGGACGATGCGGTGATCGAGGAGTTGTTTAAGGAAGTTCGTGCGCAGGAAGGGTATCAGTTAGTGATCGACCTTGCCGCGCAAACCATCACGCGTCCGAACGGCGCAGTTATTTCGTTCGACGTGGATCCCTTCAAGAAAGAGTGCCTGCTCAATGGGTGGGATCAGATCGGCTTGACGTTGCGTCACGAGGACAAGATCGCCGCCTACGAGCGCGCCCACGGTATCCCTGCACATTAACGCGCAGTTCATCCACGCCGGGAATCCTGCACGGGTTCCCGGCTTTTTCCTTTATCTCCCCTTTTTTCTTCCAGTTTTTCCGCTCGCCTCCCCTCGCCTTGCCCTTTTGGCCGCCGAAAGACTGATAAGATCATCAGCGGAATACTATCGACCTATCAATACACTGAAAGCATACACAGGACGAATCCCACAATTCTAAAAAATGCCTGAAATTGCGCATTGAAACTATACTATGTTTCTGCTATTATTATCGTCATGTCTTGACCGGGGCGAGACGCAGAGAATGCGATCAGGGCCGCCCGGAGGTAAAGAATTAGGGGAGATGAGTATCATGCCAAAGCAGGACGGACACTACGCGGTAAACCTGGACAGTCCGGTCGCGGTCTATGTTCAGATAGAGGACCAGATCCAGTTTGGTATTGCCTCTGGACGGCTGAAGCCTGGCGACTCGCTTCCGTCGGTTCGCGAAATGTCGTCGATGTTGCAGGTGAATCCGAACACCGTCACGAAGGCCTATCGGGATCTCGAGTTGCTCCAGATGCTTGACACGCGCCGCGGGGTCGGCGTCACGGTCTCAGAGAAAGCGCCGAAGATTTGCCGTGAACGAACCATTGGCGCGGTCCGCCAACGCCTGTGCGCCGCCGTAGACGATTGCCTGGCCTGCGGGCTGTCCGCCGCGGAGATCCAAGCCGCCGTAAAGGCCGCTCTGACCGGAACATCGGCCGAGGCCGCTCCGGCACGCAAGAAGAAATAGCGCTTGTGCTTCTTGAATCCTCTTCCGCGGAAGAGGGTTCAAGAAGCAGGCAGTTCCGGCTGCCAACCCGCTTCGCCCAGCAGAGGCACAAAGACACAGCCAATGCCGTAGTCGGGGTGAAATTCGCCGCCGGTTTTTATGCCATACACCAATGCCTGGTTCGTACGCGGGCCCACGGGGCAAACCAATCGGCCGCCTTCGGCGAGTTGCGCGATCAGCGGCGCAGGAACGTGCGGGCTGGCAGCCGTCACCACGATGCCGTCGTAAGGCGCGCGTGCGGCGTAGCCCAAAGAACCGTCCGCGACGATCACCTCTACGTTGCGGCAACCGAACTCATAGAGGCGCTCACGCGCGGCCTCGGCCAACGCCTCGTGGCGCTCTATCGTGACAACCTCTTTCGCCAATAACGACAACACCGCCGCTTGATAGCCGGAGCCCGTTCCCACCTCAAGAACCCGATCGCGCTGCGTGGGATCAAGCAGTTCGGTCATCAGAGCGACCATATACGGCTGCGAAATGGTTTGCCCGAGGCCAATCTCGAGCGGGCGGTCTTCATAGGCGTGAGCGCGCAAGGGTTCGGGCACGAAAAACTCGCGCGGCACCATGCGAAACGCATCGAGAACGCGAGGATTCCGGATGCCCCGCAGTTCGATGAGCTGGACCATCCCCTCCCACGTTTCGCCTTCGCCGGGAAGCATGGGGTGGGGTCTCACGCGCGCACGATCACGACGCGCAACAACCACAGAAGCATCAAGGCCGCCAAGGGCGAGAGATCGACGGGACCCATCGGCGGCAGTACGCGGCGCAGCAATCCCAAGAGGGGATCGGTGATCTGGCGCACCCATTTCAATCGACCGTAGAGGTCAAGCTCAAGATAGCCCCCCAGCCAGCGCACGAGCACGAGCATCATGTAGAGCGTGATGATGCTGTAAACGGCCCGCGCAGCGATGTCGGCGTTCATATCAAGCTAAACTCCTGCACGCGGCGGTAGATCGGCCCGCGCGGCGTCAACGTACTCTCAAACAACACTACTTGCTCCACGCAAAAAGCTCCCGCATCGAACGGCGGCTCCGCTTCGAGTAGCGCACCCGCGCGGCGACCCGCCTCGGGATCCTTCACACGCCCTAGAGTCAGGTGCGGATGAAATCGCTTGCTCTCCGGCGCGATCCCCGCCGCTTGCGCGGCCAGTTCCGCCTCCCGTTGTATCACGTCCAGCAATCCTGTTTCCTCTTTCGCGCCCACCCACAGCACCGACGGACGCCGCAGACTTGGAAATGCCCCCACGCCCGTCACGCGCAATTCAATCGCACCGCGCCCCTGCAACCGCGCCGCGAGATCCGCCGCAAACTGCGCACATGCCGCATGGTCGATCTCTCCCAGAAACCGCAAGGTCAAGTGCATGTGATCCATGCGCACCCACGTGACGCCACGCCCAACAACGCGCAAACGCTCGATCAACGCCTCCACCGTCGCGCGCGCCTCTTCAGGCACTTCAATCGCCACAAAAGCTCGCATAGAAAGCTCCTACCACTTTATCGCGGCGCAGATCGCGGGAATGCCGATGTCCGCAACGACAAGCCGGCCGAGGTAAGGCGCGGCGGCGGGGTTGCTGAATCCGGTTTTGGCGAACTGGAATGTGACGGTGACATCCGCACGGACGCAGACGCCACACGGCTCGCCCGTATCGGCATCGAGCCCGGAAGGAAGGTCCACCGCAATCGTATACACTCTCGGCCAGGCCTCAATTGCCGTCCTCGCGGGCCCGCGAATCTCGCCCGTAGCGCCGGTGCCGAGCAAAGCATCCACGACGCACGCGCAGTCGCCCAGAGCTGCGACGGCGGTTGCGGCCGCGGCGTCTGTTTCGGCACAGACGACCGGCCCCTCGAGACGTTCATAGGCCCGCAGAAAAATGGCGGCGTCACCACGTACCGCCGCCCGGTCGCCCACCAATACGACGCGCGGCTCAAGTCCTGCGAGCAACGCCAAACGCGCCACCACGTAACCATCGCCGCCGTTATTGCCCTTGCCGCAAACGATACCGACAGGCCCGCCGCAGACTTCACGGAAGACTGCCGTTCCCGCGTTGTTCATCAATACCGCGCCGGGGATCCCGATCTCCTCGATGCACCGGCGGTCGGCCTCGCGCATCTGCGCGGCGGTCAGGCGAAGCGTATCCATTTATTCGTCCTCCCCGGCCAGCGTAGCACAGGGCCTCGCGCGAGGAAATCCCTTGCCGAGAAGACGCCAGCGTCCTATAATACGATAGAACAGAGAAGACGCAGGGGTCTTCCTGTAAACCACCCGTGAAAAGGAGCAGTACCATGCGTAAATTCCATGCTTTCTCCGGTGCCGTGGTGGCGTTCGCTGTGCTTGCGGTAGCAGGTATGGCCTTCGCGGCGGAGGGGTTAAAGGTGGGAACGACCCTGGAGAACCTCAACGCGGCGTACAACGGCGAGTCGAACGCAAAAGCAAAGTACGAAGCGTTCGCAAAGAAGGCGGATGAAGAGGGATATACCAAAGTCGCGAGCCTCTTCCGCGCGGCGGCCTTGTCCGAGGATATCCATGCGAAGCGACATGCCGAGGTGATCCAGAAACTCGGCGGCAAACCCACGGCCGACGTCAAAACGCCCGAGGTGAAATCGACGAAGGAAAATCTCGAAGCGGCGTTGACGGGCGAATCGTACGAGCGCGATGAGATGTATCCGAAATTTATCGAAGCGGCGAAGACCGAAGGCGTGAAAGAGGCGGTAAAGACCTTCAACGGCGCGAAATCGGCGGAAGCGGAGCACGCGAAATTCTACGCGGAGGCGTTGCAGAACCTCGATGCAATGAAAGGCGGCGCGGAAACGTTCTACGTGTGTCAGGTCTGCGGATTCACGGCGAAGATGCTGCCTGCAGACAAGTGCCCGGTCTGCTCGAATCCCAAGGACAAATTCACGGCGGTTCAGTAACCCGCCACACCGTAGGAGCACGAACCGATGGAATGGTTGCCGCCTCTGCCCGAGTGGGATGCAATGCACCCGGTACTCGTACATTTGCCCTTGGGAGTGTTGACCGTCGTGCCTGTTTTCCTGGCGATTGCCGCATTCACGTTTCCGCGATGGAAGTGTTTCGCGGCGGCGGCGTTGCTGCTCATGGCGTTGGGCAGCGCAGGCGCGATAGTCGCCGTGGCATCGGGCGAGGCGGCAATCGAGTACGCCGACCGCACCGACATAACCGCGCCGGTGCTTGAGGAACACGAAGATTTGGCGGAGTGGACGCGCACGTACTTCGTTGCGCTGACGTTGGTCTATGGCGTCCTGCTGGGAGTCGTCAGCGCGGTGCGTCCGCTGGCCAAGCGCGGCGTGGGCATCGCGCTGCACGCTGCGGTGCTGGCGCTCAGCCTAGTTGGGGTTTTGTTGCTGGTGAATACGGGCCATCTGGGCGGACGCCTCGTGCATCAATACGGTATTCGCGCAATGATAGGCCCCGCTCCCAGCGCACCGACCCAAGCCGAGTCCGCGCCGCCAGCCGAAACAGCGCCGCCAACCGAAACGAAATAGCGGAAGCGGGGGAATGAATCGCGAGAAAAGTTCCCCCGCTTTTTTTCGCACCGAGCACCTGTCCTTTCCTCTTTAATGGACGTCGTGTCTGCCCCCTCTAGCGCCATCACGCCGTCCCTCTACACGCCCTCTATGCCAGGCTTGTACAAATCCCACGCTGCAACGTCATATAGATGCACGGCCGAGCGAAATGCCGTGCGGTGTTCCTGAGCGCACAAGGAGAGAGAGATGAAACCCCGTCAACTTGCGGAGGTGTTTTCGAGTCACTGCCCCCTCACGCTCACGCCAGGACGACTATTTCCCCAATGGATGTCGCGATTTCCGTTAACCTTTTTTCTTGTTCGCGCCGCACTGTGCGTGTTTCTGGGACTGTCCGCGAGCGCTCAGGCAAGTGTGGTCGCCGACGGCGCGACACCCCAGCAAGTGGGAACTGGTTACCAAATCGCCGAGGGCCCCGCAGCGGATAGCGCGGGTGACGTGTATTTTACCGATTGCCTTGCGTCGCGCATTCTAAGATGGAGCGATGGGAAAATCACCACGTTCAAAGAAAAAACAGGCGGCAGCGCAGGCATGCGATTTGGACGCGACGGCTTTCTGTATTCCTGCGAGTTCAAGAATCGCCGCATCGCCCGGTATGCGCTAAATGGCGACATGAACGTGATCGTGGACAAATGGGAAGGAAAGCGATTCAACACCCCAAACGACCTCTGGGTGGATGCCAAGGGCGGCGTCTACTTTACGGATCCCCTTTGTATTCCAGTTTCTCCCGTTGAGATGGACGGCGAGAACGTTTTCTACATCAAACCGGGACACAAGGAAATCATCCGAGTGGCCGAGAACCTCGCCCAGCCCAATGGAATCATCGGCACACCGGACGCAAAGACGTTGTATGTCGCGACGGGGAAAGTGCTTGAGAGAGATTCCGCCCGCAGCATCGAGGCGTTCGATATCGACAACGACGGCACCCTCAAGAACCGACGAACGTTTGTAAAAGACGGCTCGGACGGCATGGCGCTCGACGCCGATGGACGTCTCTATCTCACGGGAGAAAGCAGTGTGCGCGTCTACGATACGCAAGGGAAGCTGTTGGAAACCATCCGCTTCCCGGAATTCGTGACGAACCTGACCTTCTGCGGCGCGGACAGAAAAAAACTATTCATCACCACCCTGCACGCCGCATACACGCTCGATATGGCCGTTGCGGGGCCCAGGACCCCGTAAATACGATGGCTGTGCCCCTACTCCTCTCCGCGCGCGACGCGTTCGCGCGCGACGCGTTCGCGCGCGGCGGTGGCCAGGGCATCGCAGCGTTCGTTGAGTTCATGCCCGGCGTGTCCGCGCACCCACCGCCAGTCGATCTGGTGACGTTGCGCGGCGACATCCAGCTCTTTCCAGAGGTCGACGTTCTTCACCTCGCCCGTCTTGCGTTTCCAAGCGCGCTTCTTCCAACCCGGCAGCCACTCGGTAATCCCGCGCTTCACGTATTCGCTGTCGGTATACACCACCACTCGGCAGGAACGCGTCAGCGCCTCGAGCGCCCGGATTACCGCCGTGAGTTCCATGCGATTATTGGTTGTATCCGGTTCGCCGCCCGAGAGTTCGCGGGTCTTGCCTTTGTATTGCAGCACCGCGCCCCACCCCCCAGTTCCGGGGTTGGGCATGCAGCCGCCGTCGGTGTGAATGACGACGCATTCAGGGGAATGAACAGGCATGGAACTCTCCTGGCGGGAATATGAACGGGCCTTCGTCCGACGTCTTCAGGCCGAAATCGCGCTTAGAGCGACGTATCCGGCTTTTCTGGACCGACGGGGGCGGAAGATGCGCTGGCCTCCGCAGGTGGACTCGCCAGGAGTTCCTTCATCTTCTTGCCGGGACGGAACGTGACCACGCGGCGCTCGGGCACGGGAACCTGGTCGCCTGTCCGGGGGTTGCGCCCCACGCGCGAAGCGCGGGATTTCACGCGGAACACGCCGAAGTCGCGTAGTTCCCAGCGTTTGCCCTCGGCAAGGGTCTTTGAAATCATATCGAACGACCCTTCGATGATGTTCGATACGTCGCTCTGCGTCATGCCCAGTTTGTTGGCCACTCGAATGACCAGTTCGCGTTTCGTCATCGTCACGGTGGTCTCGCCTCCCGGGTTCGGGCACACTGCGCCGTTGCAGGCACCCCCTGCACCCGCGTATTATACGCGAGGCAATCGTCTTGTGCAATCTCTTTCTAATGCTTGGGTTACCGCGTTCTGACACGCGCACACACTGGGGCAATGCATGTCCGAACAGTGCAAAAACAGGGGAGACGGCAATGAATGTAAGCAATATAATTCAAGTGGGAGTCGCCGGAATGGGCGCGGTTTGGGTAAAGGCGGTGGCCGACTCGCCCCACTGGCAACCGGCCGCCTATGTCGACGTGAATCCTGACGCGTTGGCGCAGGCCGCGAAGGCCACGGGACTCCCCAAGTCGCGTTGTTTCAACAATCTTGATGACGCCCTCGCCAAGATCGAGGCGGACGCGCTGCTCGACGTCACGCCGCAGAAGTTCAGGAAATCGGTCTGCCTAGCGGCCTTCAAGCGGGGACTGCATGTGCTATCTGAAAAACCGCTGGCGGATACCCTGAAGAACGCCGAGGCCATTGTTGCGGCCGCGGCAAAAGCCCGGCGAACCTATATGGTGGCGCAAAATTATCGTTACCAGAAACTTACGCGGGCCGCGCAGCATTATATTCAGAACGGCGCCCTGGGCGATCTGGGGTATGTTGGGATTACCTTTCACAAAGGCCCTCATTTTGGCGGATTTCGCGAAGAAATGGCCTATCCTCTGGTGCTTGATATGTCCATCCATCACTTCGATATGTTGCGGTGCATGACCGGGCGCGACATCGTCTCGGTGCAAGCGCTCAGTATCGACGCACCCTGGAATTGGAACAAAGGAGACGCCACCGTGATGGCCCAGCTCTCGCTCGACGGCGGGGTCGCGGCGAACTACTTCGGAAGCTGGGTCGCCCGTGGCGCGGAGACGGCATGGAACGCAGAATGGCGTTTTGCCGGATCGGCGGGCACGCTGGAGTGGGTGAACGAAAAACTGCGATTCTCCGACGAGACCGGCCACTCTCGCCGCGTTCCGGCCAAGCCCCTGCGCGCGGAGACGCAACTGGGGTTACTAGACGACTTTGCGCGCGCGCTCGACACCGGTGAAGAACCTGAAACCAGCGGACGGCGTAACCTCAACAGCCTGGCCGCAACGCACGCGGTTGTGCGGTCCATCCGCACGGGACAGCCGGTGCACGTGGCCAGCCTGCTGGCCGGAAAAGCATGAACGGTCCATCCCGATACCGGGCGCTGCCGCTGTTCGCCCTCTTCTTGGCTTTCATCGCCGCCGCACCGGTGTATTGGGCGCGCGTGGAGACCCGTCCCGACGCCATTGCGGAGTCGTATCAAAACCGCGTTCTGTATCAGCAGGTGTTTCCAGCGTTGCATTATGGGTTCAGCCGACTGCGTGAGGGCGAACTGCCTCTATGGAATCCTCGCCAGCTCTGCGGCACGCCGTTTTTCGCGGACTGGCGCAACGCCCTGCTCGAGCCAACGCATGCCGTGTTTCTGCTGGGTTCGACGGAGCGCGCGATGGCGTTGCACGCCTTTGCATGTCTAAGCCTCATGGGAATTGGTTTCGTTTTGTTTGGCCGAGCCCTCGGCTTCAACTATGTCGCCTGTTTACTGGGCGGCGTGGTGTACGCCTTCTCCGGCACGGCCGCCTCGGCGATGGCGCATCCGTCATTGGCGGCCGCGATGGCCTGGACGCCTTTTCTGTTCTGGATACTTCGCGAACTCAGGCGAACGCCCCGGCTCCTTCTCTCCTTGGCGTCGGGATTGGTTCTGACGGCGCTTATCCTGTGCGGGTCCGCCGCCGCCCTGACAGTAGTGTTACTGGCGGCCGTTCCGTACGCACTGCTGGCCCAGCGGCTGCGCGACCCCGCCTTGGAACCTTCGTCCCCCACTTTCCATCGTTCACTACTCATCGCCGCGTTGCTGGCGCTTGGCCTGTCCGCCGTGCAATGGCTGCCCACATTGGTCTGGCTGACCCGGCTCGACGCCCCAGCGCCGCTGCTCTGGAACGCCGATATGCAGACGGCGGCTCCGCGAAGTCTGCGCGATTTCCCCTTCCACTTGCTCGGCACCTCAACCCCCGCGCTGCCCCGGCTGCTGTACTTTGGCGTCATCCCGCTGCTCTTGCTCCCGATCGGGTTCTTCGCGCGGACGGCTCGAAAGGACACCCTCTTTTTCGGCGCGGTATTAGCGGGAAGCGCGGTGCTAGCCATCCTTCCGCAGCCATTTCAGTTCCCCGCACATATGTTCGCGCTTCCAGCGGCATTGGCGGCAAGCGTACTCACCGCCGCCGCCGCGGAGCGCCTGCTCATGCCCGCCGCGGCTCAGCGCGCACTTCCGCGAAAGGGACTTGTCGCCGGGACCGCGCTGTGGTGGTTTGCTTTGGCTGGGGCCGCGGCGGGACAGGGCCGCGGCTATCTTCTGGTGGCCGCAGCGGCGGCCTTGCCCGCCCTTGTCTTCGGCAAGCGAACGCTTGGCGCGATTACCGTGGCGATATTGTCCGTCTTGGCCTTCAGCGATCTCTACGGCGCCAACGTCAACCGATATAGTCACCCCTTTCAGGACGCCCCGGGCTGTTATACACGGTATCAGGACTCCCTCACCGTGGCGGGCGATACCGCCCAGGAAGGCCGACTGTTTCTCCTCCCCAACGACCTGGATACGGGCCTGATCGCGAATCTCGGAATGCTGTTTCCGATGGATGTGGCGGGCGGCGAAGGACTTCCACTCACGCGCGAGCAGGCGCTGTGGTGGCAAGCGCTTCGTCCTGGCGCGGATGAAGCCGCTTCCGGGCCGCCGCCGGGCGTCTCACGCGTGCGCGCACTCGACGCGATGGCGGTCCGGGTGGTGATCGAGGGGCCGCGCAGTCCCGCCGAAGCTATCCGCTGGCTGGGTGAAGCGGATGCGTTTGCCCAGCGCCCACCCCACGGCGAAGTCCGGCTGTTTGAACGCAAGACTCCGCCGACGCGCGCCACGTGGGTAGGCCGCTGGCGCTGGGTCAAAGGCGGCGCGGAAAACGCCATTCTAGAGGCCCAGCACCCCGGCGCACGCCCTGCAGAGGAAGCTATTCTCTTCGCGGAAGGGCCAGGGGGAGCAGAAAAACTGAATGCAACACCCCAGGACAGCCCAACCACAGGAAAATGTGCCGTGGTACGGGACCTGCCGGAAGAGATTCTGCTCGATGTTGAGGCAAACGAGCCGGGGATCGTCGTCCTTGCGGACACATGGGCACAGGGATGGCATGCAACACTCGACGGCGAGCGGACGCCTATCTTGCGGGTGAACGGCTTGTTTCGAGGAGTCTTCGTGCCGCAGGGCCCCCATCGACTCCGCTTCGTCTACTCGCCGTGGGAGATATGGGCTGGTTCCCTCCTGTCTCTGTCCACCTTCCTTACGGCCGCTCTGCTGGCTGCGCGGGGCCTAAAAAGTTTCAGATAATGCCGCGCTACACATCATGGGAAATGGTGTGATACGCGGAGAAAACACCGCCTTGTCCCGCCGTTTCGCCAGTACTACAGAAGCGTAATACCATTAAAATCTGACTACCTTCTTCAGCAATCGGCTCGAAAAATTGACATTTTTGTGACTTTTTCCTACACTTCCGTCGTTACTGTATTCTGAGACCGGGCACGACGCATAGAGAGCTTTTTCGCCCCGCACACGGGTGAACGGCCTCTTGATGCGCCAGAAAGGCGGGCGAGGAAGTTGCGTCCGCCGACAAGGGAGCTGAAATGTCCTCCGAGACGGCGAATCCCACCGTCAAACAAGAGCTAGATGAACTCTCGTTGCTGTTTGACGTATCCCAGCGGCTCGATCGAAGCATTGATCTTCGAGACGAAGTACCGGCGCTGCTGGAGGCTATCGCGTTGCACACCGGCATGGAACGCGGCACGCTGACCTTGCTGAACCGCGACACGGGCGACATCTACATCGAAGCCGCGCACGGACTCTCGGCATCGCAACGAGAGCGCGGGCGCTACCATCGCGGCGAGGGCATCACGGGCCGGGTCGTGGCCGAAGGGCGAGCGATGGTGGTTCCGCGAATTTCGGAGGAACCCTCTTTCCTCGATCGCACAGGCGCGCGACAGAAGTTGGAGAAGTCACAGATCAGCTTCATCTGCGTACCGATCAAGATCGGCAACGAGACGGTGGGTGCGCTGAGCGTGGATCGGTTGTTCGGCGATACCGTATCGCTCGACGAAGACGAGCGACTGCTGTCGATCATTGCGTCGATGATCGCGCAGGCGGTGCGCCTGCGGCAGCAGGCGATGGAAGAACGGCAGCGGCTGATGGAGGAAAATCAGCGGCTCCAGGCGGAACTGGAGAACCGGTTTCGCCCCGCCAACATCATTGGGTCGTCGAGCGCGATGCAGGGGGTATATGGGCTGATCGCGCAGGTGGCCAAAAGCGACACGACCGTGCTGATCCGCGGCGAGAGCGGTGTGGGCAAGGAGTTGGTGGCACACGCCATTCATTACAACAGTCATCGCGCGACGCGGCCGTTTATTCGGGTGAACTGCGCGGCGTTGCCGGAGTCGATCATCGAGAGCGAACTGTTCGGACACGAGAAGGGGGCGTTCACCGGCGCGACGATGCAGCGTAAGGGCCGCTTCGAACTGGCGGATACGGGGACGATCTTCTTGGACGAGATCGGCGATCTGTCGCCGCACATGCAAA
Organism: Candidatus Hydrogenedentales bacterium; assembly: GCA_041859045.1. Taxonomy (GTDB): domain Bacteria; phylum Hydrogenedentota; class Hydrogenedentia; order Hydrogenedentales; family SLHB01; genus JBHELB01. The sequence goes on along the minus strand of JBHELB010000007.1, from coordinate 32,887 downwards.
TCCGGCTGTTGCGGGTGTTGCAGGAGCGCGAGTTCGAGCGTGTGGGCAGCACGGACACGATCAAGGTCGATGTGCGGGTGATCGCGGCCACCAATCGAAATCTTGAGGAGTTGATGGACCAAAACATTTTCCGCCAGGATCTTTATTATCGGCTGAATGTTTTCCCCATCCACATTCCTCCGCTACGGGAACGGCGCGCGGACATCCTGGATTTGGCGAACTTTTTCATCGACAAGTACAGCAAGTCGATGCACAAGAATGTGCGGCGAATCTCGACGCCGGCGATCGATATGCTGATGAGCTATCACTGGCCGGGTAACGTGCGCGAACTTGAGAATTGCATCGAGCGCGCCGTCGTGCTAACCACCGACGACGTGATTCATGGCCACCATTTCCCCCCCACGCTGCAAACGGCGGAGGCCAGCGGCACGATCATGCGCGGCGGTCTGGATGCGGCATTGGACGCGGTGGAACGCGAGATGATCGTCGAGTCGCTCAAAACGTCGCGGGGCAATATGGTCAAAGCGGCGGAATCGCTGGGCATCACGGAACGAGTCATGGGACTCCGTGTGCGCAAACACCACATCGACCCGCGCCGCTACCGTGCAGGCGGCGTGGCCTAATTCCTGGCATTTCTAGGACGCAAAGGAGTAGATCATGTCCCAGCCATTGTCTAAAGGCCGCGTGATCTTCTATTGCGCGATCATTCTGAGTGCGCCCATCGTGGTCTACCTGTTCGCCGGACTGCATCTGCGTTTCTTTCTCGTGCCGTCGGAGTCGATGGCGCCTACGCTGCAGAGCGGAGACTACCTGGCGACAGTGCATGACACCTCCTATCGACGCGGCGATATCGTAGTGCTGAGAGACCCGGAGCAGGCCGGGGGGTACTTGGTCAAGCGAATCGTGGGCGTTGGTGGGGATCGGGTGCGTGTCACAGAGGGCGGGCTGTTTGTAAATGGACACTACGCTTCGGAGCCGTACACGCGCGAACCGATGGTCTATGAGATGGCTGAAGTCGCCATCCCCGAGAATGAGTATCTGGTGCTCGGCGACAACCGCAACCAGAGCGACGACAGCAGCACATGGGACGCGTCAAAAGGACTGCGACGAACCGTACCGGCGCAGGACGTCATCGGAAGAGTCGTGCTCCGCTACCTGCCATTCTCAAGGGCTGGACAGATCAAGCGGTTTGCATTGGTGAACTCCGCCGGGAGCTAATCTGCCGTATTGGGGCGAAGCACGACGATGCCGGGTAATCCCACGATATCAAACCGTTCCAGTATTTCTTTGTGCGGAGGGGAATCGGGGTCTTCGGCCTGATACTTCACCTTGACGTATCCATCCAGACGTCGTTGCACATCGGGATTCTTGAACGTCGTCTCATTCATCACCTTACAGTTCTTGCACCACGTCGCCCAAAAATCGATGAGAACCGGTTTCTTCTCCGCGCGGGCCTTGGCGAGCCCCTCATCGAGAGAACTCCGCCAGCCTCCTTGCTCCAGCGCCGCGACACTGGCGGTAACGGCGGCGGGATCGGCGTTTCGCTGCGAAAATAGACCATACGCGGTATAGCCGTAATATGCGGCCAGCGCGAGAATCAGCACGCCGAAACCGTACTTCACGCGGTCCATCCAGCGGCCGGGCTTAGGCAGGAACGAAAGTCCCGCCCCCGCGAACGGCCACGGCAAGGCCATCCCCGCGCCGAGCAAAAAGGGAAGCGCCAGCGCGCCATAGTGGCCTTTCGCGTAGAGGTCTTGAGAAAAGAGCAGCACGGCGATAACCACCGGCGCCACGCATGCGCCGGCAAGCAACGCGGAAACACCGCCCATGAAGAACGCCGCAAAATAGCCGCCCTTCTTACGCCCCCCCAAACGCGCCTGATACCGCGTGAAGTCGATCAAAAACACATCGAACATCGCGAGCGCGAGCGCTGCGAACAAGACCGCGATGGTGAGGTTGAACCAGGGCGAGGCGTTGATCGCGCCGAAGGTGGCCCCGGCGAGCACGACAAACAACCCGAGCGCGCCGTAGACCAGCGCGATTCCGAGTCCGTAGGTTGCGCCAAGTGCAAAACCCTGGGCCTTGGAGCCCGCGCGCGCGCCCGCGCCAATGATCGCGACGTTGATAGGAATTAGCGGCAGCACGCAGGGCGTGAGGTTCAGCAGCAATCCGCCCAGCAGCGTCAACAACAGCACCGCGCCCAGCGTGCGCCCTTCGAACAGTCCCGCGCCGCCGCGGCCACGCCCGGATTCAGCCTCGTCCAGAAACTGAAGGAACTGCGACGGCGTCATGAACGCGCCGACATTGGCGACGGTGAATGCCTCGACATCGCGCCGCCACGTGTCGCCCTCCGCAACGCGCTTTACCGGCTCGGGGCCTGGCGTCGGGTTGACGGAATCCGACGGCGCAGCGGCCTGCGCGGTGCTCAACGCGAGCGTGGCGAAGAGCTCGGTGTTTTCGGGAACCGGCGTCTGTCCTTGCGCGGCCACGCGTATCCGAAGCGGTACCGGTACGGTCTTGGGCGGCGCGCACTGAGTATCCGAGCACGCCTGGTAGCGCAGGGAACCTGAAAAATTCACCTCGCCCGGCGCAGCGGCGCTGGTGGCCTCGAGTACAACACCGATGACAAAGTTCGTCTCGTACACCGCCAGTTCGGAGTCTGAAAACGACAGTCTCAGCCGCTTGGCTTCCGGGTAGACGATCTTGACGACACGAAATTCCGCGGGAAGGTCAAGGGTTAACCTGGTGGGGATGAGGTAATCCTCAAGGGGTTCGTGGGCGTTTGTGTGCCACCCTTCGGGCAACTGCGCACGCACGGCGATCTCGATCGAACCACCCGGCGCTACGGCGTCCGCGGAGTACAGCGTCTCCACGCGCAGTTCCGGCGCACCTTGCGCGATGGCGCTCGGCGCGAACGCGCAGAGCAGCATGACGACCATCTGAAAAAAGACCGCTAATCTTGCCATGGACTACCTATCTCCCTCGTGGTAGCGCCAGCGTCACAGTTGCTCCAATTCCTCCGGCGTTGTGACGGGCCGCCGGCATGCGTAGTGTTCGCACACGTATACCGCCGGACTGCCATCCACCGGCGCTCGGCCGCGCAGCAACGGAATGTCCGCGTAGTCTTCGCCGGGCGCTGCATGCGCCACCACTGTATTCGGTGCGTACGGCGCGCGCAACACGCCAAGCAAACGCAGGGTACGCGGATCGTCCAGCGCGCCCGCCACGACGACCTCGCGCGGCGACTCCAGGTAGAAATCGGCGACGCACGCGAGTTTCAGGAAACCGAGCGGCGAGGTGCGCAGGTTCTCCTCGCAACGAAAGAGGATTCGCGCCGCTTGTTCCGTGTATTCAGCGTTGTCCAAGAGACGTCCGAGGCGAAGCAAGCCCTGCGCGGCCATCGTGTTGCCGGAAGGCTCCGCGCCGTCATACACCGGTTTTACGCGAACAAACAGATCGTCTTGCGATACGGCAGCGCTATAGAAACCGCCTTCGGCACGATCAAGAAAGCGCTCGCACATCCCTTCAGCGACCTCGACGGCAGCCACTCGCCAACGTGCGTTGAAATCCGTCTCGTAGAGATCGATGAGCGCCACAAGAAGAAACGCATAGTCGTCGAGAAATCCTGGCTGTGCCAATGCCCCTTTGCGATAGACGCGCATCAACACGCCGTCGTGCCGCATGCACTTCAGGATGAAGTCGGCGGCCCGCGCGGCGGCTACGGCGTGGTCGCTACGCCCCAACACTTGGGCGCCACGCGCCAACGCGGAAATCGCCAGCGCGTTCCACGAGGTTAGTATCTTGTCGTCCAGTCCTGGCCGCACGCGCTGCGCGCGCCGCTCAAACAATGCATGCCGAGTGCGTTCGAGCAGTTGCGCAAGCGCCGAGAGTTCCATGCTCAACTCGCGGGCACAATCCTCGAGCGAGGCGGGCAAGTGCAGGATGTTCTTTCCGCGATGGTACGCCTCGTGCGACGGGAAGTTTCCCTCGGCCAGCACGCCGTAACACCCCGCAAATACGCGTCCGTCTTCCGCTCCCAGCGCGTCAAGCACTTCCTCGCGGGTCCACACATAAAACTCGCCTTCGCGGCCTTCGCTGTCGGCGTCTTCGGAAGAGTAGAACGCCCCTTCAGGCGAAGTGAGTTCACGGAGAATATAGGCGAAGGTTTCCTCGGCCACTTCGCGAAACAGCGACGCGCCTGTGACCTGATATCCCTCGAGATATGCCTGGGCGAGTTGCGCGTTGTCGTACAGCATCTTCTCGAAATGTGGCACGAGCCAATGTTCGTCCACCGAATAGCGATGGAATCCGCCGCCAAGGTGATCGCGAATACCGCCGTGCGCCATTTTCTCGAGCGTGAATGCCGCCATTCCCGCCGCCTGAGCGAATCCCGTGCGGCGGTGATGACGCAGGAGCAGGGAGACCATCGGCGCGGAAGGAAACTTGGGTGCGCCCTGCAAGCCGCCGTTGTGAAGGTCGAAGGCTTCGGCGACACCTTCGAACGCCACATCGAGAATCTGAGACGAAATCGGAGATGCCGCCGACAGCCGCTGATCTGCGGCGCGCTGAACGTAATCCGTCAGCTGATTGGCCGTCGAAACGACTTCGTCGCGGCGTTCTGTCCACGCCTGCACGAGAAAGTGAAGCAGCGTCTTGAAGCCTGGACGGCCGGGCACGTCGCGCGGCGGGAAGTAAGTCCCGCAGTAAAACGGCTTCAGCGACGGCGTGAGAAACACGGACATCGGCCAGCCGCCGCTGCGGGTCATGATCTGCACGGCGCTCATGTAAATTTCGTCGAGGTCGGGGCGCTCCTCGCGATCCACTTTGATGCACACGAAGTGCTCGTTCAACAGCGCGGCCGTCTCGAGGTCTTCGAAGGATTCATGTGCCATTACATGACACCAATGGCACGCGGAGTACCCAATCGACAGGAAGACGGGCTTGTCCTCCGCCCGCGCGCGCTGAAGGGCCTCTTCGCCCCAGGGGTACCAATCCACGGGATTGTACGCGTGCTGAAGCAGGTAAGGGCTCGTGGCGTCGACCAGGCGGTTTGGGGTTCGACTGAGTTCGGCGGGCATAGGCATGGACCTCCTTGGGAAAAGAAACAGACCGAAGAGGTAGCGAATTCCTGGCCTGTCGCGCGCTCGTGCATCAAGCCGCCCCGAAGCCACAAGGCTCACGGAGATGTCTGCTGAAATAGCCCTCGCTCAAAGGCCTGCGCCTGCGCGGCGAGTCCGAACTCTTCGCGGGCGCGCATGCGGGCGACGCGTCCCAGCGCCATGCGTGCGGCAGGGTCAAGGAGCAATCCCTTGATCGCTGCGTGCAGCGCGAGGAAATCGTTGGGTTGACACAGTACTCCCGCGCCGCCAAGGATCTCGGGGATCGCCCCGCTGAACGTCGACACGCACGGCACGCCGCAGGACATCGCCTCGATCAGCGACATGCCAAATTGCTCTTGCCAACCGGGTTCGGCGATGCTCGGCAACACGAAGAGGTCCGCGGCTCGAAATGCCTGAGGCATGCGGTCGTAGGGCAGCGAACCGGCGAAATGGCACGAGTCCTGGAGATTCAGGCGCGCGATCAACGCCTCGATGCGATCGCGGCCCGGCCCGGAACCGACCATTAGCAGGCGAATGTCGCGCCCCGCCAACGCCGGATCGTCGCGCAGACCGCGCAGCGCGTAGAGCAGGAAGTCGAGGCCTTTGCGGGGAAGGAACCAACCCACAAACAGCAGCGTCAACGCGTCTTCGGGAAGCCCAGACGCCGCACGGTCTCTCTCTCCCGGCGCGAAAAGCTCCGTATCCACGCCTGGATTGACGCGGACGATACGTTCCTCGCACACGCCTTCGAGCAGCAACATGCGGCGCGAGCGCTCGGTATAGACCCAGAAGCGATCGGCCGTTTCGATCGCGCGTTGCTTAATTGCACGGCGCTCCGGGGTCTGCTCGTTGTTGAAGGGGATATTGTCCCAAACCATGATGTGCACGGGCGTGCCGTAACGCGCGCGCGCCTCAAGCGCTTCACGCGTCCAATCCGTGAACAGTTCCCAGGTCAACACGGCGTCCATGCCGCGCAACCGCTCGTGAAACGGCAGAATCCGCGGTTCGCGCCCGCGGTAGCGCAGGGTCATCGTGTTCAGCCATCGTGCGGGAGGCGTGCCCCGTTGGTAGTCGAAATAGATGCGCTCAATCGGGAAATCGAGACGGCCGCCGTCGCGTTCGCCAAAATACTTTTGGATTTCCGATTCGGCGCGGAAACAAACCACCTCGTGCATACCCTGCAGCCGCTTGAACGCCTCAAGGTGCCAGGCGCTGAACCGGTTGCCCATGAGCAGCGCGAGTTTCATGCGCCGTCTCCCCAAAAATGCTTCTCAAGGACGCGCCGCGCGGCTTCGCGATCTTTCGGAATGTCGATGTGCCGCGCGAGGCACTTCTGCTCGTACTCGGCCATGGTGCAAATGATTCGTGCGGGGTTACCGGCCACGACCATATCCGGGGGCACGTCCTTGGTCACCACGCTCCCCGCCCCAACGATGGCGTTGGGACCGATGGTGACATTGGGAAGAATCGTGACGTTCACCCCGATCTGGCAGTTGTCCTTGATGTCGATCGCGCCGAACCCGGTCAGCGACTCGTAACGATCCTGAAAGGGCCAGTTGAGGTTATGACATATGAACGTCACATCGTTTGAAATGCAGACATGATTGCCAATGCGCACGAGCCACGGTTCGGGGCCGAAGTTCCACGCATAAATGCGGCAGCGCTCTCCAATGCGCACGCCCATCTGGCGCAACGTGGCCTGCACGGTGTCCTGCGAACCGTAGCGCAGCTTGAGTTTCTGGATGATCCGCCCTATACCCACGAGCACCCCCTTCGCTGATCTATTGTCGTTCGTGCTGCGAGGGGAATCAACTCTAGATATGGCGCAAGAGTGCGCTCGAGACTACTTCTCTTGCCCGAGGCGGGCCAGGAGTTCCTCGACCCGCGGGTACCTGAACCCGAATCCCGCTTTCACCAAGCTCTGGGGATAGACGCGTTGGCCTGATAGCAGGACTTCTTGCCCCATCTCGCCAAACAACAGCCGCGCAGCGGCGGCGGGCATACGCAACCGGGCGGGCTTGCCAAAAACCTTGGCGAGCGCGCGGGTGAACTCGGCGTTGGTCACGGCGTGCGGCGCGACGACGTTGATCGGGCCGTGAAAATCGGGCGTGCGCAGCGCGGCGATGATGATCGCCACCGCATCTTCGAGCGCGACCCAGCTCATATACTGTTCGCCGCTGCCGATCACCGCGCCAAGACCCAAACGGAACGGGGTGAGCATACGCGTCAGCGCGCCGCCGTTTGGGCTGAGCACGACACCAAACCGCAGATTGGCCACGCGCGTCTCGACACGCGCCGCCGCTTGAGCGGCCTGCTCCCAGTCACGGCACACGCCCGCCAGAAACCCCGCGCCGGGAGCGCTGCTTTCCGTCAGGATCTCGCTGCCGCGGTCCCCATAGAACCCCACGGCCGAGGCGCACAAAAAAACTTGCGGTGGAATGTCGAGGGCCGCCATGGTCTCGGCGAGGAGGCGCGTGGATTGCACGCGGCTGTCTCGGATACGAGCCTTCCGCTCGGGTGTCCATCGGCCAGCGGCGAGATTTTCGCCGCTTAGATGGATCACCGCATCAATCCCAGTGAAAATCTCGGGATTAAGCCTCCCGCCAACGGGATCCCACTGGTTAACGCCAGGCGCGAGCTGAGCCGTGGCCCGTACCAAACGGGTGACGTCGTGTCCGGCCTCACGAAGCCCAAGCAGAAGCGCGGACCCGATAAACCCGGAAGCCCCACTCACCAGTACCTTCATCGCCGTCTCCCTATGCGACTCGACTTATCCTCCCGCGAGTAAGAATACCAGAATCTGTGCCAAGAGCACTCGCAACACCATCGTCAGTGGGTAGACCGAAGCATACGCGACCATAGGCGATGTCGAGTCGTTCATGGAGCACGCAAAGGCAAGCGCCGGTGGATCGGTCATACTGCCTGAAAGCAGCCCGCAGATGGACATGTAGTTAATCTTGAGAAACAACCGGGCAAAGAACCCTACGACCAGAATGGGAACAAGCGTGATCATCGTCGCCATCGCCATCCAGTAAATGCCATCGCCGTGGGTAAGGGTCTCGACGAAACGGTCGCCCGATTTCAGCCCCACGCAACCGAGGAAAAGCACGATGCCGAGTTCGCGGATCATGAGGTTGGCGCCGCCCGGAAGATACCACACGAGCGGGCCGATATGACCAATGCGACTAAGGATAATCGCCACCAGCAACGGGCCGCCGGCCAAACCCAGCTTCAGCGGCGCGGGCATGCCCGGCACATGAATCGGACAACTCCCAACCAACACGCCCAGAATTATCCCCAGGAAGAGTGGTAACAACTCGGGTTGTCCGAGTTTCTTGGTGGAGTTGCCGAGCACTTTCGCCACTTTGTCGATGTTCTCCGCCGTGCCCACGGCCAACACGGTATCGCCGTATTGAAACTTGAGGTGCGGCATCGCGGCGAACTCAAGCTCGGCGCGGCGCAAGCGCGTGATCCGCACGCCGTATTCGTCGAGGAAGTCGAGTTCTTCGACGGTCTTGCCCAGCACGCTCTTACGGGTCACCGCCAAGCGTCGCGTGGTGATGTTCTTCGCGGCGCCCATCAGGTCGACAGGGACTTGGCGCCCCACTGCCGCCTGGAGTTGCTCGAGGCGATGCGGCAACCCAACCGCCAGAATCACGTCGCCCTGGTGCAACTCCGTATCCGGCGTAGCCAGACTGATCTCTTTGTCGTGCAGAATGCGCGACACCAACAGATCCGACGTGTTGAGCAGAGCGAGATCGGCCAGCTTCATGCCCTCGATATTGGGATTGTTGATCTCGATGCTCATACGTTCGAGCGCGCCCACGCCGCCCGCTTGCCCTGCGCCGAACAGCGCCGCCTCCTTGGCGCGATCGATGCGCAGCATCACGCGCACGAGGATCATGGTCAAAATGATGCCCAGAATCCCGAAGGGATACGCCACGGCGTAGCCCAAGCCGGGCAACTTTCCGATCTCCTCCGTGTAGCCCGGCAGGGACTTCAGCGCGGCTTGGGCCGCGGCCAGGCTGGGGGTGTTTGTGGTCGCGCCGGAAAACAAACCCGACGCGACTGCGGCGGGAATGTCCGCCCATTTCACTAGCAGCACCGTGATCACCGCCCCCATCCCCACGATCGCCGCCGCCATGAGGTTCAGGGGCAGCCCTTCGCGACGAAGCGACGCCAAGATACCCGGGCCGACCTGAATACCGATGCTGTAAACGAACAGAATCAGCCCAAACTCACGTACGAATTCGAGCACTTCGTTATTCACATGGAATCTGAAGTGTCCGAGGATCAACCCGGCGAACAACACCCCCGCGATGCCCATATTGATACCGAAGACACGGATCTTGCCCAAGGCGAGCCCCAGCACCGCCACCACGCCGAAAACCAGCACGGCATGCGCCACCGACTCACCACTCAATAACTCGAAAAACCATTCCACGGCGTCAATTCCTCCATTGTTTTCATACAGATTCAAAAGGAATAGGGTAGCAGAAATGAACGCGTAGAGAAAACCTTCTGTCGCCCGTTCGGAAACAATAAAGCGTCGCTTGCTGTTCCTCCCTGTATGTAGCTGAGCAAAAACTCGACTCTCGAGCGCGTCTGGAGTATGCTATGGATCTCTTGGGGTGCAAGAGGCGGAGAAGTCTTGATGGCGAACGAAATCCGGGTGTTGGTCGTAGACGATGAGGCCGTGATCCGTGATTTGATGACGGACATCCTCTCGGACGAGGGGTTCATCATCGAAACGGCCCCGAACGGAAACGCCGCGCTGCAATTGTTGCGCAACTACCGCGATTTTGTGCTTCTTTTCACGGATATCTTGATGCCTGAAATGAACGGTATCGAGCTTATTCGCGAAGCCCGCAAACTCGCCCCCAACATCATCCCGATCGTCATGACCGGTTTCGGTACCCTGGAAACCGCGCGGGAAGCGGTCCGCGAGGGCGCATACGACTACGTCCTGAAGCCTTTCAGTCTCTCTGAAATCAAGCTGGCCGTAACGAACGCGATGGAACGTCATCGGCTTCTGAACGAAAACACGCGCCTTCGCGAACTGACCGAGTTATTTAGAATTAGCGAAGCGATCGCGGCGTTCCATGATGAGCGATCGCTGTTGGATTTCGTGTTGAAGGCTTCTCTAGAGCGGGTTGGCGCGAAGCACGGTTCGCTGATGTTGTTCTCGGGCGACGGACGGCGGCTGGAAGTCGCCGCAAGCGTCAACGGAGCGGGCACAGCACCCGGCGAACCGATCCCCATAAACGAGACCATCGCGAAGTTGGTGGCGCGGGAAGGTCGTCCGCTGCTGGTCGATGATGTCGCGGCATTTCCAGAGTTGGCGGAGCACGCGCGCAGTTTTGACGATACGAGTTTTATGTGTGTACCGCTCGAAGGAAAGGCCCACAACAGCCAACGCGCGACCCGCCACCGGAAACCGCGCGTCATTGCCGTGCTGAATGTAAGCCACAAGACAGGTGACGCGCCGTTCACGGAAAGCGATCTGAAGACGCTCAGCATCGTCGCGAACCATGCGGCCGCCGCGCTCGAGAACGTGCGCCTCATCCGCGACGTTCGCACGGCCCATTTGGCAACGCTGCAGTCCATGGCGCTGTTGCTCGAAGCCAAGGACGCCTATACCCACGGGCACAGCCAACGCGTCAGCGAATATGCCCTGCGTATTGGCCGGAAACTGGGACTGACCGAAGGCGAGTTGGATGCCTTGCGGACCGGCGCGATTCTGCACGATCTGGGCAAGGTAGGCGTGTCGGACGCCGTGCTCAACAAGCAATCGGCGCTCACGAAAGAGGAATGGGGCGATATCCGCAAGCATCCGGTAATCGGCTATGACGTGTTGGCCCCGGTCAGCTTCCTCTCCTCTGAATTGCTGGCCCTAGTGCGTTCGCACCACGAGCGTCTGGACGGTACCGGGTATCCCGATGCCCTAAAGGGCGAGGGCATTCCCCGATTGGCCCGCATTCTCGCCGTGGCGGATGCGTACGACGCGATGTCGAGTACACGCGCCTATCGCGAAGCCATGAGCCGCGACCAGATCGCCGAGGAGTTGCGCCGTTGCAGCGGCTCCCAACTGGACCCGGCGGTCGTGGATGTCTTTCTTGAACTGCTCCACGACGGCACGCTAGACATTACCCCCTCCGCTGACGCTTTTTGAAAAATGCGTCAGTTCGTCCCGTATAACGCCGAGTACGCGCTGTAGTTGGCGAGAACGACGCGGACGTAGTGGCGAGTCTCGGAAAACGGAATCGCGTCGATGAAGGCATCAAGGTTCTTGGGCGTGCTGGCGGCCCGCCATTTGCGCAGATTGCCGGGCCCGGCGTTGTAGGCGGCGAGGGCGTACGCGAGGTTGCCGCCCTGGCCCTCGATCATGCGCTTGAGGTAGAGCGACCCGAGCCGCAAAGAGTCGGCGGGACGGGTGAGGTCGAGCGGAGCGGCTCCGGCAAACTCGGGTTCTTTCTTCTGCAACCACTGTGCGGTCGCGGGCATGAGCTGCATGACCCCTGTGGCCCCGGCGGACGATGCGACGCTGGCGCGGAAGGTGCTCTCTTGCCGCGCCACGGCGAGCAGCAGCAGCGGGTCGAGTCCGTGTTTGCGTGCGGCGACTTGCACGGCCTCCCAGTACGGCCGAGGAAACAAGACGCGCAGACGTTCGGGCGTCGGCGCGCCTGCGCTGCCCCCCCACCCTGCGGCATCGGCCAATCCCCATGCCGTCAGCGCAACGCCCGCATCCGCCATGTCGCGCAACACCGCGCCGGTGTCTGGCCCACCGGCCATCACCTCCGCCGCAAGCCCGAGCGCTTCCCACTCCGCCTCTTCGAGTCCGTTTTCGCCAAAGAAGATCAGCCGCGCGCGTCGCGGGTCCTTGCTCCAGGGCTCGGACGCGGTGAATGTCGCCGCAGACTGCGGCGATACGCCCAGATACGCCCCTTTTCCGTCGAGTCCGTGAAGCAGGCGTGGCGCATGCGCGAGGGGCGTTCCTTTCAACCCATGCAGCCGCGCCGCCGCACGTCGCGCAAAGAATTGGTCGAGCGGTCCTGCTGCCGCTTTCTCTAGATCTTCCAGTGCCGCGTCTTTTTTCTTTGCCTCCAGCAGAAGCGCACCGGCGCGGTAACATGCCTCCGACAGCAGCGTTCGATCCGCATACTTCTCCGCGACCTTGTGGTACAACTCAATCGCCCCGGCGCTATCGCCCATTGCCCGTGCGAGGTCGCCCGCATTCACCAGCGCATCATCGGCGCGATCGTGATTGGGGTAGAGCTTCGCCAGTTGCACGAACGTCATGCGCGCCGCAGTATGCTCCCCGGAATCCTCAAGTTCGTTGCCCCACCACCACAGCGCGTCACCCGCTTCGGACAGTTCCGGCCACCGAGCGCTCAAGGTCTCAAACGCCTTGTCCGCCTCGTCGCGTAAGGCGGCCGCCTGAGGCCCGCGTCGTTTGGCCTCGTCCAGCGCCGCTTTGGCAAGGTTCCGCGCGTACCACGCGCACGCCGGACCGGCCCACGCGGACGGCGGCTGTTCCTCGGCGATTGCGAGCAACGCCGTGCGGTCCTCCGCCTTCCCGCTGCCCACAGCCCGGAGACGCGCCTGAAAGTAACGCCATTCGGCGGCGTCCGGGCCCGCGTCCAACGCCACTGACGGCGTTAGGAGAAGCGCCAGTTTGCGGGCGTCGGTGTAGTTTTGTGTGTTGACCAAGACGCGTAGCGCAACCGCAAAGTCAGCCGCCGAGGTCGAACGTGCCAGACGCGTCGCGGCATCGCGGCGGGCCCAGCGACTGTCGCTGGTCGCGATCACGCCACGGAAATACTCGAGCGCGGCAGGCGCGGTATCCACATTCTCCAGCAAGCCGTCATACAGCGCTGTCCGACGCCGCGCGACGATCCAGCAATCCGGCTCCCCCATCGCCGACGTGACCAACGGAGCCGCCTCGGGCTGACGTTTCTGCGCGATGAGCAACCCGGCAAGTTCCGCCTGCGCCATACGGGCCCATGGTCCGCCGCCTTGCGCAATCACGGCGCGATACTGTGCGATGGCACCCTCCGCATCGCCGCCGGCCGCGCGGCACGCCGCCGCACGCACGCGCGCATAGCCCGAAAGCGCCGACTCCTCCGCGAACAACGGCTGATACGCCTCGAGCGCCGCGCCGTAGCGGCCTGCGCGTTCCGCAGCGCGCCCCGCGAGATAGGCATCGGTATGGGAAAGCTCCGCACCGAACATGGAAACAACAAGCATCACCGTAAACACTGGAGATCCTCTTGGCGGCGGTTTGCCCACGGTACAAGGTGAGTCTGCAACGTAATTCGCATGATCCCACGAAACACGTGAGGACGGGCACCATCCTACCATCCAAGAGAAAATGCATCAACGCGAATTGAAGGATGGATCAACCGGTTTGTAGTGTGAGGAAAGTGTACCACAGGGCACACGGAGCAGAATCCCAAGACACACCTTGTAGTAACGTGTTTTGCCAAGATAGCGATTCTCACAACCGTGCCCGAGTTCTCTGTTTGGAAGGGCGCTAGCCCCGGGTTCCGCTTCGCTCCACCCCGGGGCTACGTTCCGTCATCCGCTTCGCGGATTCAAAGCGCTTACGGCAGCCCCGGCCCGCCGCAAGAACGTTTGCGCAACCGGCGGGAGATTGCAGAATCGCTCGCGCGGAGGGGTGCGGCCCATCCACCCACCAGGCGCCGCCACAAATACCCGTCTTTGTATGAACAATAAGGCTTGGCGCAAGCTGCCGCGTTGACTCTTTGCGGGGCGGGTCGTAGAGTGCTGGAGGAGGCCTATCGGAGGCGAGCGCCGTGCGATGTCCTGTGTGTAGAGAACCGCTGCTTACCTGTGAGTACGAAGACATTGAAGCCGACTTTTGCCCGGCGTGCGCGGGCGTCTGGCTCGATGCCGATGAACTCGCGTTGCTGATGGGGCGGGAATCCACGAAAGCCTTTGTCTCTCGCGGAGAGTCGCGGGCTCGCGAGACGAAACGCCCCTGTCCGCGCTGCCGTACCCGAATGGATAAACGCGTGGCCGAAGGCGTCTTGGTGGATACGTGTCCGCGCGGCCATGGCGTATGGCTGGATCGGGGTGAACTCGAAGCCCTGCGCGATGGCGAACAGGCTGACGACCGCGCGCAACATGTCCGGCGCTGGCTGAAGGAGACCTTTCGTCAATGAGACTCGTTTACACCCTGATAATCTTGCTCGCGGCGTTGGTGTTGTACGCGGTGGCGTTGTTCAACAGCCTTGTGCGTCTACGGAACCAGAAGGATAACGCTTGGTCGCAGGTGGATGTGCAGCTCAAGCGGCGTCACGACCTTATCCCGAATCTGGTCGAGACCGTCAAAGGCTACGCTGCCCACGAGCGCGAGCTGTTCGAGAGCGTGACGCGGCTGCGCGGCGAAGCGGGGCGCGCTTCAGGGCTGGCGGATATTGCGACCGCCGAGGGGCAGCTGGCCCGCGCACTGGGGCGGATAATGGCCGTGGCGGAGGCGTATCCCGCGCTCAAGGCCGATGCGAATTTTCGCGCGTTGCAGGAAGAACTGACGTCCACGGAAAACAAGATCGCGTTTGCACGGCAGTTCTACAACGACAGCGTCATGCACCTGAATACCCGCATCCAGTCTTTCCCGGCGAACCTCGTCGCGGGCGCGCTTGGGTTTGCGGCGGCGGCCTTCTTTGAGTTGGACGAGGTCTCGGCGCGTGCCGTGCCGAAGGCGTCGTTCGAGTAGGCCCGCGCGATGTGGGAACAGATACGCTCTAACCGCCGGAAATCGGTAGTGCTGCTGGTGTCGATAGGCGCATTGCTTATCGTGCTCGGGTTTGCGATCGGCGAAGCTGTCGCGCCGGGGCTGGGAGTAGGCGGAGTAGCAGTCGCCGGAATTGTCTGGAGTGTGATGGCCCTTTCGGCGTATTTCCAGGGGAAAAACATACTCCTCTCGCTCGGCGGCGCGCGTCGCATCGCGAAGAGTGACCATCCCCAGCTCTACAATGTAGTGGAAGAGATGTGCATCGCGGCGGGGCTGCCGAAAGTGCCCGAGATTCACATCATCGACGATCTGTCGCTCAACGCGTTCGCCGCAGGCCGCAATCCGAACGACTCCGCCGTCGCTGTCACCGCGGGGCTTCTGGGCAAGTTGAACCGCGATCAGTTGCAGGGCGTTATGGCGCACGAGATTTCCCACATTATCAATCGCGACGTGTTGTTCATGACGTTGATCTCCGTAACCGCCGGGGCGGTGGTGGCGCTTTCGGACATCTTCTGGCGCGGCATGCGGCACGGAACAAGCAGTCGATTCGGCGGGAATCGACGGGGCGGGGGGCAAGGCGCGGCCATCATGTTGCTGGTGGCGATTGTGCTGGCCATTCTCGCGCCCATTGCGGCGCAGATCATTCAGATGGCGGCCTCGCGCCGCCGCGAATACCTGGCCGACGCCAACGCCGCTGTACTCACGCGCTATCCCGAGGGATTGGCCTCGGCGCTTGAGGTGATTGCGTATGACTTTCAGCCGCGCGCGCAGGTCAGCCGCGTGACCGCGCCGATGTATATCCACAATCCCTTGCAGGCGGCGGGCGAGTCGGGATGGTTCAGCACGCACCCGCCGATTCAAGAGCGCGTGCGCATTTTGCGTGCTATGGGTGGTGTGCCTAGCGGTGCGGCGTATCAGCGTGCGTGGGAACAGGTTTCCGGGCGCGACGCCGGACGTCTTCCCGCATCGGCGCTGACGTTGGACGGCGGCACCGCGCGCGCAGCCGCCGAAGGAGAGGCGGGGTCCTCGCGTCGATCCCTGCGGGATGCTGGCGACGCGTTGCGTACCGCCGGCGGGTTTACGGTGTTTCCCTGCGAATGCGGCGCGAAACTCAAGATTCCGCCGGAATACCACGGCCGTCCATTCAAGTGCCCGCGCTGCGGCGCGGCACACCAGAGCTAAGACCACAAGCGGGGGAAGCCTCCCGAAGGAAGCTTCCCCCGGAACCTGTTATTTGGCCGGACGTTTCTGAATAACGGTGAACACGGCTTTCGTCGTTTGCGTTTCGCCGGGCGCGAGCGCGGCCTCCGGCGCGAGCACCTCGAGGTTCACGTGTTCGCCGCCTTTGTTGATGTTGAAAAAGCTCAGGAACCCGGCGGCGTCTTCCAAAGTGGCTTCGACACCGAACTTCTGTTTGGGCAAGTAGAACGCGGCCTGTTTAATCGTTCCATCACTCACGAGACGTCCCCACGCCTTATGCTCCTTCGGCACGTCTTTGGTGAACAACGACCACTTCGCGCCGTCAGACGTCCAAACCTCGGGGCGGTTCTCGCCTTGCGTCCAGAACTCGGGATGCATTTTCACGCCTGCGGTTTGCGCCGTTGCTGTGGGATTTGTGCGCGTCAACGAGACCTCGAGCGCGTCGCCGTTGAGCGTCATCGTGCGGTCGATGGTGACGCCATTCGCCAGCGTGGCGCGCAGCGTAACTGCGTTGTTCGAGCGGTTGATCGCCGCGTAGGACTCCGCTATCGCGCGTTCCGGCTGTCCGCCTCCGATGCTCCAGTCCTGCCAGAGTCCCGGTTTGCGGCCATAGATTTGATACCCGCGCAGCAATTCCACGCCAAGCTTCTTGTCTTGCCAACGCAGGATCGTCCCTTGCGCTTCCGGCGCGACCCACACGTCATAGCGGTCGTTGGAGATGCGCACGACCGATGACGAGAACGAGCGCGGTGGAGTGGTCCTGCCAATCTGCTTGTAGAACGGCTCAAAGCCGCTGTGGTAGTCGACGATGCACACGACCCCGTGTTTCTTGAGGTTCGCGGAGTAGTCCTCGAGCGTCAGGCTCGGCGGGCGGCTCAACGTGAGCTGTGTCTCCGTAATGTTCACGTCGGGCGGACACGTCAACGCGCAGTATTGAACCTGCAAGTAGACGACCTCGACGCGCGGACGCAGTTCACGCGCGCGCGGCGATGCGTCAACGGCCTTGAAGGCGTTCGCGAATATCGCCTCGGCCTTCGCCACCATCTCTTTGTCAACCCACGTGCCGTCGTCGGCGAAAATTAGTACACCGCCCTTGGCTTTCTGGGTGTCCGTGACGAGTTGGAGATATTCGCGGATGTACGGCGCGGCCTCGGCATAGTACAGACGCAGGAACTCGTCCGTCAGCGCCTCCACGTCGGCATCGGGATTCCACATGAGCTTGGCCAAGAGATACCCGCGCAACGGTGCGAACTCCGTTGCGCGATCGTTTCCGCCTTGCTCGAAAATGCCCTTCACGTTATGGTCGCGGAAGAACCGCATGTTCGGCTGCAACACCTGGAAGTTCGGGAACGGCGATTGAAAGTTCCGGAAATTCGTGGTGTAGTCCCAAATATGCAGACGGCCCGCCAGTTTGGACCATTTGTCGATGTCTTTGGCGAACTGCCGGTTCAGTTCCGAGTTTGGATCGTCGTGTGGACGTGAGAAATCGCACTCGATGCTGCACAGTTTGATGGCGATATTCGCACGCGGCTTCAGATATTTCGGCGGCTTGCGCGTGAACGTGTAGGCAAGCGTCTCGATACCGTATCCCGGGCGGGCTTTCTCCACGTTCTCGGCGATTTGGTTGAGGCCGGTGAGCGTTGCGCCCATGTGCGAGTCTTCGCGCGCATCGATCGCCGCGCACGTATCGCATGTGCACCAGTTATCCCAGTCCATTTGGCTGATGTGCGGCATCCTGTTTGCGGGACTTTCGTCAATCTGCGCGAGAATGGCCTTCGTAAGCGCTTCGATCGTTGCGGGATTGGTCATGCACAGTTGGGCAAGCTGCTGGAACTGTGCGGGGGGCAGATCGGGCTTCCGCCAATCGAAGCCTTGCGGCGCGGTGCGCTTGCCGCGAATCATGGAGTAGTATTCGGGGTGATCTTTGAAGAGCTTTTCGGGCGGAAGCAGGCGGTAGACGGTGTGGCACGCGAATCCGGGCCCCTGGTTAAACCGCAGCGTCTGGCGATAGTAGGTCACATTGGGATCGAGGCCGAAGTTCGTGGAGTAGCGATACTCGAACGGCGGCACGAACCGATGGTCTACACGCGGCAGCGACGCGGGCATGGGGGGAATGTAGGTGCAGTCCGGCGCGAGAAACCGCACGCCCAGCACACTTTCGATGAACTCATACGCGGCGTACAACGTGCCGTTGTCCGGTCCTCCGGTGATCAGCACATTCGAGCCGTCAACGGTATTGACCAAAATCCCTTGCGCGCCCAGTCCGGTGAAGGTCGCCTTGGTAAGAAGCGCCTCGGGCACGTTCATGGGGCCTACCCAAATGTTCACTGCGCCGTCTTTCGGCGCGGACAGGATGGGCGGCGTGTGGCCGGTCACCTCGCGCCAATACCGTTGAATTTCCTTTGCCGCCGTTTGCTCCGCGGCGGGAACCGATTCGGGTTGCACGATGACCGCCGAACCGAATCGATCCTTGGTCAGCCACGAAGTCTCCGCCGCCCCCGCAATTCCCGAGAACAGAATTGCCGCCGTCGCTGCTACCCGAATCATTACCATGCCCCCCTTGGTTTAGTGGATTTTGGGCCAAACAAGCGAGCCCGGAGAGGCAATTAGACCCGTTACGATTCCGCCTGTCAAATAGACGCTTCGCTTTATGCTCGGCGAAGCATTCGGTATTATTGTGAGGCAATGGGGATGAAACACCGACCCTGGGAGGCTCAGATGCCTTGTGCTGACAGAAAGACCGGGTTCACGCTGATCGAGTTGCTGGTGGTAATCGCCATTATCAGCATTCTCGCCGCGATGCTGTTGCCTGGGTTGGCCCGGGCCCGCGAATCGGCGCGCCGGGTAAGTTGCGCAAACAACCTCAAGCAGATGGGGACCGTGTTCGCGATGTACTCTTCCGAGGCGCACGGCGCTTACCCACCGATGCCCACTTGGGTTGGTCCGACGTGCTCCGACCTCAACACCCGCGTGCTGGCTCCGGACGGTCGCGCGATCTATCCCGAATACCTGACCGATGCGCGGATTCTGGTGTGTCTTTCGGACGAAGACGGACAGGACGAGTTCGATGCGGGGCGCTGGTGGCGCACAGACGACCTTGGCACCAGCAAGATTCCCGACTCCGTGGAGCCCTGCCTGTTCGATCAGTTGAGTTACTACTATACCGGCTGGTTGTTGCGCGGCGAGTGGATGACGGACCCGGCGACTAAAGACGCCTCGCGGCGTTTCGTCACGGCGTTCGATGAGCAGATGAAGAAAACCGATCCCGATCACGACTGGACCTATATCGATGAAGAGGATGAAGCGCACGCGATATTCAGACTCAAGGATGGGATCGAACGTTTTCTTATTACGGACGTCAATAATCCTGCGCGGAGCGTATACGCGCAGAGCACTATCCCGGTCATGTTCGACAAAGTGAGTCTGAAAGTGGTCGATTTCAACCACGTTCCCGGCGGCGGCAACGTGCTGTTCATGGACGGACACGTGGAGTTCATCCGTTACCCCGGCGATTTCCCCGTGAGCCGTGCCTGGGCCGAACTCGTCGCGCTGCTGGGTCTCTAGCGGCCGCCCCACTGGTAGATTTGCATCGCAAGGGCCTGGTTGTTCGCGGCCAAGGCCGCGCGATAAGCGGTGCGCCCAGTTTTGTCCGCTTGTGTCATCAATGCGCCGCCTGTGGCCAGCGCGGCCACGGTCAGCGAATCCCCCTGCGCGGCGGCGGCCACCAACGGCGGCACGCCATCCGGGTACTCGAGGTTGGGGTCGGCTCCGGCGGTCAGCAACTGCGAGATTATCCCGCTGTCATGGGCGTCAATCGCCAGATGCAGCGCGGTCAGGCCCTTGCCATTGCGCAAGTTCACCCATTCCTGCCGTTTGCCGTTTTCCAGCTTGGGCCAGTTCTGAAAAAACACGCTCAAGAGTGCGTCCCTGTTTCCTGCACTCATCGCGATATGCAACGCCGTGCGCCCATCGCTTAGCGTTTTGTCCGGCGTCGCGCCGTAACGCAGGAGAATCTCACAGGCTTCCGAGCGGCCATCGCGCGCGGCCAGCATTAGCGGCGTCCACCCGGTCGCCGTCACCGAATCCGGATTGGCGCGGTGCGACAGCAGAAACTGACACATCTCCTGGTCGCCGTCGCGCGCGGCCCGGTGTAACGGGCGCACGCCGTCTGCGTCGGGAAGATCGAAATCGGCGCCCTGCTCAGCCAACAGCGTCAGGCGCGTAAAATTCCGTGTGCGGACGGCCTCATCCACTTCCGTGAACCCAAGTTGATTCTTCGATTCGCCGGGTTTGGCGCAGGCTCCCAGTACGCAAAGCAGCAAAACCACGAGCCCAGATCGAAGGACCATGCTGTTTCTCCCCTTCGTTTTCCATGAACCTACCCTGAAGGCATGGTACCACGCCGTTTGAGCCGTTTCGACTTGCCCGCCTTCTCCTGCCAGACACGAGAAACTGGGGCGATTCGGTCCTTTGTCTTCCCGTGGGAGGCATGCTAAAATACCACTTCTTTTAACTGTTTCCCCGGAATGCGGAAGGAATTCGACTATGTCCTCGAAGCGTAAGACCATTCATGTGATTTCGAACTCGCACTGGGACCGGGAATGGGGCTATCCCTTCGAGGAAACCCGCCTGTTGCTCCTCAAATTCATGGACGAGTTGCTCGATTTGCTCGATAACGACCCGGATTTCACGTCGTTCACGATGGATTCCCAGGTGCTCTGCGTCGAGGACTATCTTGAGCTGCGCCCGGAGAAACGCGCCACTATCGAGAAGCACGTCAAAGCCGGTCGCCTCATCGTCGGCCCGTGGTACAGCCTGCCCGAGGAATACCTGGTGAGCGGCGAATCGTTGGTGCGCAACCTCGTCGTGGGCCATCGCGTCTGTGATGCCCTCGGCAAGACCGCCAAGGTCGGCTATACGCCGTTCGGCTATGGCCAGACCTCGCAGATGCCGCAAATCTACAATGGCTTCGACATCGACACCATCATTTTCTACCGCGGGATCAATACGCCGCACAGTGAATACGTCTGGGAAGGCGCGGACGGGTCGCGGCTGTTGGGCATGCGGTTCGGCTGCATGAGCCGGTTCAGCTACTACGTGTACATCTACCGCGTGCTGCGCTACGGGTCGGACGACGTGTTCGCGCGCTACGACTGGGATCGCGGCGCAGCTCCGTTCCGCCTGGCAACGGATCGTCACCCGCGCGCGCACTACTACGTGCTCGACGACACGAAGAAGCACTGGAACGACGCGCCGATTCGTGAGCAGTTGGTGAAGTTGGTCAAGGACGAGTCGGAACACTTCACGACGAGTCATATCTGCTCGATGCAGGGATTCGACACCTCGAATCCCGACCCGAAAGAGTCCGAGATCATGAAGCTGTGCCAGAAACTGCTGCCCGAGCACACGATCAAGTTCTCGTCGCTCGCCGACTATATGGAAGCGATGCGCAAGGAGGTCAAGAACCCCACTTTGATCAAGGGCGAAAGCCGCGATCCCGGGTCGACGGGCAAGTGGACGCACCTGTTCGGCGACGTGATCAGCGCCCGCACGCGGCTTAAGCGCGCCAACCACCGCGCCGAAGTGAATTTGCAGCGTCTGGCCGAACCGTGGAGCGCGATCGGCTCGATGGTCGGCGGCGAGTACATCAAGGCGGCCCTCGACCGCGCGTGGAAAATGCTCCTGCAGAACCACCCGCACGACACGATCACCGGCGCGGGCATCGATCAGATGGAGAAAGACTCGCTGTTCCGCTACGACCAGGTGGACATCATCAGCGAGGGCCTGGCGCGGCGCGGCATGGGCGCGGTGCAGATTTCCATCGACAACAGCGACCTCGGCCCGAAGGACTCCGTGATCACGGTGTTCAACTCGTGTCCGTTTCCGCGCAGCGGCGTGATCTCGTGCTACGTGGATATGCCGCAGAACATGGATTACGACGCATTCAGCATCAAGACCCCGGACGGCAAGAAAACACAGCGTTTGCAGAAGAAACAGCAGTTCGCGTGGGCTTCGCTTATTCGCAACTTGCAGGATATCTCCATCGAATTGCCGTCGCAGCGCGTGCAGTGCCACGTCGAAGTCGACAACATCCCGGCGTTCGGCTACAAGACGTACCACGTCGTGCGCGAATCCGGATTCGGCTATGAACCCGGCACGCTCGCGCCCGAGACGAACGTCCTCGAGAACGAGTACCTGCGCGTCGTGTTCAACAGCGACGGCACGCTCGACCTCACGCACAAGGAGACGAAGAAGACCTATTCCGGCCTGCATTACCTCGAAGACACCGGCGAGACCGGGCATTCCTGGGTGCACATGGAACCGGATGAGAACATCACGCTGACCTCGCACGGATTCCCCTGCGCGATCGCGCTCGAAGAGGCCGGGCCGCTGTTCGCGCGGATGCGCGTCGAATACCGCATGCAGATCCCCGCGGGCATCGAAGACGAACTCACCGCGCAGTTCCGCGAGGCCGAGATGAATCACACGCGCCGCACGAAGGACGTGAAGGAGATGGTCGTCACGAGCCGCTTCACGCTGCGCGCGGGCGCGAAACGGCTGGATGTTACGACTTCGGTGGACAATCCCTGCCGCAACCACCGCCTGCGCGTGGTGTTTCCGACGCGCCTCAAGACCGACGCCACGCACGCCGAAGTCTCGTTCGACGTCGTCGCGCGCGATATCCACGTTAAGAAAGGCAACGCCTACTACGGTCGGACCAACCCGCAGTACCCGATGTACCGTTTCGTCGACATGAACGACGGGAAGGCCGGGTTCTCCGTGCTCAATACCGGCATCCGCGAGTACGAGGCCGCTGACACCGCCGATCGCCCGCTGGCGATCACGTTGCTGCGCGCCTACACGTACCGCAATTGCCCCATCTTCGGCCGCTGGGAAGTGTACCCGGAGATGGACCTCGCGCAGTGCCTCGGCCCGCACGAGTGGACCTACGCGATCTATCCGCACGAGGGTGACTGGACCAACGGCTGTTTCGAACAGGCCGAAGATCTCAACCTGCCGCTCGAAGCCGCGCAGGCCGGTCCGCACAAGGGCTCGCTGCCCAAGGCCATGAGCTTCCTCGAATTGCCCAAAGGGGTACAGCTTACCGCGTTCAAGCGCGCGGAGGACCGCCCCTCGAGCTACGTCGTCCGCGTGTTCAACCCCACGGACAAGGCCATCAACGGCAAGCTGTCGGTATTCAAAAAGGTCAAGCGCGCATGGCTGACCAACATGAACGAAGACCGTGTCAAGCCGCTCAAAGCCGAAGGGAAAGCCATCGCGCTGTCCGTGGGCAAGAAGAAGATCGTCACGATCGAGTTTGAAGTGTAACGGCCGCGCGCCGCGAAGGAGACAACGATGCCGTACCCGCAATTGGACCGCCAGCAACTGAATATCAAGCCGCTTTCGGAGCGGAAGGACAAGGTGTATATCGAGAAGTCGCGGATTCTGCCGACGGAAGCCGCGGAGCCGTTCAGCGATCTCGGGCAGGAGATCATCGCGGACACCGTCGCGCGGATCGTGAAGGCGCGCGCGGAGGGCAAGGCGCGCATGTTGACGTTCGGCGCGCATAGCATCAAGAACTGCCTGAGCCCGGTATTCATCAAGCTGCTCGAAGACGGCTGGATCACGCACCTCGCCACGAACGGCGCGGGCATCATCCACGACTGGGAGTTCGCGTTTCAGGGGCACAGCAGCGAGGACGTGCGCGAGAATGTGTCGAAGGGCCAGTTCGGCGTCTGGCAGGAGACGGGCTTCTACATCAACCTCGCCATTGTGGTTGGCGCGTATGAGGGCCTGGGGTATGGCGAGTCCGTCGGCGCGTTCGTTCAGAATGAAGGGCTCACGATTCCGAAAGAAGACGAACTGAAGAAGGTTGTCGAGTCGAGCCTTGCCACTGACCCGGAGCGCGCCGCCGCGGCTGCCGATCTGCTCGCGGTGATTCGCCGGTTCGACCTCGAGCCGGGATGGATGTCCGTGCCGCATCCGTATAAGCAGTACGGCCTGCAGTCCGCGGCGTACCGACTCAAGATCCCGTTCACCGGTCATCCAATGATCGGCCACGACATCATCTACGTGCACCCAATGAATCACTGCGCGGCGATTGGCCGCGCGGCGCAGCGCGATTTCCTCGCGTTCGCGAACAACGTGCACAACCTCGAGGGAGGCGTGTACCTGTCGATTGGGTCCGCCGTAATGTCGCCGATGATCTTCGAGAAATCGCTGTCCATGTCGCAGAATCTCGAGATTCAGCAGGGGCGACACATCGATGGACACTTCATGGTCATCGTGGATCTCGCGAAGTCGCATTGGGATTGGACCAAGGGCGAGCCGCCGATGGACAACCCCGACTATTACCTGCGGTACAACAAGAGTTTCGCGCGCATGGGCGGCACGATGCGGTATCTCAGCGCCGACAATCGCGATTTCCTGTTGGCGCTGGCGCAGGGACTCGACGCCGCAAAGAAATAGCAGGCGCATGCACGCGCTGGAAAGGAAACATTCATGACTCACGATGCCGCGGCGCTGTTGTCGCCGGTGGAGAAATCTGTGCTCGACGCGATGATCGCGCGTCGACCCGATCTTGAATCCTGCGTGGGCCCGTTGCTTGCCCTGCATCTTGCGCTGGTTCGCTGCTACGACGGCGGCGGGACGTTGTTCGTCTGCGGCAACGGCGGCAGCAATGCGGACGCGATGCATATCGTTGGTGAACTTTGCAAGAGCTTCGAACGCAAGCGACCGCTGCCTGCGGCAATGCACGAGCGCCTGCGCAATTTACCCTTCGGTGCGGAACTCTCGGCAAATCTCGAAGCCGGTCTGCGCGCGGTGGCGTTGGGGTTCAACGGCGCGCTGAAGACGGCCGTCGAAAACGACTGTCCGCTGCGCGACATCGCGTTCGCGCAAGAGGTTTGCGCGTTGGCGCGCCCCGGCGACGTCGTGATCGGCATCTCGACTTCCGGCAATGCCACGAACTGTCTCATGGCGCTGTCGACGGCTAAGGCGATCGGCGCGGCGGCGGTGTCGCTGACGGGTCCCAGCGGCGGCAAGATGGCCGCGATGGCCGACATCGCCGTGAAGGCCCCCGGTGATAGCACCAAGGTCGTTCAAGAATCGCACCTCGTGCTTTACCACACCATGTGCGCGCTGATCGAGGCGCACTACTTTCCCGAACCGCGCATGTAACAGTAACTTTCTTGAAGAGAGCCCCTCTACTTTGGAGGGGCTCTTCTCGTATTTGCGTATCAGTTGGTGTCGATAGCGGCGGCGATGGCTTCAACGGATTCGCGCATGAGTTGCGCGCGGCGGTGGAGGTCGCGATAGATCCCGAGAGTCGCCTCCGCGAGAGCTAGTGGCTCCGCGCCCTCGAGGTTATCGCGCTCAAAGCGCCCCATGACGGCTAGCGGCTTGGTGCAGGGGTGGACCTCGCCGGCGATTCGGATTTCCTCGTCGATGCCCATCAGTTCGGTAACGATGTCTTTCGCGCGGCGCATCGAATCTTTCCTGCGCAACAACGCGAGCAACGTATCGGTTCGCTCCATGCCGCTCAGGGCCAGTTGCGACAACCGTTCGAACGCTTCGGCGGCCTGCATGCGCCAGGTTGCGACGGTCTCGGAATCGAGCGCGGCGTAATGCGCCAGCAACTGCCCGCGGCCTGCGCGGCCAGGATCGCGTGGCATGACCGAAAGATGTTCCATCCACATCTCGCGGTAGGCCATACGCAGGAAATCACGTTCGGTCATGGACGGACGCCCCACGGGATACCACTCGAGCGCGCCGTCCGGCGCGAACGCCGAGCGATGCACAGACACCTCCGTCGTCTCGCCGAGAAAGGGCAGGTCGTCATGCCCGTCCTGCGCATCGCCGCGCAGGACGCGTTCGACCACTGCCGCAACGTGCGCGGGATCAAGCAATTCCTCGTCCGAAGGCGGGCGATCTTCGGTTTGCACCTCGCCCAGCAGATGCTTCTCCTTCTCGATGGCATAGTGACCTACGCCGTACGGGCCCGTCTCGCGGAAGTGAACCCAGCCCACCGACGCAAGCACAACCGGACACTTCACCGCGGCCGCGAGATGCATCGTGCCGGTATCGTTGGTCACCAACACGCGCGCACGCTCGAGCACCGCTGCCGCCTCGCCCACGCTTGTTTGACCAAAAAGCGGGATGCCCAGTTGGGGTGCGGCGCGCTCAAAAGCCTCGCCTAACGCCGCCTCTTCTTTTACGCCAAGCAAGACGACGCGTCGCCGTGACTCCGCACTCAGCAATCGCGCCAGCGCCGCAAACCGTTCCGGTGGCCAGCGCTTGCTTACCTCGCTCGCACCGAGCTGAAACGCGACGAGTTCAGCGTCCGGTTCAATCCTATGACGGGCGAGCAACGCCAGCGCCGCAGTGCGTTCTTCTTTTGTCGGTGTAAAAATCAGTTCTTGCGCGGGCGGACAGTCCTCGGCCAACCCTGCAAACGTATCGCACAGGTTCACGCCGTTGTAATCGCGATGAAACGCCGACGCAAAGAAATAGGTCGTCCAGGCCCCGCGCAACATAAAGCGCCCATCCGGCCCAAGGTGCGCACCCTGCACTCGCGGGATGCCCGCAAGCTGAAGCAGCATCGCCGAGGTCATGCTGTGGGTGCAGTTGTACACCACGTCGAATGTCCCGCGCTGCAGGGTCTCGACGTACTCCTCGGTGCGACGGTATGCCCGCAGCAAACGGTCCGAGTCCTCCGCGCGCAAGTCTGCATAGAGATCGTCCTCGTCGTATAACAGAATCTCGTCGACATCCGGGATATGCGCGGCGGCGGCTTTCCCCATTCCGCGCACCATCATCGCGATGTGCGCGTCCGGGTGTTTGATGCGCAGCGCGCGGACCAGCGGAGAGGTCTGGATGACGTCGCCCAATCGCGCGATCTGCAACACCAGGATGCGCATCACCGTCCCTTTCGCGCGATAAGTTGATTCGTCGTTTGGAACAACTCCGTGAGATAGCCGAAAATCGCCTGCGGCCTCGTCCGTTCCTGACAAATCGCCGGTAAATGCGGAGCAATGTTGTCAAGCACAAAGACCTCGTCCGGCGGCAACGTAGAGAGATACGCGCCGAGTTCCGTATCGCGTCCCACGCGCTCGGCCATCTCAGTCATAGGCCGTTGCACACGCACGCCCTTGGCCAACATCCGCGCGCCGTGACGTTCAATGAGGAACTCGATCATAGCCTGTGCGCGGTGAACATAGGTATGTTCGCGCAACGCGCGTTCTCGCGCCCGTTGCGCAATCCTCTTTCGCTCGTCGGGGTGCGCGAGGTAATAGCGGATCTTTTCTCGCAGTTCCTCGAGCGATCGGTACACGGGAAGCTCTGTTTCGAAATCGAAAAAGCGCTCCAAACCTCGGCACGGATCGCACAACTGAAACCCGCCGCAGGCCGCGGCCTCAAACACGCGCGGATTGACCGCGTCCGACTCCGGGTCGATGCCGGGATGGGAGGTGCTTGAATGCAGATTCAGGTTAATCTTCGATGCGACGGCGATTCGCGCGAAGTCCTCCGCGCCAAACCGCTCGCCCGGCTTTTGCACAAACGGCTGCAGTTCCCGCGCGGTCCACTCGACACCCCATATCTTCAGGTCGAAATCCGTCAGACCTGCAAGCATCAAGTTCCGATTGTAATACCCGGCGCCCGCGAACGACACATCGCAACCATAGCGCACGCGCTCGTCGTCGGTCAGCGCAACAGGACGGTGAACTTCCGGGTCGCAGCCCGTGGGGATATGCGCGTGGTGACGGCAGCCGGTTTCATCAAGCAAGCGTTCAAATTCGCCGGGCTGAATATGGAAGAAGGCGTCGTACTGCGGCGCCACCGTGCGCCAGTACGGCATATGCCGCCAGTTTTCAACATACCAATACGCCGTGAGAATGCCGTCTTTCGCCAATCGCCCGGGGAACTCTGGCCCGACGGGCGCCTGCGCAAGCACGATGCAGACCTCCGGTGCGAACTCCGCAACTTGGGCGTATGTGGATTGACTCAGTACGTTGAGCAGCATTGCGCCCAACTGTTCAACCGCCTTGCGCGAGCGAATGCCCTTGTCCATCTGTGCGTAGAGCGCGTAGGCAGGGCTATGATCGACGTACAGCACGCGATGTCCAAGTTTGCGAAACGCGCGCTCGAGATATCCGGCGATCGGCAACGATCCGCCATACATCGGGCCGACCACCGCGATACTGAGTCGCCTGCCGCTGAGCGCCATTTGTGTTATGCGGGCCTGCGCGATTTCCACGTACTCGGGGTTCAGCCGGGCCGTCGGGGGGTGCACGAACACCTGCGGCGCGCGAGCAGCAAACGCCGCGAAGACTTCACCCGAGGTCGCATCCTCAAGCGCCCCCACGCCCAACAGAAACTCGGTGCTTGCGACAGGCCCTTCGAACGCGAACCGCGCCACCGCAGGCTCCGGTTCGAGCACCGCGACCTCGAATCCGCGCGCACAGAGTTCCGCCACGTGGTAGCCAAGTCCAAGCCCCAACACAAGCACTGGGCGGGCGGGATCGAGCGCTGCCGAATCGATAAGCCGCGTGGCTTCCTCACGTGGATTGTAGCGGCTGTGCAAGAACACGCCACGAAAGCGCAACGTGAAATCGTTTTCCCGCGTGGCGACGCGTTCGAGTTCCGACGGCACTGTCACGCCTCGCAGGCGCTCGCGCCACTCAGCCGCCGGGCGCATGAAGAGCCTTTTCAATATCTGACAGCAACTGCTGGGCATGCACGTGACCGGGATCAAACATCAAGATGGTGTCCACGCGGTCTCTCGCCTCAGAGAACCGCTTTAGCCGAAACAGCAGAGCCGCGTACTGAAACTGCGCATTTAGGTTTCCGGTATAGAAATCCACGAAACGGCGAGCATAGGGCTCCGCCTCTTCCGGACGCCCGAGTTCGATCGCGGTTTGCACAAGATGAAACAGTACGCCTTCATTGTCGAAGTGAAGATCAAGCGAACGTCGGAGCTGGGCCATCGCCTCTTCGCGTTTTCCCTCGCTCAACAACGCCAGCCCAAGTCCGCCGATGTAACGCGGCTCGTCGGGGCGTTGCGCCAGTGCGGCTTCCAGGTGCGGGCGCGCGTCAGGGGCTTGGTTCATCGCGAGACACAGTACGCCAAGTTCCCCGTGCGCCGTCGCATCGTCGGGACGAGCCTCAAGCACGGCGCGGTAATGTCCCGCCGCCTTGTCGAGTTGTCCCTGCCGCGCCGCCGCCATACCCAGCAGGGTCGCGCGCTCCGCAGCGTCCACGTCTTGCGCCGCTTCCGCTAGCGAGTACGCCTGCGCATACTCTTTCGCCTCGAACGCCTTACGCGCGCGCGCCAAGGGATTGGCGTCCGGTTTACTTGCCGCTACAAAATACTGGTATACGAGGAAGTCCTCGTACTCCATATCGTTGATTGGTTTGAACGTCATGCGCCCAAGCGTAAATGACCCGTCGGAATTGCGCGGTAACAATTCGGATTTGAACATCGACAGCGGCGCGAGACCTTTCAGCTCAAGCCCGGCCGACTGAAACAACTCCACGATCTCCGCCGCCGTAAAAAAGCGTAGATGCGTGCGGTCCAGAATGCCCGCGTCTTCATATTTCCAGCGTCCGTGCGCGAGCATGGCCACTACCTGGCAAAAGCGCGCGTTCGGAATGCTTGCGATGATGACGCCATCCGGGTTCAACACACGCGCCGTCTTGCGCAAGACCTCCGCGGGGTTCACTAGATGCTCGAGCACATCCGCAAACACGACGCAATCGAAATAATCGTCCGCGAAAGGCAGTTCCATCGTTTCGATGTTACCGAGAATCGCATCGTCAAGGTTCTGCTTCGCGAGTTCCCACGCACGCTCCACGATTTCGATGCCCACGACTTCTTGGGCGCCGCGCTCTTTCAAGCTGCGTCCAAACTCGCCGCCGCCACAGCCCACGTCCAGCACGCGCCGGGCGTTGGCCGGAACATGCTGCGCCAGTTCAGGACGCGAACTCCGGTAGTATCCCCCCGCGCGGAAGCGGCTTTCGCCCGATGCGCCGTCGATGCCCGTCGCCGCGGCGCGTTGGGTGTAGCGCGGACTCGATTCAGCGGCTTCCATAATCACCTGTTTCCATCGCTCGACAAAGGCCTCCATCGGAAACATGCGCGCGGCGGTTTCGCGTCCTTTGGCCCCGATATGCGCCGCGAGTTCACGATCTCCAAGCAACGCGCGCAGATGCACGTTCAGTTCGGCTGCGTCGTACGACACGAAACCGTCCACGCCGTTCGTCAGCGGCGACGTCCGGTTTGCCAGCGACACCACGGGCATGCCACAGGCCATTGCCTCCAGCATTGACAGGTTGTATCCGTCCTCCCACTCCTCGCGGGTAACGTGCAGCAAGCACCGGCACGCGCGGTAGCACTCGAGGAGTTGCTCATACGATTCCGATGGCGCGGAGCCCGGGATTTCGGCGTTGTCTCCCACGACAACACCCGGCAGGTCTCCCAGTGCGGCCTCCTGGAAATCGACATCGAACATCAAGTTGCGCCGTCGCATGCCATTGCCCACGCGCAACACCGCCGCGCGGTCGCCGCGGTAACCGCCATATTCGTTCACATCGATTCCCGGCGGAATCACCACGCCGTCCACGCCGTAATCCGCTTTTTTCGATTCCGAGATGAAGACAAACCGGTACAGCGGGTGTAGGCGGTCGACGATCTCAAAGCACGCTTCGCGCTCGTGTTCGGCCACCGTGGTGCGCAAATAGGAAAAGCGATTGTGGCACACGAGCAGTCCGGGCGTTTGGCTCGCCGTGAGCGCCCCGGCGATATTTATGGCGTTAATCTCGTTCTGCGCAATCACCACGTCGTACGCGCCGTTGCGCAGCGCAGGCCGCCACTCCGATTCGTCCACAAGCGTGAAGTTGGGCGGTACTGGCCGAAAGTGCGCGTGCCATGGGCGCGTTGCCGGGATGGCCACGGCGATCGGCCAGCCGATGTGCGCGAGCATGCACAAGTACGGCTCGTGGTAGTTGAACGTCAGGATGCGCGGCGCAATCATGCGTGCCGGAGTCCCCTTCCCGCAGCCAGACCGTTACTGGGGCAGCCGCGCCTCGATTTCCTGGCGGAGCAGCCTGATGATTGTCGCTTCCGCTTCGGCGCGTGGCGCCAATTCATACTCAAGCAAGTCGCCCAACAACACGTTGTCGCCCGCTTCGAGCGCGCCCGCCGCTTCCGTGAGAAACGCATTCAGTTCCGAATGCAGTTTCTCAAACGGAACGCCCTTGATTTCGACATTTCCTAGATCCAACCCCAGAGAGCGCGCCACCAACAGTTGACGGTCTTTTACATGCATCCAAATGTCGAGCAATTGCTGCAAAGACTCATACCCCTCGGAGGGGGTGCTGCCCTGGAGGACTTGGGCGAGTTGGTGGCAGGCCTCGGGAAGCTCGGGCAATACTTCCTCGAACTCCGACAGGACTTCGACCGCCAGTATCGCAACGTTTTCCGAATCGATTTCAATGCGATGCGATTGCTCCGCGCTGCACGCGCGTAACGCGTCGGCCAGGCGCTCCGCTTCGATCGCCTCGCCATCAAGCCGAACCGCCACCATCGCGCGTCCCTGGCCCTGCAACTCCTCGCTCGCCGCGATCACCGCCGCCAACGGGTCCGTCGCCGCACCCAGCGCCGCATTCGGTTTGCCGTCCACGATCACATCCATGTGTCCCGCTCCTGTCCTGCGCGGACGCTTCCTTACCCTGAGACCAATTTGCTGATATCCGGCACATCGCCCGCCGAGGCGGCCTGTGCATTCTCTTCTTGGATGGCCAAGTACACTTCGCGTCGGTGCACCGGAACCGTGCGAGGAGCCACAATCCCGATCTTGACCTGACTCTCCTTGATATCCAGCACCTTGACCTCGATCTCGTCGCCGATCATGATGCTTTCGTTTTCCTTACGCGTTAGAACGAGCATTTGGAACCTCCTCGGCTTCCGTGCCGGCGCGCTTAGTCTGCGCAAGGAAGAACTGAATCGGATAATTGCTTCGGTCGAGTATGGTTTGCTTCCCCAAACGCAGTTTGGGATTGATCAAGACCGGAGCCTTCAGATTTGTCCGTATCTTGGCGGGATCTTGAGGAACCACCACCAACGTGTAGACGTCAAGTTCCTCGATACCGGTCACCGCCAGTTCCGCCAATTCCTGCTGGCCTAGCTGGACCTTGTAGTCGGGCATCACCGTCCGCGGGTCCATCAACAGAAAGGCCAAATCCCCTGAATCAATGGATTGAAGCCACCGCAGGGAAGCGCCCGGACCCGGCAAAACTACAAAACGCCGGTGGTCCTGAAACCCGAGAATAGGCTGGGTGAATGTGATCACCTTCCCATCCTCGATTTCGATAGTGCCGAAGCGCGTCGTGTCTAGTTGCATGCTCCGTAAACCCCGTACACAGGACCGGTTGTGCTCGTTTCGGCGTCAGTATGCATCATTCCTACGAACTCTGCAACCAGCGCGATCATGGTCCTCGGCAAAAAAATAAGGGACGGGCGGCAGGGGGAAGAGTCCTGCCGCCCGCATCGGGAACGGGACTAGGAGTCCCGTGCGTTAGGGTTACGAGAGGGGCGGGGAGGCCGGGCCGGCCGCCGCGCCGTTCGCGGTGAAGCGAATCACGCCCGCGCCGTCAACCCAGTACTGACGGTAACCGGTCTGACCAGGAGTCGTCGGGGCGGCTGTGCACTGGTAAGCCGGGGCAACACCCGCCGCGCCATTCACCACCGCCACGTTAAAGTTGTAGCCCTGCTTCTGACCGGCACCAAGGACAGCGTCGATGAACGGCGGGGTCGCGCCAGCACCATCCGGAT
>JBHELB010000043.1:0-8383 GCA_041859045.1 Candidatus Hydrogenedentales bacterium | reverse complement strand
GCTGGCTCCGCGAGCAGGACTCGAACCTGCGACCTAGTGGTTAACAGCCACCCGCTCTACCGACTGAGCTATCGCGGAATGTATCGGACGAAGAAAATAGCATATGTCGAGGACTATATTCAAGCAGCGCGCTGAGTATTTTCGCTGCGGCTGCATCTACGCCCGGAGAGGGGGCGAACTCGAAGCGTCGCCCTGGGGCTCTGCGCAGCCTACGACAAGTATAGGCTTGTTCCCTTGCCCGGTGGAGAAGCGGGGGGCTGCAGACGGCGAATTCGACAGGCCGCGTTGGATGCTTTGGGGAATCTCTACGTGGTCGACTCTGGAAACAACCGCATTCAGAAATTCACCACCGGCGGCTCGTTCGTTTGTATGTGGGGCAGCTACGGAACCGACCATGGCCAATTTCGATACCCCCACGGAGTTGCCGTGGATAGTTGGGGCGGCGTGTACGTGGTGGATACGGATAACCACCGTATCCAGAAATTCCAGCCGAGCGAGAAGCGCCTCTTGCGCCAAGCTATTCTCCGATTCGCCGCTCCGTGCTATGATGCCTTTGGAAATTCCGCTTTTTAGGAGAAAGCACGATGTTCCTGAAGGCGATGGTTCACCTGGTCGCTGTCGAACGGCATGACCACGGTGTATTCGTATGACGGTCAGAATCGCCTGATCACAATCGAGCACAAGGACGGCGATACGGTGAAGCAGCGTTTCGCGTAATATGAGGAGTGGTTGTGATGATAGTGCGCGAATTAATCGGTATGAATTGGGCAAGAAAGACACTGTTCGCATTAGGGATGCTTACCTTATATGTCGGCATGATGACGTTGCTGTTGTCGATATATTTTTGGAAAGAAGCCCCTGCATCCGAATGCATGAGTGCGCTTATCCTTATTCTCTGTGGCGTATGCTCCATAGTCTTCATTGCTTCGTCAGGTGCAAGACTGGAGGGAGAGTTTATAAAAGTTGAACTGCATTTAAATCGCTCGACAACTGGCGCATTGATAAGTTGTCTTTGCTTTATCCTATTTGGAACGGTTTCCTTTTTCTCCTTTCTTCTCAATGGCTCCTAACGGAAGAAACTGCCGTGGTGTCGCTGCCGAACGGGATGACCACGGTGTATGCGTATGGCGGGCAGAGCCGATTGACGAAGATCGAGCACAAGGACGGCGGTACGGTGAAGCAGAGTTTTACGTATTCGCTGACGCCGGGCGGCAACATCACGAAAACGACGCACGCGGACTTGAGTTACTGGGACTACGCCTACGACGGGCGAGCCGCGTGACGGCGCACATGGCCTAATGGCAAGTATTGATGGCGTCATCAAAAAATGCAATATATTCAAGATTGCAGGACGTCTTGTGAAAAGTGGCAGCGTTGAGCGTGGATCGCAACAGGTGCACAGAATGTTTTGAGGAAGAAAATATGAAATGCGGGCCTCGGTATTCTTTGATTTTGGGAATGTTGTGTGTATTTTGTGTCGGGCTTGGCTCTTTGGTTCTCGCTTTTGTTCGTGTGCGCGCAACGTTTTCAGATCCAGAGACAGATGCTTTAGCGCAAGCCGAGCTTGTTAGTATCGTTTCGTCTTTGGAATTGGGGAGTGGAGAAGAGGAGGTTCGTAAAGTTATAGACAAAGGCCAAAGCAAGCTTCTCAGATTATTTGTTTCAGAACCTTCTAGCGCAGAAGAGGATGGGGTTTGGAGGATTTCAACCCCTCTGAATTTCGGGGCGGGAAATTGGATAGCGATATTGCTTTTTAGGGATCATCGCCTTTGTGCGTGCATAATACGCCTTTATGATAATGATAACTTCAAACCCCGAGACGCTCCGCCGGATAGAGTGAGAGAGGGATATGCAGTGCCTAACACATACAGAATGAAGCAAGAGTATTAGGCCGGAAACTCACGACTGCAGGACTGGATTGACAGCAACGCGGGGTTGCAGTACGTTTACGATGGTGCCGGGCGGTTGGGGCGGGTGACGGGTTACGCGGCGTATGGCTCGAACCGGAACCTGGACTATCTGGACAATAGCGAAGGGGCGATCACGTCGGTGACGACGCAGAAATAGTAAAGGCGTAGCGCCATTTTGTGATTATCCTCCTGTGCAACAGAGGTATCGAGGGAGACTATGAGAACCAAAGCGTTCATTGTGTTCTTTCTGGCGCAATTCGCGTTGTCCTGCGCGCCGGTAGACCCTGAGGCCTCTCTCCAGGAAGGAGTGCGCTGGGCTGAGGCTACGAGCGATGGTAACGTGTTGGGAGTGTCATACAGTTTAAGAAAACAACATAGTATATGGGCATACTCCATAAAGGAAAAGAAACTTGATGTCCTCGTTAAGGGCCTTAAGAATTGCCCAAGTATTGTCCGTGGGAGTACACGAGAGCACGTAATATGGAGTGTTCGTGGGAAGAGAGATCTCTCCAAATCCATTACTCCCGATGGATCGCTTGTGTCTTTTTTGTATCTCGATGGGAAAACGGGAGTAATTCGAGAAATACCGCAATCAGTAGCGTGCTTATCTGTAGATCTCATCTCAAACGTGCTGCGAGTCCTACCTGAGAGCGGTGTATTTCTGTGTCGGCGTGATGAAGAAGGTATGGGGCGTTATGTCACGTATTCGCTCGCGGATTTTCAGGAAAGAATGACAACGCAGCCGACGCGCGATTACCTAGTTCCAAGCGGGGGCTCCCTCCTTCTGTCGCCCAATTTGCTGTTACTTACCGCGAATGTTTTTCAGGATGAGAGTTCTTCTCCGCACGGTGACTCGCCATTTGCGATCGTTCCAGTGGCTGTTGCTACGCAGGCATTGGAGGCATATCCGCCCATTCCTATTCCGTCT
The DNA here is from genome assembly GCA_041859045.1 of Candidatus Hydrogenedentales bacterium. Lineage (GTDB taxonomy): Bacteria > Hydrogenedentota > Hydrogenedentia > Hydrogenedentales > SLHB01 > JBHELB01. The sequence continues at coordinate 5,545 of JBHELB010000043.1, read as the reverse complement.
CGCTCACGGCGCTTGGGGAATGCGGGTAACTCTTCTGCGGTGTATGCTATTTCAAATGACCTTCCATATATCGAGCGTGTTGTGCTTGAGCGGACAAACGAGAAACTTTCTGGAGCTGTCGGTGCTCTGTCTGAGAACCCTTTCGCTAGACCAGGTAAAATGCGACCGATCGGCGCATGGGGGGATCGCATCATTTGCGGAAATTTAGAAACATTGAATCTAGAGGTTTGGGCTGTGTCTTCAGGACAGTTTGTCCAGACATTTCCTGTCGGTTCTTGGAGCAGCGATTCCGCAGACGCCGCTGTCTCGGAAACATCAGGGCGTATGGTGTGCTTTGGGAATGGGCACAAAGTGGAGGTCTTCGATCCGCTTGAGAATGGGTATCAAAAGATCGATGCCTTTGAAGTCGTTGTTAAGTAACTGGCATGCAAATGCGGCGTGCTGCTGACAGGCGCCAAAATACAGGTCGCCACGCAGGCGCGACGGACTATGATGTGACGTATGAGTACAACGGCGCGCGGCAGGCTGAAGTTCTTGAGATCATGAGCGTTTCGGCCTGCGAGGGTGTGCTATATTTTCTCTCGGCCAACTCTTCTTGGGATGGGCATTCAAGTTTCCTGCCAGTGTGTGGATAGGGCTACTAGTGAGGAGAATTCCGTAGATTGGGAATATTCAGGAAGGCACCCCGCTCAGTTTTGGCGGAATTTCGAAAGAAGGCTCCCCATTTCGAAAAATGCCAAATTCTGGATGATGGCAAGACTATCGAGTTCCGCTTTGGGAAAAATAGGCAATTTCATCTTTCGCCAGAGCGCCGGTATCGTGTTCCATTGGCATACGTTCTTTCCTGGTATGAAGGACCACACTACATTAAAAAATGCCGAGAGAGAGTCTCGCGTATGCCAAGCGCTCCATGGCATCATGATGCGAATGTTGCTGTTCATAGGATAAGACGATTATTCACCTATCAGATTATCAGATTATACCTTACAGATACTTCCATCTATGATGTTGCATGGACCCTTGTGTTGGAAACCTGCGACCCCGCCTGCTCGCTTTATGTGGGATTTCCAAGGAAAATAGGCGGTGTTACAATATGGAAGCCTATATATATAAGCGATACTGTATTGACTTTCTCGGAGCGAGAGACCTGACCGGTCTTGTATTACCTACAGAATCGCCTGATCGCGATCGCGCCCAAGGACGGCGGTTGTGCGGCGCAGATCCGCCCCCACAGGCAGAGAATCCGGTAGCGCAGTAATCGTGTATTGCTCCCTGGAGTCTGTGCCATTGCCCCAAGGCCCCTTTTCCCTCTACCCAGCGCCAGATTCACGAAACCTCTCCAGAACAATGCGCCGACTGCCCGTGCGTCTACTCCTGAAGGCAAGAACCGCGCCAATAATCGTAAATCGTGAGTTGGCAACGCGCAGGGCAAACGTGCTAAACTCGCGAGATTCTTTTAGGAGGGCAAATCTTGAAGCGGTGGCTAATTACCCTGGTGCGGGGGGCGTTGGACGAGGATATCGGCCAGGGCGACATCACGACCAATTCGACGATCCCGGAGGATGCGCGCTGCGAGGCGTACTTGCTGGCCAAGCAGGAAGGCCTGATGAGCGGTATCCACGCGTTTCGGGCCGTGTTCGACTGCTTGGACGCGCAGGTGACGGATTGGACGGGGTGGGCCGACGGCCAGCGGTTCAAGCCCGGCGACGTGTTGGCGCGTTTCAAGGGCAACACCCGCGCGGTGTTGATGGGGGAGAGAGTTGCCCTCAATTTCTTGCAACACCTCTGCGGCATCGCCACCACTACGGCGCGCTATGTCGAAGTGCTTAACGGACTTGACGTCCGCCTGTGCGATACGCGCAAGACGACGCCGATGATGCGCCAGTTGGAGAAGCAGGCGGTCGTTCATGGCGGCGGCAGCAATCACCGTTACGCCCTGTTTGATGGCGTGCTCATCAAGGAAAACCACATCATCGGCGCGGGCGGCATCACCAATGCCGTGCGCCGCGCATGGCGCACCACCCACCACTTGATGAAGATCGGTGTCGAGGTCACAAACCTGGATGAACTCGAAGAGGCCATTCAGGCGGGCGCGGACGCCGTGCTGTTGGACAACATGAAGGTCGAAGATATCCGCAAGGCGGTGGAGCGCTGCAAGGGGACGGACCTGATCCTCGAAGCCAGCGGCAACATCACCCTGGCGACGATCCGCGAGGTCGCCGAGACGGGAATTCACGTGATTTCAGTCGGCGCGTTGACCCATTCTTCGCCCGCGGTCGATCTCTCGCTCGAAATCTCGAATGTCTAAACCGGTCCCATATCCACCGCTAACCGCCGGACCGCTTCACACCCGGACCGTCGGCGCACGTGTCGTGATTTTCGACACGGTGTCGTCAACCAGCACGCGCGTGCTCGAGGAAGACCTCGATGGCGCGGTGGTGGTCGCGGAAAAGCAGACCCTGGGCCGCGGACGCCACGGGCGGCGCTGGCAAAGCGCGCCGGGGCTTGGCCTGTGGTTTAGCGTGCGGCTCGACGACATGCCCGAGGGGCTGTCCATCGGCGCGGCGGTGGCCGTGCGCGACGCGTTGCGCCCCTGGTGCGAACTCCGCATGAAATGGCCGAACGATCTGCTGCTGAACGGACGCAAGGTGTGCGGTATTCTGGTGGAGCAGCGCGATGGCGCCACTGCCCTGGGGATTGGCGTGAATTTGCGGCACCGTCCCGAGGATTTTTCTCCGGATCTGCGCGCGACGGCGACCTCGGTGGAGTGGGAAACTCGCCGGGCATGCGATCGCGACGAGGTATTCACCGCGCTGCTGCATGCGCTCGATGTTCAGGTCGCGCGTCTACGCGGCGGAGACTACGAGGCCGTGCGCCGCGAGTGGGTGGAGGCCTGCGACATTAAAGGGCGCCGCGTGCGTTCCGCGGATGTCGTGGGAACGGTGGTGGACATTGACCTTCGCGGCGGTCTCGTGCTCGAAACGGAGCAGGGCGAGCGCAAACTTCATTGCGCAGGCGATATTCACGTGTTGGAGAGTGCCTGAAATGCTCGTCGTCATCGATGTCGGCAATTCGCACACGGTCGTTGGCCTGTTCGAGGGCGAAACGCTCCTCGGGCACTGGCGGATCATGAGCGCGCACTACCGCACCGAGGACGAACTCCGCCTCCTTTTCTCGACGCTCTTGCGCGAAGAGGGCCATTCCCCGAAAGAAGTGGATGGATGCTGTATATCGAGCGTCGTTCCGCCGCTGAATCAACCCGTACTTGCCGCCACGACCGCCGCCTTCGGCGTTACTCCGCTCGTCGTCGGGCCGGGCGTCAAGACCGGCCTCGTGATCCAAGTGGAGAATCCGAAAGAAGTCGGCGCGGACCGCATCGTGAATGCCGTCGCGGCGATTGAAGCCTATCCTGGAACCCCGCTGATCGTCGTCGATTTTGGAACCGCCACGACATTTGACGTCATCACTGCACACGCTGAGTATCGGGGCGGGGCGATAGTGCCAGGTATCGCGATTTCCGCCGATGCCCTGTTTGAAAAGTGCGCCAAGTTACCGCGCGTCGAGATCGTCAAGCCACCCGCGGTGATCGGGCGCGACACCGTGTCGAACATCCGCTCGGGGCTGACCTATGGGTACGCGGATCTTGTCGATGGGCTTATCACACGCATGACAGCGGAGCTAAAAGCCACCCCGGTGGTCGTGGCCACGGGCGGGTTGGCCTCGCTTATTGCTCAGGTCGCGCGCAAGATCGACCACGTCGATCCGCTGCTGACCTTGCGCGGTCTGCGCATGATCTACGCCCGCAACGTCAAGGGCGCAGCGTGAAGTACCTGGTTGCGATAGCGACTTTGCTTGTCGTCGTCGGCTGTAGCAAAGGGACGACACCCGCCGCGGGCGCGCCCGAGGGCAGCACGACGGCCGTACAGCCCACGGGCGTATGGGGCGGCGGGGGCGAGATGACTTTGGCGTTCTACAACGACCGCGCCGATCCCGGCGCAACGCATCCCAGTTTCGTGATCAAGTCGCCGGACTTTCAGCGCTCGGACGAAGGAGTTTGGGAAGCGCAGCGCGTGGCGGCGACGATTTACGAAAACCAATCGGAGACCCGCCTTCAGGCCGGTTCCGCGCGTTACGACCAGAACGCACGCACCGCGACCCTCACCGGCGGTGTGTCGTTTGAGCGCGGCGTGCAGCATGCCGACTTGGAAGACCTCGTGTGGGTAAACGACGAGCGCCTCGCGCGGACGGACAAGCCGGTCCGCATTGCCGAGCCCGGGCGTGTTCTCGAAGCGGAGAAAATGGAGTATCATCCCGATGAATCCCGTATTGTGCTCTACGGGATGAAAGGGACGATTGACCTGAAGCCGGAGGAGACCAAATGAGGTCTGCGACGATAGGATTGACGGTGTGGACGCTGTGCGCCTTTGCCGCGGCGGCGCTGGCCCAAGGGCCGACTGCTTCGGACAAGTTCGACATCGAGCGCGCGGGTGAGTTCATCATCGAGAAGGACGGCTTGTGGCGGTTTGAAGGCGGCATCCGCGCGGCGGTCCGCTTCGCCGACCCAGCCCGCGGCGTCATGAACATTCGCGCCGATCGGGGCTCGGGCGCGCCTTCCAGCGACGGTAGTTCGTATTCGAAGGTGATTCTGGAGGGCGGGGTCGTCATCGAGAGCAACCAAGGCCGAGTCACTTCCCAGCGCGCCGAGCTTGACATGGCCAAGGAAGAGGCCGTGTTCACCGGTGCCGTCAAAGGCTCTCTACCGCAGGTGAAGTCTTTTCAGTGCGACAAACTGATCTACAATTTCAAAACAGGGCAGACGCGCCTCACCAACGCCACCGCTCAAGGGCTTGGCGGTCCCACGCAGTCCGGCGCCGTGGCCGACAAACCCGAAGAAGCGTGGCTGCTATCCGCCGGTGACGTGCAGGATTGGCCCAAGCTTCTGAAAACGCTCAAGGAACAAAGCGCTGCCGCCGCACCTTCGCCCGGCAAGCACATTATGGGCATGCTCAAACCTGAAGAACGCCAAGGGCTGGGCCAGATGCCCACGGCCGAGGCCCCCGGTCCGCAGAATCAGAAACTGATCATCGGCGTGCTCAACCGTGTGCTGCGCCAGGCCGCGTTCTACGACGCGGCCGCGTGGAAGGGCGTCGCCCGTGATGATGCGACAAACGCCCTGCTGGAAAAGAAGGCCAAAGCGCCTCTGAGCCCCGTGGAAACCGCCGAACTGAACCGCCGCCTCTTTCAGACCGCCTTCGCGGGAGCCGTCGCGGCGAAGAACAGTTAGAAAGGGAATGCCCGTTGGCCGAGGCGCTATTAAAGACCGATAACCTCATCAAGACCTTCGCGAAGCGGACGGTCGTCAACGGTATTTCGATCGAACTCCACCCCGGCGAGATCGTCGGCTTGCTCGGCCCCAACGGCGCGGGCAAGACGACCACGTTCCGCATGGTTGTCGGTTTGCTTCGCCCTAACCAGGGGCAGGTCTTCTTCAGCGGCAACGACGTCACCCGCCTCGCCATGTACCGCCGCGCGCAGGAAGGGATGG
>JBHELB010000051.1:0-59106 GCA_041859045.1 Candidatus Hydrogenedentales bacterium | reverse complement strand
TCGATGCCCAGGTAGCTGCCGTACAGGCCGTACAGGTCGGTGTCGCCGTCCTGCTCCGCCACGCCGGTTTCGGCCAACTTGGCCGCGAACGCGTCAACCGTGAACAGGTCGGTCGCGTACGTGGCGCGGATGGCGTCGAAGGTGATGCCGGTGAAGAACGAGTTGGCGTCGTTGTCGCCGATCAGCCACTGGTTACCGAACGCCAGTTCCTGGCGGCCGATGCGCAGGCGGACCGGGTAGCCGTACATCTCGTTGGCTTCGATGTAGGACTGAAGGATTTCCACGTCGTTACCCGTCGCCGCACGGTTGTCCGCGCCGGTGATGTAGTTCGAGCGGAAGTCTTCGCCCCACACATCGTAGCTGTCCAGCTCAATGAAGGCGCTCACGTTGTCCGTGAAATCCGCCTTGAAATTGATGCGGGTGCGCTGTTCGACGAACTTGAGGTCGTTGGTGTTCTCGTCCCACGCGAAGTTGCTCAGAATGCCGGTGGCGTTGAAATTCGGCACGCCGCCCAGCGGGCGCTTCACCAGGAAGAAGTTCGGCCAACGAATCTCGGTGCCCGTGGGCTCCGGAGTCGTGTTCATGAACCAGTTGCCACGAATCGTGACCGCGCCGCCCACGGTGACCGTCTGCAGTTCGGCAACCGCCGGAACCGCAACCGCCGCCAGAAGGGCGATCATAGCGATAGTCAGTTTCATACGCGTCATTGCGTAGTTCCTTTCTCAAGGTAGTCTTTGTCCAGCTGCGGACTGTCCGCCGCTGTTCCTTCCGTCTCCGGACCTCCCATGGTCCGGGGCACGCTCAAAGCAAAACGCCAAGCATGCATGTATAGGCACATCGTGTTTGCCCGTTGTGGTTCCCGGAGTGTTGCCCGTGCTGTTTTCATCCCTCCTTCCGGCTCCAGAAGTGGGACCACAACCGATGTTGCTCTCTCACAAGAGCTTCTTACCCTGCGCACTTCCCACGGCAAATTGCCCACGCCGCGATTGGAAGCACCGCTCCCATGCCCGCCTAGTATACGAGGAGATAAAGGTGTTGTCAAGTCGATTTTGTCAATATTTTACTTTCCTCGACAGAAAGAATTAAGTGCGGATCCTCCCCATTTCCCTCTTGTCGCGCACCGGTCTCCCAGTGCTATACTCCCGCCACAAGGACCGGCCCGCCGGGGGCCGAAGGGAGGCGCTATGAAGGGAGTCGTTCTGGCCGGGGGATTGGGCACGCGGCTGCGTCCGTTGACCCGCGTGACGAACAAGCACTTGCTGCCCGTGTACAACAAGCCCATGATCTTCTACCCAATCCAAACCCTTGTGGATGCTGGAATTACAGAGATTATGCTGGTGACGGGCGGAAACAACGCCGGCGAGTTCCTGCGGCTGATCGGCAACGGCGAGGATTTTGGTCTGAGCCAGATGCACTATACCTACCAGAAGACCGAGGGGGGCATTGCCGATGCCCTTGCGCTGACCCGTCACTTTGTGGGCGGAGACAAGGTCGTTGTGATTCTTGGCGACAATTTTGTCCAAGGCAGCATTCGGTCGGCGGTGGAAGATTTCGAGCGCCAGCCGAGCGGGGCGAAGATTTTCCTGAAAGAAGTGGACAACCCGAGCGAATTCGGCGTGGCGGTGGTCGAGGACGGGCGCGTGACGCGCATCATCGAGAAACCCAAAGACCCGCCCAGTCGCAATGCGGTGATTGGGATTTACATGTACGACGGGGACGTATTCAACATCTGCGAGACGCTGGTGCCCAGCGCGCGCAACGAACTCGAGATCACCGACGTTAATAATGAGTATATTCGCCGCGGCGTGATGACCTACGAGGTGATTGACGGTTGGTGGGCCGATTGCGGCAGTTTCGAGGCGTTATTGCGATCGAACCTGCTGGTGGCGCGCGAACACGGCGTGAGCGTCTAGGCGATGGCGGAGTCCGAGAGCCGGTTGAGCGTCGCGAGCCTTTACCGGCTAGCGGTGCGGATGCACAGCGCGCTGCCGTACCACTTTTCGACAGCGGGACGGGCCCTGCCTGCGTGGCACTATTTCTTTGAGGTCACCCGGCGCTGCAACCTGCGTTGCGCGATGTGCCAGTACCTGGATTGGTACCGCCGCACGCCGCCCGAGGAACAGCGCGCTGGCGAGTTGACCACGCAGGAGTGGAAAGACGCCGTTGGCCAGACCGGGCGCGGCGCGCTAATCACATTCACCGGCGGCGAGCCGTGGGTGCGCGAGGATTTCGCGGAGTTGCTGGAGTATGCCTCGGCGCGGCGGCGCACGCATTTCATCTCCAACGGCACGCGGATCGATGGGGATACCGCGCGGTTTTGCGTGGAGCAAGCGCCGCGTCGCGTGGGCGGACGCGGGCTTGGCTTCATTGGGCTCTCGCTCGAAGGCCCGCGCGAGGTGCATGATGGGTTGCTTAAGCAGCCCGGCGCGTTTGACCGAACGTTGGGCGCGCTCGAAGCGATCGCCGAAGCGCGACAGGCGAAAAGCCAGCGGACGCCGTTGGTCCACGTGACGGCCGTGCTTCAAGAAGGCAACGTTGAGTCCCTGCCGGAACTGGTTCCTCTCGTCGCACAGGCCGGCGCGGATATCCTCAACCTCACGCTCGAGATTCGCTTCCCGAGTCTTGAAGGGTTAGGGACCATTGACCCCGCGGAGTTGCCGCTCGACTCGGTTCAATTGCCGCGCATTGCGCCAGACGCCGTGCGGCGATGTCTCGACGCGCTGCGCGTCGAGGGAGCCAAGGCGGGCATCGACGTGCGCATGCCGTCCATGCCCGACGAGCAGATCGTCGCATATTACAGCGGCGGTCTGCGGGCAGAGGCTTTTCGGTGTCTTGCGCCGTGGACCAATCTTTTCGTGGGGGCCAAGGGCGACGTGTTTCCGTGCATGATTCAGACAGTGGGCAACATTCGAGAAACATCGCTTCGCGCGATCTGGAATGGACCGGAGCTGTGCGCGTTCCGGCGGCGATTGCGCAAGGGACTGTTTCGGGTGTGCGCGGGCTGTTGCGAGATTCAGTACGCCGGAAAATGAGGAATAGCACTGGTCACGTCCCCGGTGGCCGGGGCGTACGACCACACGCCGTTCTCGTAGGGGTGCTTGGGGAGCTGATGCAAGATGCCGTCTTGTACTAGCGCATCAAGGCTCGGCGGCAACGCGGCGGTTTGTTTCTTGTAGATGCCAATCGCGCCCTTGAGTTGGGTTAGCATCCGCGTCACTTGCTCGTCCAGGAGCGACGTGTTCTGAATCTTCCCCGCGCCATCGACAAAGTAGTGGCCGCCCAGCGCGTCCTGTAGCGCGCCTACTTTGGGCAATGCGCCGTTTTTCCGCACATGACCGTCGATTTCCGACTGGAGGCGATCCCGCTTGATTCGAATATCGAGCAGAATAAGTTTTCGCATAGCGAGGTCGCGCATCAATTTGTCGGGATGATTCTGCTTCATCTCCGTCCACATCTGGCGCTCAAGGTCATACAGATTGTGCTTGCGCTGTAGGCCTTGGGCGACCTCGAGCACGTGCTGCGGGGCGGCGCCGGTGGCGACGGCGGCGCGAAGATAGGCGGCGGCGCCCTCGACGGCTCCTGGCTGGTCGCGTCGGTTAGTGAGGTAGATCATCGCAATCTCATAGGGCAACTCCCAGCGATCGGGAAGATACGCCGCGCCTTTTTCCATAAGACGGATGCTGGCATCGTCGTCGGCCTTGAGCGCCGCGAGGAAAATGCCGCCGTAGCGATAGACGTCCAGGAAATACGGGTCGAGTTGCGTGATCGTGTCGCACATGTGGCCGAGCCACGTAAACTTCAGGTCGCCCTTGAAGTGCTTCGACGTGTACTGAATACATTTGAGCCAAAGAATGTCCGCAATCACGCTCGACATCCCGGCGGTGAAATGGTTCAGCAGATTCTCGTTGGGCAAATAAAGCAGTTGCTCGTCAAACTCATGGGCGCGCATGTTGTCCATTCGGCGCTGCGCCATCGTGGTGCAGGCGAGCACCGCGACAACCACGACCAAGGCAACGGCGGCGCGAGCAGCCTTCATACGTCCTTATCCTCAAACGCCAGCGCCGCGAGCACCAAGAGCATCGTGGTGTACAACGCGCCGTACCCCAACGCCCACGCAACATACACGGGATTGACTGGGATGCCGTTTGCGGCTTCGGCGCGGATATCGAAGTTCGAGAGATTGGGGAGAACATAGTAAAGGAACTCAAGGACCGTTTTGGTCGTTGTTCCTTCAAAATGCGGCGGAAGATCGATGAGAATGCGCGTTGCATTGCCGAGAATATAGACCGAAAAGACGATCAACGCGCCCAGAACGGGCGAAGCCACCGCGCTCATGAGCACGGCGAGCGCGGTGACGAGCAGGAGTTGCGCGTAGATGAGCAGTGCGGCGAGGAAAAAGGTGGCGTCGAGCGCGCCGCCCAGCATGCGTACATACAGCGCGGCGATGGCGGTCATGGTCACACAGACAAGGCCAAGCAACGCCGCAAGCCCGAGATACTTGCCCACGATGAATTCCCAGCGCGCCATGGGGCGGCAGAGGATCGTGTAGATTGTGCGTTTGTCGATCTCCTTATAGACCAGACTCGTGCCCACGAAGATCGCGATCAACACACCAAAGATCGAAACAGCGGCCAGGGAAATGTCTTTGACGATTTTGACGTCCTGCCCGATGCTGATCCAGCCGAGCGCCTTTGAGCCGAAGATGGCCACGCCCGCGAAAAAGAGCAAAACATAAAGCACCTTATCCCGCACCGCCTCGCGGAAGGTATTCTGCGCGACCGCGATTGCCCTCATGACCGGCCCTCCTGATGGCGCATGAAATACTCCTCGAGCGAGTCGCGCACCGGGGTGTATTCAATCAAGCGCGCGCCCCGGTTCAGTGCATCGCGCACCAGGGCATCCGCCGCGTCCGCGTCGGAAACGGTAAAGTGTTGCCCCGCTTCCGAATGCCGCACGCCGCTCGCCCGCGCGGCGAGATCTCGGCCGAGCCCGTCGTCCACACGGTCGAGAATAATCTCGACTTGATGCACGTGCTGCTGCAGTAGATCCTCGATGCGTCCAGCAGCCGTCAGTTTTCCTTTCACCAGAATGCCGACGCGCTCGCAGACCTGTTCGACGTCGCCCAAGACGTGCGAGCTGAAGAAGAGCGTCTTTTTCTCGTCTCGCAGCCGCAGCATCAGTTCACGGATATGACGGCGGCCCAGGGGATCGAGTCCGCTCATGGGCTCGTCGAGTATCAGCAACGGCGGGTCGCCGACCATCGCCACCGCGAACCCGAGCCGCTGGCGCATACCCTTTGAAAAGCCACGCACCCGCTGATCCGCGATATCGCCGAGATCGAGCAACTCGGACAGTTTGCGCCATTCCGCCGCGCGCGCGGCGGCATCCAGTCCGTGCAGACGACCATAGAAATCGAGCGTCTCGCGCGGGTTCAGGTACTCGTAAAAATAGGGGTTTTCCGGCAGATAACCGATCAGCCGCCGTGATCGGCGGGTATGCACAAGCTCGCCGAACAGCGCCGCCGAGCCACGCGTGGCGCGCAACAAACCGCAGAGAATCTTGATCGTCGTGGTCTTGCCCGCGCCGTTACGGCCGAGAAAACCGAACACCTCGTTCTCCTGGACGTTCAGCGTCAGCCCGTTCAACGAGGGGGCTGCGCGCCGTCCGAGATGCGCGCGGTATACCTTGGTCAAGTCATGGGTCGCAATGGCATCCATCTTTCCGTCTCCCCGGCAGATTCTGAAGCGGACGGCGTCAGCCTGTCAACTTTGCGGTCGGAATCGTCACTACGCTTTCGGCGTCTTGGCCGGTTTGTCAAAATGGCGCAAATCGAGCGCTTCGTCGAGAAAGCGAAAGATGCGCAGGGCACAGCGGCGACAGGTTTGCAGGGCCTTGCGTTGGTCTGGAGCAAGCTCGCCCAGTTCCTCGCCGAGCATCATTTCGACGTAACCGAGCACCGCGCACAGCGGCGAACGGATGCGTTCGGAAAGCGTGGCCAGGAAAGTGGTTTTGAGCGCGTCGACCTGGCGCAGTTCGTGATTCAGGCGTTCGAGATCGGCATTGGCGCGGCGCGTGGCTTCGCGCAGTTCCTTCTCCTCGGTGATGTCGTGGGCCAACGCGACGTAGAAATACTCGCCATCCCGCAGGAACGCCCGAACCAGGAAATCGACCGTGCGTTCCTCGCCATCGGCCTTGAGCAGGATCAGCTCGCCGCGAAACTCTCCACGCTCGGCACTCGTCGCGATTTTCGCAGGCAACGTGCCGTCGTCGAACACAAAGCGCCGGATGCGTTGGCCCAAGAGTTCCTCACGGGGTAGGCCGAGATATTCGCAGGCCCGGTGGTTGGCCTCAACCACGGTTTCCATACGATCGAAGACAAAGATCGGATTCGCCGCGGCGTCGAGAATGGCGCGTAACGTGGCTTCTGACGCCGCCAATGCCTGTGAGCGATCGACGGACGCCGCCTCGGAACGCTTGAGTTGTTGGGTGAACGCCCCGGCGAGCCATGCGCCGATCATGAAGAAACCGAGGCGGATGGCGAGCACGCCGGGCGAATTGGAGAGTTCGCTTTGATAGGCCTGAATCCCGAGAAGTCCGATGAACGACAGCACGCACAAGAACGCGGCGCCCAATGTACGTCTTAGGTCGCCGCAATACGCGCCGTAGCCGATCACAAACAGGTAGTACAGCGCGAAGGCATCGCTGTTGTCCACCCCGCTGAAGGCGATGATGACATTGGTTTCAACGAAGTAGAGCAGGAAGTTGTACCAACGCAGAAAGAGGTCATAGCGACGCGAAACGAAGACCCAGTGCGAAAATAGATTATGGAGCAGGATAGCGGCGGTCACGATGACAATGCTGAGGGGAGTGGCGTCGATTTGTCCCAGCGCGCACAAAAAGGCCGCCAGAAAGTAGATCAGATAGCGCGCAATCAAGGCGAGGCGCTCAATTTTGAGCACCAGCGCGAGCCGTGATTCCTCGAGAGTGACCGGCATCATGGCGCGGTCCCCGCGGCGTCGTACACGGTATTGCGCGACAGCCCGCGCGCCTGTGCCACGCGGCGCACGGCATCGCGACGCGAGACGCCCTCGGCCTGCATGCATTCCTCGACCCAGACGCGGATTTGCTCGGGCGTAGGGATTTCGGTTTCGGGCTCGGCGTGAAACAGCAACACGCATTCGCCCTTCACGTCGTCCTGGAAGCGTTCCGCCAGTTCGGCGGGCGTTCCCACGGCGATCTCCTCGAACAGCTTCGTTATCTCTCTCGCGACGCAGGTTTGCGCATGGGGAAACGCCTCCACCAATGCCGCGAGGGCGTCGTGCAGACGCCGCGGCGACTCGTAGAATATGTGCGTGCCGCCCCAGGTCTTGGCGCGGGCAAACAGAGACTCGCGGTCCTTGCCTTTGCGCGGGAAGAACCCGTGAAAGGTGAAGCAATCGCTGGGCAGGCCACTGGCCGACAGCGCCGCAACGGCCGCCGAAGGACCGGGTATCGGGCTGACCGGGATGCCGGCTTCTTGCGCCGCGCGCACCACGCGGTAACCGGGATCGGAGATGCATGGCGTTCCCGCGTCCGTGACCAGCGCAACGCGGGCCCCATCCAACATGCGTGCAACAAGTTCCGGTGCTTTTCCCTGCTCATTGTGCTCGTGGTAGCTCGTGAGGGACGCGCGGATCGCGTAATGGTCGAGCAGACGCCGGGCATGGCGCGTGTCTTCGGCGGCGACAAGATCGACCTCGGCCAACACGCGCAGTGCGCGCGCGGAGATATCCTCCATATTGCCGATCGGCGTTGCCACCACGTACAGACGTCCCACAGGCATGACGCAGCGCGTTCCTTCTTTCCCAGTTATACCGAGTACACCCCGTTTTCGAGGTCGTGGATAAGTTGCTCAACGAGGTCGATGCTTTCCTTCGGGAACTTCCACTGCTCGATCTGCCGTTCCGACAGGAGGTTGCGCAATTGCGGCAGAACCAGCATGTCGAGCGCGATTTCACTTGACAGCGAACGCGCGATAAACGTCTCTTCATCGAACGTGTCGAAGAAACTTTGCAGTCCGCGCTCCGCGTCGCCACCGACCGCGCCGAAATCCTGTCCGTAGATGTGCAACGACCCCGCATAGTCGGCGTAACTGCCCACCTGCGCGGTCTTTCCGGCCTGCGCGCCGATGCGTTTCGCCAACACGCCCTGCATGAAGGTCAGCGCGATGACGTTGTCTCCCCAGGCCTTGTACAGATCGCGCGAGCGCCACATCGTATTCATGTTGAGGCACAGATGACCGCTCGCGTCTTCGGGGCAGCGCAGTTGTACTTCCCGCAGGCAGGGAATGTCCTCGGTGAGGAACGGGTCCACCGTAGGGACGGCCGTGGTGGCCACGGCGCGCCGCGAGTAGGGCGTGCGAACGAGGCGTTCAATCGCCATCGCGATTTGATCCAGGGTCGAGCCGTCCGGCGCGGGGTGCGCGAACAGGCGCTGATGGTATGTGTACGGCCATTCCTGCGCCGTGAGTTCGCCGCCCTTGGCCGCCTGGAGTTTGTCGAACGGGACGACGCGGTAGTCCTTTAGTCCCATAATCTCCGCGATATACACGCCAATTTCGCAGAATGAAATGGGAGGGAAGCGCGGTTGGGCGAAGGGGTCCTTCACTTCAATGAGCACGCGCGCGTCGCGGCTGGGCGGATCGATGAATTCGCCCTGCGCATTCTTGCGGTCGTATTCCGTGCGAATGGCAAGTCCATGTTCCCACACTGCTTTGATGGCGCGAAAATACGCTTGAGGAATCGAGTCACCCACCACATGCAAAGTAGGGATGCGCCCAGGCTCCGCCGTCGATGTCTGCATGATCGTTTTCTCCCCTGCGGTTGACCAGCGGGGCGAGTATAGGGCCGTGGGCCGGCCGGGTCAACGCGCAAGGGGAAAGCGGAAGGCGTGGGAGTCCTCTATAGGGCGTCGCGGGCGTCCTGCGTGAATCTCTTACGGGGGATCGTTTGAGCAAGAGCAACACAGGTTGCGATCGGAGGGAGAGACGGATTTAGCTTTCGGCCCTCTCGTCTGTGTCGGACGCAATTTCCTTGCGTCGTTGCGACACGGCTCGCCGCAACAGAAATTCGATCTGCCCGTTCACACTGCGCAATTCGTCCGCGGCCCATGCCTGCAACTCGGTCCAGAGGGCTGCGTCGATACGCAGTAGATATTCCTTCTTGCTTGCCATGCTACCCAGCCCATTATTGCCTCAAGCGCTTATTGATACAATGTACCCGTGTTGATCACGGGGTCTGCCTGGCGTTCACCACAGAGTACCACAAGCAGGTTGCTCACCATTGCCGCCCGGCGCTCCTCGTCCAGGTTGAGCACCTTGCGGCTGGACAACTCGGTCAAGGCCATCTCAACCATACTTACCGCGCCCTGGACAATTTTCTGGCGCGCTGCGATAATCGCTTCTGCCTGTTGACGCCGCAGCATAGCACCCGCGATTTCTGGCGAGTAGGCCAGATGCGTCAGACGCGTTTCGGCGACCACCACGCCTGCCTTGTCGAGCCGGACCTGTAACTCTCTACGCAGCGCATCACTGATGACGTCTGTGCCGTCACGCAGTGTGGTCGTGCTGTCGCTGGCATCGCCGCCGTGATCGTAGGGATAGCAGTTCGCGAGATGGCGCACTGCCGTCTCGCTCTGTACCCGGACATAGTTCTCGTAATCATCCACATCAAACAGCGCTTGCGCCGTGTCGCGCACTGACCATACAACCACCGCCCCAATTTCGATAGGATTTCCCCTAAGATCGTTCACTTTGAGCGTCTGCGTTTCAAAATTGCGCGCCCGTAACGACACGCGATATTTGTTCGGACGCCGCCCCAACTGGTAGGCGTTTTCCTTGCCTGGTTTTGGGAGCGCTATCGGCTCGCCGCGAGGCACACAGAACGGATTCGCCCAGTGAAACCCCTCCTGTTTTACCGTCCCTACATACTTACCAAAGAGTACCAATACACGCGCTTCGTTGGGCTGGACAGTGAACAGCCCTGCGGACACGAGAATCGCCCCAAAAACAAGCAAGACATCAAGTATGATCACTACGGTGAAGCCAACGCTCCCTATATGGGCTATGGCCGCCCACGCGACGAGCGACGGAACCGCCAACCACATCAAGATCGCGAGCGCCAGCATCGGCCAGCCGTTTAGGGCGTACTTCTGCCTCTCAGATGACATGCTCTCCTCCTTTTCATCGGCCTTCGCCACAAACCTCAACCAACGCCATAATATCTTTATGATATCATGTATATATCAACGTGTCAAGGCCCCGCCTCGGTTGGGCGCCTTGACACGCTTTCCGAAATCATGCACACTACAAGTGTGCAGTTTACTTGGAGGCAAAAGAATGGAAGCGACTGTCTTGGATATGCGGCGCAATCCCAAAAAGATTCTCGACGCGATTGCACGAAACGAGACCGTTACGTTGACCAATCGCGGAAAGCGTGTGGCCCGGATAGAGCCCATTCGCGACGCCGGGCGTATCCGCGCCGCCGAGCACGAGGCGTTCGGCATGTGGGCCGACCGCTCTGAGATGGGCGATCCGTCGGCATATATTCGGGCGCTTCGAAAAGGACGCTTCGATGCTCGTTGACACCGACGTCATCATCTGGGCGCTGCGCGGAAACAAGCGCGCGACAACGGTGATCGACCAGGCGGATACCCTGAAACTGTCGGTGGTGAGCTACATGGAGTTGCTTCAGGGCGCTCGGGACAAGACGGACCTGCGGCTCACAAAGGCTTTCTTGACCGACCTGGGATTTGCCATTGTGTCGCTCTCGGAAAACATTGGACACCGCGCGGCGATCTATCTGGAGGAGTACGCCCTGAAATCGAATCTGGGCGTTCCCGATGCCTTGATAGCCGCCACTGCTGCGGAGAACGAGTTGATTCTCTGCACGGGAAACGCCAAGGACTACCGGGCGATTGAAGAACTAGAGCTAAAGGTATTCCGCCCATAGCTGCCTTCTCGCCACCGCCATTCGAGTGGATGGTGAGCGATATCTTCGGCGCATACTCGCGCTGCATTAACATCCAGCGTCGGCTGGTCTATCAGGTGCTTGAGGGTGTCCATACGGGACTAGGAATCCGCGTCTTTACTTGCAGACTTCGAAGACGCCGGCGCCGCCCATGCCGCCGCCAATGCACATCGTGACGAGGCCATAGCGATCGCCGCGTCGGCGCAACTCGTGAATCAACTGCACGGAGAGTTTGGCCCCAGTGCAGCCCAGCGGATGGCCGAGTGCGATGGCACCGCCGTTGACATTCACTTTCTCCGGGTCGAAGCCCGCTTCGCGGATGACGTACAGACATTGCGATGCAAAGGCCTCGTTGTTTTCGATGAGCGCCAAGTCCTTCTTTTGGATTCCGGCCAATGCGCAGGCCTTGTCGATCGCTGGGATTTGCGCCGGGCCGAGGTATTGCGGAGCGTCCGCCGCGATGGCAAAGCTGAGCAGGCGCGCGAGCGGCTTTGCCCCGGTGCGGTGCAAGGCGGGCTCGCTCATCAAACAAACGGCGGCCGCGCCATCGCTGGTCTGGCTGGAGTTCCCGGCGGTGCAGGAACCGCGATCCGGCAGGGCGAACGCAGGCTTCAGTTTTGCTAAGGCCTCGATCGTACTGTCGCGGCGCGGACCTTCATCAACGTCGAACATTTTGCCGTTCCCGAGGTCGAGAGGAACGATTTGTGCCTTGAAGAGTCCATCATCCTGGGCGGCGATCGCCCGCTGATGACTGCGCAACGCCCAGGCGTCCATCTCGGCGCGGGCGATGCCGAAATCGCGCGCCATGTTGTCGCCGCAGTGGCCCATGGCGATGTAGACCTCCGGGCGTTCGGCGGACAGGCGAGGGTTCGGGGCAAATTTGTAGCCGCCCAGCGGGATCATGCTCATGGACTCAACCCCGCCCGCCAACGCCACGTCGTAAAGGCCCGCGTGAATTTTGCTTGCGGCGATGGCGATGGCTTCGAGTCCCGACGAACACAGGCGGTTGACGGTCATCGCGCTGACGGTGTCGGGCAAGCCCGCAGCGGGGACCGCAATGCGCGCGACGTTCATCCCCTGGGCCGCTTCGGGAAAGGCGCAGCCCAGCACTACGTCCTGAATGTCCTCCGGGGCGACGCCCGCCTGGGTAGTGGCCTCGCGCAACACCGGCCCGGCCAAATCGGCCGGGTGCACTTGCGCCAGGGTTCCGCGAATGGCCTTGCCTACTGCGGTTCGTACTGCGGATACGATGTACACGTCTCGCATGCGGAAGTCCTCCCTGGCGGTTGCCGCCACAACGAACCGGTCCGGTCCGTTCATCATACACCCCGAGGAAACTCCTTCAAAGGGCGAACTCTTCCCGGAAGCCGCTTTTGAATCCCGTCGCGGGCGGACCTACAATGCGCGCCTAGTGCGCGTTGCAGTCTGGCCAAGCGCAAGAGGGGGTGCTTTGATGTCTTTCGGGAATCCGTTGCGTTTTTGCTTGGTGGGCACTGGCCGGGCCGGTCTGGTGCATCTGAACAATGTGGTTAATCGCATTCTCAACGCGCGGATGACGGCGTTGTGCGACGCGAACCCCGCGACTTTGGCGTCCACGGGGCGCGAATACGGGATAACGCGCTTGCACGCGCGCTACGAGGATGCTGTGGCGGACCCCGAGGTCGATGCGGTCATCATTGTGACCCCGACCTTTCTCCACCGCGAAATCGCCTGTGCCGCGGCCGAGCACGGCAAACACATTTTTCTGGAAAAACCCATGGCGATCACCCCGGACGAGTGCCGCGCGATCAACGCCGCGGTGGCGAAGGCGGGGGTGCGACTGCAGATCGGGTTCATGCGGCGTTTTGACGAGGGCTTCATGCGCGCCAAAGAACTGCTCGATTTGGGCGAGTTGGGGCGTGTCACCATGATCCGCTCGACGGGACGCGGCCCGGGCTTGCCGCCGCCGTGGATCTACGCGATCGACAAAAGCAACGGCATCCTGGCTGAGGTGAACAGTCACGATTTTGACTCGATTCGCTGGCTTGTGGGCAGCGACATCTGCCGGGTCTATGCGGAAGGCGCGAACTTCAAGTGTGACGACGCACGGGAGAGCTACCCGGAGTTTTACGACCATGCGGTCGTGAACCTGCGCTTTGCCGACGGCACGCTCGGGTCGGTGGACGGTGTTTGCCCCGCGCACTACGGCTATGACGCCCGCGTCGAAGTGCTTTGCGAGAAGGGCGTGCTGTTCATTGGCAGCTATGCCCAGCAGGGCGTGACCAAGGTGAATGTGGACGGGCAGGTTTTCGGCCAAGCCGTCAAAAGTTGGCGCAACCTATTCAAAGACGCTTACCTCGCCGAGATGGAGCATTTCATCGAGTGCGTGCACGAGGGCCGCGAGCCGCGCGTTACGGGCGAGGACGGCTTGCGCGCAGTTGAGGCGGTGGTCGCCGCCAATCAGTCGTTGAAATCCGGCGCGCCGGTCGAGGTGCTTCGAGGAAGCGCGGTATGAAGGCTGCGGCGTACACACAGGGACAGGGGCTTTCGTTCGCTGACGCCCCCGTGCCTTCCGTGGAGGATGGCGAGCTGCTCGTGCGTGTGATGGCGTCGTCCATCTGCGGCACGGATGTTCGTATCATTCGCAATGGCCAACGCAAACTGCGCGACGGCGAGCGCGTGATTCTGGGGCACGAGTTTGCGGGCGTTGTCGAACGCGGGGCGGGCCGTTTTCGTGAAGGCGATCGCGTGGGAATTGCGCCGAACATCGGCTGCGGTCAGTGCGCCATGTGCGTGCGCGGTCTGCCGAACATGTGCCCAGACTACACGGCCTTTGGCATTAACATCGACGGCGCCCACGCGGAGTACGTGCGCGTGCCGCGCGAGGCGCTGGCCCAGGGCAGCGTGACGTTTCTGCCGGAGACAGTCAGTTTCGAGGCGGCGTCGCTTGTGGAACCGTTGTCGTGCGCGGTGAGCGGAAATCGCGCCGCGCAGATCGCGATGGGCGACACGGTGTTGATTGTCGGCGCGGGGCCGATCGGCCTGTTGCATATCGCCTTGGCGCGGTTGTCCGGCGCGGCCAACGTCATCATCGCGGATGTGCAACCCGAGCGCCTTGAACAAGCGCGCGCGTTTGGTCCGGATCTCATCGTGAACTCCGCGCAGGAGGACCTGCGTGAGATCGCCATGCGTGAAACCGGCGGCTGGGGGCTAGACGCGGTCATCACGGCGTGCAGCGTCCCCGAGGTGCAGGCACAGGCCCTCGAACTGCTGGCGCCCTACGGCCGGGTTTGCTTCTTCGGCGGTTTACCCAAAGATCGATCGAAGGTCTTGCTCGATACGAACCTTATCCATTACAAGAATCTTGTGGTGACCGGCATGACCGGCGGAGCCCCACGAGATTACCGGTTGGCGATGAGTCTGGTGGCTTCGGGGCGCATCGACGTGACGTGTGTGATCTCGCATACGTTCGCGCAGGACGCGATGGCGGAAGCCTTTGACACCGCGTTGAACCGCCCGGCGATGAAAGTCGTCATTCGTCGGGGCGCATAGCGAAGCCGGCCTCCCGCACGTCGTTCTGGGGAGAAGAAGGGGGAATCGTGCCGCAAACGCTCATTGGAGTCGACATCGGGACGCAGGGCACTCGTGCGGCCTTGTTTACCCTTGCCGGGCGTTGCCTCGCGCAGGCTTCGTGTCCGTCCAACCTCCACCAACCGAAACCCGGGGTGGTCGAAGAAAACCCCGAGGATCAGTTCGCGGCCGTTGTCCGAACGATCAAACGCTGCTTGAAGGTCGCGAACGCGCGGCCCGAGCGCGTGGCGGGCGTTGGGATCGACGGTCAGATGGCCGGAATTATTGGTGTCGGCCGCGATGGACGTCATATTACGCCCTACGATTCGTGGCTCGATACCCGATGCACGCCGTATACCCTCAAAATGGGCCGAAAGGCTGGCGAAGACGTCTTGGAAAAGACCGGCTGCTACCCCAGTATTAATCACGGTCCCAAGAAACTATGGTGGAAACACGAGCGGCCCAGCGTATACCGGCGCATCGCGGCTTTTGTGCAGCCGGGGGCATATGCCGCCATGCGCCTATGCGGGTTGAGTGCGGCCGAGGCTTTTATCGACGTCACGTATCTGCACTTCTCGGGGTTCGCCGACAACGCCGCGGCGCGGTGGGATGAAGACCTCTGCCAACGTTTCGGGCTTGACCCGAGGAAGCTGCCGCGCATCGTTCGGCCCGAGACAATCGTCGGAGAACTGACCGCGGCGTCGGCGCGCGCGACGGGTCTTCTTGCAGGGACGCCCGTCGTGGCCGGGTGCGGCGACACTGCGGCCAGTTTTCTCGCGTGCGGCGCGGCCCGCGCAGGCGTCAGCGTCGATGTGGCCGGCACCGCGTCGGTGTTTGCCAGCACCACCACGGAGTTTCGCGCCGATCAGCGACACCGCATGTTGGGATGCGGGCAATCGGCGGTGCCGGGGTTGTGGCATCCGTACGCCTATATCAACGGCGGCGGCATGAATCTCGACTGGTTCCGCAACGAGATCGCCAACAAAGGCAATCGCGCAAAATCGAGCCTCGTAACGCTCGAACAACTGAATGCGATGGCCGCGCATCTTCCGGAGTCTGAGGAACTTCCCTTGTTCGTGCCGCATCTGGGGGGGCGGGTCTGTCCGAGTACACCCGGACTGCGCGGGGCGTGGATCGGGCTCGATTGGTCTCACTCGTTGGCCGAGCTGTACCGGGCGGTGCTTGAGGGCGTGGCGCTGGAGTACGGCGTGTACAAGCGCGTGCTGCTCGAGCTTTATCCAAAGCTGAGGCTGAGCGAGTTGCGCATCACGGGCGGCGGCGAGAAAAGCGCTTTTTGGAATGCGCTCAAGGCCGACGTACTGCAAACGCCCGTACGGCGCATCGCCCGAGGCGAAGGCGCGCCGATGGGCGCGGCCCTCGTCGCGGGGTATGGCGTGGGTGCGTTCAAGAGTCTTTCTGCAGCGGCCAAGGGATGGGTTCATGCGGGCGAACTGGTCCGTCCGCGTAAAGCTGTGGCGAAATACTATGCGCGGCGGCAGCAGCGGTATGAAGCCTTGCTCAATACATTGGCACTCTAGAGCATTTCCACCAGGATGCCTGCGATGCGGCTGCCAAAGCTGCGAGGTGAAAATGCTCTACTGTCGGCGACCGCAAGTATAAGAACGTACAACACTCTAGTGAAAGGAACAGAAATGGCGGAGGCGATTCAGGCAGCGGCGGACACGGTCTTCCCGCCCGCAACAGAACCGACGATGTATTTCATTGGTGTGACGACGGGGAAGTCGTCGATCATGAAGGTGTTTCCCCGTTGGGCCGCACACTTGGGCATCAGTCCACGGATCGCCGGGATCGACTGCAAGTGGCACGACGCTCCTGAGGTTTACCGCAACGTCGTCCGGTTCATCAAGTCTGATCCGTTGTCTTTGGGCGCGCTCGTGACCACGCACAAGATAGACCTGCTCAACGCGTGCCGCGACCTGTTCGACGAACTCGATCATTATGCGGAGCTGACGGGCGAAATTAGTTCGATCTCGAAGCGCGGGACCGCTTTGGCGGGGCACGCGAAGGACCCTATTACCAGTGGACTGAGTCTGGATGCGTTCTTGCCATCGGACCACTGGGCAAAGACCGGCGCGGAGGTTTTCTCGATTGGCGCGGGCGGTTCGTCCATCGCACTGACGGTTCATCTCATGGAAAAATGCGCGCCTGAAAACCGGCCGTCGCGCATCGTCGTGTCGAACCGCAGCCTGCCCCGTCTCGAGGAGATGAAACACATCCACGCGAAGGTCAACCCTGGCATTCCGGTTGAGTACCACCACTGCCCGATTCCTGAAAACAACGATGCGCTGGTGAATGCGCTCAAGCCCGGCTCTTTGGTGATCAACGCCACCGGTTTGGGCAAAGATGCGCCGGGCTCGCCGTTGACCAATTCGGCGCGTTTCCCGATGGATGGGTATGCGTGGGACTTCAACTATCGCGGCGACTTGGTCTTTCTCGAGCAGGCGCGCCGACAGGCCGAAGGCCGGCGGCTGCATGTTGAGGATGGATGGATTTACTTTATTCATGGGTGGACGCAGGTGATTGCGGAGGTGTTTCATCTCGATATCCCGACGTCAGGGCCGGGGTTCGATGAACTATCACAAATCGCCGCGGACGCCCGATAAACACGCGTGAAAGCGCAAGGAGACGGCAAGGTGAGCGCGAGGAACTATATGCAGCCCTGGGGCGTGGACATCGATTTGCTTGACGGCGTGATGGCCGAGCCGGATCGCGTGCTGACGCGGCGCGCCTCGGACATGCGCGGACACTACCGGGACGCCGACGCCCTCGAGGCCCTCATCGCGACCGGCGATCCTGTACATTACGAAGTCTTCGAAAAAGAGGTCCCCCTCGAATACGGCCAATTGATGTTCTGCATCAGCAAACTCTACCCCGGAACCGTCGGTGACGAATGCTTCATGACCAAGGGGCATTACCACACCG
Source organism: Candidatus Hydrogenedentales bacterium (assembly GCA_041859045.1). Classification (GTDB taxonomy): domain Bacteria; phylum Hydrogenedentota; class Hydrogenedentia; order Hydrogenedentales; family SLHB01; genus JBHELB01. Next base: position 41,608 of record JBHELB010000051.1, on the reverse strand, counting down.
TCGCCGAAACGGCCGAACTCTATCTGTGCATTCGCGGACAGGGCTACATGATGATGAAGACGCCCGAAGGCGCATGCGCACCCGAACCGATGCGCCGAAACCGTATGGTCTATGTGCCGCCGTACTGGGCACACCGATCCATCAACACCGGGAACGAGCCGCTGATCTCGTTTTGTGTTTACCCGGCTGAGGCCGGACACAACTACGGCGACATCGAGATTGAGGGCTTTCCCAAGCGAGTGTTCCTGCGCAACGGGCAGGAGGTTATGGAGTAATGGCGCGCGTACTGGTGACGCCGCGATCGGTTACCAAGGGCGGGCATCCCGCGCTCGCGCGCATCGAGGCCGCGGGCCACGAGGTGGTCTTCTGCACGCCGGGCCAACAACCGGATGAGGCCGAATTGCTGCGCTTGCTTCCGGGCTGCGAAGGGTATCTTGCCGGGGTCGAGCCGATCACAGCGCGTGTGCTCGAAGCGGCGGCGGGATTGCGCGTGGTTTCGCGCAACGGCACGGGGATCGACAACATCGATTTGGCCGCTGCCGAACGCCTGGGCATTTCGGTGTGCCGCGCGGAAGGGGCGAACGCCCGTGGCGTGGCCGAACTCACGCTGGGACTTATCCTCGCGTTGGCGCGATCCATTCCGTTTAGCGATGCGGCCCTCAAGAAAGGCGGCTGGGAACGAAGAAAGGGCATTGAGTTGATCGGACGGCGGCTGGGGGTCGTCGGGTGCGGACGAATCGGCCGAACCGTGGCGGAATTTGGATTGGCCCTGGGAATGGAGGTCGTTGCATACGACGTATGTCCGCCGCCATCGCTTATGCCGCCGGGATTTCGCTATGCTTCGCTCGACGAGGTGCTCGCGCAGGCGGACGTGCTCACGTTGCACTGTCCGCCGTTGGGGCGGCCATTGATCGACGCCGACGCGCTGGGCCGGATGAAGCCCGGTGTGCTAATAGTAAACACCGCGCGGCATGAACTGATCGACGCCGACGCGCTGCTTGCGGCGCTCGAGCGTGGGACCGTCGCTGGAGCGGCGATTGACGTGTATGCCAAAGAGCCGCCGGGGTGCGATCCCTTGGCTTCGCACCCGCGCGTGATCGCGACGCCTCATATCGGCGGTTTTACAGAAGAGAGTGTGGATCGGGCGGTCGATACAGCGGTGGAGAACCTATTGGCGTTTCTGTAGACTGTACTGGGTTTGCGATCAAGGCAAAGGCTTGAGCCGGGTTTGGAGATCGTCGGTCAGTCGCTATAGATAACAGCCTAATCGATGTTGCGGAAAACACGGATTCTTGGAACAATCCTTTATAGAGTGATGGCTAACGTTTCAAGGTAGAGACGTGGCCGTCGACATAGACTGCCCACAGAATGAAGGGTTGAGCGTATTGGGAGCGCTCAGCGAGCGGTAAAATGAGAAAAGGGAAAGCATTGATTCTTGCCGCGGTCAATAGTCGTCGCATCATCGTCGCATCCACAGGCATTACGGCGGTATTTATCACGGAGCATTTTTTGTGGCTTGGATTTGAATCGGCGGCGAATTCGGGTGGAAACGATTTCCGGAACTATGCGCTCTTTCTGTTCCTTTTGTATTGTCTGTGGATGGCAATCCCGTTGGTCAATGCGCTTGTCGGACTGAAATCGAAACGCGAGTCCGTAGTCCGCTACTGCGCTATCCAGTCCATAATCTATGCGGCGCTGCTCTCCGTCGCTGGACTGAGTTCGCTCCTGTCCACGCTAGAGGGCGAGCCAGAGTCGGATGGAAATCCACTCTATCTTCTACTTTTCCCTTCTTTGTTGCTGTTTCTGGCGTTGCCCTTTTTAGTCTTTTTCCTGGCAAGCGGGGCGGAGAAATGGGTCCGACGGCGTTGGTCGGAACGCTCCGGGGAACGGGGAAATTCGCAGGAAGGGACGTGACGGGGGCCTTGCGCGGACGCCCCGCAGGAGCTTAGCAGAGCCGCATGGAGGACGGGGTGGCCGATTCCAGCGTAGAAGATAGACACGGCCCGGCGCGGCCCCGCGTGTTGCTGTTCCACAATTTTCTCACGCCCTATCGCGTGCCGTTGTTTGCTGAATTGGCTCAACGGTTCGACCTCGACGTGTGGATTCTTGGCGACGTGAAATCCATTCGAGACTGGCCTTCGGAGCTTCCCCGCGACGCTTTCCGGTGCCGGGTGCTGCCCCACGTCACGATTCCTCTGGGCAGTCGCTACAACGTCATCTTGCTGAATCCGACACTGCCTTGGGAACTCGCCCGCCACCGGCACGACGTGATCCTCTGTTGCGCCTGGGATACGCCCGCGGTGTTCTATGCGTCGTGGCACGCCCGCTTCACCCGCACGCCGTTCATCTTGTGGAGCGGCAGCACGCCTGTGGAAGACACCCTGCTCCGGCGGCTCACGAAACCGTGGGTCAAGGGACTGGTTCGCCGCGCAAATGCGTGGCTTGCCTACGGAACTCGCGCCAAGGAGTACCTCGCTTCGCTGGGCGCGGACCCGGCACGCACGTTCCGTGCGTTCAATACGGTCGAAACGGACCGGTTTGCCCGGGAGAGCCGTCTGACCGAGGAAGAAAAGGTCGGTCTTCGTACGCGCCATGGGCTGACCGCGCCCAATATCGTCCTCTATTGCGGGAACCTACTGGACCTGAAGGGTGTCGGCGACCTTATCGAGGCATTCGGGCTGTTTGCGCGCGAGCGCGGCGATACCCAACTGCTCCTTGTTGGCAGCGGCGGGAATGAGGCTGCGTACCGTGCCCGTTGCGTTGCACTGGGGATCGAGGATCGCGTCGTTTTTGCAGGGTTCATCCCTGCCCACGAAGTTGCCCGGTACTACGGGATCGCGGACCTGCTAGTGTTGCCCTCGCGCAGCGAAATCTGGGGGCTCGTGATCAACGAGGCGCTCGCGGCGGGGCTGCCCGTGGTGGCCTCCGATGCCGCAGGCGCTTCCGCCGACCTCGTGCGGGACGGAGAAAATGGCTACGTGGTGCCCAGCCGCGCGCCGGAGTCGCTTGCCAAGGCGCTGGGACGGTACTTTTCCGCGACAACCGACCGCGAGGCCATGCGATCCGCCGCGCGCGAAAGCATCCGGCCGTTTAGCATCGCGGCCATGGCGGAGGCTTTCGAGCAGGCGGTATCGACCGCGCTAAAGGGAAGTTCGCCGCGAAAACGCTAGCCCAATAAGGCCTTAGGAGGTTAGTTCGTGGGCTGGGTTGCGCTGCGCGAAGCGGGCGTGTGCCAGAATTCGCACTTTCGAGGCGTTGTAGACGCCACCTCTGAGAGTCGGCTGTCTTGTCGCATTGCCATTCGGTAGCGGAATCGATGAGGGTCGAGGGGATGAGCGACGGAGGCGCATTGTGCTTAAGTGGAAGAAAATTCTTGACTTAAATCCGGGCGTGGTGTACAAGATTACATGTGGTGTTGTCCCCATTTGTGTTCGGAATTGAGGGACGTTTCGGCACGCTTTTGGGCGGAATTCCGAGCGGGATGACGGCACGATCGGGTAAGGTGAATGGACTGGCCTCTAGGGCCGGTGCGTGGGCGTACAGCTTTGTCAGGAGAACAGCGTAATGCGTGGTGCCGTGATTGTCTCGACAGTCCTACTGGCAGTGGCCGTAACGGCGATGGCTCAGAGCCTTCCCGCGGGCGGGCGCGCGGATGTGGGGCAGGTGCTCATGACGATGCGCGGGGTGGAAGCGACGGAGCCAGCAAACGTCCAGCAGGACAAGGCGGGCAATCTGCGTTTCCTGGGCGCGCCGCGCGGGGCCGTGTTTACGTCTCCGGCCGGGGCGGCGAAGAGTTTGCCCACGCCGCAGTCGATCGCGCAAGGGTTCATCATGGATCACGCGACGGCATTTGGGCTGGATAGTCCGCGGACGGCGTTGACGGTCGAAGACACGCGCAGTGCGGGCACGATCACCACGGTTCGTCTTGGGCAGACGTATGCGGGGATTCCGGTGCACGGCGCGTCGGCGAAGGTGAACCTCGACGCGGACGGCGCGGTTGTTTCGTTGTCCAGTGTGCTCGCGTGCGGAACATCCAAGCTCGACACCTCCGGCTTTTCGACGACGCCGGTGTTGTCGGCCGCGACGGCGAAGAAGCGCGCGATCGAGCTGATGACGGGGTTGTACCGCAATGCGGGCGCGCTAGAGGCGACCACGCCGGAACTCGTCATTTACGATCCCACGCTGCAAGACCGGACCGGCACGATTCGTTTGGCGTGGAGCCTGATCGTGCAAGGGGCCACCGATTCTTCGCCGGTGCAGGAACGCGTGCTGCTCGATGCCCGGACCGGCGAGAACATGGTTCACTATTCGCTACGTTACGAAGCGCGAAACCGGAAGATTTATGACGCGGGCAACGAAGATATGATTCCGGGAACCTTGGTGCGCATCGAGAACAGCCCGAACTCGGGCCTTCAGGACGCGGACGAGGCGTACGATTACTACGGAGACACCTACGACTTCTATTTCGAGAACCACAATCGCGACAGTATCGACAACTTCGGTCTCGCGATGAGTGCCACCGTGCGGTACTGCCCCTGGTACAGTTCGTGTCCGTATCAAAATGCGTTTTGGAGGAGCGGATTCAAGAACGCCAACGGTTCGCTCGAGGAAAGCAGCTACTACAACCGAATGTTCTTTGGCGAGGGGTTTACCGCCGACGATGTGATTGCCCACGAGTTGACGCATGGCGTGACTTATACCACGTCAGACCTCGAGTACTACCGGGAATCGGGCGCAATCAACGAGTCGCTGTCCGATATCTGGGGCGAGGCGGTTGATCTGGTGAACGGCAGTGGAAACGATTCGTCCGGTGTGCGGTGGTTGATGGGCGAGGATATTGCGGGCGGCGCGATACGCGATATGGCCGATCCGCCGTCGATGGAGAATTGGTTTTACGACACTGGGTATATTCCGATGCCTGACACCTACCTCGGCAGGGGATGGTATCGCGGGTCGGAGGATAACGGCGGTGTTCATCATAATTCCGGTGTGGGCAACAAGCTGTTTTACCTCATGGCCGACGGGGACATACACAACGGGTACGCGGTGCCTGGCATGGGGTTGATCAAGTCGGCACAGGTCTTTTATACCGTTCAGACGCAGTTTTTGACGATGAGTTCGAAGTACCGCGATCTGGGCAATGCCTTGGTTCAGGCGGCTTCCCAGGACGCAACCCTTTCGGAAGAGGAAATCGTCAACGTCGTGTTGGCGGCGTCCGCGGTGCACGTCTACACTCCCATCGTGTCGGCGCCGGTCGAGGATTTGCGTGCCCTGCCGCGAACGGGGTCAAACGTCATCGTGCTTACTTGGAAGACTCCAGGTATCGGTGGCGGCGCGGGCCCAGTCAAGATACTGCGCAAGATGGGAAGCTTCGCCGAATCGGAAGCGGACCCGTTTGCGACGGTCCTGTACGAGGGCACGGGCCAGCGTTTCCTGGACACCACTGCGTCCGAGGGAAGCGAGTATTATTACACCGCGATGTCCCGCTCCAGTTTGCTGGGGTACACGGAGATCGTCTATGCGCGTGCCCGCTCGGGCGCGGCGACATCGAATCATTTGTCGGAACCGTTTTCTTCGACGTCGCCGCCCGATCTGGACGACACGCAGATCATGTTTAGCCCGACCGCGGATATGTTGCTGGCGCAGGCCTCGGGCAACGCCGAAGGGTATGTCAATCACTCCACGTATTCGGTGAGCGTGACGGCGTTGCCGGGCGGAAACCTGCCGGTGGCGCCGGAGCAGTGTTCGCCGCTGAACGTGCCCGATTTTGGGATGGTGCAGATCGAACTGCCGCAACCGGTGCCGTTCTTCGGAAAATTCCACAAGAATTGGGTGATTTCGGCGGCGGGCTACCTTGCGCCCGAGGAAGGGATTGCGCAAAAGAATGTGGGACAGTTTGACGCGCTTAACGCGGTTCCCACGTACTCCAACTATTTCGATCTTCCACGGATTGCGTTGTTGTGGGGCTGGCTTTCGCCGGACAGCGGCGGACAGGTTTTGTGGAAGCTGATGGACGATCGCTTGGTGGTGGTGTTTAACCAAGTTCCGGAGTTGGGAGCCTCGCTGGGGAGCACGATCGAGCTTGAGCTGTTCTTCAGCGGACATATCCGGATGTCGTACAAAGATTTGGCTCTGACTGAAGGCATCTGTGGGCTTTCGGATGGTCGAGGCGTTCCGAAGGATCCGGTGTCTCAACTGCGGCTGGTGAGCGATTTCACGAGCATGCCTGCGCCGAGCGCGCTGAGCATCGATCCGATTCCCATGCAGACCGCTGTTGAGGGCGAACGCATCGAGTTTGTGGTCACGGCGCATGGTATTGGGGGCGCCCCGGAGATCACGATGACTTCCTTGCCTCCGGGATCGGCGTATACGCCGATGGGGAATGGCCAGGCACGGTTTGTGTGGCAGACCACCGCGTCGAGCGGCGGGGCGTACACGATGCAGGTGAAGGCCAAGCTCGGGACGGCCACGACGACGCAGGACGTGTACTTCAATGTCGACGATCTCCAGCGGCCGCCGGTGGTCGAGACGGTGCAGATTACGCCGGCACATCCGATCGATGACGATCGGCTTCGCGTTTCCTTCGATATTTCGTATCCGGACGGCAGTCTGAACGTGGATCAAACGACGATTTACTGGGTGCGAAATAACTCGCTTATTCCCGCGTTGACGAATCGCCGCGACGTATCGCCGGACGCGACGCGTCCTGGAGATCGCTGGTATTGCATCGTTAAGCCGACGGCGGTGAGCAATCCTTCCGGAGAGGCGGTGACGTCTTCAACGGTCACCATCGGCGCCGGTACGAAGGGGTCGGACGTCAATCGGGACGGCGCGATCAACGTGCAGGACGTTCAGTTGATCATCAATGCGGTGTTGGGGCTGTCGACGGAGAAGAGCGCGGAGATGGTCGATATCAACAACGACAACCGAATCGACGTCCGGGATGCCCAGATTGTGATCAACGCGCTGCTGAATCTGAAGAAACGGTATATTCGCTAGGCTGAAGTGCGCCGGGACGAGAAGCGTTTTCGTCCCGGCGTTTTTCGTTTATTGGGCGGGCGCTATCCCGAAATGCCGTATTCCTTCATCTTGCGCCATAGTGTCGAGCGCGAGATGCCGAGACGGCGCGCCACCTCTGTCTGATTGCCATTCAGCCTTGCCAACGCTGCCCGGATTGCTTGGGCCTCTCTGTCCGTCAAGGGCAGCACGTCGTCCGATGCGTAGTCCGGGAGCGCCAGGCGCGTACCTTCACGCCGAACCTGCTCGGGAAGGTCATGCGCGCGGATCACACCGTCGTCCGCCAGAATCACCGCATGCTCGAGGATGCTTTGGAGTTCACGCACGTTGCCCGGGTAGCGATAGTCGCGTAGCAGCGCCAACGCATGGTCGTCGATCTGCAAGATCGGCTTGTCGTACTGCGCCGCGAAGCGTTCGACAAAATGGCCCACCAGTTTGGGCAGGGCGTCCATGCGGTCGCGCAATGGCGGTATGCGGATCTGAATGACGTTGAGGCGGAAGTAAAGATCCTCGCGAAACTCCCGGCGCGCCACCGCTTGCTCGAGGTCGCGGTTTGTGGCGGCGATGACGCGCACGTCCACACGTTGCGACGTGGATGCGCCGACGCGGCGGATCTCCCCGTCTTGCAGGACGCGCAGTAGTTTCGCTTGCGTGATCAGGGCCATGTCGCCCACTTCGTCGAGGAAGATCGTGCCGCTGGAGGCTTCCTCGAACAGTCCGCGTTTGTCGGCGTCGGCCCCTGTGAACGCCCCCTTCACATGGCCGAACATTTCGCTTTCCAGCAGCGGTTCGGGCAATGCCGCGCAGTTGATCGCGATGAAGGGCATCTCGCGCCGCTGGCTGAGGCGGTGAATCGCATTGGCCAACACCTCCTTACCTGTGCCGCTTTCGCCCAGCAAGAGTACGGTGCTATCCGTTGGGGCCACTTTTGCGATCAGCGATACTACGCGATGCATGGCTTTCGACGCGCCAATGGTCTCCGCGAACATGTCTCGTTCGTAACGCTGCGCCGCCGATTCCGTTTGGCGGGCCCGCAGGGCTTTGCCGACCACCAGTGCGACATCCGACGGCAGGCACTGTTTCGGCAGATAGAAGAAGGCCCCTCTCCGGATGCCTTCGAGCGCGCGGTCTACTTGCGTCAATTCGAAAAGAAGGACAAGTTTTGTGTTCGGGCTCTTGCGGCGCACATACGACACCAACTCGACGGTGCCTTCCTTGCCCAGGTCAAGGTCCAGCACGGCGGCATCGTAGTTTCGCCGGGCGACCATGCGAAGCACGCCTTGCGCGTCGTGGGCGCGATCGGTGTGGCAACCGTCCTGAGTCAACTGGCGCGCCAACGAACCGCCGTAGGCCACGTCGGAAACCGCCACGAGGACGGAAGGAGTTTCTTTTGTTTGTTTCATATTCGAGCGCTGCCTCTGTGTATAGATTAGCGCGCGTCCCTTTTCGCTGCAAGCGCGAGAGGGGCTGTCGGCTGCTTCAAGATCGTGCGCAGGGGATCGCCTAATAGGAGGAGCATTCCGCATGCTTGCGGAGTAGTTTCTTCGCTCGCGGGAGTGTGGTATTCTCTAGCGTGGCTGGTGCCGGTCAGAGGTACGTCGGCACGGGCAGACGATGCGAAGCGGATTGCTTCGCGCGAAGGAGCATTCGGCGTTGGCGGATCAGGCGTTTTTTGCACGCAGTTTTGCCAGCACCCTCAACGAAGTGGGGAAGGTGCTGCCGGAAGCGTTGCAGGCACTTCAGGAGGGAGGATGGATTGAGCCCTCGCAAGTGTTCTATGCCCGGTTGTGTCTGGAGGAGGCGCTGGTCAACGCGGTGGTGCATGGAAACCATGGCGACGCGACGTTGGGGGTTTCGGTGGAGTTGATCGATGAGGGAGAAGAGCGCTGTTGTATTCGAGTGTATGACGAAGGCGGCGGTTTTTCTCCGGAGCAGGTGGAGACTCCCGATTGTTGCAATGGGGGCGGGCGTGGGATTGTATTGATCCGGCATTGTATGGATTCGGTGACGTATAATACGGCTGAGCGTTGTCTGGAGATGCGGATGAAGCGCAAGGCGTTGTGCAAGGGAGGAGCGACCCATGTCTGACGGGGCGCTAGTGGCGTTTGAACAGAAGGCGCGGATTACAGTGGGGCGCATTCAGGCGGCCAGCGTGCTGGACGCGATGAATGTGGCTCGGTTCGGTCAGGACGTGATGGCGTGCGTCAAGGCCAAGCCGGGCCTGCATCTTCTGCTCGATTTCGAGCAAGTGGATTATCTGTCGAGCGCGGTGTTGACCGAACTGCTTCGAATCAACGAGGGGGTCAAGGCGGTTGGGGGAACCTTCCGCTTGTGCGGTCTCAATTCAGATATCACCAAGGTGTTCGAGATCACGAATCTCAACAAGATCTTCACGATCTACCAAGGTCCCGACGCTGTCGCGCGGTATGAGCGGTCGCTCAACGTCGTTGCGCAGGAGAACGCCTGGCACGATCTGATGGGCGACGAGTAACTACCGCAGCAATACCCGTTCGTCCTCAACGTAGTCTTCCCGCCACACGGAGGGGCGAAGCAGCTCGTACAATGCGCTAAGGGGTCTATCAGCGCCCATGCAGTGATAGAACTGGACGCATCCCGGGCAAATAAAGGGCTCATCAAAGCGCAGCGAATGATCCTGCTTGGCCTCGCTCCATCCGAATAAACAGCGCGTCGGGGCGTCATGGCGGAAATCTTCCGGCACGAGGATCGGATTCTGCTCCAAGACCGCGTATTGCGTTATGCCGAGCAAGGCGGCGGTGAGCAGGTAAGTCGCCGCCGAGATACGGGCGTAGCGCGCGATCTCCTTATGTTGACACAGCGAGATCGCCACTCCGGAGCCGGGCTGGACGTCAAAGAGGTTTGGGCCCGGTCGGGGATGAAAGTACACCCGGGGAAGCTCGTTCGCGCGCGCCGCATGAAAAATATACTCGTGCTGGGCTTTGTTTGCCCGTGATAGGAATGACGGCAGCAAGGGTTGATCGGCGCGTACGGCGATGGAGTGCATGACAGTCCCTTCTTTGGTTGTTGAAGCATGTGGCTTCTCGTTCCCCTAGAGCGTTTCAAGTAATACCGTAGCCGCTTGGCGCTATGCGTTTTCAAAAACAGTGGGGTCCTTGGGGAAAAGCGGCGGCTACGCGGTTTTTGAAAACGCATTAGAGTCACTCTAGAGACGAGTAAGCGCCGTTGTTTCGTTAGCAGGGGCTGGAAGTGGAGGGAGGCGGTCGGGGCGCTTTGGGAGAATGACTGCGGGCGGGGTTTCTTTTGCGCACGCCAGATAATTCTACGAAAGACGGGATAGAATTAGAATTCGCGCATATGCCTATCTAGCAATAGGCTAAGATGGTCATCTGTGCGGGTTTTACGAAAAACTTTACTTTTGCAGTCTGGGCGTAATAAGATTCCGTCGTGGGCTGCATATGTCAGGGCGTAGTTAAGCAAGACGCCGCGTGGAGTAAGGTGATCGTCCGTGATCTTGGGCACGGGCATCGAGCCAAGGTCCAACCATGGGCCCAGGAGATGCCATGACCAGCTCTGAGGGAGAGCAGAATCTTTTTGACGATGTGCGCGGCCACAGCCCTGCGCTTGGGCCGCTCCACCTCGAGCAGGTTTACCATAACGCACCGGTGGGGCTGTTCGCGCTCGATCTTCAGTACCGTTTTACCCAGGTCAATCAGTCCATGTCGGACATTACGGGGCTGCCCGTGCAGGAATTGGTGGGCAGGGAACTGGATCATGCGCTTCCGCTGCTCGCTTCTGGCCTGCGCGGTATTCTAAGTCCGGTGATTGAGCGCGCGGAGCCGGTGACCGGGATCGATCTACGCGTTGCGCCGCGCGACGCGGCGGATACGGCGCGCGACTACTTATGCAGTTATTTCCCGTTGCGTGATGCGGCGGGACGCGTGGCGGGCGTCGTCGGCGCGATGGCGGAAGTAACGGCGCGCCGACATGCGGAGGAAGCCCTGCGCACCACCGCCACGGAATTGGTCGGCATTCTGGAGGGGATGAGCGACGCCTTCTTTTCGATGACGCATGATTTGACGGTGCGTTATTTTAACGCCGCGGCCGAACGGAGTTTGGGGATTTCTCGCGAGCAGGTCGTTGGACGCCGTTTCTTCGACGCGTTTCCCGAGACGAAGGGTTCTATTTTTGAAGAGCACTTTCGACGCGTCGTTCAGGAGAGAGTGCCTGTTTCCTTCGAGACGTATTTCGATGTCGCGCCTTACACCAACTGGTATGAAGTGCGCGCGTACCCTGATCCCAACGGCGTGTCGGTTTTGTTCCAAATTATCAGCGATCGCAAGCGGAACGAGGAACGGCATCGCGAGGACGAGGAACGGCTTGAGGCGCTGCTTCGGCTGAGCCAGGCGCAGTTTCGCACAAGCGACGAGGTCTGTAATTTTGCGTTGGAAGAGACCGTTCGCCTCACACAGAGCGAGATCGGTTTCGTCGCATTCCTGAGTTCCGACGAGGCGGTGTTGACCATGCATGCGTGGTCCAAGACCGTGATGAATCAATGCGCCCTCGACAAACAGCGCATGGTTTATGATGTGGAGACAGCGGGCTTGCTCGGCGAGCCGGTTCGTCAACGGCGCCCCGTGATCGTCAATCGTTATGAAGATCCCCATCCCGCCAAGAAGGGCACGCCGGACGGCCACGTGCCGCTCCATCGTTACTTAGCGGTTCCGGTGCTTGATGACGGCCGCATTGTGTTGGTGGCGGGGGTGGCGAACAAAGCCACGGACTACTCGAGCAGCGACGCACGCCAAGTGACCTTGCTGATGACCGAAATGGCCCAGCTCGTGCGCCGCAAGCGTCTCGAAGAAGAGCAGCAGCGTCTTGAAGCGAAGATGTTGCAGACGCAGAAGCTCGAGAGTCTTGGGGTGTTGGCCGGGGGCATTGCCCACGATTTCAACAACATTTTGATGGCGATTCTTGGGCATGTCGACCTTGTGCTCGCCGAGGCCTCGCCGGTTGCGCCTTACCGGGAGAGTCTTGTGGAGGTGGAGCGCGCCGCGCGCCGCGCCGCCGATCTGTGTCGCCAGATGCTGGCCTATTCCGGCAAGGGCAAGTTCCAGGTGCAGCCGATCCACTTGCGCGAGCTGATCGAAGAAATGCTGCATATGTTGCAGGTGTCGATCTCCAAGAAGGCGGTGCTCAAGCTTAATCTGGCGAAGCCGACGCCGACAGTTGAGGGCGACCCGACCCAACTGCGGCAAATCATTATGAATTTGGTGGTGAACGCTTCGGAGGCGATCGGCGATTGCAGCGGGCTGATCACGATCTCGACGGGGCAGATGATTTGCGATGATGCGTATCTTTCGGAAGTGTACCTGGACGGCAAGCTGGCGGAAGGGCTCTATGCGTTCATCGAGGTGTCGGACACGGGCGGCGGAATGGACAAGAACACCGTCGCGCGGATTTTCGAGCCGTTCTTTACCACGAAATTCACGGGGCGCGGCCTGGGATTGGCCGCCGTGCTCGGGATTGTGCGTGGCCACCATGGCGCGATCAAGGTTTACTCCGAGCCCGGCGCGGGAACGACGTTCAAGCTCCTCTTCCCTGCGGCCAACTCCGCTTCGCATGGTCTGGCGGCGCAGGAACCCGAACCCCAATCCGATCGAAATGGCCTGATTCTGCTCGTGGACGACGAGCCCGCGATTCGCAAGGTCGCCACGGCGATGCTCGAGCGTTTGGGATACCGCGTGCTCACCGCCGCAAACGGACGTGAAGCGCTGGCGGTGTTCCAGGAACGGGTGCATGAGATCGCTTGCGTGCTGTTGGATCTCACGATGCCACACATGGACGGCGAGGAGACTTTCCGCGAGTTGCGCCGGATTCGCGCGGACGTGCGGGTGGTGCTTTGCAGCGGCTACAATGAGCAGGACATCACCGGGCGCTTTATCAGCAAAGGGCTGCGCGGCTTTATCCAGAAACCCTACCAAATGAAGGCCCTGGCGCAGGCCCTCCAGGACGCCACCCGAGACTAGCGTCGATTACCTACCGCATTTTCAAAAATGACGTGGCCTGTTCTTTTGGGCCGACCCACGCCGTACTTGAAGATGCGTACCGCCAGGCCCCTACGCGTTTATTCAAGACACTCGAGCTGAGCGAAGAAAAACTGCCTTGTGCAATCCGCTTGCTGTTGCGCGGGGGTTGAAATTCGCGCCTCCTTGTGTTATATCTACAATAGTACAGATAGCACGCATGGTCTTTGGGTTGTGGGATCCGGTGTTGAGAGGGGGTGTCGGGTGAAGGATTCGGCAGACCGCGCCGCGCGATGGCGTCGGGGGTTCACGCTGATCGAGCTCATGTTGGTGGTCATCATTATTGGCGTCATTGCGGCGATTGCGCTGCCGCGCATGGCGGGGCGAACCGAACGCGCAAAGCGGGCCGCCGCCAAGGCCACGATCCAATCCGTTGCGGCGGCGCTGGACAACTTTGAGCTGGATGCGGGGCGCTTCCCCACGATGGAGGAGGGGCTGGAGGCGCTTGTGACCAAGCCGCCCGCAGTGGTTCAGGAGGACGCGTGGAATGGGCCGTATCTCCGGGAATTGCCGTTGGACCCTTGGGGACGGGCGTTAACGTATCGCTGTCCGGGCGAACTTAGCGTGGACTATGACGTGATCTCGAACGGGATGGACGGGCAACTGGGAACGGAAGACGACATTGCGAACGTACGTCGGAAAGATCAAGACACGGCCGCAGGGGCGGGGTAATGGGTTTACCTTGGTCGAGCTGCTTTTGGTGGCCGTGTTGATCGCCGTGCTGGCGGCCATTGGGGCGCCGCGCTTCAGCGGAGGTGTCCGCGCTTTGGGACTGAAGGACAGCGCTGCGCGCTTGAGTGAGGAGATTCGTGCTGCACGCCTCGAGGCATTGCGGCGTCAACTCAAGGTTCGGTTCGAGGTGCATCCGGACAGCGGCGGGTATGGGTTTCTGTGCCAGCAGCGCGAGCCGGGCCTGGAGGTCAGCTTTGTTCCCTTTCAAGACCCCTACTGGGATGAGCGGCGACATTTTCCCGCCGGGGTGACGTTGGACAGGATCGAGCAGGATGGACGCGCGTTGAGGCCGCCAATTTTGCTGCTTGAACCCAGCGGCGTGATGGTTCCGACGGTGATACGTCTTGTGGACGGCGATGGACGAAGCGCGCGTATTGCGCTGGGATTTTGGGTGGATGACGTTCGGTTGGTGTACGGAGACGATGAGCGCCTGGCGGCGCATGAGGGCGCGTCATGAGCGCTCCGCTTATGCTTGGCGCTCACTTCCCTCTTGCGGCCCGACGCGGCATTGCCCTTGCGGAAGTGCTCGTGTCCGTGTCGATTTTGTCGGCAAGTTTCGGCGCGCTGCTTTGGTGCATCGCGAACTCCACCCGCGCCCAAAGCGGCTTGGCTCAGCGTGAAATTGGACGACTCCTTGCTGAGCGGCAAGCGTTGGTTTTGCGGCGGCAGGACCTTGATGGCCAGGAGGGGGAACTGAGCGGAGAATTCGGGACGCCGTATGAGGGGTACGCGTGGAGTGCTCGCCTGGAGTCTGCGGCGGATGGAACGCCCTTTGCCGTGTTCGGGCTGACGGTGACGCGCAAGACAGCGGCCGGTAGCGTGCCGCTGTATGCGTTGCGGACCATTTTTCATGCAGGAACGTAGGGGCCGCGTGGGGATGCGAGGGTTCACGCTGATCGAGATGATGGTCACGTTCGCGCTGTTTGGGCTCGTGATGTCGGTTCTCGTGGTGGGACTGCGGACAGGGGCAAACTCCTGGCGGAGCGTGTGCCGTCACCAGGCGGCATTGGCGCAGCGAGAGTGGGCGCTGGCGACGCTCTCCCGGGATGTGCGAGGAATGAGCAGAGTTCAAAAGGACAAGCCGCCGCTCAAAGAAGTCCTGCGCGATGCCGGTGACGAAATGCTAACGCTAACCACGCTGTGTGGTCGCGCTACGCAGCGCGCGGGGATCGGAAGCGTGTGGTGCGAGGTAACGTATGCGCTTCAGGAGGATCAGGAGAACTCGGGACAAAGACTCGTCCGTAGAGAACAGCCCTATGTTGCGAAAACGCCTCTCGCGGACGAGACGCGCGAAACCGTCCTGCTGGAGAATGTGCATGAACTGCGTTTTGACTATCTCGACGCCAATGGAAATAGCGTGCCCACATGGGACGACAACACGCGTCTACCCGTCGCGATTGTCGTAACGCTCGCGCCGGGCGATTCTCCAATTATTCAGCGTTGTCTGTTCGCGCCCTGCGGAGAGGCGGCGCGATGAGGACCCGCACGACAACAAACACGGACGGGACAATCCTGGTTGTTACGCTTTGGAGCGTCGCCATTCTCTCGCTGCTGGCGCTCTCGCTTACCTCTCGCGTCCGGCTGGGGACGCGACATGAGGAATGGGCGCGGATCGAGCTTGAGCAGCGTGAACTGCTGTCGGCCGGAATCCAGCGAAGCATGCGTCTCCTGCGCGACGAGGGAGACGATTCCGTAGCGAGCTATTCCGGCGCGTGGGGAAGGACACTTGTCGTCAATAGCGCCGCCTTATTGGAAGCAGACGCCGGCGCGGTTACGTTCAAACATCCCTTCGAACTGTCCCTGCTTGCGCGCGACGAGGGCGGGAAAATCAACGTAAACACGGCGTCAGCCGCACTGTTCACGGAAGCGCTCCTTGAGGCGGGCGTCACCGGCAACGCCGCGGAAATAGCTTCCGCCATCTGTGATTGGCGCGATGCCGACGATGTCGGCGCGTATGAAAGCGATTGGTATTCGCGCAAGACGCCCGCCTGCCAACCCGCGAACGACGACTTGACGCAGATCGAGGAGCTTCTGTTCGTGGAAGGAGTGAGTCCGCAACTTTTCTTTGGGGAGGACGCCAATCATAACGGAGTTCTCGATGCGAATGAGGACGACGGCGATGCGTTTCCGCCTGTGGACAACGCGGATGGGCGTTTGCAGTTGGGACTGATCGACCTTCTGACGGTGTACGGCGACGGCACGCTTAATGTGAACACCGCTCCGGAAGCGGTGCTGCGTATGGTCATAAGCATCGCGATGCCTGAAGCGGGTGAAGCGGAGAGACTCGCGGCCGAGTTGGTCGGTCGTCGCCGCGGACCTGATCGCGTGGAGGGTACAGACGACGACACGCCGTTCGTCAGCGATGCCGCGATCGCCGAAAGCATTCCGGCGGCGGTCGTCGAACACATCACGCTGACGGGGATCGAGCTCGGGGTGACTTCCGCGGCGTTTCGATTCTATGCGCGCGGGTTTATGCCGAATCAGAACGCGCAGTGCGAAGGGGAATGGGTCGTGCGGCGCGAATCGGAGGAACTGGAGATCGTCGAATGGCACGACTCGCAGCTCTAGGGCGGAATTTGATCTCGAGGGCTCGCGCCGCGCGCACTTTCGTTATTGTACCCGCGCGCGAAGAGCGCTACCGCATCGTTGCCGTCGCGCAACGCCGAGGCGCGCTTGAACTCCCCGAGACCGCTTCGGAGTTGTCGACGGAATCGGCCAAGGAAACGCTCCGCGGTCTGAGATATCGCCCGGGAAACGAAGCGATTCTCTCTTTGCCTCGCAGCAAAGTGATTCTGCGCTGGCTGTCCTTGCCGACAACCGATCCTCGCGCCATTGCAAAGATGATTCCATACGAAAGCGCTTCGATGGCGCCGTGGCCTGTCGAAGAAAGCCTCGTGGGCTACCAGATTCTCGGCGAGGACAAGCCAGGCTGTACGCGCGTGTTGACATTGCTGGCGAAGACGGAACTGGTGAGTGGACACATTCAGCGTCTGGCGGGCCTAGGCGTCGCGGTCACTGCGGTCGAAGTGTCCACCCTATCGCTAGGCCGCCTGATGGCGCGCTCGAACGGGCCGGAGGGATGCGCGCTTCTGGTTGTACTGAACGAGGGGCTCGAATATTTGCGCCTGGCGGCGACGGGAAGCCTCGAGTTCTCCCGCGCCAAAGACAGCGAGGGCACTCCCTCTCTGGAGAGCGCGTTCTCGATGCTTCGCGCGACGCGCGAGTTGGACCCAGGCGCGGGCAATGCACCGCTGTTTGTGATGAATTCGCCATCTGTTGTGGAGGGCGAGTTCGTCGAGGCGTGTCTTCACAACGGCGTGAGTGCGCATGCACTGGGCGGGCTTTCCGTAAACGGACTCGCTGTTCCATTGCCTCATGATCCAATCCTCTTTATGGCGGCGGGCGCTGCGCTCGGTGCTTCGGCGGAAACCGATACGTCGAGTCTCTTGCCGAATCGCGAACGCACACGCTTGGCGCGACGCAGGGTGTTGCAGCGGGCGGTGGCGGTCGCGCTGTTGCTGTTGTGGCAGGGGCTGTTGCTAGGAGGCTTCGCCTTCTATGCATTGGCCAGCGAACGCGCCCGTGGCGAGCGCGCTTCGCTGGAGATTACCGCACTGGGGGAAGCGGTCAATGACCTCGCGGAGAAGAACGAGCATCTTCGCCGTCTCGGGAGCGAACGCGCCGAGGTCACGCTGCCGCTTCGCGCGGTGCTCGAGCTATACGGGATTACGCCGCAGGAGATTGCGGTTAACCATCTGCGCTACGACGCGCGCCGCAACGTTACTTTTGGCGGCGAGGCGCAGTCCTTCACGGGCGTCTATCGTTTTGTCAGCGCGCTCCGGAAATCAGAAGTTTTCTCCAATCCCGAGTTGATTCAATGCGCAAAACCGAAGAGTTCGGCGGGCGTGGAACTGGTTGAGTTCAAGATCGCCTGTAGATTCTCAACGCTCGCGGAGGCCCAATGATCAGGCTCCGCAAACCCAACTATCGAGAGCGTGTGGCGGGTGGTTTCACGCTGGCCGTAGTGCTCGCGGCGGGAGTGTACTCGCTTTTCATCGAGCCGGTGACGTTGGAGTGGACTGCGCTGCACCGGCGCGCGCACACGCTGGAGCAGCGTCTTGATGAGCTGCGTGGGCTGTCGGCGAATCGCGAGATTATCGAGCGCGAATACGCCGCCGTGAAGCAGGCGTTGCCCCGGCAGGAGGCAGGCGAAGACGCCATGCTCGCGCTCTTCTCCGAGGTGGATGTCGTCGCGCGGGACGCCGGACTGGATGTGGGAAACGTGCGGCCATTGGTCAAACGTACGGAAGGGGCCTTTGATCGAATCGGTGTGGAATTGAGCGCGCGCGGCGACGCGCACAGCGTGGTCAAATTCCTTCAGGCGTTGCAGACTTCCGAGCATTTGCTCAATTCCCAAGCGCTTACGCTTACGGTCAACCGGACCGCGCCTCCGATCTCCATCACGGTTTCGATCAGCAAGATGTGTCCGCGTGCAGGAGGCGGCTAGGATGGAGTTTAGGCGTCTCGAGACGGCCTTGGGCAAAGCGGTTCGGTTCGGCATTCTTGCGAACATCGCGCTAACGCTTCTGTTCGCGGTCGCCGTAATTTTCCGCGAGACGTGGTCCGTGGCCGTAGCGGACTCCTCTGTCAACGCGGCCCGCGCGGAGCGCATCGCGCGGGTCGAACCCATTTCGAAAGAGCGCGTAATGACGGCCACATCCGGCAGAGCGGTATTTCGCACCTACCGCGCGGCCGAGGAAAAGGTGGTGGACGAGTTGGGCCGCTATCGACTCTCGGGCATTTCTTTCCGCGATGGCCAGCGCCGCGCTTTCATTAAAGACACAAAGCAGAATCGCTCGTTTTCGGTGGGGGCCGGCGACGTGCTTGGCGTGTTTCAGGTGATCGCTGTGGAAAAGGACGCGGTGCGTTTGCAGCGCGGCGGTGACGAGGTTCTTCTGAAGAGAAGGTGAGGGTTTGCGATGAAGGGGCTGGAAAGGCCAATTCGGAACGCCGCAGTGGTTCTTGGAATCGTTTTTTGCGCGTGGTGTGCATACTCGCAAGAGCCGGCGACGCCCGCGGGCTCGCAAGACGCCCCGGGGCCGTTGGTCTCCATCGATATCAACGGTGCAGAGCCCGCCGAAGCCATGAGCCAGCTTTCCGAGGCGACTGGCTTCAGCGTCATGATCAGTTCGAAGGTGTCTGGGAAGTTCAGCGCATTCATCCGTGATATGAACCCAGAGCAAGCGCTGGCGGAGACATGCAAGGTCAACGGACTGGAGTACGTCAAGAACGGAAACGTGGTGTGGGTGCTCACGCACGATGAATACATTCAGGATTTTAATCTCGGGCGCGAACGGCGGGTTATTCCGCTCAAGTACGCACGCGCGGCCGATGTCGCCGCCACGCTAAGCGCCAAGGGGCTTCTCAGCAAGGACGCGCTGGCGCTCGCGTATCCAGAGACCAACGCGCTGGTGCTCGCCGAGCAGACGGACCGAGTGGCGGCGGTGGTCTTACTGGTGGAGCAACTCGATCAGCCGCGTTCCACGCGGGTCTTGCCGTTACAGTATGCCGCCGCGGGCGACGTATTGCCGCTTGTTCAGGGGTATGCGAGCGCGCCCAGCGCGGTTCAGGCCGATCCGCGGACCAATCAACTCCTGGTGACCGAAACGGAGGATAATCTTGCTCGCATTGAGGAATTGATTCGCCAATTCGATCAGCCGGATCGGATGCAGACGCGCGTCTTCGTGCTGCGCTACGCGCAGTCCGACGAGATCGCTTCGCTGTTGCGTGAAGTGTTGACGGGGCAGAAATCCACATCGACCTCGAATTCGCCGGAAGTCGCCCCGCAAACGCGGTCGAAAACGACACAACCGATCTCGGGCCCGCCTTCGACAGAAGGAAGGGCACGTGCAGCGCAGCCTGTTGAGGCGGCCAGCGCCGCGCCGCGTGCCGCGTCGCCCTCTGCCAACAACCCCGGTCCAGTTAGCGGCACAACAAACGCGCCCGTAAGCGCCGCGCAACCCGCGGCCGCCGCGCCGTTGGCGCAAGACGCAACCGCCAATACCTCGGAAGGCGCGTTGGGACCATTATCCACCGTGGTTTCCGACCCGCGGACGAATTCGGTGATCGTGACGCATATCGCCTCTGTGTTGGACCGCTTGGCGCAGATCATTGAGAGCGTCGATGTTCCCAGCGATCTTCACGTGTTTCAGTTTCAGAATGCCGACCCTGCAGAGCTTGAGGTGGAGATGAAGCTCGCTGCGTTGTTGCCCAGAGAGGACGCCTATGTGAGTGTGGATAAGGTCGGCCGCAAAGTAACGTTCCGCGCGAGTCCGGAGCAAGCAGAGGAAATTCTGTCGCTCATGCGTCGATGGGACGAGGCCGTGCGGCAGGTGCATATCGAAGCCGAGATTTTGGCCGTGAATTCGACGTTGATTCGGCAACTGGGAGTGAAGTGGAAAGCGGTGTTGGACAAGACTGACGGGGGCTTGCGCTACGACCGGGCTGAGGCGCAGATCAACTTTGCCCCGGCAGTGGGCGACGCGGCGAATCAGGCGCGGTTGTCCATCGGCAATCTGGAGTATGCGGACTACAATGCGCTCATCCAGGCGCTGACGACAGATAACGACACGCACATGATCGCGAGCCCGAAGATTCTGGTGCGCGACGGCCAGGAAGCGGCGTTCAGCAGCACCCGCGACGAGCCGTACACGGTGGTGACCGTCAACGGCGAAACGAACACAACCTTGCAGGATGTTCGCTTCCTTCCTGTGGGAACCACGCTTCGCGTCGCGCCCACCATCAATACCGAAGGGCTTATCGGACTTCGCGTGCAACTCGAACTCAGCAACCTCATCGAGATTCGCGGGGGCACGCCCGTGGTGGATCGGTCCACTGCCGAGTCGATGGTAAGCGTTCGCGACGGGGGGACGGTGATTCTCGGCGGCCTGCGCCAGCGCACACGCAAAGAAGGCGAGCAAGGCGTTCCGGGATTGCGCAAGGTGCCCGTCGTCGGACGCTTGTTCAAGACCAACGAGGACACGCGCACGGAGCAGGAAATTATCCTGATTCTTCGCCCGATGGTCACCGGCGCAAACGTTGGTTCCTCGCCTTCCATCGTGGGTATGCAGCAGGAACTTGATCAACGCGCCACGGAGAGGCGTCTTGGCGTCACACAGGAAAAGCGAAAGGAGTAATCCGCAAGCGTGAGCGCAGCTATGTATAGCGCAGATCTTCCGAGATTGAGCAACAAAGAGCGGCGGCGATGAGCACCGAGACCCGGTTCGATATTCCCGACGCTGTCTTGGCGCAAATGTCCGCGCGCATTGCGGTGCATTACGGCGTCGTTCCGTTGCGGTTGGAAGACGGCTGCCTCGTGGTGGCGATGACCGAGCCTGCAAGAACCGACGTGCTCGACGAACTCGCGTTGGCGCTCGAACGTCCCGTCGCGGGCGAGCGAGCCGCGGAGTCGGCGATCAAGGAGGCCATTCGCGCATATTACGGCGTGGGCGCGGACACCTTGGAAACGCTGGTTCAGGGCGCCACGTTGAATGCGGAAACGGCGGACGTTGTCGAGGCGGGACTGGACGAAGACCCGGGCGCGGCGTCCATCGTCAAATTTGTGAACCAACTCATTGTGGATGCATACGCCAGTCGCGCCACCGATGTGCATCTCGAACCGTTCGAAAACAAACTGCGCGTTCGGTATCGCATCGACGGCATTCTGTTCGATGCGGCCATTCCGGAGTCCATCCGCCATTTTCGCGAGGCGATCGCCTCGCGCATCAAGATCATGGCCAACATGGACATCGCCGAACGGCGGCTTCCCCAAGACGGACGCATCCGCGCGCGGATCGGCAGCAAGGACTTCGATCTGCGCGTCTCCGTGATACCTATTGCGCACGGCGAGAGCGTCAACATCCGTATTCTGCAACGCAGTAATGTGCTCATGGGACTCGAGGCGATTGGATTCGGCCCGCGCGACCTCGAGCGCTTCGAACTGCTCTTGCGCAGGCCTCACGGCATCGTGCTGCTCACAGGGCCCACGGGCAGCGGCAAAACGACCACACTTTACGCCTGCCTGAACCGCATCAACAAGACCGACCGCAAGATCATCACCGTGGAGGATCCCGTTGAGTATCAGATCGAAGGGATATGCCAGATGCAGGTCCGCTCGGATATCGGCTTCACCTTCGCCCGCGGATTGCGATCGATGCTGCGCCACGATCCGGACGTCATGATGGTCGGCGAGATTCGCGACTTCGAGACCGCCGAGTTGGCGATTCGCTGCGCCCTTACGGGGCACTTGGTGTTCAGCACCCTGCACACCAATGACGCCGCGGGGGCCGCGCCGCGCCTTGTGGACATCGGCATCGAGCCGTATTTGCTCGCGTCGTCGGTGGAAGCCTCTATCGCCCAGCGACTGGTGCGCACGATCTGTCCGCACTGCGCCGCGCCGGATATCCCCGCGCATGAGGCGCTGGTGGAACTGGGCGTTGATCCTGGCACTGTCGACGCAAGCGGGCTTCGCCGGGGAAGTGGATGCGATGAATGTCGCGGCTCGGGCTACTACGGCCGCATGGCGATCTACGAGATGCTGATGCTTGACGACGATATCCGGCAACTCATCATGGACCAGGCCCCTGCGTCGCGGATTAAGCGAGAGGCCGTGGCGAAAGGGATGGAAACGCTCCGCGCGAACGGATGGGCGCAAGTCAGCGCGGGCGTAACGACGATCGACGAAGTGCTGCGCGTCACGCAGGACGACAGGGAAGTCCAGAATGCAGAGGGAGCGTCCGCGAGCGTATGAGTCTTTTCACGTATGAGGCGATCCGAGAGCCTGGCCACGTCGAACGCGGCGAGATCGACGCCGCGTCCGCTCCTGCGGCGGCTTCGCTCTTGCAGGCGAGGGGCTACCACATCATCCAGCTCAGCGGCATCGAAGACGCGGAAGGAGCACGCCGCGCGATGCGCTTCGGGATGGGCACAGGGCTTCGCCGCAATGAGTTGACGCGGCTTACGCGTGACATGGCCGCGTTGCTCAAGGCCGGGTTGCCGCTGTCAGCGGCGCTCGACACGCTCCGCGCGCAACTCGACAAGCCCATATGGCGCACAATCGCCGCGGGCCTGCGCACCGCGCTCGAGGACGGTTCCACGTTTGCCGATGCACTCGCCCGGTATCCTCTCATCTTCGATTCCATGTACATCAACCTTGTGCGCGCGGGCGAAGAAAGTGGGCGATTGGTGGAAGTGCTGGTCCGCTTGGCGGAGGTAGGGCAAAAGCGCGACGAACTCAAAGGGCGCATCCGAATGGCGTTGGTTTATCCTTCAGTGATGCTCGCGCTCGGGCTCATCACCGTGGTGGTGCTGCTCACGTTTGTCGTACCGATGTTCACGGGCGTTTTCAAAGATAGCGGTCAGGCGCTTCCCGCTCCGACACAGGCGCTCGTTTCCCTGAGTCACGCGATGCAGACCGGCTGGCCGGTATTCTTGCCCGTCGCTACCGTTGCGGCGGTTGGCGTCGTTCGCTTCGCGCGCACAGGGAAGGGAAAGCGGTTCACGAGCGGGTTCCTGTTGCGGTTGCCCGTGCTCCAACACATTGTGCGCAAAGGGCAGATCGCCGATTTTGCTCGAACGCTCGCGACACTGCTTGAAAGCGGGGTGCCTATCGTGCGCGGACTGGGCATTACCGCCGAGACGTTGTCGAACGTGTACTACCGCCACGCCGTAACCGGACTCGCCACGGCGCTGCGCGAAGGACAGCGCCTTAGCCAAGCCCTTGAGAAAGGGCCGCTGTTCCCCAAACTGCTCTCCAGCGTGGTCGCCGTGGGAGAAGAAAGCGGCACACTGGGCGAATCCCTTCATCATGTCGCCGCGGAGCATGAGCAAGAGATCGACCGCCAGATCAAAATCGCCATGACGTTGCTCGAACCGCTCATGATCGTGCTCATGGGCGGCATGGTCGGTTTCATCGTGATGGCCATGCTCCTCCCCATCTTCGCCTTGGGCGATGTCGCTGGAGTTGAATAACGCATTTCCTTGCGACACCAAGAGGCGCGCGATGCTCTTGCCTATCTCTATCTAGAGGAGTCCGGGAGCAATTCCGAGGGAGCTTTGGCGGGAGAGAAGCCGCCCTCAGGTGGATCGGCGGTTAGGGAATTCTCAAGCGGACTGCGTAGCCATGTTGCAAAAAGTCCAGCACTGTTGGCTAGCGCCGAGGGTGCCCCTTGTTCGCAAATAGCGCCATCGGAAACCACAACGACCCGGTCTATCCAAGGCTCACTAATGTAGGCCATATTGTGCGTCACCAGGACCGTTAAACAGTCGTGGCGCTTCAGGCTTGCCAAACCTTCCAGAATTCTGCGCTCCGAGTCCACATCGCTGCTGGCGCATATCTCGTCGAGAAGAAGGATGGCGGGCTCCTTTAGAACGCTCCTCAGGATGCTTATTTCCTGCGTCTCGCCCCCCGATAGGTGACGTCCGCTGACGCCAATCTTAACGTTCAGGCCTTCGTCAACGGAACCGGCCCAGTTTAGCGCGCCGAAAATATGTGCGTACCGCGCAACACGGTGCGTATCGAGCGCCTTGCCATTGGAGCGTATGTTGTTGCGCACGGTGTCGGAAAACAGATACCCCATTTGCGGATTCCAGGCGACGTGTCGCTGATAGCTGGCAATATCCAGATTTCGAAATTCGATTCCGTTAATCAAGAACTCTCCCTCAAGACGCGGCGCTAGACCTGCCAATATCTGGAGCAGCGAACTTTTTCCCGAGCCCTTGGGCCCGATCACTGCCACCACTTCGCCCATGCGAAACTCGAGATTGACGTCGCGCAAAATCGTCTTGTCGGCGCGGCGTAGCGACACGTTGCGCAAGACGAGGCTCTGTGGCTTGGTTGAGAGCGTGACTTTCTGGTCGTCGTCCTGTCGCGGACGGAGCAGCATGAATCCGATCCGCTTTGCATACACGGAAAGGGACATCAAACCTTTGTACAGTTCTCCGAGTTGGTGAAAGGGTTGCGAGAGGATCGAGATGTACCAGCCAAGCGCCACGGCCTCGCCCATCTTCAGCGATTCGTTGAAAACTAGAATCCATCCTCCAAAAAGCAGCAGGCCACCCCAGGCCGCCGAAAGAATCTCGCCTGTTTGGCCTCGAAGCGCATTGTTGCGCCAGGATGCGATAATGACGTTGATGCGCCGCCGCAAAATCAGGCCAAGCATAAAGCGGCGATGCGCGCGCAGACCAAAAATCTGTTCGATCCACATGCCCCCCCACGATTCGGACACAAAAGAGACCATATCCTCATTCACCTTGCGGTATTCCAGGCCCAAGGCCCGCGCGTGGTACCCCAAATAGAGCGTCAGGCCGTAGCGCAGGGGAAGCACGACGAGGACCAAGAGGGTGATCCAAAGGGATATGGTGGACATGATGCTGGCGGCCGTGAGAAGTGCAAAGACAATGGAGGCGAACTGCGGAAGCGCGTTGGTGATGCCATGAGACAGGGCGGGGGCGTCGTTCACAAGCCGCTCGATGGCAATGCTGCTGCTTTGTCGCTGGTCGTGGTGGGGGTCTATCGCACTCAGCCCACGGTAGAGATCAAGAACCAGCCTATGACTTACGAGGCTGGAGATATACGCGGAGAGATAGCTGCCCCATACGCTCAGCAGGATGGCGGCCACTCCCGAACTTAATAGGCACGCGCAGAGAAAATACAGATACGGGTAGTCGCGCGCGGGATACGCGACGTCGATAATGCATTTCGTGATGTACGGGGCCATAAGGCCAGGAATCGCGCCGAGGGGAGTCAAGATGACGAGCATGATCAGCTTTGCGCGCCACTTGGAGAAGTAATGGCGAAAAGCGTAAAGTTCGCGGCAAGCATCGGCGACTTCCGAGAATACGCGAGTGATTTCCTGTATTTTCAGCATGCGAACTGTTCCTGCCGTTTTTGGGAGAGATCCGCTCAGAGCAAAGCGGGCGGTTTTTGGAGATATGCCAAGAGGTACCCGAACCCGGACACAACGCCGTGGTAGACGATGCATGGCCCCAGCCTGTGCGTATGGACATAGATATACCCACACGTTACGCCGAGAAGAAAGACGCCGAAGAGATCCTTCAGGACATGAGGATTAGTGCCGACGAGCAGGCCGTAAAGCAGATCGACGTGATGAAGCGTGAATACCGTCGCTCCGATCAACACCGCGGTGCGTGGGCGAAAGCGAACCGTCAGCACGGAGAGCAACGCGCCGCGATAGTATAGTTCTTCCCACAGGCCGTTATACCAGAATGATTTTAGGAAGAGATAGAAACAGTAGCTGCGCGAGATCTCTTCGCACATCATCGCGTATTGTTCGGCCCTCTGAGTCCGCGTAATGCAGGCCGGAAGAATAACTAGAAGGCTGAGCAGGACCAGCCGCGCATGCTCCCATCGAATGGGAACTCCATCCGCTGAGGCTGCGGCGCGCGCGCGCCTTTTCAGGAGGACCAGCGCGGGGACAACGTATAGACCAAGGTAGAGCGGGCTGGGGAGAATGGAGAAATCGCCGTACGCCGTACGCACCTGCATCGCGTTTTGCAGGGCGAGCGGCAGAATCGCCTGGCTCGCAAATATGACGGGGGGGAACAGGAGCAATCCGACGACCACGAGGGTAAAGTGCCGGGTGGGTGGCCCGGACGACGACGGGGCGCTTGCGGAATTTGGATACACGAGCCATAGCGCGGCGATGGCGCCGGCCGCTGACGATACGCCATTGGGAAGATAGATCACGCACGTAATGACGTAAAACGTCCACAGGAGCGCCAGACGCATTTTCTCGGCCGTCATCGGGGCTGCCTTATCAAGTCCTCAGGCGCGAGTCGCTGGATTTTCCTCATGCACACCAGAACCGCGAGAATGGAGCTGATCGCTCCACATGCCAGCAGCACGGAGAGCGCCATTTCGTCGAGCCTGAAGTACGTGTTCAGAAAGAGATACGAGCTCTGCCGAGCGAGCAGGCGATTCAGCACGGCAAATCCCGCATTCGCGGCGCACCATGCCGCGAGCAAACTGACTCCCTGAAGGAGAACAACGCATACGGCGAGGGCGGTTTTGAGTTCGCGCTGGCGCGCGCCCATCGACCTTAGAATCCCGAAGTCCCGCGAGCTTTCCGCCACCAAGGCCGAGACGATAACGCCTGTGTTGAGGGCTGCGGAGAGCAGCAGCGCGAGAAGTCCAATCAAGCTAACCCCGGAGGCGACCAGCGGAGGCCGGCGAATGACCACGGACAGCCCCATCAACGGGGCTTTGCTTGCCCAGGCGTTATAACTGTCCGCATCGCTCAGGTAGCAGAGCGCGGCATTCCACATGAGGCCCTCGTTGGAAAGGTGTTTTGCCGCGGAGGCGGGGATAAACACCGCTCCATCGAACAATTGAAAGCGACTATCTTTCTCCAGGACGCCCGCAACGCGAAAGCGGCCTTCGCCTTCCTCGCCGCGCGAGGCTTTCTCGAAAAGAAAATTGGGAGGCAGTGAAAACGCAATCACATCGTCCTTCGTCAGGTTCCAGAGCTGCGCGGCTTGACGCCCTAATAGACACCGATATTTCCCTTCCTCCAGAAAAAGGTCGTCGGCAAGGTGCGGCGAGATCCGAGACGTGATGAACTCATCGGGAACGATCAACACGGAGAACCGAATGCGCGAAAGGGTTGCGTATGAGTATACGTTCTGAAGATTCAGGTACACGATCGGGACTACGGCTGCGCTCTCGTGCGGCCCGAGACCTTCGAAGAGTTGAGGCGAGAGGGGGCCATAGGGCAAGGCGACGGAATCGGTTCGCGCGCCCCCGAGCATGAGGCTTGGAATTTCCTTTCCTCCAAAATACTCGTGCAAACCGAAGGAGAAGATGCACAGGAACAGCGCGCATGGAATCACGAGGAGGATCGCGCCTCTTGCGAGTCGCCTCTGGTGGCGCCGAATGAATATCCAGGCCAGGTGCAGGTTCATCGGCATATGCCTCCACGCGCGAGATCTGCATGCGGCGACTTTTCGGTCACGTCGGCGGGGACTTCGGCAATGGTTCCCTCGGAAAGAACGAAACGTCGGTCGGCCATGGGCCATTCATCGGGCGCGTGTGAAACGACGGCGACGACGGGTTTGTGCTGGCGCGAATACTGTTGGACGGTGTCCACAATGATAGACGCATTCTCCGTGTCAAGATTCGTGGTCGGCTCGTCCAACAGCAGAATCCTCGGACTCTTGATCAGCGCGCGCGCGATGGCGACTCTCTGGCGCTCTCCTCCGGACAACTGTCCGGGCCTATGGGCGACTTTCTTTTCAAGACCAAGAGACGAGAGAAGATCTCTCGCCTCTTTTCGCGCAGCATATCTGCCGATGGGCTGCTTGAAGCGCAGGGATAGCGCCACGTTCTCCTCCGCAGTCAGGTGCTCCAGGAGATTGCGGTCTTGGAAGAGGTAGCCCACGTCTCTTCGAAGAATGGTCTCGGCGTCTTCGGACGAAATGCGGCGCTGGTCGAACAGGACTTCTCCCTTATCCGGCGCAATCAAGCATCCCATAAGCAGCAGCAGCGTGCTTTTTCCCGCGCCGGAAGCGCCGGAAATAACGGCAAAATCGCCCGCCTGCAACGCTAAGTACACATCCGTCACGGAGAAACGTCCTACCGCTCCGTTTCGCGCGTAGTGCTTGGAGACGCCTTTGAGTTCAAGAAGATGTCCCATGCGAGGGCGCGTCCTTTCCGGCTCGCGCCGCATGCTGCTCGATCGCTTTCTGGTGAAAGAAGGAGTTGCTGGTGACGATATAGGGAGCTACTTCGAACATTCGGTCGATGTATCTCTCGTAATTGCATTGAGGGTCTTTTTGCTTGACGTCGCCGGTAAGATGGTAGGCGCGCGCACGACATCCTCCGCTGCACACATAGCGGATGTCGCATTCCGCGCACTCCGGAATCACGTCAACCGCGATGGGCGCGACGTCTTGCTTAAGGCGCGTGTACACTGCCCAAAAACCGTCTTCCCGAATATTGCCCCTGCGAAACTCGGGGATATTGAGCGAGGGACAGGGGAAGACATTGCCCCCGGCGTCGATGCTTACGATGAAGCGGCCCCATCCACACGCGCTCGCGCGGTTCGGATGCGAAACCGAGGAAGCGCTTTCGAAGGCGGGGTCCAGCGCCAACGGCGGGGGCTGCTGTTGCTTGGAAACGTGGGTTCGAGACCAGCCCAGTTGCGACTGATACTCCGCATAGAGCTTCGCGACGATGCGCTCGAACTCTTCCTTGGGGACCAGTATGTCCTCATAGCCTTCCTTGGCGCGTCCGCCGGGCATCAGTTTGTTGATGTGCAGACCCGAGACCCGCTTGCGCAGGCACAGGTTCACCATGCGCGGCATATCTTTGTAATTGGACAGGGTTGGGGTAAAGGACAGCCAGATGTTTTTCAAGCCAGCCTGGCTCGTTTCATCCAGCAGCGCCATGATTTTCTTGAAGCTCCCAGCGCCGCGGATGGCGTCGTGAACTTCCGGGCTAGCGCCATCAAGCGAAATCTGCACCAGGTCCACAATTTTCGCCAAACGCAAGTAGATCTCAATCGATGCGCCCGTTCCATTGGTCACAATTACAATGCGCGTAGCGGGACCGGTGATCTCGCGGCAACGACGTACGATCTCTGGAAAATCCGGACGAAGCAACGGCTCGCCGCCCGAGAATTTAACTCGCAGATTCTTTACGTCCTTCAATTGAGCAAAAAGCGTCTCGTAGTCCCGCAGAGTTAGCAACTCGCCAGGATCGTCGTCGCGCGGTCCGCCTTGCACACAGAAGCGACAGGCCATATTGCAGCGATTGGTTACATGCAGCCAAAGCTCCAGCGTTTCCTGGGCGTCCGAGACATTTTCGCTCGCAGCCCTTGCGGGAGTGTCAACGTCCCGGAGAAACCCGATCTCCAACGCGCCTTGGATAAACGGTAGCAGCGCCTGAAGTATCTGTTGGGCCGGCATGCCGTACTCCGTCGCGAGCGTCTGGGTGACTTCGCCGACTGTTTGCACGCCGTCGCAGAGTTCGACAAGCCGTTTGCCGGTCGAGTTCGTCCGGATCCAATGCCCGCTATCGATTTGGATCAAAAGCCATGCGGTGCCGCGCTGCTTCTGGGATAACCGCGCAGGGGCCAGGAGTTTTTTCCCGATGATGCTTTCGACGCCGGGAATCACCGAGTTATCGATTTTCATGTGCTCGTGCATTTTTCCTCCTCATCAACTGAGCGTGTCGGCGGCGATGAAAAACATTTCCTGAAGATCTTGCTGGCTGAAGTGGGGGGTCGAAATGTGCGGCTTACACAAAATAAGATCGCTATACTCCTGAGTGTGTACGGTCATCCCCAGGTCGCTCGCGTGTTCCCTCTGATAGGTCCCGGGAAATGGCGTGTTTAGCGCGTACGCGGGGCTGAGGCCGTAGCGATCCTTCAGTTTCCGGCAGAAGTCGATCGTCCCCAACATGGTTTCGCGGGTGTCGAGGTAATGGCCAAGAATGAACGAGCCTATCACCTTGAAACCGATCTCGCTGGCCATTTTGACGGCGGTCTCTATCTGTTCGGTCCGCACCTTTTTTCCGATCGCGCTGAGGATGTGGTCGTATCCGCTTTCAATCCCGAACTGAATCGACTTGCACCCGGAATTGAAAAGCGTTTCGAGGAGTTCGCGAGTGACGATGTCCGCGCGGGACTCGCATGACCATTTCACGGGGATTTCCGCTTCGGTCAACAACTTGCAGAACTCCTCCACCGTGGAGGGGCGCGAGGTGAAGGTGTCGTCGCAGATATGGAACGAATACATGTCCTGGGTCTTGTGGAGGTGAAGCACTTCCGCGAATATGTTCGCGGCGCTCCGTCTCCGGACGGCGCTTCCCCAAAAGGCGCGTGACGAACAGAAGATGCAGTCGCCCGGACAACCTCGCGATGTGGAGATGGTAAAGGGCAACGAGTACTGCATGTCGTCGATGAGGGGCTGGATGAGGCTGCGATCCGGGAACGGCAGCGAGTCGAGATCGCGAATACGCGCGCGCGGGCTTGTGCAGACGATCTGCGCACCGGAGCGCATGGCGAGTCCAGCGACCTTGGAGATGGCGTCCGGACCGCCTCCCGCGTTCAGCGCCTCGAGCAGCTCGACGAACGTGATTTCGCCCTCGCCCAAAACGGCTAAGTCGAGGCAGGCGTGCCGCCGCAAGAGATCTTCGTGACAGAACGTCGCGAATACGCCGCCGATGACCGTCGTGGTTTCCGGAAGCTCGGCCTTCACAAACTCGGCGACTTCGACCAATTGATCGCAACTGTCGGCATAGGTGCAGAAGCCGACCACGCCCGGCCGATATTCACGAAGCAGATCTCTTAGCTCCTGACGTCCAATATCTTGAACGACGAAGTCGATGACCTTGCATTCGCACCCCAGCCGTTCCTTGGCGATAGCCGCCAGATACAACAGCCCCAGAGGGGGCAACGAGTTTCTTTCGCGGAAGATGCCGCGATACTGCATGTTGCTGGTGTTGATCAGTAGTATGTTCATGTTTGTCCGTTGTCTTCGTCTTGGAAAAATGAATTTTTCCAGGTTCCATCTAGACCTAGCGATACCCATCCGCCTTCTTGAAGGTACTGAAGAAAACCCATGATCTCGTGGGCGGATGAAGCAGGACCGGAAGGATCGTCCAGCTCGGCCCGGGCAATGATTTGCCTGATGCTGAGGCGCTGATCGAGCAACCGCCAGATTCTGGCTCCTTGTTTATTGAGTAAGATGCATTGGCCCGAAAAATCCGAGAAGCGCACCGTTCCATCGGGGTTGGTGCACCAAATTTCCGCTCGGATTCTTGGCGTCAAGTCCAGCATTCGTTCTGTTTCCGCCACATCGTGTTTCATAAGAGAATCTTCCCTTCCATCCTGTGAACTAGGTGCTTGGCCCTAGCTCCCTGCCTTAAGCGCCCTCTCGGGAAACGGCCCTTCAACGCTGTCGCGCGATTCGAACCGCCTTTACAGCGCCCTTGCGCGCGCCGCAACATCCATTCGAAGAGAAAGAGGGCCAAGCACACTAGAAGGTCCCGAGATTAGCCTGGCGCCGCGTTCGTCGGCACGATCGCGATAACGATGCCGGCGATCGCGCCAATTGCGGAGATCGCCAACCCGGCACCGCAGTCCGGATCGAAGTTATCCGCGCAGCCAGAGTACCCGCATGCGCATGAGAATCCCGACGCACACGGGCTGCCTTCCTCGGAAAGAGGAACGCTCCCAACCAAGAAGGGCACTTCGAAGGCCATTTTGTTGCTCATTTCTTTTCACCTCCTTCCCTTTGTTCGATGGAGAATCGTTGCTTCCGAACGGCGACGCCATTTGGCGAGCAAGAATCGCGAATGCGCTGTGCGTTGTATTCGCACGCTCCCTTCCGGAACCGCTTCGTTCCCGGTGTACCCTGATTCGCTGCACGTCGCGGCGATGCCGAAAGCCACTACCCATCGGCGCGGACAGAATATGACTTCAAGTAAGACTGCGTTCGGTAGATTTGCTGAGGGGAAAGCGACTCGATCTTTTCAGTCAGAGAGGCGTTGTCCGAAGCTATCCCCGTGCGCTTCACGATCACATCCTTGTAAACCTGAACCTGCCGTTCTGGATCGAAATAGTGAACCCCTTCCGTGTCGATATTGACCTGCACATTCAGTTTCGAGCCGGTGTTGGCCTGGAGATCCACGGAGGCCCTGGTCTTGGAGCGCTCGACAATCGTCATGCAGCGGACCCCGTCGACCATGGCGTATCCACTAAAAGTGTAGGTGCTAAAGGTTCCCTGCGGAGCCGACTCGTCCCCCGTGGTCCATGTCGATCCGGTGGTGACGCTTCCCCCGGGGAAGATCAACGAGCCGTTGCTTGCGCCGGATACCGAGACGCCCACGTCCCCGTGACTCGTGGCGACCCGCACATCGCTTCGTTGCCGTATTTCGCCGTTTTTCCCCTTCGTGACCTGGGTCTCGGACGTTGAAAACTGGACCGTCTTTTCTTTGTCGTAATTGAGAAAACTCATGCTTGCGGTGAGAGGCTTTTGCGTCACACAGCGAAGTACCGCCGAGCCGTCGTCGTTAACGGATTGCACAACACTCTCCGTCTCGCCGAGGTCGATCCACTCGAGAAATCTCATGTCGGCGCCGTCCGTGGGGGTGACCATGTAGCTGCGGTAAACGAGCGAAAGGCCAGGAGTGTTGCCATGAACCGGGTGCTGCTCCCGGGGGCCGTCCGTCGGCTCAATCAAGGGCCGGATGTCTTTGGGCGGGGGCGCTTCCAGCAAGCGCTGAACGCCGAGAGACGCCTCCTCGATCCGCCCTCCAAGAAGGGCATCAATCAGGTAGTGCGACTCGCTGGAAGCGGAAGAGGCGCTCTGATTGCCTTGCGGCTGGGTTGTCTCGCCGGGACTCGACGCGCTGCGCTCGGCCGGTGAAGCCAGCGACGGGAGAAAAGCGATGGGCGTTTCCTCGGGCGTCATGCGAAGGTATATCGCGACAAACATTCCCACAAAAACCACCAGCAGGGCGGCGACTACACTCTTGCGTAGAGACACGTTCTCCCCTCCGATAGACTCTTAAGGCCCCTGTCGATGAACTCCCCACGGCAAATATCGCCGTCGCGTTTGGCGTCCCCACGCCTAGCGCAGGTTAAGCAAAGCCGTAGCCACTTGGCGCTACGCATTTCAAGAAATGGCGCGGGATAGACCTCGGAAAACGGCCACGCCATTTTTAAAATGCTTTAGCGCTTTCTTTCAGCGCGCCACTGTGAAATCCGGTTGTATGAGTTACATCCAACACCTAGATGTCATAGAGACCATAGCACACAGGGCATAAAATTGCAACCCCTGTTTTGCCATTATTTCCACAAATTATTGTCTTGCGTGTTTTCGCGATAGGGTGGTAGAATTTAGCGGCGAGCAAGAGAGACGCGTCACGGATGCGGATGGCCACGAGGACAGAGCCATGCATGCCGAATTCGAAGACATCCACCGGGCAGCCTCCTATCTGGCCGAAGGGTTGTACCAAGATTTTCCCGACGCAATAGTCGAGATAGTGGTGTGCGACCCCGCGCACGGGCGTTATCGCAGCACGGTCTGCTCGACGCGAAATCTCTCCGCGGAACTCTACAAATTATGTCAGACCTTTCCCGGGGCGGCGGTGGATTACACTCCCAAGCGGCCGTATGGGATTGTGGGATTCGTGAACAGCACGGAGCACCAATTTCATGTGACCCCGCACGCGGGCCGACAGCATATGCGCCGCCATTTGCGTCCCGTGGTGACCAGCAAGAGCGACGGCCGCTGCGTGTGGGTGTTTCTGCGCGAAGTGAACCACCATGAGGTCTTGCTCGGGTCACGCAACGTGCTTCCTCACGAGCGGCATACGACCATCGAAGCAGGCGCCCTTCGCCCGCGGTTTGCCGAGATCGAAGAAGCGCCGATCTAGCGCACTTCATGATCGACGCATTCGGAAATGCCTGTCTACAAAAGCGCGGCCGGATTCGGATTGTAGGAAGCACTCAAAAACGGACGCGCGTTGATCTTCGTCAAAACGAATCGCGGTCACAGTGTGTCCCGACGCAATCTTGGATGTATGCGCTTGCGTTTGGGAAATGAGCATAGAACACATGCCGATCTGAAGCCCTCCTGCCTCTTCTGCGTTGCACGCAATCGAACTACGACTGGTGGAGAGCCCGAATTTCTCACGCGGGCGGCTATCTTTGCTCTGGTATCAGAGTAACATATTGAAAATTAGGCACTTACAAACACGCCACAAGCTTCTCACCCTCAGCATGAGAGGAAGCAAAATTGACGTGGATTCCCTCTTCCCTTTGAGGCAGTGGTTTTCGCAGTGCACACCCCTGAGAGTGAAACGCGGTAACACAGTCTATAGGGGCGCATTGGATACCCCTGACAAATGCAACGGCGTCGCGGTCGTGGCGCGCAGGTTGCACAGAAGGAGAAGGCCGGCAGATGGCGCAATTGACGGGAAGTGGTGGAGTCGATACGGCTGGAAGAGTCAGTCTCATTCGTCTGGGGAGAGCGATACAAATCGTTCTAGCCTATGATCGAAGTGCAAAAACGGGCGGCCCCACCCGAGAAAGTACGCGCTGGAAGAACTGGTGCGCCAGGTTAGGGCCTGCAACTTGCGCCGCGTGCCGGGAGCGTCACGGCACGATATACGCCGTGAACGAGAACCCACCGGACGGGCCGCCATTGCACCCGAATTGCCGTTGCACACTCGAGGCGTTGTCGTTTATTCAGGCGGGACATGCTACCGACAAAGGCGAAGAGGGCGCGGACTACTGGCTGCTGGTCCATGGCGAACTCCCCGAGTACTACATCTCGAAGGAAGAAGCCAGGAGATTGGGCTGGGATTCAAAAAAAGGGAATCTGGCTGAGGTTCTGCCCGCGCGTATGATTGGCGGGGATGTCTTCGATAACGATAAAGGAAAACTGCCTGATGCGCCTGGACGAGTGTGGTATGAGGCGGATGTCGATTATACTGATGGCTATCGAAACGAGAAGAGGATTCTGTTTTCAAACGATGGGTTGGTCTTCTTCACGGATGACCATTACCTGACATTTACAGAAATCGGGCTATAACCAGTTCGTTTAAAAGGAGTCCATGATGCCTGAAAAAAGAGAACTGACCGAAGAGGAGAAGGCGTACAAGCCCATTGCGGAGAATCCCATCAGGATCGACCTGAAAGAGTGGAAGTCGCTTTTTGACATCTTCGGGTTGCTCAAGAGGAAGTTGGGTTTACCCGATTTCTGTGGTGAGAACTGGAACGCGATTTGGGACCTGGCCTGGGGATTCAGTCCCGACCCTGTTCTAATTGAGTTCTATGGCGTATCGGTAGCCCGGGAGAAATTTCCCGAGGATGTGGAGATCATGTTGAAGGTATTTGGGCGCCTCCAGAGAGAGTGCCCCTGGATTGAGCATGTGGTGATCGACTGACACCCCCGTTCCCAAACGCCGGTTTGTTGCTCTTCATGAGCCGTCATTATCGGATGTTCACGGAAATCGGACCATAAGTGAGCGGGAGAGAGACGCCATGACTGAGGACAGCGAGTTCAGCGACGAAATGATGCCCTACAAACCAATCACGGAGAATCCTATTGAGATCGATCTGAAAGAATGGCAATCGCGCTTTGATATCTTCGAATTGATCAAGAGAAAACTGGGACTCCCCGGTGACTGCGGTGAGAACTGGGACGCGATCTGGGACATGGCTTGGGGATTCTCCGAAAATCCAGTTACCATCGAGTTTCATGGCGTATTGGCAGCCCGGGAGAGATTCCCCAGGGACGTGAAAATCATGTTGGAGGTATTTGAACGCCTCCAGAAAGAGTGCCCCCGCATTGAGCATGTGGTGATCGACTGAAGCTCCTGTTCCCGAACGCCGGTTTATCCCTCTTCATGAGCCGTCATTACCGGATGTTTACGGAAATCGCATGGCAACCAGTTCGTTTGAAAGGAGTCCATGGTGCCTGAAAAAAGAGAACTGACCGAAGAGGAGAAGGCGTACAAGCCCATTACGGAGAATCCCATCAGGATCGACCTGAAAGAGTGAAAGTCGCTTTTTGACATCTTCGAATTGCTCAACAGAAAACTGGGCCCCAGTTACCATCGAGTTTCACGACGTATCGGCAGCCCGGGAAAAATTCCCTGACGAAAAAGAGAAATGGTGGAGGGAACGACGACCTACCGCAAATCAGTCTCAGAGCCCGCGCTCCTCGTAACTCATTGATAATAAACGCCGAAATCATCTCACACAACCACTTCCCGCCAACCCGACCAGAGAAACGAATTTCTCCCCTGATTTCCCGGCACCGGACGAGGGTGACAGGTTTGCAGTAAAACCGGATACCCGGCGTCCAGCCGCAACAACTTCGAATCCGGTTTTCGGACGCCGGTTCGGTTCCCGATTATTCATCACTTACCCCTGAAATCGAGATTGCATTAGCTCCAGAGTCACCCGTTAGGTACATCCGCAATGCGTATAGCAGGTCAGGTGTGTTGTGGAACATTTCCGGCTTTTCAATTTGAAGGCTGATTCGGGACTTCAGCTCGATGTCACTATCGATCACTATTCTGGAAACATCATCTACCAAGGTCACATATTTTTTGGTCAGATCATTATCCGGGGCGAAAATCATTTTGAACTCTTCGCCCTCAATCCCTCGGCTTCTCAGCAAAGCAAGAAGAAGCTCCAAGTGCTTACAGAGAGTTGCTATCTGATATCCTTTCCCATCATTGACAACCTTCTGGAGGTCGAACTCAAGGCAGCCATATAAGTTCCTGGATAAAGCTCCGAGCTCCTCTTTAGTCAATTTGTTGATCAGTGTTTTGGAACGCCAAAGGGCTATCGACAAAACCTCCATAGTAATGGATCTGGTTAGGCCCTCATTATCAATGGGGTCGATGACATTCTCCAACAGCTCTTGTTGGTATGGCAGTTCGGCATTACCGATGGCGAAAGCAATATTCTTGTAGTATCTCAGCAAAAGCTTTTTATCCTTCACGGCATAAAGGAGCCTGGAACCAACAATCCCCGGGGCATCCTTATGTAGACAGCACAGAAAGAAGAAAAGCTCCTCTTTAAGGGTGTCCGGCATATTTTCTGACTCAATTATTGAAATGATCTTTTGTGTACCTTCGAATATCGCGTTTCTAAAATGGTCAGGCACATCTGACTCTGAAAGGGAGTGGCCATGATTCCAGATGGTTAATGCAGGAAATCGGAGGCTACTAGCCAAAAAACAACGAGTCGGCTGAGAGTTTCCAATTACAACATCCTCTGCGGAAAATTTTCCGTGATCACCTTCTGTTTTATAGAACGAAAGGCTGTCTCCGGGTCGAGGTAACTCCTGCTCAGAACTTAAACGTAACGATGACTTGTGTATAAACACGTCGTCAATGAAACAGAATACATTGCTGTTTCCTTTATCAATCCACTTGGGGATAGTTCCCGAGACACGGCCATAATGTGCAATATCAGAAATCTTTTTCATGTCCCGTTCAACCCAGTCCAGAAGGTCAGAGAAGCTCTTGCCGTCTTCTTTCGGAAATTTTTGAAAATCGGA
Organism: Candidatus Hydrogenedentales bacterium; assembly: GCA_041859045.1. Classification (GTDB taxonomy): domain Bacteria; phylum Hydrogenedentota; class Hydrogenedentia; order Hydrogenedentales; family SLHB01; genus JBHELB01. The sequence goes on along the minus strand of JBHELB010000051.1, from coordinate 3,692 downwards.
CCAGCTTTTACGGGCAGGGAAATCTGGAACCGGCAAGTTTTCAAGATCAGCAGCTTCGCTATCTGATGCAGAGCGCCATTCAACCCGAATAGATTTGAAACCTGCTTCCGCAGAATCCAACGGAATGAATTTCAGTTCGTATGGATCGTCAGCTCCATAGGTATAGGTCATCTTCAGCTTGCAATCCGTGGCCTTTTTTAAAGGGAAGGCTGGCGACTTCAGGTATGCAACAAACTGCAGTTCTTTATTGCCTTCTCCCTGCTGCAGAGGAAAACTGTAATACGTTTGTCCGGCTGGAAGAGTAAATGACTCTTCTACTGGTATATTCACAGTTCTGCCACGTTTCGGTGTTACTGTCGCATCTTTTACCAGATAGAAATTTTCAAAGTGCCCATCACGTACAATTCTGATCGACAGCTCAGGCAGATGATCACGCCAAAGGGCAATGTCACCAACTTCCTCCTGCCATCTGTTTAAAGTCTGGCAGCCTTTTATTGGTGACCATGCAGACCCCAGCCACTTGTAATCCTTTCGCACATCATCAGGTTTCCTGATTGTATCCTCAAGAGGCAGGATAAAGACACCAACTCCACGACAATCCCTGTTTGTAGAGTTCAGGCAGTCACAGATAGCGTAGTTTGATAATATGTTGAGATCTAAATCCTGAGTCAGAGCCTCCCGAATAGAACCTGGTAAGTGATACCAGTGATCCTCCTTCACAAAGGACACCTCACCGGAATCACTGGCTAAACCATCGAAGCCGAACAAATGGAGGAGTTCTTCAGATGTCTGGCAGCCATTACGGTCAAGATTGCGGGCCATGGCAGCATGAATGCCTCTGTTTGGCACAATAACCGTAGGATGTCTTTCCCAGCTCATTCCTTGTGTCTCAGGCAATATTTCGTCCAGCTCTTTTTGGTATATTGCCTGAACTGGGGTTATTGAAATGCCGCCGTCAAATGAATCAACCACCAGCACAAAATCATTCTCTCGGACTCTGTCCTGTACAAATTTCTTCGATGATTGCCATGCAAAGATAGCAGCTATGCTTTTGGGAAGCGGTGTCGATTCATCAAAATAAAAATTGACGCTTTTTCTTATTCCCTCCAGATCGAAGTCATTGCCCCAATCAGGGACAAGATAGGTCAGCTTGTCTGCCTTGATATAGTCACTCAACTTTTTAGTAAAAAACATCGATGCACTGCTTTTGGTGGCATCTGGTAGTGTTGAGCTATGTGAAAAGAGGCTCCTCATGCTGACCGTTTCAATATCGGAATGCAGGGCGATTGATTTTGCGTAACCGCAGTCTATTACCACCCCTCCATTAATATTTAAAGGCCAGTGCTGCTGAAGCAACCTGAACGGCAGGTGCGCCTGAGAGCCTGTATTATTCGTGAAGGTCGGACGGATAGAACACAGGTCAACAACAGAGCTATCCATCCGTATTGGACCACTTTGATTATTTGTTGGCGCAGAGTATTCAAACGGAGCATCCGTGACTAATGACAGTATCGCCTTCGGTATCTCTTTGAGAGTTGTTGGCTCTATTTTTAATTTCTTTTTTGCGCCCTGAGCTTGCTCAATAACAAGTTTCCCGGAAACGATTTGTAATAAATACTTATCCTCACCGACTTGTATCTTCCATTTATCCCCCGTCAAATTGAAATCGACAGGGATGATTCCTGCTGGAAGGGTTATGTCGTCAGCACATTCGCCCTGTCGGTTGCTGCCGATAACAAAAGAAACTTCATCTCCAGCCGATAGTGAATTAATGTCTAATTTTTGGGATAGATTGTATGGATTGAAATACAGGTCTCTTCCATCATCAGAAGTGATAAACCCGAATGACTTATCGGGTTTTATGAACTTAATCTTCCCCCTGATCTTTGCGTCGCACGCAGGAAACAAATATCCTCGGACGGGTAATTCTGGGGCTATAGAAAAATTATCATAGTCGAGACCGACCGGTTGCTGAACTGTCCGAAAGCGACCACTATGGTTGAGCAAGGAAAGCGTATTCCAATAAATAACACTGAGGATATCCCTATGGACTCTTTTGCTATCCCATGTGATCTGCTCATCGATAGCTTGGAGCCAGAGCCAACCATCCCAGACTTTTCGATAACGCTTATCCTGAAGAAGCGTGTTGTTGGGCGGAAGATTGCCCCAATTGCCAATTTCAGCGGCATCTTCAGTTCTAAGCCAGCGTTGGAGGGAAACAAGCAGTTCCTCACAGGTCTCTTCTGTCGCTGCAGACAAAACATTCTGTCTTTCAATCAGAATCTGCTCCAGCCGGAATAGAAAAGCTCTTAATAGTCGGTTTTCTGCCGTATCAACACTGGGTCTCCGCCTGACAGCCTTCATATAAGGTTTACCGGAAAGCTTCTCGCGGAGTGTTCTTCCCGGCTGACGGCTGAGCCATTGAACACTGTTGCTGTCAACCTCTCTTGCCGCATGTATTGGCAGCATGGCATGCTCTCGTAATATCTTATCCCGAGTATGCTCCATAATTGCCAGAACAGCTTCCTTCGTGTGCGATACAATTCGATAGATACGGTCTTTTATCTCACCCTCAGGTGACGCATCCTGCAACGATTTCGCCACATCATCCAAGAAATCGACAATGCCGGTATGTAGGGCATGCCCGGAAACAGGGTCGAAGCTCGATACTTCCGTCAGCCAGCTGCGCAGCATCAGCATCAAAAGCGCCTTGGCCTTTATCTCATCCCTGCCGTTTAATGCCTTGTAAATAGACTCGACAGAATCAATAGCTCCGATGGATGGTTCAACAGTCTGGGCAGTTGCATGCTGACGTTGATGGTAATCGGACAGCATGCGTTTCTGTCTGGCTGTTAGCTTATATTTCTGCGGTTCCGCCATCTATCAGTTCTCCGCATTTTCCTGACCGTTCACAGCCTCATCATCTTTTAAGTAATTGGCACTGTTCCAGATGAACTGACCGTAACCAAACTCACAAGCCAGATCAAAGTCATCGATTATTGTATAGTTGTCATTCACCAGCTGAGTTCGAATTTTATCAAGGCAGTCCGATTTGGATTTGCCTCGGGTTTCAATACCACGCAGCTTAGGCATAACCTTCTGAACAAGCTGGTCTTCAAATGCGACTTTCATCGCTTTGACCAAGCTTGCGTCATCGTTGTTTCTCTGAGCTTCCAGCACATCAGGATAATTGGACATGTAGTATTCGATGGATTGCCACACCCTGTGCCCCAGAGCTCTGCCAACCTTGGACAGCGAGGTGTTCATGTCTTCGATGAAACCCTTGAACGGCAAAATCTGATCGTCGTTGAATTTGCTTTCTCTGCACCACCAACTCTCCCACAGTTTACGAGACAGCAGAGGAGCTTGATCGCCCAACGGTTTCAGCTGACGGCGTCTTTCAAGGGTGGTCGGCCGGGGGAAGTTGATTACAATCCCTCGATCAAGGACCTTGTCTGAGAGGGATTTGGTTGTCTCGTCCTGATTCATTGTTCCAGCCCAGAGCACATTTCTTCCCAAGGGCAGATCATAGTGTTGGATACCTGCGCCCATCGGGATCGAGAGTCAGCGCCGCATCGGCCTCCAGTAGAAACGCCAGCCTTTCCAGGTCTGTGGCGAACAGTTCCATCAACGTCTCCGGTCAGTTTGCTGTGCTCTCCGCGACCTGCGGGGAGCGTTCAGCGGTTACTTAC